>NZ_JBIOSI010000009.1:0-326 GCF_051714685.1 Enterococcus sp. AZ103 | reverse complement strand
GCTTTAAAGAAATATTTTCCAGTAGATACCACCATTCCAATGAATGATCCTGCAAAAAGCAACAAGAAAGTATTGTCTATTCAATTGTGGGAAAAGAAAAAACAAGACGGTTTTTATCAAGTGAAATATCTCATTGATTATCAAATCGACGAGGAAAAGGGACAAGAATTATTTTGTTACAACGTCAAGGAGAAGAAAGGAAAATATCTTGTTCAGTCTATCCCTTATAAACAGGTGCCAGCTGTTATGACCAACAATAAAATTGCGAAAGCCACTAATCTACCAGAATCCAATGAGGAACAGATCGACACGAAAGAAAAAACTGC
>NZ_JBIOSI010000008.1:0-1005 GCF_051714685.1 Enterococcus sp. AZ103 | reverse complement strand
TGTCAACAATTGGTTAAAGGACACCTTCTTTCCTAAGTATGTTGAAACCAGCGATAAAGAAGTGGTGAAATACATGATGAAAAATCCGGAAGTATTGGGAGGGGTCATGACCTTTAAAAATATTCAAGAAATGGCTGCTTATCCAATGAAAGGGGGGAGAATAGATTGCTATGTGATAGTGACTGTCACAGACAAGCAACTATCACAAGACTACAACAATGCTTATCACCTAATCATAGAACAAGATGATAACGACCAATTTGTTGTAGAGAGATTGACCCATGATATTAAAAACTAGGAGGAAATAGTAAATGAAATTTATCAGTGGTTTACAGAGGTTTAACTATGTAGTTGCGACAGCACCAACAGGAGGGGCATTTAAGAATTGGATATTGCAGTTAGGGGGAAATGTCTTAATTGCTGCTACGGTCATTTTTTTAATTACCGGATTTGCCAGACAATCTATTGGAAGAATTGCGGGGGTTTTAATTCTAGCTGCCTTTTGTGCATGGTTCTTAAACAGTCCTGATAGCTTCTTAGGTGTTTTACGAGGCATTGCAGAATTATTCGGACAGTAGAAAGCAGGTGAGAATATGCCACCATTAAACTACCGTACCATCTTCAAAAAACCGATTATCATAAATAGTATTGCAGATTTTATTTTGCCCTTTTCCATTGAATTAAAACGAGCTTTATTAGCGGTACCTGCACTATTGATTCTATGGGTACTAAATCGCTTTGTCTTAAACTACGTTTTCCCTTTGATTCATAATATGACGATTTCTTTTATCTATTATGGTGTGGGTGTCTACTATTTATCTGGTTGGTTCGCAGATGAATATACGGTATTTGACAATAAAAATTTGATTCTATTTTTGAAGAACTATATTAAGTATTTCACCAAAATCAAAGTAGGGAATCGGGTTTTAACAGATAATCAAATTATCACCAATCTTGAGCCAAACATTCGCTTTTCTAAAGCGAAAATCTAATCACAGGAGGTGA
>NZ_JBIOSI010000007.1:0-1005 GCF_051714685.1 Enterococcus sp. AZ103 | reverse complement strand
TCACCTCCTGTGATTAGATTTTCGCTTTAGAAAAACGAATGTTTGGCTCAAGATTGGTGATAATTTGATTGTCTGTTAACACCCGATTTCCTACTTTGATTTTGGTAAAATATTTAATGTAGTTCTTCAAAAATAAAATCAAATTTTTATTGTCAAATATCGTGTATTCATCTGCGAACCAACCAGACAAATAGTAGATACCTACGCCATAATAGATAAAGGAAATGGTCATATTATGAATCAAAGGGAAAACGTAGTTTAAGACAAAGCGATTTAGTACCCATAGAATCAATAGTGCAGGTACGGCTAATAAAGCTCGTTTCAACTCAATGGAAAAGGGTAAGATAAAATCGGCAATACTATTAATGATAATCGGTTTTTTAAAAATAGTGCGGTAGTTTAATGGTGGCATATTCTCACCTGCTTTCTACTGCCCGAATAGTTCTGCAACGCCTCGTAAAACACCTAAGAAGCTTTCTGGACTATTTAAAAACCATGCACAAAAAGCCCCTAGGATTAAAACTCCTGCAATTCTTCCAATGGATTGTCGAGCAAATCCAGTAATTAAAAAAATGACCATAGCAGCAATTAGGACATTTCCCCCTAACTGCAATATCCAATTCTTAAATGCTCCTCCTGTTGGTGCGCTAGCTAAAACGTAATTCACTTTTTGTAACCCAGTTAATAATTTCATTCACTATTTCCTCCTAATTTTTAATATCGTGGGTCAATCTCTCTACAACAAATTGGTCGTTATCATCTTGTTCTATGATTAGGTGATAAGCATTGTTGTAGTCTTGTGATAGTTGCTTGTCTGTGACAGTCACTATCACATAACAATCTATTCTCCCCCCTTTCATTGGATAAGCAGCCATTTCTTGAATATTTTTAAAGGTCATGACGCCTCCCAATACTTCGGGATTTTTCATCATGTATTTCACCACTTCTTTATCGCTGGTTTCAACATACTTAGGAAAGAAGGTGTCCTTTAACCAATTGTTGACG
>NZ_JBIOSI010000006.1:0-4784 GCF_051714685.1 Enterococcus sp. AZ103 | reverse complement strand
CCTTTTCAGAACTTAGAGAAACAATATTTAATTGTTCGACAAAAGAAAAAAAAGGGATAGATATTCAAAAAAAACAGTTAACAGTTACTTTTAAAAATTTTCAAGAGCAACTGGCTCCAAAAGATCAACAAATTATTTCCGTATTACTAAAAGCTACCGATAGACCCATTACTAGAAAAGAATTGTCAAATATATTGTGGCATAAATGTACAAATGCTACTTTAAGTCAACTCTCATTACGAATAGGCAAAATAAATAAACAAATTTTTAATGAATATGGTGTGGAATCTGCTATCCAAACATTATGGGGTAAAGGTTACTATTTCAAAGAACTTTTCTATGCAAATATAAATTAAATTAGATAGGAGTAAATTTTTATGAGTAAGAAAAAGATAGCAGTTTATTTGTCTTTGTTTGCCTTGCTATTCAATTCTTTTTTACAACCCGGAGTTGTTTTAGCTGAGGAGTTAACAACGTCTACTGAAGAACCAGCGGGAAGTAATACGTCAGGCACTTTGGAAGAGTCAACGATTCCCTCGGCAGATTCTAGTAGTTTAGAAAGTTCAGCAACAACATCTAGTAAAATTGATACAGAAGACCCTGTAAGTTATGAAGGTGAGGTGACAAACCCAAGAATAACTTATAATGCAAACGGTGGATCAAACTCTGGTGTAGTTAAAAACGATCAAATCGCTCTAAACGGTGCATATACTGTAGGTACTGTTGGAACAGGAGCGGATCAATTAAATTTCACAGCTCCAAGTCCATCTAAACAAATTTTTGATGGATGGAATACAGATCCTAATGGTGGAGGAGATAGCTATTCGTCAGGTGAAGTGGTTGATTCTTGGCCATACAGTACGGATACTATTCTATATGCTCAATGGGCAACTGCTTCTACAGTATCGTACAATTTGAACGGTGCAACTAGTCAGTCGACACCTGCAAGTCAATTTGGAAAATCTGGGACCACCGTTACGGTACCTAGTATACCTACAGATTTGGTAATGAAAGAAAATACTAGTGCAGCGGGGACATGGACGACTAACGCCGATGGAACGGGAACTGAGTATTCGCCAGGTAGCTCTTATACTTTAACGGATAGCAATACCATTCTGTATTTAAAAATTGTTGCTAATCCTTTTGATGCAGATGCAACTTTAACCTTCAACTTAGATGGTGGTACTACTACAGATACAGATCTCACAAATGGAATTAAAACTAATGTCAGTAATGACTATAAAGTAAGTCTGCCTTCCGCTACGCCGACCAAAACAAATTATACTTTTGCAGGATGGTCCATTAATAACAAGACTTATGCTGCTTCATCTGAAGTTACTTTAACATACTCTACTGTCGCAAAAGCGTTATGGACACCGATACAATATGTTTTATATGAAAATGGATTGCCTTCAGGATCTAGTGATACTGTGGCAGGGATGCCATCTAATACACAAGTTCCTGCGAATGGAGCAAAATATACAGTACCCAACAATGTACCTACAAGGACTTCTAATGATGGAAGTGGGACTATATATAAATTTGAATATTGGAGATTAGATAATACTCAGAATATCGCACCAGGTGGTCAATGGAGCACTAACAAACAAGTTGCAACATGGCATTTTGTCGCGATATGGTCTTCATTTAATCCAACATCCCAATGGACTGTTTCGTTAAATTCTAATAGCGCAACTGGGGGAGCCAAACCATATGAGTATACTTATGTTGATAAAGGAAAAGCATTAATTATTCCTGGTAGAGGAAGTATGGTTAAAAGTGGATTCACTTTTGTCGGATGGTCAGATGGCACTACTGTATATTCTGCAGGTGATAGTTATACTCCTACAGGTAATATAACCCTTACTGCTGAATGGATGGAGAATAGTACACAGGGAACCATAAAGTTCATTACACAATCTAAAAGTGGAAGTAATCCTTCTGCTCAAACTGGAACTGCGGGAGATCAAATTAAGTTACCCGATATTCCTGTAGATAATACTCCTCCGCAAGAAGGATACGTTTTTTGGGGATGGGCTAAAGACAAAAATGCAACAGTTCCCGACTATTATGCTGGGAAATCTTATACCCTATCAACAGGAATAACTACACTTTACGGTGTGTGGACAGGTTCACTATCTGAATATTGGACACAAATCAAGGTGAATGTTGATGGAGCAGATGGAAGTTTACCAGAAGGTATAAAATCAAATAATTTTTATGAACTTACTAGCGCTACTGACACCCATCTGTTTACTGTACCTACAATAACAAAAACAGGATACACATTAACGGGATGGTACTATAGTAAGGATGCAAAGACATACCAACCAGGTGATACTATAAGTTTAGCAAACATTGCAGAAACTAAAAATCCTGGAACGTTAACAGCTAAATGGGATCCTATCACATATAAAATAACCTATGATAAAGGAGACGCCACTGGTGGTGCAGTTCCAACTACTGACACGATCACTGTAAATTATAATAAATCCTATACAGTTCTTAAAAACACGAATTCCTTAGTAAAAGACGGATATACCTTTATAGGTTGGACTGATGGAACAAATATTTACACACCTGGTCAGAACCTTTCTCCAACAAAGGATATAGTCTTGAAACCTGCTTGGAAAAAAAATCCTAGTGGTGGCGGAGGCGGAGGAACTATTGGAAATGTCAATATTATGTATGTTGCATTGGAAAGTGGTGTGACGGGTGATCTGCCAGATTCTGTAAATGTAGTGGGAAATTATACTACTAGTTATACTGTAGCTAATCCAAAAAGTAATTTCTCTTATCCAGGATATACCTTTTCTGGTTGGTATTTATTAGATTCTACGGGTCAAAAGATATTTTATTCCCCAGGGTCGTCTTTTGTTGTTGGAAATACTAATTTAATTTTTTATGCGGCATGGACAAAAGAAGTACCAGTTCCTGAAAACTCTTATAAAGTAGAGTTTAATGGAAATAAAAATACATCAGGACTGGTTCCGGATAGTCAATACGTACTAAAAGGTAGTAGTACAAAACTACCAAGTTCTAATACTTTAGTCAGGGACGAATTTAAGGATAATAATGCCTCTACTGGAACTATTGAAACAAACCCTTATATTTTTGTGGGCTGGAGTAAAAATAAGGATGCCAAAGCAAATGATTCAGATGTTCTTCTTGCAGGAACATCTATTACGCCAACTTCTGATGAAGTTTATTATGCAATTTGGGATTTAAAAGTGAAAGATATAACTTTAACATATGATGGAAATGGGAATACTGGTGGAACACCTCCAGCCAGTGTGACTGAGAAACGTTATACAGAAGGAAAAATTGATAGTTTAAATCAAGGTTCAACACTCACAAAATCTGTTGTAGTATCGGGGGAACTAACAACTTATGTATTTGCTGGATGGAATACGAAAGCTGATGGTACAGGAACTGATTATTACTCAGGTTCATTGTTCAATTTTCCTCAGGATACAACACTTTATGCTAAATGGGTGCCAATAAAATCAACTTCTTTAGCTCGAATTATCTATCTTGGTAATGGTCAGACCTCTGGAGATTTTATTCGATATGATGACACTTCTGCTAGTAGTTATACAATCAAGGGTGCAGGAAACATGGCTAAAAGTGAACATATATTTACTGGATGGAATACAAAAGCTGATGGCACAGGAACTAGCTACAATGCCGGAGAATCTATTACGACAAGTGATCACACGAGTTTAGTTTTGTATGCTCAATGGGAAAAAGCAGCCAGTGGAATAAATGTTATCTATAATGGAAATGGTAATACTTCAGGCAGCCTTCCAGATTCATTTAATGGGCCTAAAGGATCCAACGTTACTCTTGCAAGTTCTGCAGATGTTACTGCACTAGGATTGAAAAAAACTGGTTATATGTTTGCAGGGTGGTCAAAAAATATTGCAGGAACAGGAACACAGTATGTTGCTGGTCAATCGTATACCTTTAATGAAAATACTATTTTATATGCGATTTGGGCAGAGGATGGGAACTATATAGCGACCCCATCTGAAGTTACCTATCATCCTAACTATAATGGAGTCTCAGATACTTACAATGTAAAAGGATCTGTAGACAGCACAGCTACTGTTGATGGGACTAATATTCTTCATGGACATAAAGTTGTCGCACAAGAAATAAATGGTGGCGTATATTTAGGTGAAGATTATACGGTGGCTTCTTATTCTACTACGGGACTTCCTAATAGAACAAATTACGCTTTTGCTGGTTGGTCTACAGACCCTAAAGCTACTAAAGCAATGTATTCATCTGAACAAGTTATTAATATGAATACTACTAGTTTAGATTTGTATGCCGTTTGGGTGCCAGGAACCTATCAAATTATTTTTGATAAAAATGCTGCAGATGCTACTGAAACCATGAATAACCAAACAGTCTCCTACGATAAAGATACAAATCTAAATATGAATCAGTATAAACGACCAGGCTACTCTTTTACTGGTTGGACTACTAATTCAGATGGTTCAGGCGATACCTATGAAGATAAAGTTAGCATCAAAAATTTAGCAGAAGTAGATGAAAGCATCACATTATATGCTCAATGGTCTGGTAATAAAGAAAATAGTATTCTATTTGATTTAAATGCAGACAATGATCCTAACGCAGCAACAGATCAAAAGGATATTCTGAACTTAGCAACAGGGTCAAGCTATGATCTTTCTACAGGCATCAAAGATGCCAGTCGTACAGGGTATAAATTTACAGGTTGGTATACAGATGCAACAGGCTCCACTAAGATGCCG
>NZ_JBIOSI010000005.1:0-21675 GCF_051714685.1 Enterococcus sp. AZ103 | reverse complement strand
CAATCAATAAAATAAGGGAAACATACGTATTTTGTAAAGGGGAAATAAAATGATGAATAAAGACAAATTAGCTTCTAATGTAGCCGATAAAACAGGATTAACTAAAAAAGACTCACTGGCTGCTTTAAATGAATTATTAACAGCTATTGAAGAATCACTATCACAAGAGGAAAAGGTTCAAATCATTGGTTTTGGTAATTTTGAAGTAAGAACTCGTGCAGAACGTAAAGGACGAAATCCGCAAACAGGAGACGAAATTACAATTCCTGAAAGTAAAGTACCTGCATTTAAAGCAGGGGTACCACTAAAAGATGCTGTAAATTAAAGTTACTTGTAGACTCTCGTTTTTAGACGAGAGTTTTTTTATTGCATGTAAAAAAGGTTTTTTTTCACTGAATATTTCCAGCATACCCACAGGTAACGCTTTTTATTTTTCAAAGAATCTTATTTTACCGGCTTTCCTTTTGAGTCAAACAGTGTTACTTTTGGGTTGTATATTAAATAGTTTTTTATTTAAGGATAATTTTATGATTTTATTCTAAAGGAGAAGTGATTTTATGTTTGTTGCTTATTTACGAGTTTCCAGTGCTGATCAAAATTTAGATAGACAACAAGAATTAATTGCGGAATGGCAAAAAGATAAAAATGTTGCTGAAGGCGACTTAATTTATTTCAATGAAAAAGTTTCAGGTAAAGATGTAAAAAATAGAGTCGAATTATTAAGAGCTTTAGATTATTTAAGAGAGCGAGACACTTTTTTAGTCACAAGCTTGGATCGATTAGGAAGAAATAGCAAAGATATTAAAGACTTGTTGCAACAAATCAAAAACAAAGGTGCCAATATTGAAATTTTGGATCTCCCCTCTTTTGCAGGTGTCACTGATCCAACTTTACGAGAGCTGCTATCAAATTTAGTAATTGAAGTCTTCAGTTATGTTGCAGAAACTGAACGGACAAAAATTAAGGAACGCCAGGAACAAGGAATAGTTTTAGCAAAAGAAAGAGGTATTTATAAAGGACGTCCGCTCAAGTACCACGCGGACGCAATAGGCGCTGATAAACTCGTTTACGATAAAGCTATTGATATGTTATCAAGAGGATTTACGGTTGCAACGATCGCAAGGGAATTGAAATTACCAAGGAAAACAGTTTATTCGATTAGGGATAGAAACAATAGGGAGAATATCTAATGAAAAGGAAAAATATAGGTTGCATTTATAAATTTCTAATTCTTGCTTCATTAATCAGTATTACAATTACATTTTTTTTGGTTAATAAAAAGATGCTAGAAAATGATGCACTCTTAAAATTGGTACCAGATTTAATAGGTTTTTTTATTACATTGTCCGTATCCTATTTAGGGTTTTCCATGATCACATTACAATTAGAAGAGAATGATGAAAAAGAAACAAAAAAGTTTATTTTACAAGTACGTCCTTTTTGGAGAAAGGCTAATAAACTAGAAGATAGTATAAAATTTTTAACTGCAAAAACTTCAAATTCAATCATTACTAATATTAAAATTTATAATTTATTCTATTACAATAAAAATTCAATAGATATTAATATTCTATATAAAATTATGACTAATATATATCCTTCAGACAACCAAGATATTTATTTAAATAAACTTGAATTAACGAATCAACTATTTAATAATTCTAATTCAAAAAACCTTTTACTTTTTCCTATAACAATAGAAAATCGCAGTTATCTTACTCAAGACACAAATTTAGAACTCAAAGATCAACATCAAAACAACATTGTAAGGCAGTATATGGATAAGACTAATCAGGAAATAGAAGTATTCACATTTATTTTATATAATACTGAAAGCGGAGAGCAAATGCTTACTGCTGTATCAGAAGAATTAACCTGCCTAAGTTTTGTTATTAAAAACGGTATTAAAAAACCTTATCCCAAAGTACAAGATATACCAGACGAATTATCAAGCAACGTTGATATTTTTTTAAAAGAGTTAGATAATATCGAAAAAAACTATAATATACTAAAGAGCCAATAATTAGTTTATATCAACTGAACAATTACATGTTTTAGGTATTGATTGTTCTTAAATAACCGAAAGAATTGCTTTGAGATGATTTTTCGTTTCAGAGCTTTTTTGTTTTTCTAGATATTTGCAAACCGAACTTATGTTCGGTATAATCTCAATGAAGGAGTGACCTTTATGATAGATTACAATAAAGAACCTCTATCAGATTATTTTTTAATTGATATTAAATCATTTTATAGCTCTGTTGAATGTGTGGATCGTGGGCTTGATCCATTAACCACTAATTTAGTCGTGTTGTCTACGGCTGACAACGTAGGTGGTAATGGATTGATTTTAGCTTCTTCCCCAGTAGCTAAAGCAACTATGGGAATATCAAATGTGTCTCGTTTTAATGATCTTCCCTACCCTTTGCCTAAAGATTTAATTTTGGCACCGCCTAGAATGAACTTGTATATCAAACGTAATCTTGAAATTAATAATATTTTTCGTGATTATGTTGCAGATGAAGACTTACTGATTTACAGCGTTGACGAGTCGATTTTGAAGGTAGAGCAGTCTCTTAACCTATTTACAGACAGACAGCTGACACGTAGTCAGAAGCGCCGACAGCTTGCTAAAATCATACAGTCTGAAGTGAAGAAACAAACTGGTTTAGTTTGCACTGTAGGAATTGGCGACAATCCCTTGCTTGCAAAGTTAGCACTAGACAATGAAGCAAAACATAATGATGGATTTATTGCTGAATGGAATTATGAAGATGTCCCTACCAAAGTTTGGGGCATTAAAAACATGACTGATTTTTGGGGTATCGGAAAAAAAATGAAGCTACGCTTTAGAGATATGGGTATTACCACCATAAAAGAGTTGGCTCATGCTGATCCCTGGGCGCTGAAATCGCGACTAGGAATATTGGGTTTGCAATATTATTATCACGCTAATGGTGTAGATAGAACAGATATTGCCGTACCTCCCCCTCCTACTCAGGAAAAAAGTTATGGCAATTCTCAAGTGCTACCTAAAGACTATGTACGAAAAGAAGAAATAGAGTTAATCATAAAAGAAATGGCAGAACAAGTGGCTATCAGAATACGAAAACACAAATGTAAAACACAATGTATTCACGTAAGTATCCGTCCTTCTTTTTACGAGGAAGAGAAAGGATTTTCAAGACAATTAGCCATACCAGCCACAGATAATACCAAAGAGCTACAAGAGCAATGCCTTTACCTTTTTAGAAAGCATTACACTGGATATGCCGTAAGGAACGTGGGAATTACCTATAAAAAATTAGTTTGGACGGATGTGTTACAGCTAAATTTATTTGAAGACCCACAAGAACAAATCAATCATGAAAATTTAGATTTAGTGATTGATAAAATACGTCAAAAATATGGTTTTGAAGCGATTATTCATGCTTCTTCTGCTTTGGAAAATGCAAGAAGTGTGAAGCGAGCAAACGTTGTCGGAGGGCACGCAGGCGGTCATGGAGGTTTAGATAATGACAATTGAATATCAAGATCGAGGCGTCATAAAATACAATGGATTCTATTTGTCAGATCATACAGAAAGATTAGATAAAGAGAAAGAATCTAAGAAAGTAAATCCTCGAAAAATGCAGATGGATAGTGACGAAATCGGGACTATCCTAACAGAAGCAGCACGTAGCAACTTAGAGGTTGCAATTCAGAAGGAAGAACGAGATTTGAATGGTAACTACCCTGATGATATTTCAGGTAAGATTAACGGCTATGATGAATTAGGAATTTTTGTCGGCAATCAGAAAGTGAATTATGACGAGATTAGAAATATTGAGATCATTTCATTCAAGAAATGGAGTTCCCTATCCTGATGAACATTATTAGACAATATGAATTTGGATTAATTAGTTTTGAAGAATTTACAGAATTACTATGGGGTTCTGGACAGCAGCTATTGATTGCTGAAGGCGAAGAAGCCTTAACTTATTACCTGTGGGCTACAGCAGAAGCAACTGATACAGAATACTTCTTACACTTATCTTTTAATTCGATATAATATTCTAAATATGATAATAATAAAAAAACCAAGGAACAAGACATTTCCTTGGTTTTTTTATTTCATTTTTCTTTTTTACGACTTTTTGCTTCATATGTGCGCATATACATGTCAAACATCGTCCTTTGCTC
Organism: Enterococcus sp. AZ103; assembly: GCF_051714685.1. NCBI lineage: Bacteria > Bacillati > Bacillota > Bacilli > Lactobacillales > Enterococcaceae > Enterococcus > Enterococcus sp. AZ103. Next base: position 17,496 of record NZ_JBIOSI010000005.1, on the reverse strand, counting down.
TGATTCAATTGAGTTTTCTAATCTATCTAATAGTGCTGCTACTAAATCATCTTGTGTTTCATAATCAAGTGTATTTTGTAAAGCATTGATTCTATTAACGTTATATTTTTGTATTCGTATTGTTCCATACACTTTATTTTTTCTTGGTCTTCCAACTTTTATTTTACTTTCTTCATGATTTGTTTGTTGGACTTTCTCAAATTCTGTGAGACTAAATGTATTAGTTGGTTGAGACATAGGTGTTTCTTTTACTTCTCTACGGCTTGGGTCTCTTTTGAACTCTTTAACCATTAACTAAGGCCCCCTATTTTGGATAATAATTCGTCAGCAATTTCTGTGTAGAGAGTGTGCAGTTTAGTATCATGATAATCCCATTTGTCAGTAAAATCTTTATCAGAAATGCCTTCTCTATCGTATCTTTTAAGACGGTCACTGTGTTTTACAATATGATCAAATACATTGTCCGTTCCAAACAATTCAATTGCGTCAGAAATAATTTGATTATCAATAGCAGAGTCATTTTTCATTAATACTGGTAATATGCCCGCAATATCAAAATCAGTTGAAGGGTAATTGTCATAGAATGTCTGAGCATATTCCCAAAATGCACCTGCACCATCTAAAGAACGTTGCTGAGTTTGCAATACAATGATAATGTAATCAGAGCTATAGATCGCTGAATCAGTAAATTTAGAGATTGTTGGTGGGCAATCAATAATTATTAAATCATAATCATCTTCTACTTCCTTTAATAATTGTTGAAAATATGCAATTCGTGCTTCTTTATAGTTTTCCGTTCCTAAAGGAAATTTTAATTCTAAAAAATCTGGATAATTAATAAAGTCAACATGTGATGGTAATAAAAATAAATTCTCCATCATTTCAACAATAGCAGGTCTCAAATCTCCATCTTGCACAGCAACCATCATTGTTTTTTGGAAATCAAGAGTTGATTTATGCTGTTTGGTATAAGTTCTATTCAATAATTGTGTCGAGTTAGCTTGTGGGTCAAGGTCACATAAAAGGACTTTAATACCCTGTTTTGCTAGTTCATAAGAAAACATTACTGAATTTGTAGTTTTACCTACTCCACCTTTAAAATTACCAAAAACGATTTTTTTTACCATAATTATCCTTCTTTCCATATATATTGAAAAATTTCTATTAATCATTTTTTACTACAAAAATATTTTACCATAAATATTTTCTTACTACAACAAATATTTGCTAAACTTACTATTTGTATATTCTACTATTTGTATATTCTACTATTTGTATATTCTACTATTTGCATTAAATACTATTTGTATATTCTACTATTTTACTACAAAAAGTATTTGAAAAACATGACAGAAAAGCCTGTTTGATACTTTTTTCAATGTATCAATTTTTTTTTGTATATTATACTATTTGTATATCTTACTATTTTACTACAAAAAAAAATATGACTTTCACTTTTTTACTATTTGTATATTTTACTATTTGTATATCTTACTACAATAATTTTATAACTATTTGAATTTCTCTTATAATCAGCTAAACTTCTTTCTTGAAGATGCTGTCAATGAAAAAGATAAATAGCAAGGAGGTACACTATGAATCAATTTAAATATTTTAGTAACCAAAGAATCTATAACGATATCTATTTTCAATATCCCAAAGTTTTTATTTATGGTGATAAATATAAAACTTTAAGCGATGGTGCAAAACTCGCATACATGCTTTTAAAAAATGAACTGACAAGTGCCATTCATCAAAATCTTGTTGATGAAAATGGCTATATATATTTTGAAATGACTTCAAGCTATTTAGCAATACTAATGAATTGCAGCGAACGGAAAGTCGCTAGGGTAAAAAGTGAACTTGAAGAAGCAAATTTGTTAATGCAAGTAAAAATGGGATTTGATAAAACTTCAGGAAAGAACAAGCCTAATCGTTTGTATTTAGCAGAGCTAGAAGTCACTGATCGAGACGTTTATTTAATGAATAGAAACGCTGAAACCCTTGATAATAGCGGACATGCCAAAATGGCAGGTCGGTCTAAGAGTGTCGAAAATGCCCAAAAACCTGATACAACAACCATACAAGAAAATAAAAAAACATCAAAAACGGCTGAAACCCTTGATAATAGCGGACGTGCCAAAATGGCAGAAAATGTATATAAATATAATAACCAAGACACTAATAGACACTTAAAAGACACTGACAAAGACGAATTACAAAATCAAATTTTTCTTGATAATTTTGTTGCCTCTTGCCATACGTCTCAAGTACCTACTTTTATTCCTGACAAAGTTTTGCAACTCATTGCGACTTTCTCGCCAAGCTATGAAGTTGCAAGGCAAACAGTAAAAACGATCCATAATGCCAAATATAAAGCACAAGAACAAACTGGAATCACGATTGTTTTTGAGGAACTAGAACAACAAGGAGTTGCTGCAGAAACTGAACTTTATCAAACGTTGCTAAAGGCTTATCAGAAAAATAAAACAGAAAAAGTAAAGGATATCCAAAACCTCATTTTTGTTTATGTACGTAATTGGTTTATTGAAAAACCAATAGCTCTTATTCAACAAGATCAAAACAAAGAATCCTTGCCAGATGTAAGTATAGACAGTTGGTTATAGATTAAAAAATAATTAATAAACGTACTTTAAATAACGTTTAAAACAAATGATTTTCGTTTATTATCATTGTTGTATAAGCGTTAATGCTATGATAAAATAATGATGGAAAGCGATTGTTGGGTTGTTGGTATATTATTTGTTGGTAAGAATAGTCTGTTTTACACAAAAAAAATGAGAAAAACGATATTATAAATCGGTTTCCTCGGTGAAAATGAAATTTATTGTTTGCAAAAAATATTTTGTGTGGTATTCTTGTGGCAAGTAAACGACTGAAATACGAAAACTAAAATAGTTTTTGTATTGCAAATATAATCGCTTGTGGTGGACGTAACTTGTTTACCATAAATAGCAGAGCCCTTACTACCTCTACCAAACAAGGACGCCAATCCTTGAATGGATCATAGAAGTAGCAAGTGCCGATACACACATATCGGGTTACGCTCCGCTTTGTTACAGATTGCTCTGCAACAGTCTAAATAATATCATATTTACAGGCTTTAGAATACTTTTTTTAGATATTTCTTTAGAGGTTCTTGTAAGAAATCAGAAAGTTTCAAAGGCAAAATTTATGATTTTTTAGATAAGCAGAATAAGATGTGACAAAGTTAGGAGGCTGACACGATAATGTGTCAGCCTCTTTTTGTGGTCATGGAATAAAATTCATGTCTAGCATAAGCGATTATATTTTTCGAGAGAGAAGTTTTGTCAGTCAAAATTTTTAATAAACTCGCACCGATTGATAAAACTTTTCGCTTGACAGTTATGTAATTCACTTGACAAAAAGAACGTATGTTCGATATAGTGTGGATTAAGCTTGGTATGAAAGCAATCATAATGGTCATTTTTAAATTTCTAATGAAAGGAAAAAGGGTGTTGGTATGCGAAAACAAATTGGGATTGCTGATATTAGCCGTTTTGCTAGTAGATTAATCGTTTTTGAAAAAAGCTATTATGCTAACAAAAATGCAAAAGAGCCTTATAAGAATATCAAATGTGCTCGTTACACAGTGAATGGCAGAAATGGTGATAAGGTGCAAAGTCATTTCATAAAGGGTAAAAAACATGAAGAAGTGGTTAAAACCGTCTCTTTAAGGGAATTATATCCAAATATAAAACATGTTTACGATAGCAATGGGGTATTGATTGCTAGAAGAAATGGACTAGGTAAGCCATTGTTACTTACTGGTAAAGGGTTTACTAAGTACATCAGAACAAAATAAAGAATCAAAAAATTATTTTCTCTTTTTTCGTTTGCTTGAAAAATTTGTGGCGAAATTGTGGCACTTGGAGAGTAAAGAATTGAATAGGAGTAGGCTTAGACGACGTACAGCATAAAATAATCAGTATTGATTTCAGGCAGTATTCGTCTTTGGAAAGGGATTTCGGTTCCTTTAGCAAACGCAACTATCCAGGACTTTTCGACAATGAACACTTGCAATAAAAGTAAGTGGTAAACACCAAGGAAAACGATTCTCAAAGCAATTCATAGCGCCTTGCCTAAACAACGCGACTACTAAGGGGGCAAAGGCTTACGCACAATCAATGAAATTATTTGATCGGGTTTCCAGTAATGAGGAAACGCATAGAATCCTAGAAACAGGAAAGAGGGTTCATGTCGTGTGTCGCAGATACATTGGAGCACTTGCCATGACATTGTGAAAACAATCGAGCATTTACCGTTGTTCCTTAGGGTACTAGTTACGGACGCCAAAAACTAGGTGAAATTATTTATGTATGATTTACAGTTTTCAACAAACGAAAAAAGAGAAAACACGTTTTATTTAGCAACAAAAGATTTCTTGCAAAGGGGTGAAATAGCCAATGAGGGATTGGGTTGTACAAGTTTTAGGAGTTGATGGTGGCGTTCGTTTTGAATCATTGACTCATGGAACAGAGAGACAAGCAAAGCTGTTACTAGCAACTTTTGAACATAAAGCAGGGTATCCATTTAACCATTAGGAGGAACAGGAATGAGAAAAAAGTTCAGATTAGGTGAAGTAAAAAAACGATTCAAGTTATATAAGTCAGGGAAGCGTTGGCTTGTAGCAGCAACCGTATTTGTCGGTCTATTAGGTCTAGGTAGTGTCTCACAGGCAGACGAAATAAGTTCCACACAAACACAAGATTCAGCTGTAGCCACAGTAGAAAGCACCATAGACAGTGTGTCTGATTCTAATGTGTCTGACGTACCCATCACAGAAGGTGAAAATCCACAGCCTAGCGAAGACGAAATCGCAAATGCAAACGGCGGAAACATTATTCAACCTAGCGAGCAGTTCCAACAAGAACAAGAAGCGAAGACTTACCAGTCAAGAGCGGTAGACCAATTACCAATCTATCAAGCTTACAATCCAAATAGCGGGGAGCACTTCTTTACTCAAAGTAAGGCTGAAAAAGACGGACTGGTTAAAGCAGGTTGGAAAGATGAAGGAGTGACGATGTATGGTTCCTCCTCTGGAAATGCCGTATATCGTGTGTACAATCCCAATACTGGCGAACACCATTACACGACTTCAAGCTCAGAAAAAAATGGTTTAGTAAAAGCAGGTTGGAAAGATGAAGGTACTTCATGGTATGCGCCTTATGATGGGGCTGCTGTTTATCGGTTATTAAATCCTAATGCTAAAGGAATTGGCTCACATTACTATACGACGAATACCTCAGAGCGAAAATGGCTGATGGATTCTGGTTGGAAGAGTGAAAGTATTGCATGGTTTAGTGTTGGTTCAAGGAGCAAATTAGATAAATTAGTTGATTGGTTTTATGTTCGGCAAGATATTGGTATTACTTACAGCATGTTGATTCCTCAAAGAAATGGTCCTAAACAATATGACTGTTCAAGTGCCGTGTATTCAGCATTAATTGAAGCAGGCTATTTACCACTAGGGACAACACTAGGGAATACCAGTACATTATCATGGTTAAATGGTAGCGTCCTTACTGAAATTTCAAGAAGTGAAGTTCGTAAGGGAGACATTTTTATTTCAGGTGATCAAGGCAATTCAAACGGTGCAGCAGGTCATACAGGCATTGCTTCCAGTAATACTACAATTGTTCATTGTAATGGAGCTGATAATGGCATAAGTGAAACACAGATTGAAGGGCGGACAGGCCCTACACCGACAAAGTGGTATCGCTTAAAATAATTTCATTTTAAAATGAAATTTTATTATAATATAAGCTAAAAAGCGCTTAAATAATAAAAGGTGCGGAACTTCTAAAAAAAGTATTAACATTGTATATACAAACGATTTTATTTGTAGTACAATGTTATTACGCTAATAGAAGGGAGGCAGCGAAATGTCACAAACAACAGTTACATTTAGAATTCCCGGAGATGAAAAAGAGCTCGTAAGCGAATATGCTAAAGCACATAATTCTTCTATCTCTGAACTTTACAGGAATGCGGTACTTGAAAAAATTGAGAACGAAATTGATTTAAAGACCTTAAAAGCTGAAATGAAGTTGAGTAAGGAAAAAAAAGAAGTTGGTATATCTCAAAGTGAGATGGAGCAACTATTAAGTGAAGTATAATGTTGTATATATGCCACAGGCACAAAAACAGTTAAAAAAAATGGACAGGTATCAGGCTAGGATCATTGTTGCTTGGATTAGGAAAAATTTAGAAGGAACAACTGATCCCAGACAACATGGAAAAGGTTTGGTAGGTAACAGAAGTGGAGAATGGCGGTATCGTATAGGAAATTATAGAATTTTGGCTAATATAGATGATACTAATATTCTGATACAAGTGTTTGCTATAGGGCACAGAAGTACTGCATATAAGAAATAAAGTTCAGCAAATCTTCCAACAATTAAGCAAAAATTGGGGATTCAGCTAGAAGGAGAAAAAAAATGAAAGCAAGAACAGTATTAGGAAACGTTGTTTTAGGTATAGGAGCGGTATTGGCAGTGGGAGTATTTGCCAGTACCAATCCACAAGAAACAGAGGCAACAACATTGTACCGTGCATACAACCCGACGTCAGGGGAACATCTATTTACGACAAATACGATTGAAATTCCGTATATTTCGCAATTTGGTTGGAGAGACGAAGGGACAGCATGGGCGGTACCAAGTTCTGGTGAACCAGTTTATCGTATGTTAAATCCCAACACAGCAGATCACCACTACACATTAAGTGCTAGTGAACGAGACAACTTGAAAATCAAAGGTTGGCGCTATGAAGGGGTAGCATGGTATTCAGGAGGAAAAACAGAAGTATTCCGTATGTACAACCCCAATGCTAGAACAGGGACACACCATTTTACAACTGATGGTAACGAATGTGATTACTTAGTCCGTAAAGGTTGGAAGTATGAAGGTGTAGGCTTCTACAGTGGTACTGATGAAAAACCAGTAGAACCAGAAAAGCCGGTAACGCCGACACCAGTTGATCCCATTGGCAATAGTGGTATATTAGAAAAAGATTTAAAAGTTGCTGGAGAAAAAGCAGAAGAGATTCACAATGATCCTAATTCTGATTATTACTACGCATGGTTTGCGGTTCACGAGCCAGAAAATGATGTACCTAAGGGATATGCATACGCTTCTCGACAAGTGAAAATGTCGAATGGTGAATATTGGTATACAATTGATTTTTATGTGGACTATTTATAAAAAAATAAAAGATATTTTAAAGCACTTAGAGAAAAAAACTCTAGGTGCTTTTTTATATATAAAAATATAGGAAATGGAGGAAACACAATGAAAAAAGGTAGAATTTTAAGAACCAAACTGGCGACTATTGCAATGTTAGTGTCAGTTGGGGCAAGTACCTTTGTAGCACCAGTGGCTTCTTTAGCGGAAGCAACTACACTATCAACGACTGAAACTGTAAAGGATTCAAGCGCTGATAGTTCTTCAAAAGAGGAGAACAAAACTAAAAAGGAAAAGGAGGAATCTAAATCTCAAATTGATAATAATGTTGAGAAGGAAGTCACAACGGAAGAAACGATCGTAGAGGTTCAACCAGTAGAACGCATTGGTAACCAAGCTCTTACGTCAGATCAAATTCAACAATTAGCAGACCGTGAAGGGACAGCTAAATACAATACAGCTGGTTTAAACAATGAAGAAATTGAACAACTAGGATTGGCTATTTTCGGTGAGTATCAGCCAGCTGGTGCGTCTGTCACTATGAAAAATGACAATGGCGACGAAGTAAATATTCCTTTCAAAATGAAAGCAATGACTCGTGAAATTGCCAGCTCAAATTCATTCAATATGAATTACGTGCTTACAGGTCATGGGACAACTTCTCGCTACCCGATTATGAATCATCATTATATAGGATCACAATATGCTTATTGTATCGACCCAAATGTTTTATTTGGAAATGGAATGGATTACACATCTAAGCCAATGGATATTTCTAATACCACCTATAAAAATATCAATGATATATTAAATTTTGGTGCACAAGACGCGTCCGATGATGTCGCTTCTGGATACACTCAGTTATTAGTCTGGTCTCGTTTAGGTTGGGACGTTACAGAAGTTGGCGGAATTGGTAATTTAGAAGGATTCAAAGCTTATCAAGCAGATGTCGAATCTAAAATGCAACAATGGTACAGACCTGCTTCGTTTAATGGGGAGACTATTAATGCTCGTATTGGTGATACTGTAACATTAGATGATACCAATGGCAGTATTTCGAGTATGGATGTAACATCTAATACTACTGGTGCAACTGTAACTAAAGATGGAAACAAACTAAATATTAAGATTAGTGACAAATCAAATAAAAGCGGAGTAATTAAGCTATCAAAAAAATCTCCATTAGCTCCTACTGCATTGATTTGGTCAGCACCTAATGCACAAACAGTAACCACAGGTGGTAAAATGGATCCTTCTTCTACAGAAACATCAGTAAAAATCAATTTGATTAAAGAAGGGAAACTCACTTTAAAGAAAACTGATGAGAACGGCAAAGCGATTGCTGGCGCAAAATTCAACATTACGCCTACTTTGCCAGATGGTACAAAACAAGCAACAAAAGTTTACACAACTGACGCAAACGGTAATTTTGAAACACCGGTTTATCAAGAAGGAACAAAAATTGATTACGAAGAAATCGAAACAATCGCAGGACATTATATTGATCCAGCAACTTCTAAAGGTTCAATCGTTATTAAAGATGGCGGAAATGAACTTGTGGTGAAAAACCCAACAGTTAAAGTTGCTTTAGATTCACAAGCAAGTAACGTTGACGGTGCGCAATTTGTAAATCCTTTAAAAGATCAAAAATTACGCGATGAAGTCATGATTGACGGTCAACAGTTGCCTGAAAATGCTAAATTACGCTTAACAACTGATTTTGTTGAATTTGGCACTGGTAAACAGTTAGGCGAAGAATCATTGAAGAAAACAGAAGAATTTACTGCTAAACAAGCAAAATTTGTTCATAATGTTTATTACGATTTCAATGCAGAAGGTATGAATGGTAAAAAAGGTGTATTTACTAATGAATTAGCATACTACAACCCATCAACTGAGGAATGGGAAAATGCTGCAAATCATAATGATTTAAAAAATGAAGCAGAAGCTATTCAATTTGTAGAGCCTAAAATCCATACTGAATTTTTCGCATTTGACAACAATAATAATGCGATTAAAAATCCAGATCCATTGGCTAATACAAAAGGATATGACCGTGTGTATTATGAAAACTTAATTTCTGGTCAGCCTTATACATTTGATTTATCTATCATGGATAAAGAAACTGAAAAACCATTTACTGACCCAATGGGTAAAGAAGTAACTGGAACACTAGATATTGTAGCTGGTAAAGATGGAGAAGTCACTTCTAAAATTCTTGCAAAAGATTACTATACAGCTGCTAAAGAAACTAACGACAAGGCAGACACTGAAAAAGACACAGGTAAAGCAGACAAAGAGACTGCTAATTCTGGTTCAAAAGTTGAAGCTAAAGCAACTGATACAACTGACAAAGACGCAACCGAAACCGACGATACAGCCGCTAAAGAAGAAAATGACACTGCTACTGAATTTTCTAAATTGGAAGAAGTAACTTTATTAGAGGGTTACGTTGACGTACCATTCGAAATTGACTTGTCACAAGCAGCAGGTAAAGTAATCGTTGCTTTTGAAGGACTGTCTTCTAAAGGTACAGACCTAACAAGCGAAAAGAACATTGACGAAGTGAAACAACAATTAACTGTCAATGTCCCTGAAACGCCTGTTAAACCAACAACACCAACTAAATCTATCCCTCAAACATGGGGATCATTAAGCGATATGCAAAAAGTTTTAGCTGCTGTCGTAATGCTTGCAATTGTTGGAGCAATTGCAACTGTATTATATCTTAACCGCAAAAAAGAAGTAAAAGAATAAGCGGGAAGGCTATAAACAAAGAACCAAACTTTCTCTCTAGGTGCCTGTAAAGGCGCCTAGTGTCTATCATGTGTCTTTTTTCTTGTGTCTCATTCTAGTTTTCAATTGGGAGGAATACGTGAAAAAATTTTTAAGAATATTACCTATTTTGTGGTTTATTGTGGGGCTAGTCTTTGCAGGTCTTTGTTTTTACGGTTACTCTTTGTTGAAAACAACAGATAACGACATAAGCATGACGCACCAAATACAACCAAAAAAGGAAACAAAAAAAGCAACAGAAGAATTAAACGATCAAGCCAATTTTGACCCGGATTCAATTAAACCAGTGTCACCTAGTGAGTATGCTAAGGCACAACTGAACTATGAAAAAATTGTTAATCAGTGGGGGATTGGTGCCATTTACATTCCCAGTGCAAATATAAGAACTAAAATATTGGCAGGAATGAGTAATCAAAATCTAATGGTGGGCGTTGGTACTTATTATCCCGACCAAGCTTTAGGCAAAAGGAACTACGTTTTGTTGGCCCATAACCTTGTAGAAGGCGGAGGCGCTTTAGGACGGATTTCTAACACACAATTATCCGGAGTTATTTATGCCACCGATTTTACAAATGTTTATGAATATTTTGCAACAAAAAACGAAGTCGTTAATCAAGCCAATGGTGAAGTCTTAGACCTACCAAATGAAGAAGAAAAAGCAAAAATTACTTTTATACGTTGTGAAGGTGGAATGAATACGCCTAATCGAGCAGTGGTGCAGGGTGAATATGGCAAGTCTTATCCAGCTGAAGAAGCCACGCCCGAAGTAAAAGAAGCATTGGGATTGTACAAAAAAGTTGATACAGGATCAAATGCCACAACTGAAACAACGGATAATCAACATCCAAACAGCAATTTAAAAAACAGTAATAATAAAAAGAATCAGTTCAAAGAGGGCAAGGAATCACGATACAATGGATTTCAGCGCTTTTGTATTGTTTGCTTCCAACTGATGAATGACGGGCATTGGTTTATTCCACTAATGATTGGCTATTTTTGGATATTTATTTTTCTAATCATTTTTAGTCACGTTCTATTGAAACGTACGTGGGGTTAGTTATTGAAGTATAGGCCAAAAATATTATGTTTATTTTAAGTACATGAAATATAGAAAAGTGGTACAATAAAACCGACCTCTTCATAAATGAAAAGGTCGGAATGTTTGATTAAAGATTATAGATTACAAAAAATGCTACCAAAGCAGAAATAATGAGTACAGCAATAAAGTTGATAAACATTACTAGCATAACAAAACCTGCAATGGTGGACGTAACTCCGAAACCAAACCTAACGACATCTGACATTCCGTAATAGCTATTAAAAAAAGGAATGCCTACATTTTTTAGAAGGAAAAATCCAACTAAGAACAGGATAGCTGTTATAAATAGTGCAGTTGCCCCTACAGTGGTTCTTTCTAGGAAACCAAGGTTATCAAAAGTGTTTGGATTTACCAAATGAAAGTTGGACATAATTTTATTCACCTCCTTTTTTTGTGAGAGATGTGAGTTGCACTTGTTAGAGCAAGTGTAATAAACATCTCTCACTTTTATTATATTATAACATGGTTTATCTTCTTAATATATTCACTACCTCCGTGTAAAACGATTTTTCAATGAATTTATTATTAAAAAAACATTAAGAAAGTTTGGATAATTATGTGGGAACAGATACAAAAAATATTGAATGAAAGAAATATGACTCAATATAAACTAGCAAAAAAGATGAATATTGCAACTGGAACAATATCAGATTTGAAATTGGGAAGAATCAAAAAGCCAAGTTTTGAATTTGCTTGTAAAATTGCTGACGCACTAGATGTGACAGTGGATGATTTACGAACAGATAGAAAGGAAGAAAAATCATTTGAAAAAATTTAGTAAGATTTTATCAGCGCTTTTGATTTCAGCACAGACATTCATGTCAGTACCTTTGAATGTTTTTGCAGAAGAACATGAGGCGAAAGATTCAACAGAGCAGGTAGAAAAAGATAAAGCAACTACTGAAAACAGTTTTGAAACCACTACGAGTAGTGAAAGTTCTACTAGTTCGTCTAGTAGCACAGAAAGCAGTACACCGCCAAGTAGTAGTGAAAGCTCAACGGTACCAAGTACCAAGCCGTCAGAGGATACCACTACCTCTAGCAGTCAAACAACACCTAGTAGTGAGGAGCCAAAACAGGAAACTCCTAACACTGCACCAGAAGCACCACAACAACCGCAAGAAACACCAACACCAGAAACTACGGTGAATCAACCAGCTACTAACGATCTAACGCAATATGTACCATCTGCCACAGTCACAAATGACGGCAGCGTCCATTTTGAAAAAGATGAGTCAGTAGATAGTTTTATTCGTAAAATTGGCGAGTCCGCAAGAAAAATCGGACAAGAAAAAGATTTATATGCTTCTGTCATGATTTCTCAAGCAATCTTAGAATCAGCGTCAGGACAAAGCACCTTAGCACAAGCGCCTAACTATAATTTGTTCGGCATTAAAGGAACCCATAATGGTAAAAGTGTTTCTATGGCTACCCAAGAAGATTTCGGGAATGGGAATCTTTATAGCACCCAAGCAGGCTTTAGAGTCTATGAAGACTATGAAGATAGTTTCAATGACTATGCCACCTTGTTAAAAGAAGGCATTTCAGGAAACAGTGAGTTTTACTCAGGCGTTTGGAAAAGCAATGCGCCAACCTATCAAGACGCAACGGCATTTTTAACAGGAAAATACGCCACTGATACGCAATATAATCAAAAACTAAACGGTTTAATTGAGACTTACGATCTAACCGAGTACGACAAAGAAGTACAAGGGGCACCAGTAAGCGCTACTGGCTACGCAGTACCAGTTAATAACTATACAATTTCTAGTCCATTTGGTAATCGTGGCGGTGAGTTCCACCGAGGTTTAGATATGGCTGCTAGTCAAGGTGAGCCAATCCATGCCAGTAAAGCAGGAACAGTGATTAAAGCAGAGTACCATTACTCATGGGGCAACTATGTTGTGATACAACATGACGACGGTATGACCACTTTATACGCTCACCAACAACAATATGCAGTCAAAGCAGGGGATCACGTAGAACAAGGTCAAATCATTGGTTATGTTGGTTCAACAGGAAACAGCACAGGGGCACATTTGCATTTAGAAATTTGTAAAGACGCAAGTTTGTCTCAGTCAATGTTGATTAATCCTGCCAGTGTCATTTTTTAAAAATAAAATAATAGTAGAGAAGCTATCTAGCAAAGATTTTGTTAGGTAGCTTTTTTTTGTGAAAGGGACGAAGAAATGGGGGGACAATCAAAAGTATTAATTCTGCCATTAGATAACAAAAGAAGAGTGTCGCTTTTTTATGATGAAAAAAACTACTTAAAAAATATTTGGATAAAAGCAGAAAAATACAGTGAATTGAAAGAAAAAAAGAAAGTAAGTGCTAAATTTTTGTTAGATATCCAAAGAGTAGTCTTATTTCATAAAGGAAAAAAGTTTGTCGTAAAAGTCAAAAGTGGAAGACGTGTATTTGATGAAATTTCAGTTGAAGAATCTATTCAAAGAGTTGGTTATTATTCAATGACGGTTTCACCTGAAATGAAAATACACCGAGAACGTATTGAGGAATATTTGAATCTTAATATTAGAAGAAAATAGTTGTTTGTAGACGGTGTGAGATTTTGCTAAAAATTTGATTGACTCGGTAATCGGAAGATATTGCGGAAAGTGAGGTGAATATTTGGCTAAAACAGACTTGACTAAACAAGCTGAAAAGTGCCTGTGGAATTACACGAATAAACAAAGTGTATTTGGTTGCTTTGAAGTAACTATTGGCTGGTTTGGAAAAGAACGAGTCGATTTTATGACATATTCAACTGATAATACTATTCGTTGTTATGAAATTAAAGTGACTATGGCTGATCTAAAAAGCACTGCTAAGCAAACATTTATTGGTGATTATAACTATTTAGTTGTAACACAAGATTTGTGGGAATTAATTCAGTTGGATAACTCACTAGGATGGAAGTATTACTATCAAGGTATTTTGGTATTTAAAAACAGTAGTGTTGGAATAACTAGCGTGAAAAAAGCTAAGAAACAACAAGTTTCAATAGGTACCAGAGCGACAGTATTAGAAAGCATGGTTCGTTCATTAAATCGTGAAGTCGGAAAATATTACAAAATTAAACCGTATTGGGAAGTCGGTTAACGAAACATTTAACCGAAAATGAGAAGGAGTAAAAAAGATGAAATATTTTGAAATTAATTATCCTTATTTTGCAATTATCGCTGCAAATGATGAAGTTGAATGCTTAGAATATTACAAGAAAATCATAGCTGATGATTTAGATGAAACAGAGTTTCATGACTCAATAGAAAGTCTTGAAAGAACCACCGTGATTAATAAGTTAGCTAGCACATGCGGTGAAGACAGTCATAAAGTCCCAATTGGTATTGAAGAAGCAAAAAAACAAATACTTGAAAGTGATAGATCGAATGAACCTTCAATTTTAGCTTTAGATGGGTCATTAGTATAGTCGGATAGTGAAAAAACTACAGACAACTGGAGAGGAGCTGAGCTTTGAATGAAATTTCCTGATATAAATTACAAATTGAGAACGAATACCAAGGAAGACAGAAATGCTAATATCATTAAAAATATGATCTGTACTATAGATTTTGAAGGTGAAACGTTCACATTAGGAAAATTGATTAACTATGATTCAGGCGAATGTGTCTTTATAGAAAACCATGCAATCGAACTAAAAGAAATGAAATTCAGGAATATTGATGAGGCTAAAGCGCATATTGAAGCAGTTGTTGAAGATTATTGCGTGTCTGAAGCTTTTTATTCTGAACAAGGTGTACCTAAATTTACTGATTAGGAATTGATTAGTCAATAATCGAAACAAATTACAGAAAAAACTATCTAAAAAGATAGTTTTCAATCAGATCATAATATTCTAGAAGATTTTTGAAGATATTTCATCAACAACTAACACATTTTCATTTCTAAGAGGTATTACATCAATAGTTTTATTGTAATCATCAAAAATTTTAGTTGTTTCTCTCTCAAAAGGAATCTCTTTGTAATGAGGTAACGGATAATAAGGTAAAAGATTTAGTGCGTCATAAGAATTAAGCAAAGTGGCTTTGTTCTTATCGTCGAGCAAAGAAATATATTCAATGTTTTTTGATGCTACTATTGCACCAGCCGATTCGCCTATATAGATTTTTCCATTTTTTACTTGCTTAATTATTTCTAAGTCCGTATTTGAGGATTTGAGATTTTCTAGTAAAAAGAAACTATTTCCACCTGATAAGTAAATAAAGTTATTGTGTTGAATTATTTTTTTGATGTCGCTTGTACTAGCACGACTGATGTCTAAAATGTCAATTTTGAAATTGAGATCATCAAATACTTGTATAGCGTCATTTACAAAAAAATCAACATCTTCAACTAAAGAAGCAGTAGGGATAAATGTAAGAGTTCTATCTAGGGGAAACCTTTCAATGTAATTTTCGAATTTTTTAGAAACATCAGAAAATGAAGAGCATAGAAATAAATTTTTCAATATGGTCACCTCTGTTTTTCATATAAAGCTAACATAAAATAAAAATTTGTTAAAATATTTCGTGAATTTTCCCAAAAAAAATTTAATAGGAAAAATAATTATTAATTGCAAGATTTGTGATTAATAAAATTTTTAATGGGAATGATAATTTAACGCCATATCAATACACATCTTTAGTTGCTTTTCTGGAAGTGGTGAATCAAGAGATAGTAAAATTGCACGATTACCAGAAAAGTTTAATTGTGTAGAAAATAATGCTCTCCACTTTTCTATCAAATTAGTTTGACAATGTACAAATAGAGCAATTTCACTGTCTGAAAATTTATCGATCCGAATAGGCGTACTATTTTTACAAGAAATTGAAAGTTGTCCCCATTTAGATTCTTCAATTAAATCTTTTCGCTGTTCATTTGCAGTAGACCGAATTAAATTCTGTAATTCTTCAAGTCTTGAAATTACAGATTCTGAGTAAGCTGGATAGAATTGTTTTACTGATAGCATAAGTAGCACAACCTTTTTAATCAATCATAATATAAAAAAAGTTTTTCGCCAATGTAATAGATGTATAAGAGTCTATAGCTACTGGAGATACTTAGATCAATGATGAATAAGTCCGTAAACGACGGATTTAGCGGAATCGTACAGAGAGGTGAGGGAATGAAATTAAAAAAACTAAATCATTCAGAACGATATTTATTAGATTCTTTAGATAAAAAAGTAAAACGTTTAGAAAGGCATTATCATGAAGTGAATCAATCTATTGAAAAATTGCTAAAAGAGCCAACCGAAGAAAACATTAAAAGGGCAATAGTTCTTGTAAATTATCAAGACAGTTTTTCCTACAGATTTTTCCCAAGCTGGAGTCAGAATCTAAATTTTGAAGAAATAGAACATTCCATTACCGATTCTAGCAGGTTCTTAATATTTTGACTGCTTTTTAAAGGAAAATATAGTGTACCAAAAAGGAAGTGATATATTATGAATGATTCAAGATTCCAAAAGCTCCAAGAAGAAGTTTTAGAAAAAGAGTACCAAGAGAAGATTAAGCAATGTAAAAAAGAGCTAGAGGAACTGAATAAAACTGAACAAATCCTATTAGATTCATTAGATAAAAAGGAATATGTTCGATCATTTTATTATCGGTATCATATGGATAAAGAAAGTTTTTATTGTTTTTTAGGACTCTTAGTGGCAACACTTATTGTCTCTTTAATAGGAATC
This sequence comes from Enterococcus sp. AZ103, assembly GCF_051714685.1. Taxonomy (NCBI): domain Bacteria; kingdom Bacillati; phylum Bacillota; class Bacilli; order Lactobacillales; family Enterococcaceae; genus Enterococcus; species Enterococcus sp. AZ103. The sequence continues at coordinate 686 of NZ_JBIOSI010000005.1, read as the reverse complement.
ATCACTAGTACAAAATGGATAGTGACAACTATTATTTTTTTGGGAGGTACCGTTGGCTCTGGTAGTTTATTTCTTTTAAAAACCGAATCATTTATGAAATTTGACAATTCAGGTATTTACGAACGGCTTTTACAGATAAAAGAAGAACAGAAGAAATTAAACAAGCATTTAGACGAGCTAACAAGTCCTAAAGTTTCAAAAGGTATAGAAAAAATCATAATCATTGAAGAAGACGCAAGCGATTAAGCTTGTATTTTTTTTACTCAAAAAGAAGGGAGGATCAAATGGCAAAGGACTTTCAATCAAGAAAAAAGGTTTCTATTCAAGACGTTCAAGAGGAAGTGGAAGAACAGGAGCCACCGAAAAAAAAGAAAGAAAAGAAGGGAAAGAAACAAGCGAAGCCTAAAAAGAAAGGGAAAATCGCCAGTTTCTATAAAGAAAAAATAGTCTCAGTCATTGTGTGGGGCTTTATTGGGTTGTTGGTGGTGGGTTGTATCACCTTCTTATTAAAAGAGGTGGAGGTCTCTAATCAGCTAAAAAACCTCCAGCAACAAGTCCAAAAACAAAATGAAATCATTGAAACAGTCAATAAAAATACGGAAAATAGTGGGAATTTTGACGTGTTTAATCGGTCTTTTATCATGAAATTTTATAACACGAAAGACGACCAACAAGCCTATCAAGAT
>NZ_JBIOSI010000004.1:0-43979 GCF_051714685.1 Enterococcus sp. AZ103 | reverse complement strand
TGAAACATTGTAACAAAATGAGATTCATAAAGAAGGTGATTAAAATCGCAACTAAAGCGTTGAGTAGTAAAAAAGAATTGTTACTAGCAACAATAGATCGCTTTGGTGTTATGACAAAAAAACAAATAAAGCATTTTATTAGCTATACAAATAAAAATTTGAATAATGCACTATTTGATTTAGAAGATTTAAAATTGATAAATGCCTATCAATTTAAAAATGCCAATGTCTACTATATTACAAAAAAAGGAAGTCGTTTAATTGGTTTAATCAATTTCGGCTATGTGAAATCGGAAAATAAGAATCCTTATTTTCCAACATTGGTACATGATTTATTAGTGGTTGATTGTGTGATTCAAGAATTGTCTGATATTCGCCAGTCGCTAGGTGATGAGGTGCCATTGAAAATAATCACAGAAAGAGAATTGTTGGCGAATAAATTCTTGTCTATTGATTTTTCACAACAAACCAAAAAACAAATTCGGCGTGTCAAAATGATTGAAACAAAGAGGATACCAGATTTTCTTATTGAATTTCCCTTGGAAGGGGAAATTCTTACCAATGCTTACGAGGTGGAATTAACTAGAAAATCCAAACAGGCTTTAATGGCTAAGCTTAATTGGTTACGACAAATGCAGGTACAAGGCAACTACAATCAAGTCGTTTATTTTTTTGAAAATTATTCTGTAGAAAGTTTTGTGACAACCAGTAGCCATCAATTAAATATGACAATCATATGTAAAACAATTCAATAGGAGGAAAAACATGTCATTCAGTGATGAAATCGATCAGATATTTTTTAATTTAGGTAATTCAGTAGATGAACGCTTCAAGGGAAATCGACAGAATGAACCTAAAGGTAAAGACCCCTATTTTGTCATTAAGCTATTCTTATTGATCATGTTTTTAACAGCATTAATCAATATCCCAGTTTTCCTTATGAGTGGGGTCTTTTTTGGTGTTTTTTTCTTTTTAAAGAAAAAAACACTTCCTTACACGCTGTCCTTTATCAGTTTTATAGGCTTTGTCGCAACAATTGTCACATGGGGTTATCGAGACTTTCTCCAATTTTTCGCTATTTGGCGAAAAATGTTGCCAAAGGTAGTAGGATTTGCGGAAGCTCACCTTCAAAAGGGGATTCCTTTTGAAGTCAATCGCCATACAATTGTTATGACGATTTTACTTACGATTACCTACGCAGGGATTAGCTACTATATGTTTAATCGCCTGAAAGTCAATTGGTTTACCCATGAAAAAGAAGAAAAGGAACAACACTATTTAGACAGCGATAAATATAAAAGAATTGAAAAAAATATGGAGAAGATACTACAAAAAACGCAAGAAGAATATCGCAAAAACAATATTCATTCCAATCTTTACCAGAACGTGCTATTAGGGAATGATATTCATGCAAAACCAGTCCTATTTCCCATCGCTAATTTTTTCACTCATACGCTTGTTCAAGGGACTACAGGAACAGGGAAAACCTACATGCTTTACAATCTGATGGAAGCAGGTTTAAAAGAAGGTCTAGGGGCTTTATTTGTAGATGGGAAAGGCGACCCAAAGACTGTCAGAGAAATTAAGAAGCTGACAGAAAAATATGGAAAAAAACTGTATGTTTTTTCTGACAAAGCCAGTGATTCTCCTGACGGTCATTTATGGAATTATAATCCCGTCATGTATGGGAAACCCACTGCTATTACAGATAGGTTAATGGCCGTAATGGATTGGAGCGAGTCATTCTATGAAAATGAAAGTAAAAATATGTTGCAACAGATTATCCTGTTTTTACAAGAATACATTGAAATAGAAAAGACCCATGAACATAGACCAGTTCAAGGGGAACCCTTAGCAATGAATTTAGAAACCATTCACCGATTTTTAGATTTACCTGAGTTAGCCAATTATCTTTTTAATGAACAATCAGAAGATATTATTGTTCGTAATTATGTTGTACCTGAAACAACGGAAGGCGAAAGCACCACAACGAAAGCAACCATTGTGAATCCCACAGAGAAAAAAAATACAGTTTATCAAAAATATATTCGCATGTTTTTCTATCGTGATGATTTAGACCCAGAATTTATTGAAACACTGAAAGAAGAACGTTCAAATCAATCTAAATTAATTCAAGGATTGCGGACACAGTTAGAACAGCTTATTTACTCTGACTTTGGACAACGTTTTACCTATAAAGAAAATCATACGTTAGATATTGAAAAAATTATCAAAGATGGTGACGTAGTTGTGTTTTCCCTTGATAGCAATAACTACAATAGTTTTATTCCAGTTATAGGACGATTTATTATTGCAGATAGCGCCTATGTCACAACAACTCTTTATGGAAATACAGAAAATTTCAAAGGGGTCTTAGGCATATTTGATGAGTTCGGCGCTTATGGAACAGACAACATTTTAGATATTTTATCACGAGCTAGAAGTGCGTTATTTGGTGCTATATTAGGCATTCAATCTATTAGTGATCTAGCCAATAAACGAAGGAACATTGATATTAAAGAACAGACCATTGATAACTGTAATCTCTTTATCTTAGGCAGAACAAACAGCGATGAAAATGCAGAAAAAATCGTTAATATTATTGGTACCCATAAGGATATTGACCGAACTGTCATGACGGAAAATCAACTAGGTAGTTTGACACGTTTTGAAACCAAAGGGGAACGTGGGACAGTGAGAAAGGTCAATAAATTCAATTTTAGTCCTGATGAAATAAAAGAGTTACCAAATTATCAATTTTATTATCTTAACAAAAATCTGAAAGAAAATAATAGGGGGAAAGTCTTCTCTAGGAATGTCTTTGAAGGGTTATAAATCAAGCGTCAGACACAAAGAAGGACACAATACACATGGAAGAAGAAATAGCAGAACTAGAAGCAAAATTGGAAAGCCGACAACTTGATCATTTTTACGCAGATAGTTGGGAGCAGGCAGTACAAATTTCTGAAGACATTGAAAAGATACAAGCTGAACTGAAGGCAGCAAAGGATCACTACAACAAATAATTGTTAGGAACTCTTTTTTTTCACCACCACACGCCGACCGCCTCCACTGTTTAGGTGGTGAAAAAAAAGCTGGCAAAGCCAGTAGTAGAAACATTTTAACTTGATTTTCTTGAATAAAATTGGAGGAAAAACAAATGCTAAAACAAAAGGAAATAACGATTCCCGATTTTGAAGATGTGACACAAGTTTCACTTCGGAAAGTCACAGAAATTTTTGAAATTGAAGACCATAATCTGATAGAACTCTATTCTACAGAAATTCAGTACATGGAACAGTACCTTCGAGCGATTTTTTACTACCCTGATTCATGGGAAAAAGAAATCATGGAAATCGGCTCATTACAATTGTTCAAAGATAGTGACTTCATAGATATATCAGAATTTCTTTCAGAAAAAGATAAACCGTATAATCTGTTGTCAAAAGTCCGTGAATCTACCCCACAAATCCTTATAGTTAATACTGAAAAACTATTAGAAAAAAATAACCTTGAATTATTGTCAGATATTGCATGTAGTGCAACTGAGTCAAGAGTAATCATATTTATGACTATTGGGACAAAAGCAGAAATTTTACCTTTTGTAAACTTCGCACAAGTGAGAAGTCAATCTCTATCAGACATTGTTCATTATAGGAAAATTCACGATTGTGACGTTTCTTTAATAGAGCAATTCTGTCGACGTTTCATTTATAACTTCCTGATTTAGTAATGGAAAAAACGGTAAATTTATGGTGAAAAAATTTTATGTAAATCATTAAATGTGGTATAATGAAATAGAAAAGAGGCGTTGCGGAAACAACACCCCTTTAGACAGCACCGTTAAAGACGGTGGCAAGTTAATACTATTCAAAAAGATAGCTCGTCGCTCGCCAAAGCAAGACGGCTATTTTTTGTCTTTATAATTCAGAATTGCAATAATGGTTGTGATTAAGGTAAGCGTAAAGCCACCAAAAGCAATCATTAATTGCAAACTATCTGAAATAGGCAAAAGGTTTCTCCTTTCTTTAGATTGAGTGGTTACATTCATATGCACCACCTCACTTTCGATTGGATAAACCACCGTCATTAAACTTTACTGTCACAGATATTATACCATATAAAACCAGTTAGAACCTTATTGAATAAGGATTTTAACTGGTTTTTTCTATGTAAAATAGACGAGTTTCTTCCTTCGCTCCAACCGCCACCGCCGCTACGTCAGAAACATTTTATGTGGAAAGGAACATTATATGAATCATTATTATTTAGAAAATCTCAATAAAGAAACATTCAAAATTGGAGAGAAATCGGTAACTATCGAAAATCCAAATGTTTATTTTCCAGAGATAAACACAGAAGATAAAACAGAAGAATTGGAATTTTTTCTAATAAGCAATTTGAAAAATTACAGACAAGCCTTTATTGAATTGGCAGAAGCTTCAAATCATGTAGAAGATCGCATAAAAAATCTGCAAGATTTATCGGAACAAAAAGAGATCATTCAACTATATCTTGTTAGGAATAAAGCAACAGTCATAGCTGAACAAACAGGAATTTCTCATACAACCATTCGTAAGCTTAAAAAAGATCCCACATATCTTAATCGTACAAATTTCGGGCATTTTGAAACCTTATTAGAGTTTGCCTACAAATCAGTAACAAAACCCTAGTTCAAAAGAGAAAGTCAAAAGCCAGTTCAAGGTCAAGACCTAAATTTCAACCCGATTTTCCTTCACTTCATTTTTACTTGAAAACGTATGGATCAATTCGTACAGAGCGCTGTCACCCACGGCGAAGCCAACTTCTACACGAAAATAACCTGAAATAAAAGGGGCGTAAATAAATTGAAACCCACAATTTTTTTACTACAGCACTCCCTTTTATTTCAGAACATTTTAGTGTTTAACGAAGTCACGCCGAGGATAACAGCAGTACGAAATGACCCATACAAACTTTTTTCAGTTGCAATAATTTTAAGTTTGAAAATTTGAAATTTAAAATCAAAACCTTCCCGCCTCCGGAAAAACGCAACCGAAATGGGTTTCAAAAAAATCATAATGAAAGAGGGAACTGGCATGACGACTTATATCAAAGAGGTTGAAACGTTGGAAGAATTAAAACAGGTTTATAAAAAGTTGGCTTTGAAGCATCACCCCGATTGTGGCGGAGATGAAGAAGTGATGAAAATTATCAATAATGAGTATGATTCACTTTTTGAAAAATTAAAACATATTCATAAAAATAAAGACAATGAATTTTATGAAAAAGAAACCACTGAAACCCCCGAAGAATGGCGAGAAATCATTTCGCAGTTGTTGAATCTGAAAATGCAAAATGTCCTTATCGAAGTGATTGGCTCTTTCTTATGGGTCACAGGGGAAACAAAACCCTATAAAGAAGAATTAAAGGCATTAGGTCTTAAATGGGGAAACAAAAAGAAAGCTTGGTATTTGTCCCCTAAAGGTTATAAGCGACATGGAAAAAAAGATTATGACATGAATAAAATACGCAATATGTATGGTAGCCAAACAGTAAAAAATTATTCGCAAAAACAACTAAATGAAGCATAAGGGGACTAAAATTATGAGTAGACCTTTAACAGTGATTATCAAGCAACAAGCAGAAGATGAACACCAAAAAATTAGTAGTGCAATCATTTTAAATGATTGCGACTACTTAAAAAATAAATATGGTTCAAAAGAAAAAGCAGAAAGTCGGCTACAAAAATTAGAGGAGTTCTTGAATTATGGGAAATGAGGTGCTTAGTATGAGTGAGACAGTACAAGAAATGACCGTCTATCAGTTGCAATCAGTTTTTCAGTATAAAGGTGTAGCTTTTCCTGATGTTAAGGAAGTCGTTACCTTAGACTTGTTAGAAGAAGAAAACGCCTTAGAGATTTTAGTGAATTATGAAGGGAGTGACACTCGCTTAATTATCGCAAAAGAGAGCTTAGAAAAAATGATTGACCTTGCTAGTGGTAAAGAACATTTTGGACATTGTGAAAATTGTCAAAAAATTCTCTATGAAATGCCCGAACAATACGGCGTAGGTTACTTATGTCACAGTTGCGCTTATCAAGAAATAAACGGTAATTAATAGCAACATTCACAAATAAAAAATTAGAAAAAGAAAGTAGGAAATAAACATGATTAAAGTTACAGGAGTAGGACGATTGACGAAAGACGCAGATTTAAGATACACAACAAAAGGGACTCCAGTAGCAAGCTTTACAGTGGCTTGCGACCGTTCTTATATTGGTAAAGACGGAAAAAAAGAAACAACCTTTGTCCGTTGTATTTTATGGGGCAAAATTGCGATATCTTTTTCAGAATATGCAAAAAAAGGCACATTGATTAGTTTTGACGGTGAATTAAGCACTCGTCAATATGAAGACCAACAAAAGACAACTAAATATGTAACAGAGGTGATTGTTGCTAGTTTCCAATATTTAGAAACGAAAGCAGCTGCCGAAAGCAGAAAAAATAATCAGTCTCAGCAACAAACACAAGGTAATAATGATCCATATAATGACGGTGCAATTGATATTTCAGATGATGATTTGCCATTTTAAAAACGATTTAAAAGGGGGAATTACCCCCTTTTAATTTTAACTTTCAAGTAAAGGAGAAAAACAATGATTTACTCAATAATATTTTTAGTCATAGTATTTATTTGGTTCATTCTAAATTTTACAAAGTGGAGTAGAGAAAATATGAGTGCCTCCGCTAGAATAATTGTATCCGTTCTATTTTGTATATTAGCCACAGCAAATCTATTCTTAAAATAATTGGGGAGAGAAGACATGAGAAAAAGAAGAGGTTTTTTAGGTGGTGCGATCCCCATTATTATTGCTCTTATTGCATGGGGTAGTCATTACTCAGACACAGAACAGACACCTGAAAATCAGACAAACACAATTAGCACCACAGAGATTAGTAATTCAACAATAAACCAAGACGTTGTTAATTTAGACTATGACGGCACGAATAAAGTCGTAACTATCAATAATAATCAACCAAACTTCAATCAGGAAGATTTGTCCCTGGCTAATGGCTTGTGGCAAAGCTTCTCGGACTTAGACAATTTGAATCGAGTTGGTGTTGCAAATGCGTTGTTAGGATATGATTTAATGCCCACAGAAGAAAGAGGCGATATTTCCTCAGTTTATCCGACAGGTTGGAATCAAAAAAAGCTATCTAATGGCAAATGGTTATACAATCGCAGCCATTTAATCGGCTATCAGCTGACAGGAAAAAATGATAACTGGAAGAACCTTTTTACAGGGACAGAACAAATGAATCAAGAAACCATGGTACAATATGAGAATCAAGTAGCAGACTATCTGAGACAGACGAAAAATCATGTACGGTATCGTGTGACGCCTTATTTCAAAGACAATGAGTTACTTTGTCGTGGGGTGCAAATGGAAGCGCAAAGTGTGGAAGATAGCACGATCAGTTACAATGTATTTATCCATAATGTGGAAGATGGTTATACGTTGGTTTATTCTACTGGTGATATTTTTTAACTTAAAATGGAAGTTGGTAATTTATGAATAAAAGTTTTCTTTTAGGTAGTCATGTTGAAAATAGAACAACAATAAAACAAAGTGGATATTTTTCTTATCAATTTGACCTGCCTTTTCAATTACCCATACAGAATGGAGTAAATATTGGCACTCATAGTGAACGAAAATTATTACTTAATAGAAATAGGATTATTGAAACTGATAATGGAAAGAAATATTTTTCTACAGTGGAAATAGTTTCGCTTTTAATATCACCCAATAAACTAGATATAACAAACGAATACTTAAAGAAAAAATTCTCAGAATCCATAGAATATTTAAATTATTTTATCTCATGCTTTATAAGAATTAAAGGTCCTGAATATCCCGAATTGAGAGAAATTACTAAACAAGATTTACCCAAAAAAATTAATTATTTTTATATGAGCACTCGCTCAGTAAAAGAAGAAAGAATGGTTACAGGTTATTATACAGTCAAATCTAAAGAATTAGGTCAATCAACTGGAAAAGTACTTGCTCGTCCACAACTCCATGACGTAGCTGACTATATGGAATTAGCAATGAAAGATCCTTTTTTTGAGATATTAAAATATTATGATAGAGCAAACTATGCACAACGACAAGGACATTATCAAGAAGCAGTTATTCATTTAGGGACATATATGGAAATGTTTCTTTACAAAATTACTGAATTTCTCATGATTAACGAACAAAAACCAGATATAAAAATCAATAATGTAATGAACAGTGATAATTTTGGAAATGTAATAGACACTCAATTTTCAAAGATATTTAATGAATATGGAATTGTATATGATCGAAAGAAAACAGGTAATAATCTTTACGATTACTGGAATATTGTATATAAATTACGTTGTGAGGTCGTTCATAAAGGAAAAAAAGTAGCTCATGAGGATACCTTAGAAGTATTTAAAATTTCTAGGTCCTTCGTAACTGATATCGTCGAGAATCTTCTAAATGAATTTTTTGACAAATCAATTTACGATTTTTCTCATTTCTTAACGTATACACCTAAACCTATATTAGATTATGAACTATAAACAAAAAGCGACTCCAAGAGTGTTACCCATGGGTATACCCAAAAGTAACACTTTTGATTTTTTCAAGAATTTTATTTTACTACACTTTTCTTTAGAGTCGAAAAATGTTTCTTTTGGGTGGTACTTATCTCATAGGTACGTTATTCAACATAAATCACGTTATACGTATTTAAAAAAATACTAACTCAAGGATTTTTTAAATTTCCTTATTTTTTTTGAAGCCCATTCATAATGACTAGAAGTGACAGAAACAAAATAACTACCTAACGTGCTACCGCCAACCCAAGGAAATGAATTTTTTGAAAATAGTTCTTCATTTGAAAAACCGTTAAGTAATTCCATAACTTGTTCATGACTTTCAATAAACTTAGAGAGAGCTTCTTCATAATTGCTGTCACTATTATTTTTTGTAAATTCTTCATTCATTGTCCCATATGTTCTCCAGTTATATTCTTCTTTAAGAAATTGTCTTTCATCTCCATTTTGATTTGATACAACCCAATTTAATAAGAGTTTATGCCACTCGTTTAGATGAATAAGGACATCGTGTATGTTTTTGTCGCGTTTCCAATGTGCGCCCTTTTCTTTGTCTAAATCAAAAGAAAAAGATATATTTAATTCTTCATCTGAAAGTGAATTTAGTAGAGAAATAAGTTTATTATATTGTTCATTACTTGATTTAATTAAATCATTTTTTGATGTCGGTCTTGCCATAGTTGATTCCTCCTCTATCTATGTTAATTATACCATTTCAAAAACAACGGAATTAATAATGTGGTTATAACACATGAAGCTAAGTTTAGAAATAGGATCACATATTTATTCTTAGGTTTTGACTTCACTAAGAATATCATATTTCCTAACGATATTGGTGCCAAAAAAATATAAAAATAGGAAACCATGATAGTAAATATAAGGGAAATAATTGAATTGTCTATAAAGGTATCAAATAAGTCACTTGATCTAAAATAAATGAATAAAAAAGTAAGAGAAATAAACAGATTGATACATCCACTAAAAAATTGAAATTTAGAAAAACTCACTCCTTTCTTTAAATTAATAAAGTGCATAATACCAAAAAAAACTAAACCAAAAATAAATGTATAAAAAATTGAAAAAAACATGAAGTAGCCCCCTTAATATATTTATTGATATAATAATTATCAACTAATACGTAAGGTAAGAGTCAATCTTTTTATATTTGCTTGACTCTTACCTTACGTATTAGTTTATTATAAAAATAAGTTAGCTAACTGAGAGGAGTAAACGTAAACACAGTGTTTAAAATAGGCGAATTTTCAAGACTGACAAATATGACCGTCAGAGCATTACATCATTATGAAAAGATTGATTTATTAGTCCCTAATAAAATTGATGAGGTTACCAATTATCGATATTATTCAACGGACCAATTAGAAATAGTTAATAGAATAAAAATACTACAAAGTATTGACTTGCCATTAAAATCAATAAGAGAAGTATTGTATTCAGACAATCCCAATCTACTAAATAAATATTATGAACTAAGAAAATTTGAAATCGAAGAAGAAATAAACAGTCTAAAAATCAAACAAAAACTGGTAGAAGATTATTCAAAAAGACAGAAAGAAGGCATAAACATGGCAAAATATAATGTTGAGATTAAAATGGTACCTACGAGAAAAGTGATGTCATTGAGAAAGGTTATCCCAACTTTTGATGATGAGAGTAAATTATGGGAAATGCTATATGCAGAATTTCAAAAACAGAATGTTAAAATGACCAATCCACCCAAAGGAATGTCACTTTATCATGATAAAGAATACAAAGACTCAGACATCGATGTAGAGGTTCAAAGCGAAATAATTGGAAACTATCAGGATACAAAAGATGTTAAATTTTTTGATACAAGCGAGTTTACAATGGCATCAGTTATTTTTAATGGTAGTTATGACCAAATGCCTGAGGTTAATCAAGCGATTGGCTTATGGATTAAAGCAAATGGATATGAATTATCTGGTCCAATGATTAATATTCCACATGTATCTCCTGCGCAAGAACAAAATCCTGAAAAGTGGGTAACAGAAGCTGGGTATGTTGTAAAAAAGATTGAGGAATAGTTATTTAACTATTTTGTTACCATAATTTAGCTTAACCCAAACAGCAAGCCCACCAAGCTTTTGGTGGGCTGCTTTTGTGAATTTTAATTGGTCTAGCTAGCATCACTTATCAGAATACCCACCCTTCAATATTCTTCTTTTTCTAAAGATTGTGATTCTTGGAGAGCTCTATTTTCACTTTTAATTATTTTATCCAACACTTTAGTTGTTTTTGAGATATTGATTTTAACGAGATTTTTTTTGTTTTCTCAAAGCTCCCAACGTTACACAAGCTCATTGTGTAACGTTGGTTAAAATAGCTGTATCCCACATGGCTCTAAGAGAATTGTGACATTTTTTGCAGATTTATTTTTTATATTCGCTTTTAACGTTACATATTATATGGTAAGTTGTATTTATGTAACGTTTATTGCGATCAGAATAAATTGTCACTATACCGTAAACATTGACAAATTTTATTGACTATTTCTCAGTTCTAATTATACTTTTGGGAAACGTTTAAAAAAGGGAGCGTAATTATTATGGAAGAAACTTACAATAAAGAAACAATCAAAAATTTTGACCCTATTCTTTTAAACAAAGTGATTCAAATGTTAAATCGTGGTTTCCCAATACTCACTATCGCAAGAGAGTTGAATTTACCAAGAAAAACCATTTACGCAATTAAAGAACGAAGCTACTAATGATTAGGTGATACATGATGAATAAAGAATTAAAAAAACAACAACGATTTCAATTATTAGCAGTAATGGAACTAAATCCTGATTGGATAGTCACAGAGAAAGATTTGAAAAAAATTCAAGACTTAGCTGAACCATTATTTCATGCTCGTCCCTCTTTTCCGTCAGTTAAAAATGATTGGGCTACTTTCAAACGTAGCGATTTTCTTTTTTTACTGTCTTTTGGTTATGATACAAAGGATATATCGAAAATATATAAAGTTGGGTCTCAAAGAGTAAACGTATGGAAAAAAGATCAGGGATTTTATGGGAAAGCAAAAGATGAAATGTTGGAAATGTACTCAGATGAAATTGTCAAAGTGAGAAAACAGAAAAATCTTTCTGATTATGGCATATCTAATTGAATGTTTGGTGGTGATAATATGCAAGTAACAGATAAAAATGCAATACGCAAAAAAATGCTAGTACTAATGAATCAAGACGATAATTGGATTGAAAATGAAGCTATCGCAAAGGAAGTGCAAAAGTTAGCCCAGCTGCTGACGGTACCTCCCCCACCTTTGCCACCACTTCCTAAGAATCATAGAGAAAGAGAAACACTGAGAAGGTCGGATCTTTTATTTTTGGTTTACCATGGTTATAATTCTACTGATATTGCTATTTACTACAACACTCCTACCACAGCGTTTTCTCGTTGGCGAAAAGCACAAGGTTTTTACGGATTAACACGAGTACAAATTTTGAAGCAGTTTTCAGAAGAAATTGATCTCATTAAAAAAAAGAGACAGTTAGCAGATTACGACATATATTTGTAGAAAATTGAATAGTTCTAAAAGAATGCTATTAACTCGATTAAATCGCTGTTTGTGGCATTTTTTATTTGCTTTAAAAATTTGCAAAGCAAACATATGTTCGGTATAATTTCAATGAAGGAGTGACCTTTAATGATAGATTATAGTAAAGAACCGCTATCCGATTATTTTCTAATCGACATAAAATCCTTTTACTCGTCCGTAGAATGTGTGGATCGTGGGCTTGATCCATTAACCACTAATTTAGTTGTGTTGTCTACTTCTGACAATGTCGGTGGTAATGGACTGATTTTAGCTTCCTCCCCAGTAGCTAAAGCGACAATGGGAATATCAAATGTATCGCGTTTTAATGATCTTCCCTACCCTTTACCTAAAAATCTGATTTTGGCACCACCTAGAATGAACTTGTATATCAAGCGAAATCTGGAAATTAATAATATCTTTCGGGACTATGTTGCAGACGAGGACTTATTGATTTACAGCGTTGACGAGTCGATTTTGAAGGTAGAGCATTCTCTTAACCTATTTACAGACAGACAGCTGACACGTAGTCAGAAGCGCCGACAGCTTGCTAAAATAATACAATCTGAGGTGAAGAAACAAACTGGTTTAGTGTGTACTGTAGGAATTGGCGACAATCCCTTGCTTGCAAAATTAGCACTAGATAATGAAGCAAAACATAATGATGGATTTATTGCTGAATGGAATTATGAAGATGTCCCTACCAAAGTTTGGGGCATTAAAAATATGACTGATTTTTGGGGTATTGGAAAAAAAATGAAGTTACGCTTTAGAGATATGGGGATCACGACCATAAAAGAGCTAGCTCATGCAGACCCTTGGACGCTTAAATCGAGATTAGGAATATTGGGTTTGCAATATTATTATCATGCTAATGGTGTAGATCGGACAGATATTGCCGTACCTCCCCCACCAACTCAAGAAAAAAGTTATGGTAATTCTCAAGTGCTGCCAAAGGACTACGTGAGAAAAGAAGATATTGAATTAATCATTAAAGAAATGGCTGAACAAGTGGCTATCAGGATACGAAAGCATAAATGTAAAACACAATGTATTCATGTAAGTATCCGCCCCTCTTTCTACGAGCAAGAAAAAGGATTTTCAAGACAGCTAGCTATACCTGCAACAGATAATACCAAAGAACTACAGGAGCAATGCCTTTATCTTTTTAGAAAGCATTACACTGGATATGCCGTAAGGAACGTGGGAATTACCTATAAAAAATTAGTTTGGACGGACGTTTTACAGCTAAATTTATTTGAAGACCCACAGGAACAAATCAATCATGAAAATTTAGATTTGGTGATTGATAAAATACGAAAAAAATATGGTTTTGAAGCAATTATTCATGCTTCTTCTGCTTTAGAAAATGCAAGAAGCGTAAAACGATCAAACGTTGTAGGTGGGCATTCAGGCGGCAATGGAGGTTTAGATAATGACAATTGAATATCAAGATCGAGGCGTCATAAAATACAATGGATTCTATTTGTCAGATCATACAGAAAGATTAGATAAAGAGAAAGAATCTAAGAAAGTAAATTCTAGGAAAATGCAGATGGATAGTGACGAAATCGGGACTATCCTAACAGAAGCAGCACGTAGCAACTTAGAAGTTGCAATTCAAAAGGAAGAACGAGATTTGAATGGTAACTATCCTGATGATATTTCAGGTAAGATTAACGGCTATGATGAATTGGGAATTTTTGTTGGAGATCAAAAAATTAATTACGATGAAATTAGACATATTGAAATTATTGCATTCAAGAAATGGAGTTCCCTATCCTGATGAACATTATTAGACAATATGAATTTGGATTGATCGACTTAGATGAATTAACGGAGATTATTTGGGGTTGTGGAGAAAGAACAATTGCTGAAGTTGGTGAAGATTGTTTTTGTTTTTATTTAAATTTAACTATTGGAAAAAATCCATATAGCTACTATATCAGTTATCAAGCCACTCTATTTTGAGTGGCTCTAATTTTGTATCTTTGTATCTTTATATCTTTGTATCTTTGTATCTCTTACTTCTATTGATTCAGGTTTTTTAATATTCTTTGCTCTCGTTCTGACATAGTATTCTTTATATAATATTCAATTGCTTCATCAACTAACTCATAATTTTTCATACTTTTCATTGTACAAACTGCTTTAATCAAATTCAGTGTTGAAGGTGAAACTTTTATATTTTTTCTCGTACTTCCGATTTTACCTTTTTTAATAATCTCTTTTTCCGCATTTCTTGTTGTATCTGCTTCATTTTCTACAATAACTGATTTTGGTACCTTTCTATCTATCAAAGCCATTTAATTTAATTTCCTTTCCTATTTTAGTTAATTTTCCTTCTAATAAAAATTTAGGAGTATACAAGTAATTTTCTATATCACCTTTAGTTTCATAGATATTAATACGTTCCTCTAATTCACAAAAAATATCAGCAAAAAGTGCAACCATTTTTTTATCGTGAAAATCATCAAACTGAAACCCTAAACGTGGGTACCATTCTAATCTAGCATGGTTTTGGATGATAGTGTTAAATACGTTATCTCTTCCAAAAGTTTGTATAGTTTCGTCAACTAATTTTTGATGCATAGGTCTTTTCTGTTGTAGTAATGCTGGTAGAACACCTGCAACTTGAATAGGTACGTCCTGTCCGAAATCGTCTACAAGTGTTTGTACGTAATCAAAAATTAGTCTCTGGCTACCTTCAAATGAGAACTGTTGAGTCTCTTGTACAACTACTAGATAATCACAAGCCACCATAGCATTATCAACTTTCAGATCAGTTGAAGGTGGAATATCAATAAAGATATAATCGTAATCACTTTCTATTTCTGAAAGTAAATTTTTAAAGTAAAAAGTTCTTTCTCTTACAGTTTTAAATTCTTCTGTTAAGAATTCGGTAAACAAACGCATATCGTAACCTGCAGGAATAATGTCTAGATTTTCAGAGAGTTTTAAAATGGCCTTTTTCAAATTTCCAGATTCTAATGCAGTCATTAACGTATAGGGAAATTTTTCAACTTGGAATGATTTAGAAAGAAAAGACGTTGCATTTCCTTGTAAATCGAAATCTATCAATAATGTTTTCTTGTTCATTAGCAAAGAAGATACTAAAGCAACCATGCAAGTATCAGTAGTTTTTCCTACTCCTCCTTTTTGCTGTCCGAATATAATTGTTTTGGATTGGTGTTTATTTGCTACCAATGAAAAACCCTCCTTGTAATTTATTTGTAATAAAGATAAATGTATCTTTGTATCTATTTAAAGAATACCACAAAAAGATACATATTGTAAATATAAAATTGTATCTTTTTATCTTTTTATCTTTAGATACATTTGTTAGTATACTGAAATTGCTAATATGACAATAAAATTAGTTCAAAATTACAAGAAAAATTTATCTATGTATCTTTTTATCTTTAGATATATAGATACATAGATAGAAATATCTTTAGATACATAGATACATGTATCTATGTATCTGTTTAATGCGAAAAATATCATGAAATTAGGCTTTACAGCAAGATAAATATTCTTTAAAATAATTAAGTGTGTAAAAGATACATTTTCTTTTAAATAAAGTCTAAGACTCTACTATCAAAAATTTATAGACTAAAGGACGTTTTAAAATGAATCAATTTAAATATTTTAGTAACCAAAGAATCTATAACGATATCTATTTTCAATATCCAAAAGTTTTTATTTATGGTGATAAATATAAAAATCTAAGCGATGGTGCAAAACTCGCATACATGCTTTTAAAAAATGAACTGACAAGTGCCATTCATCATAATCTTGTTGATGAAAATGGCTATATATATTTTGAAATGACTTCAAGCTATTTAGCAATACTAATGAATTGCAGCGAACGGAAAGTCGCTAGGGTAAAAAGTGAACTTGAAGAAGCAAATTTGTTAATGCAAGTAAAAATGGGATTTGATAAAAATTCAGGAAAGAACAAGCCTAATCGTTTGTATTTAGCAGAGCTAGAAGTCACTGATCGAGACGTTTATTTAATGAACAAAAACGCTGAAACCCTTGATAATAGCGGACATGCCAAAATGGCAGGTCGGTCTAAGAGTGTCGAAAATGCCCAAAAACCTGATACAACAACCATACAAGAAAATAAAAAAACATCAAAAACGGCTGAAACCCTTGATAATAGCGGACGTGCCAAAATGGCAGAAAATGTATATAAATATAATAACCAAGACACTAATAGACACTTAAAAGACACTGACAAAGACGAATTACAAAATCAAATTTTTCTTGATAATTTTGTGGCTTCCTGCCATACGTCACAAGTACCTACTTTTATTCCTGACAAAGTTTTGCAACTCATTGCGACTTTCTCGCCAAGCTATGAAGTTGCAAGTCAAACAGTTAAAACGATCCATAATGCCAAATACAAAGCACAAGAACAAACTGGCATTATGATTGTTTTTGAAGAACTAGAACAACAAGGGATTAATGCAGAAGCTGGATTATATCAAACATTGCTAAAGGCTTATCAGAAAAATAAAACAGAAAAAGTAAAGGATATCCAAAACCTCATTTTTGTTTATGTACGTAATTGGTTTATTGAAAAACCAATAGCTCTTATTCAACAAGATCAAAACCAAGAATCCTTGCCAGACGTAAGTATGGACAGCTGGCTGTAGATTAAAAAATAATTAAAATATACTTGTTAAATAACGATTGTTTCTAATGTTTTTTGTCTGTCATTATTGTTGTATAAGTATTAATATTATGATAAAATAATGATAGAAAGTGATTGTTAGGTTGTTATTCATTTGTTTGTTGGTAAGAATAGTCTGTTTTACACAAAAAAAATGAGAAAAACGATATTTTAAATCGGTTTCCTCGGTGAAAATGAAATTTTTAGTTTGCAAAAAAGATTTTGTGTGGTATTCTTGTGGCAAATGAACGACTGAAATGCAAAAATTGAAATAGTTTTTGTATTGCAAATATAATCGCTTGTGGTGGACGTAACTTGTTTACCACAAATAGCAGAGCCCTTACTACCTCTACCAAACAAGGATTGGCGTCCTTGAATGGATCATAGAAGTAGCAAGTGCCGATACGTAGATATCGGGTTACGCTCCGCTTTGTTACAGATTGCTCTGCAACAGTCTAAATAATATCATATTTACAGGCTTTAGAATACTTTTTTTAGATATTTCTTTAGGGGTTCTTGTAAGAAATCAGAAAGTTTCAAAGGCAAAATTTATGATTTTTTAGATAAGCAGAATAGGATGTAACAAAGTTAGGAGGCTGACACGATAATGTGTCAGCCTCTTTTTGTGGTCATGGAATAAAATTCATGTCTAGCATAAGCGATTATATTTTTTGAGGGAGAAGTTTTGTCAGTCAAAATTTTTAATAAACTCGCAACGATTGATAAAACTTTTCGCTTGACAGTTATGTAATTCACTTGACAAAAAGAACGTATGTTCGATATAGTGTGGATTAAGCTTGATATGAAAGCAATCATAATATTCATTTTTTAAATTTCTACTGAAAGGAAAAAGGGTGTTGGTATGCGAAAACAAATTGGGATTGCTGATATTAGCCGTTTTGGAAAAAGATTAACTGTTTATGAACCGCCGTCAAAAGTTGAAGATCAAAACGGTACCTTTTCGAAAAAAAGACGGTGTGTTAAATATTTTGTAAAGGGCTGGAATGCTGAAAAAGTAGAGGACTATTACATTGGGGCTAAGAAACATGAAAATATTCTTGAAACAGTCTCAATCAAAGATATCTATCCACGAATTAAGCATGTCTATGATGAAAACCGAGTATTAATTGCTAGAAGAACAGCATTAGGACAGCCTTTACTACTTACAGGGAAAGGCTTCAGTAAATACATTAAAACAAAGTAGAGATCCAAAATAATATTTTCTCTTTTTTCGTTTGCTTGAAAAATTTGTGGCGAAATTGTGGCACTTGGAGAGTAAAGAATTGAATAGGAGTAGGCTTAGGCGACGTACAGCATAAAATAATCAGTATTGATTTCAGGCAGTATTCGTCTTTGGAAAGGGGTTTCGGTTCCTTTAGCAAACGCAACTATCCAGGACTTTTCGACAATGAACACTTGCAATGAAAGTAAGTGGTAAACACCAAGGAAAGCAATTTTCAAAGCAATACATAGCACCCTGCCTAATCAGAGCAGCTACTAAGGGGGGAGGGTTCACGCACAATCAATGAAAAACTTGATCAGGTTTCCGGTAATGGGGAAACGCATAGTATCCTAGAAACATTTAGAGGGGTTCATGTCGTATGCTGCAAATACATTAGAGCACTTGCCATGACGTTACGAAAGTAATCGAGCATTTACCGTTGTTCTATAGGGTTCTAGTTACGGACGCCAAAAAACTAGTCGAAATTATTTATGTATGATTTACAGTTTTCAACAAACGAAAAAAGAGAAAACACGTTTTATTTAGCAACAAAAGATTTCTTGTAAAGGGGTGAAATAGCCAATGAGGGATTGGGTAGTACAAGTTTTAAGAGTTGATGGTGGCGTTCGTTTTGAATCATTGACTCATGGAACAGAGAGACAAGCAAAGCTGTTACTAGCAACTTTTGAACATAAAGCAGGGTATTCATTTAATCATTAGGAGGAACAGGAATGAGAAAAAAGTTTAGTTTAGGTGAAGTAAAAAAACGATACAAATTGTATAAATCAGGGAAGCGTTGGCTTGTAGCAGCAACCGTATTTGTCGGTCTGTTAGGTCTAGGGAGTGTCTCACAGGCAGACGAAATAAGTTCCACACAAACACAAGATTCAGCTGTAGCCACAGTAGAAAGCACCATAGACAGTGTGTCTGATTCTGATGTGTCTGACGTACCAATCACAGAAGGTGAAAATCCACAGCCTAGCGAAGACGAAATCGCAAATGCAAACGGCGGAAACATTATTCAACCTAGCGAACAGTTCCAACAAGAACAAGAAGCTAAAGCCTATCAATCGAGAGCGGTCGATCAATTACCAATCTATCAAGCTTACAATCCAAACAGTGGAGAACATTTCTTTACCCAAAGCAAAGCTGAAAAAGACGGATTAGTTAAGGCAGGTTGGAGAGATGAAGGAGTCACCATGTACGGTTCCTCCTCAGGAAATGCCGTTTATCGTGTGTACAATCCCAATACTGGCGAACACCACTACACCACTTCAAGCTCAGAAAAAAATGGTTTAGTAAAAGCAGGTTGGAAAGATGAAGGTACTTCATGGTATGCGCCTTATGATGGGGCAGCTGTTTATCGGCTATTAAATCCTAATGCGAAAGGTATTGGCTCACATTACTATACGACAAATACCTCAGAGCGAAAATGGCTGATGGATTCCGGTTGGAAGAGTGAAAGTATTGCATGGTTTAGTGTTGGTTCAAGGAGCAAATTAGATAAATTAGTTGATTGGTTTTATGTTCGGCAAGATATTGGTATTACTTACAGCATGTTGATTCCTCAAAGAAATGGTCCAAAGCAATATGACTGCTCAAGTGCCGTGTATTCAGCATTAATTGAAGCAGGCTATTTACCACAAGGAACAACACTAGGAAATACCAGTACCTTATCATGGTTAAATGGCAGCGTCCTTACTGAAATTTCAAGAAGTGAAGTTCGTAAGGGAGACATTTTTATTTCAGGTGATCAAGGCAATTCAAACGGTGCAGCAGGTCATACAGGCGTTGCTTCCAGTAACACAACAATTGTTCATTGTAATGGAGCTGATAATGGCATAAGTGAAACACAGATTGAAGGGCGGACAGGCCCTACACCGACAAAGTGGTATCGCTTGAAATAATTTCATTTTAAAATGAAATTTTGTTATAATTTAATAATTAGAACGCTTCAAACTGTTAACAACGATATCAGCAAATCTTCCAACAATTAAGCAAAAATTGGGGATTCAGCTAGAAGGAGAAAAAAATGAAAACAAGAACAGTATTAGGAAACGTTGTTTTAGGTATAGGAGCGGTATTGGCAGTGGGAGTATTTGCCAGTACCAATCCACAAGAAACAGAGGCAACAACATTGTACCGTGCATACAACCCGACGTCAGGGGAACATCTATTTACGACTAATACGATTGAAATTCCGTATATTTCGCAATTCGGTTGGAGAGACGAAGGGACAGCATGGGCTATACCAAGTTCTGGTGAACCAGTTTATCGTATGTTAAATCCCAACACAGCAGATCACCACTACACATTAAGTGCCAATGAACGAGACAACTTGAAAATCAAAGGTTGGCGCTATGAAGGGGTAGCTTGGTATTCAGGCGGAAAAACAGAAGTATTCCGTATGTACAATCCTAATGCAAGAACAGGGACGCACCATTTTACAACAAATGGGCAAGAATGCGACTATTTAGTTCGCAAAGGTTGGAAATATGAAGGCGTAGCTTTTTATAGTGGGACTGATGAAAAACCAGTAGAACCAGAAAAACCAATTACTCCACTAGATGAAATTGGTAATAGTGGTATTCTTGAAAAAAGTCTCATTGAAGCAGGGAAAAAAGGGGACATCATGAGAAATGATGAAAATTCTGAATATTATGACGGCTGGTTTATAGTAAATGAAGGCTCTACAGATAAAGTATGGGCATTTAAGTCTAGAGAAGTTCGTATGAGTAATGGTGAAACTTGGTATACTATAGATTTTTATATTGATTATGTGTAGGGAGAAACTTTATGAAATTAAATATACGGTTAATATTAATCGGTGCTATGTTCTTAAGCTTTTCAATAATCGGTTCTAAAGTTAGTGAAGCCGAGATAACAATGAGTGAAGAAAATATTCAAATAATGGATAGTGATGAGTCCTCTGTAACGGAATATTCATTGTCGGCAGAGGAGAAAACATCGAGTAATTCTACTATTCCAGTGTATAGAGTTTATAATCCTAACTCGAATGAACATTTACACACACTAAGTCAAAATGAAAGAGACTCATTAATAAGTATCGGATGGCGTAATGAAGGTATTAGTATGCAGGTGAGCAATACTGGTACGCCGGTGTATAGAGTTTATAATCCAAATTCAGGAGAACATTTTTATACTATAAATTCTTCCGAAAAGGAAAGTTTAGCAAAAAATGGGTGGCATAATGAAGGAATAGCATGGAGTTATGATCCAAATGGAACACCTGTATATCGAGTGTATAATCCCAACGCTAAAGATGCAGGAAGTCATCATTATACAATGAATATAGCGGAAAAAGATAACTTAGTAAAAAATGGTTGGATAGATGAAGGGACAGCATTTAATTCTAATGGTGATGAAATTCCTGTCGCTTCTTATGTTTTGCTAAACTCACCTTTTATTGATCAAAGAAAAGCAGGATACCCGATGGGGTGTGAAGCAGCTTCATTATTAGAAGCATTACAAACAAAGGGATATGCTAGATCATACAATTTAGGAAACTTTATTAAAGAAATGCCTATGTCCCCTAATAATAATCCAAATAATGGATTTTCAGGAAAGCCAGATAATGTAGTATCGGGTGTGTATCATTCAATATATGCAAAACCTTTAGCCGATTGGGGAATGCGATATGGAAATGTTTCTGATATTACAGGTAGTTCCGTAGAAAATTTAAAAGATCAATTAAGGACTGGTAATCCAGTAGTAGTTTATGTCACCTTAAATTTTGCTTCACCACAGTATGGTAACTATTGGTTTGGTTCTGCAATTAATAATGCACACATAGTTACGTTAGACGGCTTTAATGAAAGCAATCAAACATATCATGTTTCAGATCCTAACAAAGGACAATACTGGGTGAACGCACAATCATTTGAGGCAAGCTACAATTTGAGAAAATCAGCAGTAGTAATAAAATAGAGATATTTTAAAGCACTTAGAGAAAAACTCTAGGTGCTTTTTTATATAAATAAATATTGGAAATGGAGGAAACACAATGAAAAAAGGTAGAATTTTAAGAACCAAACTGGCGACTATTGCAATGTTGCTGTCAGTTGGGGCAAGTACCTTTGTAGCACCAGTGGCTTCTTTAGCGGAAGCGACTACACAATCAACGACTGAAACTGTAAAGGATTCAAGCGCTGGTAACTCTTCAAAAGAGGAGAACAAAAATAAAAAGGAAACGGAGGAATCTAAATCTCAACCAAACAATAGTGGTGAGAAAGAAGTAACTGCGGAAGAACCAACTGTAGAAGGTCAATCATTAGAACGTGTTGGCAATCAAGCCTTTACATCAGACCAAATTCAACAATTGTCAAAACGAGATGGTATGGAAAAGTATAATACGTCCGGTCTAAGCAATGATGAAATCGAACAGCTAGGACTTGCTATATTTGGTGAAAATCAACCAGCTGGTGCGTCAGTTGCAATGAAAAATGATGCAGGTGAAAATGTTAATATCCCATTTAACATAATTAATATTAATTCAAGAGCAATCGGGTCTTCAAAACGTTTCAATATGAGTTATACGTTGTCAGGAAATGGAACTACAACGACATATCCTTATATGGCACATCATTATGTGGACGGCAAATTTGCTTACTGTATGGATCCTACTTATATATTCAAGCCTGGGAATAGCTATTCGCCAACCACAATGGATATTACACAGGAAGTTTCAAAAAATGTTAATGATGTTATGAATTTTGGAGCTCATGATGATAGTGATGATGTTGCTGCTGGATACACTCAGTTATTAGTTTGGTCAAGAATTGGTTGGAACGTAGACTCTGTTGGCGGAATAGGCACATTAGATGGTTTTAAATCTTATCAAGCAGAAGTTGAAGCAAAAATGCAAAAGTATTACGCAAAACCGTCATTTGATAAACAAACGGTTAAAGTAAAAGCAGGTCAGAGTGTGACTTTAACTGATACGAATAATAATATCGACAGTATGAAATTAGAATCAACTATCAAAAATTCAGAAATTACTGTAAAAGGTAATCAGCTGACAATAAAAGCAAACAGTGATACCCCAAGTGGACAAGTAATATTCAAAAAACAATCGCCGCTAGCCGATACGCCACTAGTATGGGTTTCGGAAGGAAGCCAATCTGTAGGGACTGGGGGAAGTGTTGATCCATCAACAATAATTGCTTCAGTAAATGTTGAAGTTATTAAAGAAGGAAAACTTACCTTAAAGAAAACTGATGAAAACGGCAAAGCAATTGCTGGTGCAAAATTCAATATCACTCCAACATTGCCAAATGGCAAAAAACAAGCAACAAAAGTTTACACAACTGACGCAAATGGTAATTTTGAAACACCTGTTTATGAAGAAGGCACAAAAATTGATTATGAAGAAATCGCAACAATCGCAGGACATTACATTGACCCTGCAACTTCTAAAGGAACAATTGTCATTAAAGACGGTGGAAATGAACTTGTGGTGAAAAACCCAACAGTGAAAGTTGCTTTAGACTCACAAGCAAGTAATGTTGATGGTGCGCAATTTGTTAATCCTTTAAAAGATCAAAAATTACGTGATGAAGTCATGATTGACGGTCAACAGTTACCAGAAAATGCACAATTACGCTTAACAACTGATTATGTTGAATTTGGCACTGGTAAACAGTTAGGCGAAGAATCGTTGAAGAAGACAGAAGAATTTACTGCTAAACAAGCAAAATTTGTTCATAATGTTTATTACGATTTTAATGCTGAAGGCATGAATGGTAAAAAAGGTGTATTTACAAATGAATTAGAATACTACAACCCATCAATTAAAGAATGGGAAAAAGTAGCTTCTCATAGTGATTTAAACAATGAAGCAGAATCTATTCAATTTGTAGAGCCTAAAATCCACACTGAATTTTTCGCTTTTGACAACAAAAACAATGCGATTAAAAATCCTGATCCATTAGCTAACACAAAAGGCTATGATCGCGTGTACTATGAAAACTTAATTTCTGATCAACCTTACACTGTTGATTTATCTATCATGGATAAAGAAACTGAAAAACCATTTACTGACCCAATGGGTAAAGAAGTAACTGGAACACTAGATATTGTAGCTGGTAAAGATGGAGAAGTAACTTCTAAAATCCTTGCAAAAGACTACTACACAGCAACTAAAGAAACTAACGACAAGGCAGACACTGAAAAAGACACAGATAAAGCAGACAAAGAAACTGCTAATTCTGGTTCAAAAGTTGAAGCTAAAGCAACTGATACAACTGAAAAAGACGCAACTGAAACCGACGATACAGCCGCTAAAGAAGAAAATGACACGGCTACTGAATTTTCTAAATTGGAAGAAGTAACTTTATTAGAGGGTTACGTTGACGTACCATTCGAAATTGACTTGTCTCAAGCAGCTGGCAAAGTATTAGTTGCTTATGAGTCTCTTTCTTCTAAAGGTACGGAACTAACAAGCGAAAAGAACATTGACGAAGTGAAACAACAATTAACTGTCAATGTCCCTGAAACGCCTGTTAAACCAACAACACCAACTAAATCTATCCCTCAAACATGGGGATCATTAAGCGATATGCAAAAAGTTTTAGCTGCTGTCGTAATGCTTGCAATTGTTGGAGCAATTGCAACTGTATTATATCTTAACCGCAAAAAAGAAGTAAAAGAATAAGCGGGAAGGCTATAAACAAAGAACCAAACTTTCTCTCTAGGTGCCTGTAAAGGCGCCTAGTGTCTATCATGTGTCTTTTTTCTTGTGTCTCATTCTAGTTTTCAATTGGGAGGAATACGTGAAAAAATTTTTAAGAATATTACCTATTTTGTGGTTTATTGTGGGGCTAGTCTTTGCAGGTCTTTGTTTTTACGGTTACTCTTTGTTGAAAACAACAGATAACGACATAAGCATGACGCACCAAATACAACCAAAAAAGGAAACAAAAAAAGCAACAGAAGAATTAAACGATCAAGCCAATTTTGACCCGGATTCAATTAAACCAGTGTCACCTAGTGAGTATGCTAAGGCACAACTGAACTATGAAAAAATTGTTAATCAGTGGGGGATTGGTGCCATTTACATTCCCAGTGCAAATATAAGAACTAAAATATTGGCAGGAATGAGTAATCAAAATCTAATGGTGGGCGTTGGTACTTATTATCCCGACCAAGCTTTAGGCAAAAGGAACTACGTTTTGTTGGCCCATAACCTTGTAGAAGGCGGAGGCGCTTTAGGACGGATTTCTAACACACAATTATCCGGAGTTATTTATGCCACCGATTTTACAAATGTTTATGAATATTTTGCAACAAAAAACGAAGTCGTTAATCAAGCCAATGGTGAAGTCTTAGACCTACCAAATGAAGAAGAAAAAGCAAAAATTACTTTTATACGTTGTGAAGGTGGAATGAATACGCCTAATCGAGCAGTGGTGCAGGGTGAATATGGCAAGTCTTATCCAGCTGAAGAAGCCACGCCCGAAGTAAAAGAAGCATTGGGATTGTACAAAAAAGTTGATACAGGATCAAATGCCACAACTGAAACAACGGATAATCAACATCCAAACAGCAATTTAAAAAACAGTAATAATAAAAAGAATCAGTTCAAAGAGGGCAAGGAATCACGATACAATGGATTTCAGCGCTTTTGTATTGTTTGCTTCCAACTGATGAATGACGGGCATTGGTTTATTCCACTAATGATTGGCTATTTTTGGATATTTATTTTTCTAATCATTTTTAGTCACGTTCTATTGAAACGTACGTGGGGTTAGTTATTGAAGTATAGGCCAAAAATATTATGTTTATTTTAAGTACATGAAATATAGAAAAGTGGTACAATAAAACCGACCTCTTCATAAATGAAAAGGTCGGAATGTTTGATTAAAGATTATAGATTACAAAAAATGCTACCAAAGCAGAAATAATGAGTACAGCAATAAAGTTGATAAACATTACTAGCATAACAAAACCTGCAATGGTGGACGTAACTCCGAAACCAAACCTAACGACATCTGACATTCCGTAATAGCTATTAAAAAAAGGAATGCCT
This sequence comes from Enterococcus sp. AZ103, assembly GCF_051714685.1. Taxonomy (NCBI): domain Bacteria; kingdom Bacillati; phylum Bacillota; class Bacilli; order Lactobacillales; family Enterococcaceae; genus Enterococcus; species Enterococcus sp. AZ103. The sequence goes on along the minus strand of NZ_JBIOSI010000004.1, from coordinate 17,824 downwards.
ACATTTTTTAGAAGGAAAAATCCAACTAAGAACAGGATAGCTGTTATAAATAGTGCAGTTGCCCCTACAGTGGTTCTTTCTAGGAAACCAAGGTTATCAAAAGTGTTTGGATTTACCAAATGAAAGTTGGACATAATTTTATTCACCTCCTTTTTTTGTGAGAGATGTGAGTTGCACTTGTTAGAGCAAGTGTAATAAACATCTCTCACTTTTATTATATTATAACATGGTTTATCTTCTTAATATATTCACTACCTCCGTGTAAAACGATTTTTCAATGAATTTATTATTAAAAAAACATTAAGAAAGTTTGGATAATTATGTGGGAACAGATACAAAAAATATTGAATGAAAGAAATATGACTCAATATAAACTAGCAAAAAAGATGAATATTGCAACTGGAACAATATCAGATTTGAAATTGGGAAGAATCAAAAAGCCAAGTTTTGAATTTGCTTGTAAAATTGCTGACGCACTAGATGTGACAGTAGATGATTTACGAACAGACAGAAAGGAAGATAAATCATTTGAAGAAATTTAGTAAGATTTTATCAGCGCTTTTGATATCAGCACAGACATTCATGTCAGTACCATTGAATGTTTTTGCAGAAGAACATGAGGCGAAAGATTCAACAGAGCAGGTAGAAAAAGATAAAGCAACTACTGAAAACAGTTTTGAAACCACTACGAGTAGTGAAAGTTCTACTAGTTCGTCTAGTAGCACAGAAAGCAGTACACCGCCAAGTAGTAGTGAAAGCTCAACGGTACCAAGTACCAAGCCGTCAGAGGATACCACTACCTCTAGCAGTCAAACAACACCTAGTAGTGAGGAGCCAAAACAGGAAACTCCTAACACTGCACCAGAAGCACCACAACAACCGCAAGAAACACCAGCACCGGAAACTACGGTGAATCAACCAGCTACTAACGATCTAACGCAATATGTACCATCTGCCACAGTCACAAATGACGGGGCGGTTCATTTTGAAAAAGATGAGTCAGTAGACAGCTTTATTCGTAAAATTGGCGAGTCCGCAAGAAAAATCGGACAAGAAAAAGATTTGTATGCCTCAGTCATGATCTCACAAGCAATCTTAGAATCAGCGTCAGGTCAAAGCACATTAGCTCAAGCGCCTAACTATAATTTGTTCGGCATTAAAGGAACCCATAATGGTAAAAGTGTTTCTATGGCTACCCAAGAAGATTTCGGGAATGGCAATCTTTACAGTACCCAAGCAGGCTTTAGAGTCTATGAAGATTATGAAGATAGCTTCAATGACTATGCCACCTTGTTAAAAGAAGGCATTTCAGGGAACAGCGAGTTTTATTCAGGCGTTTGGAAAAGTAATGCGCCAACGTATCAAGACGCAACGGCATTTTTAACAGGAAAATATGCCACAGATACGCAATATAACCAAAAACTAAACGGTTTAATTGAGACTTACGATCTAACTGAGTACGACAAAGAAGTACAAGGGACGCCAGTGAGTGCTACTGGCTACGCTGTACCAGTCAATAACTATACGATTTCTAGTCCATTTGGCAATCGTGGCGGTGAGTTTCACCGAGGATTAGACATGGCAGCTAGTCAAGGTGAGCCGATTCATGCCAGTAAAGCAGGGACAGTCATTAAAGCAGAGTTCCACTATTCGTGGGGCAACTATGTTGTGATTCAACATGACGACGGTATGACTACTTTATACGCTCACCAACAACAATATGCAGTAAAAGCAGGGGATCACGTAGAACAAGGTCAAATCATTGGTTACGTGGGTTCAACAGGAAACAGCACAGGGGCACATTTACATTTAGAAATTTGTAAAGACGCAAGTTTGTCTCAGTCAATGTTGATTGATCCTGCCAGTGTCATTTTCTAAAAAATAAAATAATAGTAGAAAAGCTATCTAGCAATGATTTTGTTAGGTAGCTTTTTTTGTGAAGGGAAAGAAGAAATGGGGGGCAAAGAACAAAGTTTAATACTGCCAATCAATGAAAAAAGGAAAATCACGCTTATTTTTTCAGGAAGAAACTACTTAAAATCAATTTGGCTAAAAGCTGAAAAGTACAAGGAATTAGTCATGGAGGGTGAATTAAATGCCACTCGCTTACTAGATACAGAGAGAGTGGTTCTCGAAAATAATGGACGATTTATACTTGTGAAAATTAAAAGTGGGCGTCGTATCTATGACGAAAAAACTGTAGAAGATTCTATTCAACGTGTCGGCTACTATTCTATGACTGTCATACCAGAAATGAAGATTCACCGTGATCACATTGAAGCCTATTTAAATCAAAATTATAGAAAATAGTAAGTCGTTGATAGATGGCGTGAGATTTTGTTGAAGGAGTGATTTTATCGAATTCGTTAAGGCAGTTATCGGAATGATTGCATGTATTTTCTTGCTAGCTATTTTAGTTCCAATGACTAGAGATATTATTGAAAATGCAAAAATCAGTGAAGAATTGGGCGATAGCAACAAAGTAGAATACGTCATTACTGATAAAGAAGAAATTCAAGATGTCTACTCTATTGAAAGCTCAAAGGAAATTACTAGTGAAAAGAGCAACTCTTTATTAGGTAGATTTTTCTTTAGTGAAGAAAAGTCAATCACTAAGAAAAATTTGAAAGACCTTAACCTGTATTATTTCGTCAATACGGAAAATGGTTTGTTGAAAAAAAATCTTTTTGAAACCGTACAAAAAGATGGTGAAAATGTATTTTTCAAAGAAATTCCTGAATCAGATAAAGCTTTTATTGAAGTGAAATCAGCTCAATTTAAAAATAAAGCTCGTGAAAAAGAGCGGAAAGAAAAGGATATCGAACGAAATATATATATTTTGAATTTTCCGAAAGAAGAACTGGAACTACTGAAAACGATTGATTTTGATAAGGAGGAGCATTGATGTTCCAAGTAAATGTAATATTAACGATTTTGACCGCACCTGCAATGATTATTACAATCCATCAATTTGCAAAAAAGAAAAAATTCATATCGGATAAGGAATTGGTGAGATACGAGAAAAAAATATTTTTACCAGCAAGTCTAATTTGTGTAATCATGTGGATTACGCCAAGTCAGGTATTAAAATTTTTGTGTGTGATTTCCGGCTGTCAACTAATGGGAGTAGCAATAGGTATAGCAATATGGTACTTCATTACTCACCCGCCTAAAATGCAAAGAAATGTAAAAAAAGAACGAACTGGTACTAGTCACTAATCGAAATACTTTATTTAAATCAAGAGGGTGTAATTTTGAATAGAAGTGATAATTTCCTCATAAAAAAAAGTATTTTTTTCATAGACAAATATTTTTTTCCTAAATTGAAAAGGGTCTACTTCATTAGAGCTTTAATTGGGGTCATTGTTTTTTGGATTTATGAGTTTGAAATATTATTTGGGAGTGTTACCCAGTACAAAAAAATGATGTCAGATTTAAAGATACAAATTAATAATTCAGAGGTAGCAAATGAACAGTTAGAGTATTTCTTTCACAATCCACTATTCATAATGGCTATGATCGGGTGGCTAATTTTTAGCTTCATTATAGGTTACTTCATAATGACGATTGCGCAAGTGATTATTGACATAATAAGAGGGAATGTCTTTAAAGATTTTGATTCCAGTAAAAAGGTTTAAGAATCAATTCGACAATTGAAAGAGTTTGCCGAATTATATGACCCAAAGATTATTTTTTGTTAATTAGGAGGGAGGAAAGAAAATGAAACTAAAAGAATTATTGAAAATTTTACCAGATGAAGCCGATGTAACATTTGAAATTGTAGAAGAGACTTATCCAACAGGTATTTTAGCTAAAGAAATTTTAGCAACTTTTCCACGAGCAGCAAAATATGAGGTAACACTATTAGATGCAGGCATTAGTACGTATGAGGGAAAAGATACTCCTACACTGTGCATTGAAGTTAGCAACAGAAACTAGTCAAGTAAAGAAATTACCGAAAAAGAGAAGGAGAAAAAACAGATGGAATATTTTGAAATTAATGATCCCTATTTTGCGATTATTGCTGCAACTGATGAAGATGAATGCTTAGATTATTATAAGAAAATAGTATCTGATGTTGAAGACGAAGAAGAATTTTATGAATCATTACAAATTCTTGACATGAATACAGCTATTAATAAGCTAGCAGATACTTGCGGTGAAGATAGTCCTACTGTTCCAATTGGTATTGAAGAAGCAAAAAAACAAATACTTGAAAGTGCTGAATCACATGAACCATCAGTTTTAGCATTAGACGGGTCATTAGTATAGTAGGCAATCGAAACAAATAGTGGAATAAGGAGGATACAGGATGGGAAGATCAGAAATTACTGAAGAATTAAGTAATTTGGTGAGAAAGAAATTATCAAATACAAGTAATTTTTGGGCTGAAGAAGTTGAGTTGGACTTTGGAAAGTACCGTGTTGATTTTATTGGATTTAAACCTCATGATATTTTACGCCTTGGAATGGGACCAGTAGCTATTGATAAAGGTATTTTTAGCTTTTATGAGGTCAAATCATCGATGGCAGATTTCACCTCTGGTTCTGGAAAAAATTTTTTTGGTGATGAGAACTATCTAGTTTGTGAACGAACTTTAGCAGATCAATTACATCAAAAAGGAATGCTGCCTCAAGGTGTCAAAGTATTAGTACCTAACAAGCCGAAAACAGCCTTAATTGTTGCATTTGATACATCTAATTGTTTTGGTAAATGGGAATCAAGGACTAAGACATCCAGCGAGTTACTGTGGAATATGATAAGTGCTCGGAAAAGTAATAAGGTGGGTAACTCTTAATCATCTGTGAGGAATTCTTTGAAAAAGAAAATGACGAAAAAGTCCGTTAACGACGGAGATAATGGAATTAGAAAATAAAGGAGTTATTAAGTATGAAAGAAAATATTCCTTATATAGAGCCTTCTCAGAAAGACAAAATTAGATATTTGAAAAGGCAAAAGATTACAGATATAATCCTTATCTTGTTTTGCATTATTATGGTTATTGGCAGTCTTTTAGAACTTCATTCTTACGATAAAGGAACAAGGGGATTTCTTATAGTTGAGGGAATACTGATATTACTATTAGGTGTAGTGCTGTATAGTTTAGTTGTTGCTGTAAGAAAAAAATATGTTCTAAAAGATGGAAATTTGTTGCGCTTAAAGATTAAGCTAACTAAAAAACAATACTTGAAAAGAAGAGTGCAATTATTGAAAAGTAATAGAAATTTTTGGATTGTTCAAACGGCTAATCTATTGTTTATACTAAAAAGTATGGCAAAGTATTTTTTTAAAATCATCATTTACGGAATGTTTTATTCTCTCATAGGGTGGGTTATCCTACTTCTTTATTCTGATGGCACGATAGATTTAGCTAATGAGCAGACTTATTTAAGAATATTACAAAATATTGGCATTCTTTTAATGATTTTTTTATTGGTAGGTATGTCGTTTGTATTGGCAGTGAGACAAAAAGTAATAACAGATTTGCAGAATTATTCTCAACAATCTATCTCGCTATTTATATTGCTTCTATTTTCTTCCATAGCGCAATTTCAGGAATTTATAGATACATATTTTATCTCTATTTTTCTGTTTTCTCTCAGCATTTATCTATTGTTTACAATAATCTTTCATTGCTTCATGAAGAAAATAAAAAAAGTTGCATTAAAAGAAAATGATGAGGAAAAATTATTTGGAATCGTAAAAGATGAGGTTGTATCAAGCACTGACTTGGAGGAATCAAAAGTATTAAATGCTATAAAACCAGTCGAAGCTTGGGAACAGTTTATATACGTTAATGAAATTACTAAAGATCAAGTCTTCTATCACATAGGAGTAAACGGTTCAGAGGGGTTAATTACAGACCAACAAATCATGCGAACGAGTATAGAGATCACTTACAAAGTTAAGTATTCTATGATTACCTTTAAATTTTTTTTGAGTGATGAAATGAATACAAAAAATATGATGGGTTCAGCGGAATCGTACAGAGAGGTGAGGGAATGAAATTGAAAAAACTAAATCATTCAGAACGATATTTATTAGATTCTTTAGATAAAAAAGTAAAACGTTTAGAAAGTCATTATCATGAAGTGAATCAATCTATTGAAAAATTGCTAAAAGAGCCAACCGAAGAAAACATTAAAAGGACAATAGTTCTTGTAAATTATCAAGACAGTTTTTCCTATAGATTTTTCCCAAGTTGGAGTCAGAATCTAAATTTTGAAGAAATAGAACATTCCATTACCGATTCTAGCAGGTTCTTAATATTTTAACTGCTTTTTAAAGGGAAATATAGTGTATCAAAAAGGAAGTGATATATTATGAATGACTCAAGATTCCAAAAGCTCCAAGAAGAAGTTTTAGAGAAAAAGTCCCAAGAGAAGATTAACCAATATCAAAAAGAACTAGAAAAATTGAATAAAACCGAACAACTCTTATTAGATTCATTAGATAAAAAGGAATATGTTCGATCATTTTATTATCGGTATCATATGAATAAAGGAGATTTTTATTGTTTTCTAGGACTCTTAGTGGCAACACTTATTGTCTCTTTAATAGGGGTCATTAGTAGTACAAAATGGATAATAACAGCTATAGTTTTTTTATCAGGTGCGGGTGCTACTGGTATTCAATTCTATATGAAAACCGAAACATTTACAAAATTTGACAAGTCAGGTATTTACGAACAACTCTTAGTGATAAAAAAAGAACAAAGGAATCTAAAGAAGAAATTGGACTTGGAAAGCACGCCTAAAGATTCACCGAATATACTAAAAATTACGAGCAATGAAGAAGACACAAGCGATTAAGCTTGTATTTTTTTTACTCAAAAAGAAGGGAGAATGTAATGGCAAAGGACTTTTCATCAAGGAAAAAGGTGTCTATTCAAGACTTTCAAGAAAAAGTGGAAGAACAGGAACCACCGAAAAAAAAGAAAGAAAAGAAGGGAAAGAAACAAGCGAAGCCTAAAAAGAAAGGGAAGATCGCCAGTTTCTATAAAGAAAAAATAGTCTCAGTCATTGTGTGGGGCTTTATTGGGTTGTTGGTGGTGGGTTGTATCACCTTCTTATTAAAAGAGGTGAAGGTCTCTAATCAGCTAAAAGACCTCCAGCAACAAGTCCAAAAACAAAATGAAATCATTAAAACAGTCAATCAAAATACGGAAAATAGCGGGAATTTTGACGTGTTTAATCGGTCTTTTATCATGAAATTTTATAACACGAAAGACGACCAACAAGCCTATCAAGAGGCTTTAAAGAAATATTTTCCAGTAGATACCACCATTCCAATGAATAATCCTGCAAAAAGCAACAAAAAAGTATTGTCTATTCAATTGTGGGAAAAGAAAAAACAAGACGGTTTTTATCAAGTGAAATATCTTATTGATTATCAAATCGACGAGGAAAAGGGACAAGAATTATTTTGTTATAACGTCAAGGAGAAGAAAGGAAAATATCTTGTTCAGACGATCCCTTATAAACAGGTGCCAGCTGTTATGACCAATAATAAAATTGCGAAAGCTACCAGTTTACCAGAATCCAATGAGGAACAGATCGACACGAAAGATAAAACTGCTGTCAATAATTGGTTAAAGGACACCTTCTTTCCTAAGTACATTGAAACTAGCGATAAAGAAGTAGTGAAATACATGATGAAAAATCCCGAAGTATTGGGAGGGGTTATGACCTTTAAAAACATTCAAGAAATGGATGCTTATCCAATGAAAGGGGGGAGAATAGATTGTTATGTGATAGTGACTGTCACAGACAGGGAACTATCACAAGACTATAACAATGCCTATCATCTCATTATCAATCAAGATGATAACGATCAGTTTGTTATAGAGAGATTGACCCACGATACTAAAAATTAGGAGGAAATAGTGAATGAAATTTATCAGTGGTTTGGAAAAGATTAACTATGTAGCAACTACAGCACCAACAGGAGACGGATTTAAGAATTGGATTTTACAAATTGGTGGAAATTTTTTAATTGCTGGTGTAGCGATTTTTTTACTGGTGAATTTTGCCAGACAGTCAATTGGAAGAATTATAGGAGTCGTCGTTCTAGGGGGCTTTTGTGCATGGTTTTTAAACAGTCCAGATAGCTTTTTAGGTGTCTTACGAGGCATTGCAGAATTATTCGGACAGTAGAAAGCAGGTGAGAATATGCCACCATTAAACTACCGTACTATTTTCAAAAAACCGATTATCATAAATAGTATTGCCGATTTTATATTGCCTTTTTCAATTGAATTGAAGCGAGCTTTATTAGCCGTACCAGCCCTATTACTTCTATGGGTACTGAATCGCTTTGTTTTAAACTACGTGTTTCCTTTGATTCATAATATGACCATTTCTTTTATCTACTATGGTGTGGGTGTCTACTATTTATCTGGTTGGTTCGCAGATGAATACACGGTATTTGACAATAAAAATTTGATGATGTTTTTGAAGAACTATATTAAATATTTTACCAAAATCAAAGTAGGGAATCGGGTGCTAACAGACAATCAAATTATCACCAATCTTGAGCCAAACATTCGCTTTTCTAAAGCGAAAATCTAATCACAGGAGGTGAGCCTTTGGTCAAGTATAAAAACCCCATTGACAGCATACATGAAAATCTTTTGTTTACGAAAGATGGTGAGTGCTGGGCGTATTATAGCTTTTCCCCGAAAAACATTCATGCAGGTAACGAAGACAAGCTAAACCAGTATAAACGTAGCTTTGAAATGTTACTGGTGCGATTGGCAAAATATAAAGATTTACATTTATCTATGTTGCCAGTGGAAATGAATTTACAAGAGCGTTTTGACATTTTGGAACAGGACTATGATCCTGATATGTTAGATGTGGGACATTATTATAATCAACGAGCAATAACGGTTTTACGTGATGAGTTAGGAACAATCACGCAAAGCCGTTTTTATTTAGGGGTAAAAATCAAGAATCCCATTTTTCACACGAAGGATAGTGGATTAAAAGGAATCGCAACCATTATTCGTCAGATTAATCGACGGGTCATGAAGACATTAGGTGTCGGCATGATGACCAGTGAAGAAAAAGAAGCTTTTGAAGAAAAGGAAAGTGACGTAAGAGACTTATTTTACGGTATCGCCATCAATCCTTTACCAGAAAAAGAGCTACGGTATATTTGCCGATATAACTTCATTAGAGGGCTTCCTCATGATTACCTAACAGAAAGTAATAAGACGAAAGAAAACATTTCAGACACCTTATTAGACACTGCAAGACAGCCTAGATATATCCGTATTGAAGGGGAATATGGGGAGAGTTATTGTTCCTTTATTCCCATTGAAAAAACGAAAAAAGATATTGCCAACATGGATATTTTTAGAACAGCACAGGATTTCCCTTTTCCAGTAGAAGTCCAAATGAAACTAAAGGTCTATCGAAAAAGTGACGTACAGCGAAAAGTTTCCATGACAGGAAAACGGTTCTCTGAAACAGACGGAGAACTTTCTGAACGTGACGAACAAGACGAAGAACTGATCACAGGAAAAAGCGATTTGAACCAGTTGAGAAATGAACTAAGCAACAAAAACACGCCATTTTTCAATTGGGTAGCATGTTACGTGGTGACAGGAGATACAAAAGACATTTGTGCTGAACGTGCCAAAGAAGTGAAGCTTAGTTTAGAACAGGAGTACCACATTGTTGGCACGCAACCAATCGCCGATCAATTGGATTTGTTTTACTTGTATTTACAAGGGGCAGATTTTAATACTATGACGGAAAATTGGATACAAAGTACCTTGCCAGTAGCCATTGCCGAGTTACAATTTGGCATTTCTCAACGGTTAGGGACGTCGATTGGTCAGTATATTGGACGGATTACCAACGGTATTTATCCTGATTTAATGAGTGCCATTCAAGGGAGCCGTTTTATTGTATTGAATCATGTCTTTTTAGCGAATGAAGGGATTGCAGGTGCAGTGACTGACAGTCCCCACACCTTGATTTCGGGACAAACAGGGAAAGGAAAGTCTTTCCTAATGAAGATTATTTTTAACTATTTATCTTTCCTAAAAGGGAAAGTTTTAATGATTGATCCAAAAAGTGAGGTTAAGAAATGGTATCAAGAAGTCTTAAAAGACGAAGAAATACGGAAGAACTATCCAATGTTTGTCAAACTTATGGAGAACATTCATTATGTGACGTTAGACGCTGACAAGCCAGAAAATCAAGGGGTCTTAGACCCTTTGACTTTCCTAGAAGGGACAAAAGCGAAGGACACTATTTTATCTATGTTAAAACAGGTTTTTATTATTCCAGAAATACGAATTGAAAATGAAATCATGCGAATTATAGATGAACTCATGTTAGAACGCTCAGATGGTAAACAAGTTGGTTTATATATGTTATTGAAACGCTTAGAAAATTCCGATGATGAGGATTTCTCTAGTTTTGGAGAATTTATGCGTCGCAGAGTAGAGGGTTCTATTTTGGAATTGGCTTTTTCCAATGGTAAAACAAAGGGATTAGATATGTCTAATAAGGTTACCGTACTACAAATTGAAGGTTTACAGTTACCTGACCAAGAGTTAGCAAGAGAAGATATGACGGATCAAGACAAAATGAGTCTAAGCTTAATGATTCCGTTAGCGAAGTTTTGTCAAACCTTTGGCATGGCAGATAAGAATGAAAAGACCACGATTTTCTTTGATGAAGCATGGACAATCACCAAATCTCATGGAGGGAATCGACTTGTCAATGAGTTATTGAATGTAGGACGTTCTTACAACAATCAATTATATCTAGTCACCCCTAGTATAGGAGACGTCAATCAAGCTATTAGTAACTTTGGTATGATGTATTGTTTTGATGAACCACAGGAGCGAGAGAGAGTCCTTGAATTTGTGGGATTAGAAGATACTGAATACAACAGAGAATTAATGGCAGCTATGCAAAAAGGACAATGTTTCTACAAAGATATATATGGTTCGGTAGGTCAGCTAAGTATCGACTGTCCTTTTGATGAGTGGACGAAAGCCTTTAAGACCGTTGAAAAGAGTCACTCGGCAGAAATGGAAAGAAACTTTGCGTCTTAATCAGAAAGGAGAGGGCGAGTATCCAGAAAAAAATTGAATTTAAGCGAACCTTTCTTGTGATTTTTCTTTCCGTCTTGTTTGCCACATTCTTAAATTTTGGGACAAGTAACATCACCCTTGCAGAAAAAGATCAAATTGGTTTTGAAGTAGGGAAAACGTGGGGACAGAATCAAATAGAGTTAGAAAAAAGCTATAAGAAAGCTGAATCCACTAAGAAAAAATCAGTGAGTAAGGGAGGCGTGGAATTAAAAATCAAACAATTTCCCATGTCTCATTATGAAGCTGTCGCCAACACTGGCAGTATCGCCCCTTATAACGGCAGTTTGTTGGCAGGGGCAAACGGTATTTTCGCTTTGAATAAGTTTATCGTCAATGGCTTTGATACAGGTATTGAAATATTACAGGGAACAGACTTTTTAAGTAGTCAAATTAACACAGTAGGTCGATATACCAAGCAAATATGGAAGGCGTTAGTAGATAATCTATTAAGTACGGTTTTTGCCATATTTGTGATTTTCTTTATTACCACCATCTTTTTTAAATTAGATGTGATTGGTGGGATTAAAGCATTGGCGTCATTTGTGGCTGTTTTTGTCTTAGGGAGTCTATTCTTAAATTTTGGCACACCTATTTTTTCGATGGTGAATCAAACCAGTGTAGCTTTTGAACAAACCATATTAGCTGCTGGCACGTCTCTTGTGGGACAAGTTGAATTGGGAAAAGGAGAATCCACCAAAGATACTACTGCAAGTATCATGCGGAACACTATTTTTGATGTAGGGGTCTATCGTCCTTATTTATTAATGAATTATGGGACGACAAACATTAATGAAATTGAAGATGGCGAGAAAAAAGTCGATGAATTACTCAGTTATAATCAGACTGCAAAAGGAATCGGAAAGAAGAAAAAAGCCGTCATAGAAGAAGCAAAGGAAAATGCTTTTATGGATAAGGAAGGTATCGGGATTTACCCGAAAATCGGTTACGCCATATTTGCCTTGGTTTGTACGATTGGAGTAGGTATTCCATTGTTAGCCATATCCTCTATTAGCTTGTTGTCTCAGTTAATGGTGGTGATCCTATTCTTTATACTGGTGGTGAGTTTCTTTGTCAGTCTCATACCGAAGTTCCAAGACAGTTGGTTTAAGCCCTTAACAGGTCTCATAGGTGCCATTTTCGCAAAAGGCTTAGCAGCCTTTTTTATTATGCTTGTTTATGTGGTGATTACCACCATTAATAACGCCATACCCCCAACTAGTGTTGGTAAGTATGCCAGTAATGTGGTGTTACAAATTCTTGTCTTAAATTGGCTCATGAAAAACCGTGGCATGGTGATTTCTATGTTGGTGAATCGTCAGCCAATGGGTATGGCAAATGTCATTACAGGTCAAAATGTGCAACAAAAAGCTCAACGAGCAGGTAGAGGCATTGTGCGAGATACCTTAATGATGAAACGATTGTTAGGTGGGAATAAAAATCCTTATCCAGTAGGCGTACCTGATGGCAAGAAAAAGCCAAATGGGACAAATGAAAAAATTCCTACTAACAAGAAACCTTCAGGAAACCGAAACCCTAGCGAGGTGGTTGTGCCAACAAACAAACAAGCACCAAATAACCAACAAAGACCACCATTGGAAACCAGTTATGAAACGCCAAAACAATTAGAAACTACCAAGAAGACACCAAATCAGACACCTTATCCGCAAACCTTGGTGATGCCTTCTAATGCCAGAGGTGGTGGAGAAAATCAATCTCCACAGGCTAACAACGCCAATCCGCCACGAGTGGTTTATGTCCCACCTTCACCAGCTAGAGGGGGAATCGACAGTGGAGAGAGTCAAGAAGAGCAACAAAATCACCCAGTCACTAAAAATAGACCAGCAAGTAATCGTGTGACTTCTAGTGCTAGGAAATAGCGAGGTGTTGCCATGAATAAAAAAGCAGGTTCTTTAAAGTGGATAGTGGGTTTATTGACTGTTATTGGTTTGATGTTTTCACTGATACTTGGCGGTGGTTCAGCTACAAACCAATGTGATAGTGAAAACAGTCAAAATGCCGATACCAGTATTCAAGTAGATAGTAAAAGCAAAGAAGAAAACGCCAAAGTCATCTATGACTATGTGGGATCTCATATAGAAGGGGCGACACCACAGGGATTAGCAGGAATGTTAGGCAACTTTGAACAAGAATGCGGTTTAAATCCTTCCGCAGTGGAACGCCACAATGATCCCCTTAGTGGTCATGGATTGGCACAATGGACGGCAGGGCGAACAACGAATCTTAAAAACTTTGCCAGTGAAAAAGGCAAAGAGTGGTCAGACCTGGGATTACAGTTAGAATTTCTTCTCCATGAATTAAACGGCTCTGAAAAGGGCGCTGTCAGTGCCTTAAAAGTAGATAGTGTAGAAGAAGCCACAGAACAATGGCAAATAAAGTTTGAAAGAGCAGGAATCCCCGCAATGGGGAATCGTTTAACTTTTGCCAATAAATGGTACGCCAAGTTAGGCAGTAGCGATCCCGCAGCTAGTAACGCATTACTGACGGCAAGTGATGGGGAAGCTATCTCAAGCACCTTAGAGTGTGGGTCAAGTGTAGGTGGGGCAGACGGCGATATTGTGGCAAGTGCCAGAAAATATATTGGTTGGTTCCATTATCCGAATCCCATCGCCCATAATTTAGCCATGATTGGTGGCGATCCACGAAATCCCGATAAAGAAGGACGCACCGACTGTTCAGGTTTTGTGTGGCTGGCTTTAGAAAATGCCGATTACAAAGTGCCACCAAATATGGGGTGGTTTACTGGTTCCATGACGGCAGACGCTAGAGGAAGTCACCAATGGTTGAATGAAGTATCAGAAGGAGAAGCCGACGCAGGGGACATAGTGATTGTGAACCAAGGAGGCGGTGCTGGTGCCAATGGTCATACAGCCGTTCTTGCCGAAAAATGGCGAGGAAAAGACACCAAAATTATTCAAATGGGCGGCAACGGCAACATTACCAATGAAGACACCTTCAATAATTCATTTTTAAGTTTATTGAATGGTGGGGACATTTGTTTTGCCAGACCCATTAAAAAGTAGACCCATCAGAAGGGAGTCATTATGGCAGTTGTAAAAAAAATCTTGGTGGTGATACTGATTGGACTATTAGGTGGGTCTGTTTATTTTAATATTCAAGCCCACCAAGAAATCCAATCAAAGGAAGCCACCATTTTAAAACAGAACAAAGCCACAAAAAAAAATCTTCAATCATTGGCGACAGTGAAGGAAGAACTCATTGAAACACAATCAAAGGTTGAAGAAAAAGAGGTAGCGATCAATAATGGCGATCCCTATGCAGAAGTGAATAAAAGCTATCAAGATGTGACAAAAAATGTCTTTGATATCTTGTATAACTTTACACCAGAGAATTTCAAAGATCGTCAGGCAGAAGCGAAGAAGTATTTATCTAGTGACGTGTACGACAGTTTCTTTCATACCAATAGCCAATACGGCGATTCAAATACCGTCACGTCAGAGTTATTAGATTTAACTATTTACAACCAATCAGTACAGGGAACCACCTTAAATGGCTTAGTGGTTTTAGTCTTTCAAAGTAATGTGGCAGGGGCAGAACCAATCAAAAATAGAGCCATTTATCAAGTTTCATATGATACAAACGAAAATGTGTTGACCGCTATGAATATGGTGACAACAGGTTTGTCAGGTGATTTGCTTGAATAGGCAAAAAAGACTTGTCGTAGTGGGGTGTAGTCTGTTTTTGGTTTTCGTGTCTATGGTGTGTCTCGCCATGAATGGCGAACGTATCTTAAGTCAGATGAAGACACCGCAAGCTATTTCAGCAGAAGTAGCCGAAAAGCAGATACTATTTTTCTATCGCCCCGATTGTGACGATTGCCAAAAGATATTACCAATGATCACACGTCATAGCTTATTTAAAAGAAATGTGACGTATATCAACATGAATATCAAGAAGAATAGACAATATATTCAGACGTATCATTTAACACAGGTACCAACTTTCATTAATGGAGAGAACCGTTATGAAGGAATCAATAAAGAGCAAATAAAAAAAATATTATCGGAGGAATTACCATGAAAAAAATTATTTTAGGCACATTGTTTTCAGCAACCCTTTTAGTTGGCGGAAGCCAAGGAGTAGCTTTAGCCGAAGAAGTTACAGCAGTACAAGGAGGAGAAGCACCAAAAGTAACACAGCCAGTGGCAGTAGCCGAAACACCAGTTGCCGTCCAAGCTTACACCTTACCGATTCAACCAGTGGCTACCTATACAGCGATTACGACTTATGACGACGTAGTAGACCCAACTGTACCACCAGAAAGCGGTGGAGAAACAGGTGGAGGTGAAACACCAACTGACCCAACCACGCCACCAGAAGGCGGTGGAGAAACTGGTGGGGGTGAAACGCCAACTGACCCAACTACACCACCAGAGGGAGGCGGAGAAACTGGCGGAGGTGAAACGCCAACTGATCCAACCACGCCACCAGAAGGAGGCGGAGAAACTGGCGGGGGCGAAACACCAACTGACCCATCTACACCACCAGAAGGCGGTGGCAATGGTGGAGGTGAAACCACTGATCCAAGTACGCCACCAGAAGGAGGCGAGGGTGAAACTGGTGATAAACCAGAAAAACCAAGTAAGCCAACAGATAATGGCAGTGGTGGGAATGGCGGAACCACTACACCAACAGACAATGGCACTAATAAACCAGTCACAACCAATCCAACGCCAACGGCACCAGTGGTAACAGAAGGCGGACAAACCATTGTTTCTACTGATAATGGCAATCCAGTTGTGCAAAATTCAGATGGTACAACGAAAACAGTGACACCTGAATCTGTCGGAGCAACCAAACAAACCGATGGCTCTTTGGTAGTAAAAGATAGCAATGGCGAGGAAAAAGTTTTACCAAAAACAGGTAGTGCCAGCAATCAATGGACGGCAATTATGGGTAGTGCCTTCATGACATTATCTGCCATTGGCGTATTTCTAAAGAGAAAATTCAGCCTTTAATTTAGTGGCATTTTCTATCGAAAAAGTCCGCATAAAAGAACGGTGGAAAAGAAGGCGTTTGCCATGGCAAAAGTGGCAGACGGCATGGCAAACAAAGTACAAATACTATTAAATGAGCCTTTCTAATTTAGGCAGACTGGCAATTTGCCAGTGGCAAACTATGGCAAACTGTCATAAAAGAACAAACGAAAAATCAAGATAATCTATGCCAATTATTTACTGGCAAGGTGATAGGCAAATTTTAAATGCCAGTGGTGAAGCTTGCCATTGGCATTTTCTATCGAAAAAGTCCGCATAAAAGAACGGTGGCAAAGTAGGCGCTTGCCATGGCAGACAAAGTACAAATACTATTAAATGAGCCTTTCTAATTTAGGCGGACTGGCAATTTGCCAGTGGCAAACTATGGCAAACTGCCATAAAAGAACAAGCGAATAGCCAATAGCACTTATGCCAATGAATCATTGGTAAGGAGTTAGGCAAATTTTAAATGCCAGTGGTGAGTCTTGCTATTGCCATATCCCGTCTAAAAACCCCGCATAAAAGAACGGTGGCAAAGTAGGCGCTTGCCATGGCAAAAGTGGCAGACGGCATGGCAGACAAAGTACAAATGCTATTAAATGGGCGTTTAAAATTTAGGCGGACTGGCAATTTGCCAGTGGCAAACTATGGAAGAATGCCATAAAAGAACAAATAGAAAAAAGTAGGTGAGACATTGGCTGACGTAAGACTTTCAAATTTTGCCAAGAAATTGGGTATGACTTCACCTGTATTGAGAGACCTTTTTACAGAGGAGGAGAGTTTGCGAGTAATTATAAAAAAAAATGACCGTCCCTTTCTTACTGATGAAGGACAAAATTTAATCATGCAGCGTGTAGGAAAAGAGCCTGTTTTAGTAGAAAAGGAAGATGAGCCGTCAGGAAAAGAAGATGATCTAATAAAAACGATTCAAGAAACGCTCAAAGAAAAGGACAATCAGATTGAGAGGCTACAAACCTTATTAAATCAACAACAACAACTGAATGCCAAGGACAAAGAATTGTTCGCAGAGTTGAGGCAACAACCATTAATTGAAGATTCTAGTAGCCAAGATGAAATTGATTCTTTAGAAAAAAAGGTGCAGGAGCAACAAATTTACATTGAACAACTGGAAAAGGAAAATCAAGCACTTGAAGAAATGAATCAAGAATGGTCAGATCAGTACGACAAATTAGAATATACCTATCTAATGAGTCAAGAAAAAAAGAAGAAACGCTTTGGCAAAAAGAACAAAAATTAAATAGCCTTCGGCGTTGCCGAAAGGCGAAAATGGTTCTTTTTTTTCTCTTTTCTTAGGGGGTCAAACAGGGGGTCAGATAGGGGGTCACCGGTGACCCCCTACCACTGCCAAAAAACGGCAGTCTTACAACATTTTCTAATATCCTCCGACCGAGACCTCAATCAAACAACGTAAACTTATTTTTGATTGAGGTCTCGGTCGGAGGATAAAGAAAAAGTAAGTAAGTAGAGTAAGTAATAAATAACATAATAATAGAGGGAGGAGGAAAGAGAGAAGAAGAAAAGAGAAAAAAAGAAGAAAAGAAAAAAGCAACAACCCCCTAAATCCCCCACCAAACCTTGGGGGACTGAAAGTCAAAAGCAAAGTCAAAACCGCCCCCTTTAAAAAGCGGGCACGTAAATTTTGGAAGTAACTAGTAAAGATCGCTAGTTACGG
>NZ_JBIOSI010000003.1:0-45586 GCF_051714685.1 Enterococcus sp. AZ103 | reverse complement strand
GTCTTGATAGCCTTGTTGGTCGTCTTTCGTGTTATAAAATTTCATGATAAAAGACCGATTAAACACGTCAAAATTCCCGCTATTTTCCGTATTTTTATTGACTGTTTCAATGATTTTATTTTGTTTTTGGACTTGTTGCTGGAGGTCTTTTAGCTGATTAGAGACCTCCACCTCTTTTAATAAGAAAGTGATACACCCAACCACCAACAGCCCAATAAAGCCCCACACAATGACTGAGACTATTTTTTCTTTATAGAAACTGGCGATATTCCCTTTCTTTTTAGGCTTCGCTTGTTTCTTTTCCTTCTTTTCTTTCTTTTTTTTCGGTGGCTCCTGTTCTTCCACTTCCTCTTGAAAGTCTTGAATAGAAACCTTTTTCCTTGATTGAAAGGACTTTGCCATTACATTCTCCCTTCTTTTTGAGTAAAAAAAATACAAGCCTAATCGCTTGTGTCTTCTTCATTGCTCGTAATTTTTAGTATATTCGGTGAATCTTTAGGCGTGTTTTCCAATTCCAATTTCTTATTTAGATTCTTCTGTTCTTCTTTTATCACTAAGAGTTGTTCGTAAATACCTGACTTGTCAAATTTTGTAAATGTTTCGGTTTTCATATAGAATTGAACACCAGTAGCACCCGCACCTGATAAAAAAACTATAGCTGTTATTATCCATTTTGTACTACTAATGACCCCTATTAAAGAGACAATAAGTGTTGCCACTAAGAGTCCTAGAAAACAATAAAAATCTTCTTTATTCATATGATACCGATAATAAAATGATCTTATATATTCCTTTTTATCTAATGAATCTAATAAGAGTTGTTCGGTTTTATTCAATTTTTCTATTTCTTTTTGATATTGGTTAATTTTCTCTTGGGACTTTTTCTCTAAAACTTCTTCTTGGAGCTTTTGGAATCTTGAATCATTCATAGTATGTCACTTCCTTTTTAGGATCAATACAGATAATTTCTGAATGACTGTTTACCATAAATAATAATTCTTCCGTATAATAGTTCATGTCATCACCTCATTTAACATGTGATCTAAAGTGGACTCCACTAATCGCCAACTAGCAATTGTTATGAAAATTTGCCAGAAAAGTATCTTTATTAGTAATTTTCTTTTACTGATGGGTTCTTTATTGTTGGAATCTTTTTTAATTCAAAGACTGTAATTAGCAAGCTTGCAGGTAGTGAAGCAATGAAAAAAAATATGCACTTAACTAAAAAAATAAGTATCCTATTCCTTTATCTAGAATCTGCTTTGCATTAGGGGAATTTACATATGAACCCATCATATTTTTTGTATTCATTTGATCACTCAAAAAAAGTTTAAAGGTAATCATAGAATACTTAACTTTGTAAGTGATCTCTATACTCGTTCGCATGATTTGTTGATCTGTAATTAACCCCTCTGAACCGTGTCCTTCTATGTGATAGAAGACTTGATCTTTAGTAATTTCATTAACGTATATAAACTGTTCCCAAGCTTCGACTGGTTTTATAGCATTTAATACTTTTGATTCCTCCAAGTCAGCGCTTGATACAACCTCATCTTTTACGATTCCAAACAATTTTTCCTCATCATTTTCTTTTAACGCAACTTTTTTTATTTTCTTCATGAAGCCATAAAAGATTATTGTAAACAACAGATAAATGCTGAGAGAAAACAGAAAAATAGCGATAAAATAAGTATCTATAAATTTCTGAAATTGCGCTATGGAAGAAAATAGAAGCAATATAAATAGCGAGATAGATTGTTGAGAATAATTCTGCAAATCTGTTATTACTTTTCGTCTCACTGCCAATACAAACGACATACCCACCAATAAAAAAATCATTAAAAGAATGCCAATATTTTGTAATATTCTTAAATAAGTCTGCTCATTAGCTAAATCTATCGTGCCATCAGAATAAAGAAGTAGGATAACCCACCCTATGAGATAATAAAACATTCCGTAAATGATGATTTTAAAAAAATACTTTGCCATACTTTTTAGTATAAAAAATAAATTAGCCGTTTGAACAATCCAAAAATTTCTATTACTTTTTAATACTTTTACTCTTCTTTTCAAGTATTGTTTTTTGGTCAGTTTAATTTTTAAACGCAACAAATCTCCATCTTTTAGAACATATTTTTTTCTTACAGCAGCAACTAAACTATATAGCACTACACCTAATAGTAATGTCAGTATTCCCTCAACTATAAGAAATCCCCTTGTTCCTTTATCGTAAGAATGTAGCTGTAAAAGACTGCCAATAAACACAATAAAGCAAAACAAGATAAGGATTATATCTGTAATCTTTTGCCTTTTCAAATATCTAATTTTGTCTTTCTGAGAAGGCTCTATATAAGGAATGTTTTCTTTCATACTTAATAACTCCTTTATTTTCTAATTCCATTATCTCCGTCGTTAACTGACTTCCCAATACGGTTTAATTTTGTAATATTTTCCAACTTCACGATTTAATGAACGAACCATGCTTTCTAAGACTGTCGCTCTGGTGCCTATTGAAACTTGTTGTTTCTTAGCTTTTTTCACACTAATTATTCCAACATTACCGTTTTGAAATACTAAGATACCTTGATAGTAATATTTCCATCCTAGTGAATTATCTGACTGAATTAACTCCCACAATTCTTGCGTTACAACTAAATAGTTATAATCTCCAATGAATGTTTGCTTAGCAGTGCTTTTTAGGTCAGCCATAGTCACTTTTATTTCGTAACAACGAATAGTGTTGTCGGTTGAATATGTCATAAAATCAACTCGTTCTTTCCCAAACCAGCCAATAGTTACTTCAAAACATCCGAATATACCTTGTTTATTAGTGTAATGCCAAAGACACTTTTCAGCTTGTTTAGTCATGTCTGTTTTAGCCAAATTATCACCTCACATTCTGCAATCTCTTTCAATTGCCGAATTGATTCTTAAACCTTTTTACTGGAATCAAAATCTTTAAAGACATTCCCTCTTATTATGTCAATAATCACTTGTGCAATCGTCATTATGAAGTAACCTATAATGAAGCTAAAAATTAGCCACCCGATCATAGCCATTATGAATAGTGGATTGTGAAAGAAATACTCTAACTGTTCATTTGCTACCTCAGTATTATTATTTTGTATATTTAAATCTGACATCATTTTTTTGTACTGGGTAATACTCCCAAATAATGTTCTAAACTCATAAATCCAAAAAACAATGATCCCTATAAAAGCTCTGATGAAGTACACTCTTTTCAATTTAGGAAAAAAATATTTGTCTATGAAAAAAATACTTTTTTTAATGAGCAAATGATCACTTCTTTTCAAAATTGCACCCTCTTGATTTAAATGAATTCTTTCAATCACTGACTTTAATCAGCAATTTTCTTTTTCAAATCTAATCATTTGAAAGAATAAATAATAAAAAGCCAGTCGCCATCTTAGCTGCTAATGATTTCAATTTTTCGATATCTGCATACTCATTTTGAACACAAAATCTCATAGCACTTTGCAATTCTCCTAATTCTTCCAATGTAATATCTATTGAAACTGTCTTATCATCATTTCTTGCTTCATTAGATTTTTTCATTTACATTCTCTTCTTTCTTTTGTCAGTTAAATATTTCTATTCAAGCTTTTTACTATAGAAATCGTCATAATATTCTACGGATAAATCTATTTTCGTGAATAAAAAATCTTCAAACTTTTTTCTTAGTTTGATTGGTACTTCGTGATACCTGCTATATGCACGCTCCAAATAATTTAATTGTAGATTGTATAACAATTTTTGATAGCTACAAGGAAACTTGTTTTTCAGGAAACTCATTTGTGTATATGAAAATTTTAGCCATTTAAAAGTGTCAATCTCATTTCCTCTATGACTATCAATCAACGAACAATTGGAATAAATGTAGTAATGCTGGTATTTTTCTTGAAATAATTGTCTGTGTTCATTAGGTAATTCACTTAGTCGAAAAAACTCGCTCCATGTTAATAGATATTCGGCTTCAGGATAAATATATATAGAGGGGTTTATTATCCTATTTCGTTCTTTTACAATAGTTTTCAAATACACTCTCTTTCTAAATCTATCTGCCATTTGATTTCTCCTTACTGAATCCATCCATTATTTTTGAGTAGCTAGTCTTTCCGCTAGCTGTTTTTTTGGTTTCGAAATATATTTCAATTACTAACTAGCACCAGTTCGTTCTTTTTTTACATTTCTTTGCATTTTAGGCGGGTGAGTAATGAAGTACCATATTGCTATACCTATTGCTACTCCCATTAGTTGACAGATAATAATTCCACAAAAAAATTTAAATATCTGACTAGGGATAAGCCACATCATCACACAAATTAAAGTTGCTGGTAAAAATATTTTTTTCTCATATCTAATCAGCTCCTTCTCCGATATAAATTTTTTCTTTTTAGCAAATTGATGGATTGTAATTAACATTGCAGGTGCGGTCAAAATCGATAATATTACATTTACTTGGAACATCAATGCTCCTCCTTATCAAAATCAATTATTTTCAGTAGTTTCAATTCTTCTTTTGGAAAATTCAAGATATACAAATTACGTTCGATATCCTTTTCTTTCCGCTCTTTTTCACGAGCTTTATTTTTAAATTTAGCTGATTTCACTTCAATAAAAGCTTTATCTGATTCAGGAATTTCTTTGAAAAATACATTATCACCATCTTTTGGGACGGTTTCAAAAAGACTCTTTTTTAATAGTCCATTTTCTGTATTAACGAAATAATAAAGTTCTAGGTCTTTTATATTTTTCTTAGTGATTGTCTTTTCTTCGCTAAAGAAAAATCTGCCTAATAATGAATTGCCCTTTTCATTAGTAATTTCTTGTTGGCTTTCAATTGAGTAAATATCTTGAATTTCTTCCGTATCAGTCAAAACGTATTCTACTTTGCTGCTATCGCCCAATTCTTCACTGATTTTTGCATTTTCAATAATATCTCTAGTCATTGGAACTAAAATAGCTAGCATGAAAATACATGCAATTAATCCAAGAATTGATTTAAATAATTCGATAAAATCACCCCTTCAACATAATCTCACGCCATCTATCAACGACTTACTATTTTCTATAATTTTGATTTAAATAGGCTTCAATGTGATCACGGTGAATCTTCATTTCTGGTATGACTGTCATAGAATAGTAGCCGACACGTTGAATAGAATCTTCTACAGTTTTTTCGTCATAGATACGACGCCCACTTTTAATTTTCACAAGTATAAATCGTCCATTATTTTCGAGAACCACTCTCTCTGTATCTAGTAAGCGAGTAGCATTTAATTCTCCCTCCACGACTAATTCCTTGTACTTTTCAGCTTTTAACCAAATGGATTTTAAGTAGTTTTTCCCTGAAAAAATAAGTGTAATTTTTCTTTTTTCATTGATTGGCAGTATTAAACTTTGTCCTTTGCCCCCCATTTCTTCTTTCCCTTCAAAAAAAAAGCTACCTAACAAAATCTTTGCTAGATAGCTTTTTTACTATTATTTTATTTTTAGAAAATGACACTGGCAGGATCAATTAATTGTCCTTGAGACAGGCTATTATCTCTACAAATTTCTAAATGTAAATGGGCTCCTGTGCTGTTTCCTGTTGAACCAACATAGCCAATGATTTGACCTTGTTCTACGTGATCCCCTGCTTTGACTGCATATTGTTGTTGATGAGCGTATAAAGTGGTCATACCGTCGTCATGTTGAATCACTACATAGTTACCCCATGAGTAATGATACTCAGCTTTAATCACTGTCCCTGCTTTACTGGCATGGATTGGCTCACCTTGACTAGCAGCCATATCTAAACCTCGGTGGAACTCACCACCACGATTGCCAAAAGGACTAGAAATCGTATAGTTATTGACTGGTACTGCGTAGCCAGTAGCGCTTACTGGTGCCCCTTGTACTTCTTTGTCATACTCTGTTAAATCGTAAGTCTCAATTAAACCGTTTAGTTTTTGGTTATATTGCGTATCTGTGGCATATTTTCCTGTTAAAAATGCCGTTGCGTCTTGATAGGTTGGCGCATTACTTTTCCAAACGCCTGAATAAAACTCGCTATTGCCTGAAATGCCTTCTTTTAACAAGGTGGCATAGTCATTGAAGCTATCTTCATAGTCTTCATAGACTCTAAAGCCTGCTTGTGTACTGTAAAGATTACCATTCCCAAAATCTTCTTGGGTAGCCATAGAAACGCTTTTACCATTGTGTGTTCCTTTGATACCGAACAAATTATAGTTTGGCGCTTGAGCTAATGTGCTTTGACCTGACGCTGATTCTAAGATTGCTTGAGAGATCATGACTGAGGCATACAAATCTTTTTCTTGCCCGATTTTTCTTGCGGACTCGCCAATTTTACGAATAAAACTGTCTACTGACTCGTCCTTCTCAAAGTGTATCGCCCCGTCATTTGTGACAGTTGCAGACGGTACATATTGCGTTAGATCGTTAGTAGCTGGTTGATTAATCGTAGTTTCCGGTGTTGGTGTTTCTTGCGGTTGTTGTGGTGCTTCTGGTGCAGTGTTAGGAGTTTCCTGTTTTGGCTCCTCACTGCTAGGTGTTGTTTGACTGCTAGAAGTAGTGGTATCGTCTGAAGGCTTGGTACTTGGTACCGTTGAGCTTTCACTACTACTTGGCGGTGTACTGCTTTCTGTGGTGCTAGAGGAACTAGTAGAGCTTTCACTACTCGTAGTGGTTTCAGAACTACTTTCAGTTGTGGACGTGTCTTTTTCTACCTGTTCCGTTGAATCTTTCGGCTTATTTTCTTCTGCAAATACATTCAATGGTACTGACATGAATGTCTGTGCTGAAATCAAAAGCGCTGATAAAATCTTGCTAAATTTTTTCAAATGATTTATCTTCCTTTCTGTCTGTTCGTAAATCATCTACTGTCACATCTAGTGCGTCAGCAATTTTACAAACCAGTTTAAAGCTTGGTCTTTTTATGACTCCCGATTTTATTTCTGAAATGGTTGAAGGACTAACCTTCATTTTATTTGCTAATTCTTTTTGAGAGATATTCCTTTTTTTTAACAAATCTTCTATTCTTTCCCACATTACTTTCAATACCTTCTAAAAAATTTTATGAATTTAAATTTGAATTTTTCTTGAATTATCACAATTGTTCACATGATAATTTTGGCAATTTCTAATAATCGTGCTAAAATTATAATGTTAAATAATAACCACTTTTATTTAACAAAAAAGAGCAACAGCTCTGCCAAGCTACTGCTCTCATTTAAAAACGGAAGGAGGTGATTTAATGTTTAATCTCCATCTGGTATCTCCGTCTGCTTTTAAAAGTTTAGAATTTACTGAAAAAATCGAAGTAGGTTTTTGTGCTTTACTCATTGCGGGACTTTTAATAATTTTAGGACTTACGATTATTAAATATATTGGTTTGCCTATTTTTAATGGCTACTCCAATGCACTCGAAATTAGTGGGTTTGTCGCTGGCTTAATCATGACTATTACTGGTATATGGTTTACAATGACTTACTTAAGTTCTATTCTTTTTGTGATTATCATTTGCGTTGTAGTTTATTTTATTTCGCAAAATTGGTAACCACACCAACAAAAACTCCGATTTCAGCGGGGTTTTTGTTTGTTTTTTGAAACATCATAATTTAGCTTTTTTTACACAACGAATAGTACCTATTCATACGAATAACTACTGTTTTATTGGTCTTAAGTCTTCGACTTTTACCCTAAGTGCGTCCGCAATTCTACAAACTAACTCAAAACTAGGATTTTTTGACCTACCTTTTTTTAAATCTGTAATAATTCCCGTACGTACGCCTACAAGCTTCGACAACTCATATTGAGTCATTTCTCTAGCCTCTAAATAATATTCTATTTTATCCCACACAATTAACGCTCGTTTCCTTTTATAGAAATCTGAAAAAAAGAAAATTTTTATTTGGTGCAATATCAAAAAAATTCTACTTCTAAAAGCTTTTTTTCATTGTACCACTTTTTTCAGAATCCATGTACTTAAAATGAACATGGTATTTTTGATCAATACTTCAATAACTAAATGCTCGTATGTTTCAGTATTACTAGACTAAGAAGTATAAGGATAATAAATATCACTGCATAGCCCACCATTAGTTGAATAAAGTAATCATTCATCAGTTGAAAGCACACAATACAAAAGCGCTGAAATCCATTGTATCGTGGTTCTTTGCCCTCTTTGAACTGATTCTTTTTATTATTACTGTTTTTTAAATTGCTGTTTGCTTGTTGCTTATCAGTGGTTTCAGTTGTGGCATTTGAGCCTGTATCAATTCTTTTGTACAAGCCTAACGCTTCTTTTACTTCGGGCGTAGCTTCTTCGGCTGGATACGACTTGCCGTATTCACCCTGCACCACTGCACGATTAGGTGTATTCATTCCACCTTCACAACGTATAAAAGTAATCTTTGCTTTTTCTTCTTCTTTTGGTAGGTCTAAAACTTCACCATTGGCTTGGTTTACGACTTCGTTTTTCGTTGTGAAGTATTCATAAACATTCGTAAAATCAGTGGCATAAATGACACTTGATAATTGTGTGTTAGAAATCCCTCCTAATGCGCCCCCGCCTTCTACTAAGTTATGAGCCAACAAAACGTAGTTGCCTTTTCCTAAAGTTTGGTCGGTATAATAAGTCCCAACTCCTACCATTAAATTTTGATTACTCATTCCTGCTAGTACCTTGGTTCTAATATTGGCACTAGGAATGTATATGGCACCAATTCCCCACTGATTGACAATCTTTTCATAATTTAGTTGTGCTTTAGCATACTCGCTAGGTGAGACTGGTTTAATTGAATCGGGATCAAAATTGGCTTGATCATTTAATTTTTCAGTTGCTTCTTTTGTTTCTTCTTTAGGTTGTATTTGGTGCGTCATACTTATGTCGTTATCCGTTGTTTTCAACAAAGAGTAACCGTAAAAACAAAGACCCGCAAAAGCTAGACCCACAATAAACCACAAAATAGGTAATATTCTTAGAAATTTTTTCACGTATTCCTCCCAATTGAAAACTAGAATGAGACACAAGAAAAAAGACACATGATAGACACTAGGCGCCTTTACAGGCACCTAGAGAGAAAGTTTGGTTCTTTGTTTATAGCCTTCCCGCTTATTCTTTTACTTCTTTTTTGCGGTTAAGATATAATACAGTTGCAATTGCTCCAACAATTGCAAGCATTACGACAGCAGCTAAAACTTTTTGCATATCGCTTAATGATCCCCATGTTTGAGGGATAGATTTAGTTGGTGTTGTTGGTTTAACAGGCGTTTCAGGGACATTGACAGTTAATTGTTGTTTCACTTCGTCAATGTTCTTTTCGCTTGTTAGGTCTGTACCTTTAGAAGACAGTCCTTCAAAAGCAACGATTACTTTACCTGCTGCTTGTGACAAGTCAATTTCGAATGGTACGTCAACGTAACCCTCTAATAAAGTTACTTCTTCCAATTTAGAAAATTCAGTAGCAGTGTCATTTTCTTCTTTAGCGGC
The DNA here is from genome assembly GCF_051714685.1 of Enterococcus sp. AZ103. Lineage (NCBI taxonomy): Bacteria > Bacillati > Bacillota > Bacilli > Lactobacillales > Enterococcaceae > Enterococcus > Enterococcus sp. AZ103. The sequence goes on along the minus strand of NZ_JBIOSI010000003.1, from coordinate 36,072 downwards.
TGTATCGTCGGTTTCGGTTGCGTCTTTGTCAGTTGTATCAGTTGCTTTAGCTTCAACTTTTGAACCAGAATTAGCAGTCTCTTTGTCTGCTTTACCTGTGTCTTTTTCAGTGTCTGCCTTGTCGTTAGTTTCTTTAGCAGCTGTATAGTAATCTTTTGCAAGAATTTTAGAAGTGACTTCTCCATCTTTACCAGCTACAATATCTAGTGTTCCAGTTACTTCTTTACCCATTGGGTCAGTAAATGGTTTTTCAGTTTCTTTATCCATGATAGATAAATCAAATGTATAAGGCTGACCAGAAATTAAGTTTTCATAATACACACGGTCATATCCTTTTGTATTAGCCAATGGATCTGGATTTTTAACAGCATTATTATTGTTGTCAAAAGCGAAAAATTCAGTATGGATTTTAGGCTCTACAAATTGAATAGATTCTGCTTCATTGTCTAAATCGCTATGAGAAGCAACTTTTTCCCATTCTTTAATTGATGGGTTATAGTATTCTAATTCGTTAGTGAATACGCCTTTTTTACCATTCATACCTTCTGCATTGAAATCGTAGTAAACATTATGAACAAATTTTGCTTGTTTAGCAGTAAATTCTTCTGTCTTCTTCAACGATTCTTCGCCTAACTGTTTACCAGTGCCAAACTCAACATAATCAGTTGTTAAACGTAATTTAGCATTTTCAGGCAACTGTTGACCGTCAATCATGACTTCATCACGTAATTTTTGATCTTTTAAAGGATTAACAAATTGCGCACCGTCAACGTTACTTGCTTGTGAGTCTAAAGCAACTTTAACTGTTGGGTTTTTCACCACAAGCTCATTTCCGCCATCTTTAATTACAATTGTTCCTTTAGAAGTAGCAGGGTCAATGTAATGTCCTGCGATTGTTGCGATTTCTTCGTAATCAATTTTTGTGCCTTCTGGATAAACAGGTGTTTCAAAATTACCGTTTACGTCAGTAGTGTAAACTTTTGTTTTACCATCTACAGTAATGTTGAATTTTGCGCCAGCAATCGCTTTGCCGTCTTCATCAGTTTTCTTTAAGGTAAGTTTTCCTTCCTTGATTTTATTCACTTTAATATTAGAAAACGTTGGTGAAGGGTCAGCTTTACCCGGTGTTGCAACAGTTTGTGCATTAGGTGCAGACCATATTAGAGCACTTTCTGTTCTAATGTTTGGTTTTCCTAAATTTATAGTACCTCCGTCTTTAATATCTTTAGTAGCTGTGATAGTAAGTTGATTTGAATTTTTCGATACGGTTGTTCCTGTTGTATTCGCCAAAATATCCATTTGAGCTAAACTATTGTTAGAGTCTGTCAATGTCACTGACTCGCCAGAACGTAGATTAACGGTTTGCCCATTAAATGAGGCTGGTTTATACCATTGTTGCATTTTAGCTTCAACTTCTGCTTGGTAAGCCTTGAATCCTTCTAAATTGCCGATTCCAGCAACTTCCGTCACGTCCCAACCTAAGCGAGACCATACTAACAGTTGAGTATATCCAGAAGCGACATCATCGGAAGCGTCTTGTGCTCCAAACAGCATAACATCATTAATGTTTTTATAGGTTTGATTAGAGATATCCATCGGCTTAGATGTGTAATCCGAACCGTTACCAAACAAGACATTCGGATCGATGCAGTAGGCATAGCGCGAGCCAACATAATGGTGATTCATAATTGGGTAGCGTGAAGTTGTCCCATGACCAGTCAACACATAACTCATATTAAATGAATTTGAACTAGCAATGTCACGAGTCATTGCTTTCATTTTGAACGGAATATTTACTTCTTCACCATTATCATTTTTCATAGTGACAGAAGCACCAGCTGGCTGATACTCACCAAAAATAGCCAATCCTAATTGTTCAATTTCTTCATTACTTAAACCAGCAGTATTGTATTTAGCTGCTCCTTCACGTTCTGCCAATTGTTGAATTTGGTCTGACGTAAGGCTTTGATTGCCAATACGTTCTACTGGCTGAACTTCTACGGTCGTTTCTTCTGTAGCTACGTCCTTCCCAACACTAGTGTTAGTTTGAGATTTAGATTCCTCCGTTTCTTTTTTATTTTTGTTCTCCTCTTTTGAAGAACTTTCAACGCTTGAATCCTTTACAGTCTCAGTCGTTGATTGAGTCGTTACTTCTGCCAAAGAAGCAGCTGGTGCTACAAAGGTACTCGACCCAACTGACAATAACATTGCAATAGTCGCTAGTTTGGCTCTTAAAATTCTACCTTTCTTCATTGTGTTTCCTCCATTTCCATTATTTTTATATATAAAAAAGCACCTAGAGTTTCTACTCCAAGTGCTTTAGAATATCTAATTATTATTTATTGATCTGTAGTCGTGTCATGTTCGTAAAAATTAACAGTATACCAATATTCACCATTACTCATTTTTACTGGTTCTACAATATATGCCCATCCTTTTGTTGATTGTGGGTCTTCATGTATTACAAACCATGCGTAGTAATATTGGCTATTAGGGTCGTTCCACATGATATCTGCTTTATCCCCTGCGTCCCATTGATCTTTTTCTAAAATGCCGCTATTGCCGATTGGGTCAACTGGTGTCGGTGTTACTGGCTTTTCTGGTTCTACTGGTTTTTCATCACTCCCACTATAAAAAGCAACACCTTCATACTTCCAACCTTTACGAACTAAGTAGTCACATTCTTGCCCATTTGTTGTAAAATGGTGTGTCCCTGTTCTTGCATAAGGATTGTACATACGGAATACTTCTGTTTTTCCTCCTGAATACCATGCTACCCCTTCATAGCGCCAACCTTTGATTTTCAAGTTGTCTCGTTCACTAGCACTTAATGTGTAGTGGTGATCTGCTGTGTTGGGATTTAACATACGATAAACTGGTTCACCAGAACTTGGTACCGCCCATGCTGTCCCTTCGTCTCTCCAACCAAATTGCGAAATATACGGAATTTCAATCGTATTAGTCGTAAATAGATGTTCCCCTGACGTCGGGTTGTATGCACGGTACAATGTTGTTGCCTCTGTTTCTTGTGGATTGGTACTGGCAAATACTCCCACTGCCAATACCGCTCCTATACCTAAAACAACGTTTCCTAATACTGTTCTTGCTTTCATTTTTTTCTCCTTCTAGCTGAATCCCCAATTTTTGCTTAATTGTTGGAAGATTTGCTGAACTTTATTTCTTATATGCAGTACTTCTGTGCCCTATAGCAAACACTTGTATCAAAATATTAGTATCATCTATGTTAGCCAAAATTCTATAATTTCCTATACGATACCGCCATTCTCCACTTCTGTTACCTACCAAACCTTTTCCATGTTGTCTGGGATCAGTTGTTCCTTCTAAATTTTTCCTAATCCAAGCAACAATGATCCTAGCCTGATACCTGTCCATTTTTTTTAACTGTTTTTGTGCCTGAGGCATATATACAACATTATACTTCACTTAATAGTTGCTCCATCTCACTTTGAGAAATACCAACTTCTTTGTTTTCCTTACTCAACTTCATTTCAGCTTTTAAGGTCTTCAAATCAATTTCGTTCTCAATTTTTTCAAGTACCGCATTCCTGTAAAGTTCAGAGATAGAAGAATTATGTGCTTTAGCATATTCGCTTACGAGCTCTTTTTCATCTCCGGGAATTCTAAACGTAACTGTTGTTTGTGACATTTTGCTGCCTCCCTTCTATTAGCGTAATAACATTGTACTACAAATAAAATCGTTTGTATATACAATGTTAATACTTTTTTTAGAAGTTTCGCACCATTTATGATTTAAGCGCTTTTTAGCTTATATTATAATAAAATTTCATTTTAAAATGAAATTATTTCAAGCGATACCACTTTGTCGGTGTAGGGCCTGTCCGCCCTTCAATCTGTGTTTCACTTATGCCATTATCAGCTCCATTACAATGAACAATTGTAGTGTTACTGGAAGCAACGCCTGTATGACCTGCTGCACCGTTTGAATTGCCTTGATCACCTGAAATAAAAATGTCTCCCTTACGAACTTCACTTCTTGAAATTTCAGTAAGGACGCTACCATTTAACCATGATAATGTACTAGTATTCCCTAGTGTTGTCCCTGGTGGTAAATAGCCTGCTTCAATTAATGCTGAATACACGGCACTTGAACAATCATATTGCTTTGGACCATTTCTTTGAGGAATCAACATGCTGTAAGTAATACCAATATCTTGGCGAACATAAAACCAATCCACTAATTTATCTACTTTACTTCTTGAACCAACACTAAACCATGCAATACTTTCACTTTTCCAACCTGAATCCATCAGCCATTTTCGCTCTGACGTGTTCGTCGTGTAGTAATGTGAGCCAATACCTTTCGCATTTGGATTAAGTAAACGATAAACAGCAGCCCCATCATAAGGCGCATACCATGAAGTACCCTCATCTCTCCAACCTGCTTTTACTAAACCATTTTTTTCTGAGCTTGAAGTGGTGTAGTGGTGTTCGCCAGTATTGGGATTATATACACGATAAACGGCATTTCCAGAGGAGGAACCATACATGGTCACTCCTTCATCTTTCCAACCTGCTTTAACCAATCCGTCTTTTTCAGCTTTACTTTGGGTAAAGAAATGTTCTCCACTATTCGGATTGTATGCCTGATAAATTGGTAATTGATCTACCGCTCTTGATTGGTAAGCCCTCGCTTCTTGTTCTTGTTGAAACTGTTCGCTAGGTTGTATAATGTTACCACCGTTTGCATTGGCGATTTCATCTTCACTAGGCTGTGGATTTTCACCTTCTGTGATTGGTACGTCAGACACATCAGAATCAGACTCACTGTCAAAAGTGCCTTCAACAGCGGTTATTGCTGACTCCTGTGTTTGCGTGGTACTTATTTCGTCTGCCTGTGAGACACTTCCTAGACCCAATAATCCGATAAATACGGTTGCTGCTACAAGCCAACGCTTCCCTGATTTATACAACTTGTATCGTTTTTTTACTTCACCTAAACTAAATTTTTTTCTCATTCCTGTTCCTCCTAATGATTAAATGAATACCCTGCTTTATGTTCAAAAGTTGCTAGTAACAGCTTTGCTTGTCTCTCTGTTCCATGAGTCAATGATTCAAAACGAACGCCACCATCAACTCCTAAAACTTGTACTACCCAATCCCTCATTGGCTATTTCACCCCTTTACAAGAAATCTTTTGTTGCTAAATAAAACGTGTTTTCTCTTTTTTCGTTTGCTGAAAATTTAAAATACAAATAAAATATGTCGACGAGTTTATGGCGTCCGTAACTCGAAACCCTAGAAAACAACGGTAAATGCTCGATTGCTTTTGCAATGTCTTGGCAAGTGTTTTCATGTATTGCAGCCTACGACCCAAAAATTAAATGACCCATTTTTGAGCGCTCCCCCATTACGAGAAGCCAGTTCGTTTATTTCACCGAATGTGCGTCAAAGCCTAGGTCTCTAAGTAGCTGCTCTAATCAACCTAGACGCTATGGATTGCTTTGAAAATCCTTTTCCTTGATATTTACCACTTACTTTTATTGCAAGTGTTCATTACCGTAAAAACTAAATAGTTGCGTTTGCTAAAGGAACCGAGACCCCTTTCTAAAGATAATTACTGCCACTAAAATTCATTAACAACGATTACTCGTTTTATTAATCAATCCAGATTACTTATTGCGTTACATTATCTAAGCCTACTTCTATTTATTTTTTTACTCCTCAAGTGCCGTGATTTCTCCACAATATTTTCAAGCAAACGAAAAAAGAGAAATAATTTTTTTAACCAGTTTTTTGCTTTACAAATCCTTTACTTGTCATTCTCAAAGGTGCTTTTAAGCTATCCCTTCTAGCAAGTAATACACCTTCTTTGTCATATACATTTTTTATCAGTCGATAAATTTCTGATAATTGACATTCATCAACAATCATTTCCTTTCGTGTTTTACCCACGTGATAATAGACAACTTCTTGAACGACGTACCCTTTCACAAAATAATGTACCAATTTTGATTGACCCAAATCATTTTGTTTAGTCACCGTCAATCTATGGGCGAACTGACAAATAAATTCAATACCAGCTTGATTCTTCCTCACTATCTTCACCTCGTATCCACAATATTGTAAAACCGAACAGTATGATTGCTTTCATATCAAGCTTAATTCACACTATAACGAACACGTGTTCGTATGTCAATTATTTTTTTTACTATCAAACAAGAAGGCGCCTCATTATTTGCGAGTTTATGAGGTATATTGATTGATTCGCCTTCTAGCTTGTACAAATAGAATCGCTTATTCTGAGTGCTACCCTTTCCTCTGAACAACAAAAAAGGCTGACACCTTATTGGTATCAGCCTAACTTCATTACGGATTATCTGCTCATCTAAAAAATCACACACTGTCATTTTTGGATACTTACAAAAACCTGTGAAAATCACAAATACACAGGAAAAAGGGGTAGTTTTCCAAAATACACAAAATATGATATTATTTAGACTGTTGCAGACAATCGTTTGTAACGAAGCAAGAGCTAGTATCAATAAGCTACATTATTGATCCGCTGCTGTTTCTATGATCCTCTCAAGGGTCCTAAACCTTGTTTGGTAGAAACGGCGCGGGCTCATGCTTAAAGTGAAGGTTGCCCCTCACAATAAGCGATTCTATTTGCTCTAAAACTACGAAAGTCTATCGTTAGTCATTTAATGACTAAACAGTAGCATAGAAATTCTAAATTTGCAAAGTTAAATTTTTAGAAAATTCATAATTCCGAAGAAAAAGCGATAACATCAGTCTTTTTCTTCGGTTTTTTGTTTGCAAAAAGAAGAATATCAGAAACAGCTGTTATGTTAAATAGACTCGATGTAACTTTCTATCATTATTTTATCATAATTGAACAGCTTTATCAAAGGTTTATTACGAATTTTTATGATTAATCATTAGTTATTTTAACCGATAATTTTAATTATTTTTTAACCTATAGCCAAGAATCCATTGTCACCTCTGGCAAGGTTTCGCCACTTTGAGCTTGTTGAATAAGCGCAATTGGTTTTTCAACAAACCAGTTGCGAACATAGACAAAAATAAGGCTTTGAATATCCTTTACTTTCTCTGTTTTATTTTTCTGATAAGCCTTCAACAACGTTTGATACAATTCAGCTTCCGCAGGGATTCCTTGTTGTTCTAATTCTTCAAAAACAATCGTGATTCCAGTTTGTTCTTGGGCTTTGTACTTGGCATTATGAATCGTCTTCACTGTCTGTCTGGCACACTCGTAGTTAGGCGAAAAGGTAGCAATCAACTGTAACACCCTATCAGGAATAAACGTCGGTACTTGGGAATTATGGCAAGATTCCACAAAGTTATCTAGCAAAATTTGATTTTGTAATTCGTCTTTGTCAGTGTCTATTAAGTGTCTATTAGTGTCTAGGTCTTTAGTTATATATTGATTGGGTAAAGAATTTTTACTTCCTTTGGTATCAAGGGTTTCAGTGTGATTTTCTGGAAGTAAAGAATTTTTACTTCCTTTGGTATCAAGGGTTTCAGTGTGATTTTCTGGAAGTAAAGAATTTTTACTTCCTTTGCTATCAAAGGTTAGATTGTTTTTTATATATACATCATCAGCATTAACTTTAAGATTTGCTAAGTACAATCTGTTTGGTTTATTCAGTCCTTGTTGTACTTGGTGAAGTAGTTGAATTGCTTGCAGTTCTTTTTTAATTTTGATGACTTTTGGTTTAGAACAATTTAAAATAGTCATTAATTCGTCGTTGGTAAAAATAAAATAGATATTTCCATTAGTATCATACCAGTTGTTTTTTACAGAATATTCTAGGCGATCCCGTAGTAACATATAGGCTAACTTTGCGTCACTGGTTAGAGATTTATAGGTATCACTATAAATAAGTGCTTTAGGAAATTTGAAATATAATTCTCCGTAAATAGATTTGATATTGATGTAGTCGAACATATTAAACTCCTCATTTCGTTGTATGATTATGATAGCATATCCGCATATTACTAACAATATTTTTTTGTAACTCAGACAAGATAATTTATAATTTGTAATTAATTACAAATTACTTGTTGACATGAAAGGCACCTGCCTGTATAATTAATTATATAAAATAAATTACTAATTACAAATAATTAATTACAAGGAGAGATGATATGTCTAATGTTATTACCATAGGCAATTTTAAAGGTGGTGTTGGTAAGACGACCGCTTGTGTTTTATTTTCTTATCTATTAAATAGAGAAGGTAAAAAAACATTATTAATAGATTTTGACCCCCAAAGTAATTCTACCGAGATTATTAAAGAAACTTACAAAGTTAATGGAGAACCCGAGTTTACTTTTTTTGAGTCATTGGAAAGATTAAATATCCAACCTTCAATTCTTAGAATTTCTGATAACCTAGACTTGATACCCGCTGACTGGAATCTAAGTAAGTTACCAGATTTACTTGAAGAATATAAGAAACAAGAAAGATATTATTTGTTAAAGGAATTAATTAAGCCAATAAAGGATAATTATGACTATATCTTAATTGATGTTCCACCAACTTTAAGTGGATTTACTAATAATGCTGTCATAGCTAGTGATTATGTTTTAATGGTCTTACAAACACAACAGCAAGCTTTTTCGTCTAGTGTTAAATTCATTAATTATTTGAAGGAATTAAGATCTGATTATCATACAGATTTTGAGTTACTTGGAATAATACAATATTTAATAAAGAAAGACGGAAAAGTAGATAGTGAGATAATAAAAGCTTCTGACGAGCTCTTTGGTGAAGCAGTTTTAGATAATAAAATATATCAAAGAGAAAGAATAAAACGCTTCGGGAAGAATGGAATTACAGACAATGATACACACGACGAAAGAGTTTTATTCATGTATTCAGAATTACTACAAGAAATTGAAAATAGAATAAAAGAAATTAATTAGGAGCGAAATTATGGAAAAGAAGAGTTTACTAGATAAAATTGATACGAAAGAAATTAATAACGAGAAAAGCCCATTTTCTAATAAAAGAAAAAAAAGCAGACCAGTTCAAGTTAGAGAGTATCAGTACGAAAAACTAAGAGAAAAAGCTTTTAAAGAAAATAAGAAACTAGTAGATATAGTCGAAGATATCTTTAATGAATATTTTTCTAATCATAACTAATTACTAGTAATTAATAATTTGTAACTTCTAATTAATTATTAGTAATTAATTAGAAGTAATCTAAAACATAAAAAACCACTCGGTAGAGTGGTTTTTTGCTATTAACTGGACTAGAAATAATACAAGTTTTGACCTTAGAAAATATTGCTTCATTTCTTGAATGCTATGATTTCAATATTTCTATTCTTATTAGAATCTACATTCTGTATATCAGAATAAGTTATTGCGTTACTGTAACCATTTATCTACCCAAATGAGCTGAAAAATGATTGCTGTTTATATTTTGTTCTTATTTTAAATATCAGTACTCAGAATACTATATTGAAAATTCAATTCTTTTCAATCCATACCAATGCTTCGTCTTCTACAAAGTTATTGATAAATTCCTCTGCACTCATGGTAATAAAAATATCTCTTCCTATTTTCAATAAAACGTGTCCGGGTTCTAAGCTCATTCCACCATGCTTGGTTTGGAGTGCTACTTTTCCTGTCAAATTAAATTTTTTCGTTTTTGTAAGAGGAATATTTCCGACAAAAGCAATTAATTCTGATACTCTTTCTGGCGAATACTTAAAAAATTCAATTGGAGTTTCATTGAAACAAACCCCTGAAAATTTAAGTTTAGTTTGCTGCATTTCTGCTAGTACATAATTTTTATTTTTGCTACGACTTGATAGTGAAGAGGTTAATGAAGTAACAGCACCATTTGACTTCTCTAAATAAATACTGTTGTAGTAGTCTTTTTTTATGATTATTGCTTTAGATAGACTTTCTTCTGATCTTTTTGTAGCGTTACAGGCTGCTTGTTGAGAACAAGCATGAACAATAAATTCTGAACCATCTTTGAAAGTAAGACTATAGATAGCATATTTACGAGGTGGTGATTTCTTTTCTTCTACTTTTTTTACTTGTTGAATTAGCGGATTATCTACTATATATGTTTTTTCGTACGTTTCTAAAAACAATAAGTTTTCTTTCTGCTTACTAAGAATTTTCTTGTAACGGTCACAGTAGGCACAATTCTTGTCTTTTCCCAAAGGGTGAAAAAGGTCGGGATCATTTTTATGGATTTGGATTAATTTATTTATTTCCTCTGAATACTGCTCATGCAATGCTCTAGCTTGTTTATAAGCAGAGGGATTCATTGGTATTCCTCCTTATAGTGTCCAATATTTATTCGAGTACGTAGTCTAACAATTGTTTCTTCTTTTTGACGTGCTTTATTTCTTCTGAAAAATTTTTCATGATATCTTCTCTTGATAGTCCATAAAAGCCTTGATCACTTCGCCATTTTGACATTACCGTTGTTGGTGTACTGAAATACAAGGCAATATCGTTTGAATTATAACCACAAGAAATTAAAAATAGAAAATCTTCCTTCTCCAGGGTGCCCCGTTCTCTTTGATTTTTAGGAAGAGGTGGCAATGATGGGGGAGGTACAGTCAATTGCTGGGCTAATGCTTGTATTTCTTCTGCCAGTGCTTCATTTTCAATCCAATTATCATCTTGATTCATTAGTATTAACATTTTTTTGCGTATTGCTTTTTTTTCTCTTGCTTGCATATTCTCACCACCAAACATTTTAAGGTTGTATACCATAATCGGAAAGTCTTTTATTTTTTCTAGCTTTGACAACTTCGTTTGAATACCTGTATATAATTTCTTCTTTTGTTTGTTCACTAAATCCCTGATCTTCCCGCCATTTGGAAATAACTAGTTGACTTACTTTATATATTTTTTCTAAATCTTTGGTTCCGTAACCTAAAGACAACAAAAACAAAAAGTCACTTCTTTTGAAATTTTGCCAATCTAATTTTGTTTCTGGAAAGGGAGGGCGATTGACGAATAGAGGTTCAGCTAGATTTTGTACTTTTTGCAATGCCTCTTCATTATTCGACCAATCGGGATTACTGTTTATAACAGTAAGTAATCTCATTCGCTGTTTCTTTTTAAGTAATTTATTCATAAATATCACCTAATAATTAGTAGCTTCTTTCTTTAATTGCGTAAATGGTCTTTCTTGGTAAATTTAATTCTCTTGCGATAGTGAGTATTGGAAAACCACGACTTAACATTTCCGTCACTTTATCGTAGACAAGTTTATTTTGTCCTGTAGCTCCTGCATGATATTTTAAGGGACGTCCTTTATAAATACCTTTTTCTTTGGCAATTGCAATCCCTTGCTCCTGTCGTTCTAAAATCTTTACTCGCTCACTTTCAGCAATATAACTAAATACTTCTATTACGAGATTAGACAATAGGTTTCGCAAGCTATCGTCAGTTACACCAGAGAAGGAGGGGAGGTCTAAAATTTCAACATTAGCGCCTTTACTTCTAACTTGTTGCAACAAATCTTTAATATCGTTGCTATTTCGTCCTAGACGATCAAGACTAGTAACAACTAAAGTATCACGTTCTCTCAAATAATCTAAAGCTTTCAAAAGCTGTGATCTTTCTTGTACATTTTTTCCTGATACTTTTTCCTCAAAAAAGATTAAATCCTGACTATTAATTTCTTTTTCTAGTTTCCAATCAGAAATGAGTTGTTTTTGTCTCTCTAAATTTTGATCGGCACTTGATACTCTCAAGTAAGCAACAAACATAAAAAATCACTCCCAAAAGTCTAAATTTGAAAAACCATTTAATACACACCCAAAAGTAACACTTTCTGACCCAAAAGAAAAGGCGATAAAATAGGATTTTTAAAAAAATAAAAAGTGTTACCTGTGGGTATGCTGGAAATATTCAGTGAAAAAATAACCTTTTTTTCATGCAATAAAAAAACTCTCGTCTAAAAACGAGAGTCTACAAGTAACTTTAATTTACAGCATCTTTTAGTTGTACTCCTGCTTTAAATGCTGGTACTTTACTTTCAGGAATTGTAATTTCGTCTCCTGTTTGCGGATTTCGTCCTTTACGTTCTGCACGAGTTCTTACTTCAAAATTACCAAAACCAATGATTTGAACCTTTTCCTTTTGTGCTAGTGATTCTTCAATAGCTGTTAATAATTCATTTACAGCAGCCAGTGAGTCTTTTTTAGTTAATCCCGTTTTATCGGCTACATTTGAAGCTAATTTGTCTTTATTCATCATTTTACTTCTCTTTTACAAAATACGTATGTTTCCCTTATTTTATTGATTCATTCACGGAAATGCAATAGCAAAGTAACGATTTATATGATAAGCATAGGAAAGAATAGTCTGTTTTAAACCTTAAATTTTCAGTCTGATTTTTTTAAGTTGTTTAATTTATCACTTTCTTCTTTTTTAATAAGAAAAGTTTCTGTTCCAGAACTGACAATAAAGGTCTTCTCTAAAATCTTAGTAATTGTTCCAGCAATCAAATCACCATGACAATCCTTTCCTACATAATGTTCACCGACTTCTATATTCATATAATTCACCTCTACATAAGTTTTTTTCGAATTATATATTGAAATCTTTTTTTTTACAACAAATTCTTTTTAAGAGATTCAGCTTTTGCCTGCTTTTTAATCCTTTTTAGCGTAGACAATGAAATATTTGTTTTTTTCTCAACCTCTCTCATACTATTTGTCTCCATCAATTCTAGTGCATGCCTATATCGTTCTGTTATAACTCTTTTAGGTCGTCCTTCTTTGTAATGTTTGTTGTTTGCACGTTGCCACTGTTTCCCTTCCTGTGTACGTGTAACAATTAAGTCTCTTTCAAATTGTGCAAAGCTGCCAAGCATATTCATCATCAATGTTTGCATGGAATCATTTTTATTGGGTTCAAATATCAATGAATTTTCTAAGAATATGACGGTGACACCAGATTGATTGAAAGAAGAAATTATTTCATTCAAATCAACAATACTTCTTGCAAGACGATCTATCTTAGTGACTAATACTTGGTCGCCATTTTTCACAACAGAAATTAACTCTTCTAGCTCTTTTCTACCTTCTTTTTTCGTTCCAGTATATTTTTCACTGAAAATTTCAGTTGCTCCAGATTTTTCTAGTTTTGCAATCTGTGTTTTATAGTCTTGGTTACTAGTACTTACTCTAGAATATCCATAAATCGACAAAATTTCCACTTTCTTTCTGAACATAAGTTTTTGACACTAATCAAACTCAAGTATATCAAGAAAAAATTAAAGGGTCAAAAACTTTTAAGTTTCTGACCCCTTCTTGAAACATTATTTTTTAAATAAATTATCCTAAGAATTTAAAAACATCTTCACGATTATATAATTTCAAAATTTTCTCAAAAATAAATTGTGTGAACAAGGCTGCAATAATTGGAATAACTAACCAGCACAAAAGAACTAATCCAATATTTAATCCCGCATCTAATGATGCGAGTGGCCCGACTAAGCCAACTAACCCAAATCCAGCGGATGCTGGATTTCCTGATATAGAAAAGACAGCAACAGGTATCGAACTAATTATTGCAGTAACCAAACATGGAGCTAAAATAATAGGTTTTCTAAACAAATTAGGCATCATCATTTTCATAGCTCCTAAAGCAATTGCTATTGTGACCCCCGATTTATTAATTTTCCATGAATTTACAACTAAAACAATAGTCGTAGCTGCCACACCCATAGCAGCCGCACCAGCAGATATACCATTAAGTTGAATTGCTATTCCAATAGCTACAGTAGAGATTGGTGAAATAATCAAGAAAGCAAATGAACAACTAATTAATATCGCCATTAATAGTGGCTGTAAAGTAGTAAAGTTATTAATCAAAATTCCGATAGCTGAAGTAATTGATGTGACAAAAGGGTACAAATAAAACCCAATTGTACCAGCACCGACACCAACAACAATAGGTGTTAAAACAATAGCTACAGAACCGAACCGGTCACCTATTAGCTGAATTAGTAAAACAGCAATAGAGGCGGTAATCATTGTATTTATGATATCACCTGTCCCTGCACCTACATATAGACCAGTTTCAGCTAATCTAGGTATAAATTTAACGACTCCTGATCCCACAAAGGCTGCACCAGCCACAACCATCATATTCATAGGATTAAATCCAAATTGTAGAGCAATCAACCCACCGATAATTAGAGGTGTAGCAATCTGAAAAATGATAGCAGTTTGCGAAATCGTATCAGCTAAATCATACTGGCTAAAATATTTTAAGACAGCTCCAAGTACAGCGTTAGGAATAAGACCAACAATAACACCAGTTGCAGTCCCTGCTAAAACTTTATTCAGAAATATTTTTGGTGTAATGATCATTTGGTTTTCCATTTGAAATAAGCCCCTTTATAAAACAGCATAATAATTTTTTTATTTGAATTATTCATATTCTAATATTAATTCTTATTTATTGATCACTAGACGTCTTGTATAAACAGCTTGTCCAGAATGCATCACTGCATCGTCAATAGCGGAAACTATACGTACTTCTTTAGTAACTGGGGGAGTCCAATTTTTATCAATAATATCTGTAAGACTTGTTTCATCAAGAGTTTCAAAGTAACTTTCTACAAACTGTATGCTGGTATTTAGATATTCACTTAATAATTTTTTATCAGAAACAACTACTTTTCGTGCTTGTTCTGGGGTATGACTATAATCTTGTGTATCATCAGGTAGATCTAAGTTAAATTTATGAGTCCAACCATCACTTATCCATAATGGCTCGCTTTTATTTAATTCAGAGAATTGATAATCTAATTCTCTTGAAGTGTGCCACATCAACCAGCTAACAGATTTAATTAAGGGATTAGGCATTGAATTAGCCTCGTTTAAATTCATTTGTTTTAGCGTGTCCTCAAATCTTTCTTGTGCTCTTAATAAAGTATCTAGTATCATCTTAATTTCTCTCATTATTTCCTCCACTTTTTTAGTTTGTCAAATTATAGCTAATGTCAATGAGTTTCTCAATTTCATTAGAAGTAATTTTAGAGTTTAGATCAACAGATATCCAATGCTCCTTATTCATATGATAAGCTGGGTAATATCCATCTTTAGAGATCAGTGACCCCACTAGTCCAGAACCGACTTTAAGATCAATAATATCTGTTTCTCCTTCACTATCTATTCCTAACTTGTTTTTAGATATATTCATGATTAAGCCATACCATTTCTCATTATTTTTATGTCTTAAAACACAATATTCTGGAAATTTACTAAAAGTATTTTCCGGAATAGTTTTATATTTTAATTCTACATAGTTTGAAATATCTTTTCGTTGAATCATACTAACACATCCTTCCAATAGTTAAAGTCATTGTATATCTATTCGAAGTAATTGCATAGTAATGGATTTGAGGTACATGAAGATATAATTAATAGATATCTAAAATAGACAATAAAAATTGAGTGTAGTCTGTGATTTTAAAAATCCATTATAAGTAAGCCCTAAATAGATAATAATAGGATTTACGAAAGAAGATAATATTATGACAAAGGAAATTTTTTTGCATTTGTGCAATTTAGTAGTTGAAAAAATTGCAATATAATTTTAAAAGTGACATATTGTAATATCAACAAAGAAAAAAGTCCATTATAAGTATACTTATAATGGACATGTTGTATTTTCTGTTTTTATACTTTATGAAGTTTAGAATAACTAATGACGGTTCTGTTGTTTATATGATCGTAGTTAATTTCACTGGTATTGTCAAAATGTACTATTGCGGAATTAACTAACATACGCACAATAGTTACTTTTTCAGAATTCTTATTATAAGTAATCCACACTTCTTCACCGGTTGAAAATTGTTGCCCAATATCAGATGGTACAGCTGTATAAAATGTTCCCCATCCTTTTGCCATAGTACATTCCTCCTTATTAATAATAAAAAAAAAGAAGATCAAACAATGATCTTCTTTAAATATTAATCTTTAATAATGTTAGTGGCTTGTGGGCCTCTTTGACCTTCTTCAATATCGAAAGTTACTGATTGACCTTCATCTAATGTTTTAAAACCATCACCTTCAATAGAAGAAAAATGAGCAAACAAATCTGACCCATCACTTGAAGTAATAAAACCAAAGCCTTTGTCCGCATTAAACCATTTTACAGTACCTGTATTCATAAAAAATACCTCCATTTACACATTTAAGTGTTTATTTGCAATAGAATCTTAAAGTGATAAGTAGAAGCATTAAAATTGATTTATTAATGTTAAACAATGTTCACAATGAAACCTTACTACATATCTAAACATATCATCTATTGAGAGAAATTACAAGGTAAGTCGTAGAATGAGAACAATATGATATGAAAAAAATTAAGTTATACAATAAACTCTTAATGTTTCTTAAACGAATTGACAAATTGAAAGTATAGCTTTTCAAATTAATTATTTGGATGTTTTTTAACTGAATCGTGATATTTATCTTTTATTTTAAGAACTTGCAAAAAAAGCCAAATACTTGGCAAGCGATTAACAACAAATAAAATAAAAAAATGGAGTAGATTAATCTAATCCAAAGAAATTAACAATTTTCGGTTACAGTCTAATTCCCGCACTATCTTTTATTTTCTTTCCCATATCATTAATTTTTTCTCGGCTAATTTTAATGTTTTTAACGATTTGATTAAGTGAGTTTAATTCATTATCAGATAAATCATCAACAATATTTAATAGTTTTTCATTCCCATTAAATTTTTCTTTGACAACTTTTTTTGTCTTGTAGCGAGTCACTTCACGTTCAAATTTGCCTAATATTTTTTCTGAACAATTAATTGTGGCATACGTACCAGCAATAGTTAGCACACCAAGTCCGATTTTAGTACTTGTTTTCATAGTCCTCAATCCTTCTTTAAAAGAGACATTTAACTCTATTCATTTTATTTACTTTAATAATAGGCTCAAATACGTTTTATGTCTAATCATAACTAGAGTTCATTTAATTACCATTTAAAAGTAACACTACTTGATATTAAAATAGTTTGATATGATAGTATTTTCAAAAAACAAGAGTGATACCTGTGGGTATACCCATAAGTAACACTTCTAGAGTCATGTTATATTTATAGTTCATAATCCAAAATAGATTTAGGTGAATACTTTATAAATTTAGAAAAATCATAAATTTTTTTGTCAAAATAATTTTCTTGAAGATTTCTGACAATATCAACTACGAAGCGCAAAGAAATTCTAAATGCTTTTAAGGTATCTTCTTGATTTACGTGTTTTCCTTCATGAACGACAGCACAACGTAATTGATATACAATATCCCAATATTCATAAAGATTGTTACCTGCTTTACGTCTGTCATATACAACTCCGTATTCATTAAATATACTTGAAAATTGAGTGTCCAGTATATTTCCAAAATTAGAGCTATTCATTATATTACTGATCTTTGCATTTGGTTTCTTTTTGTTAGTCATAAGCATTTGTGTAATTTTGTAAAGAAACATTTCCATAAATGTCCCCAAATGAATAATTGCTTCCTGATAATAACCATTTCTTTGAGCATAATTTGCCCTATCAAGATATTTTAAAATGTTAAAAAAAGGATCTTCATGTGCATTTTCAACATAATTAGCCACTTCTCTAACTTGCGCACCGATAAGAGGTTTTTCATTGACTTCCCCTGAGTCTCTGTACTTAAAATTAAACCAATCTGTAACTATTCTATCTTCTCTTATTGAACGGGAATTTATATAGAAATATTGGATTTTTTTTGGTATATCTTGTTTAGTAATTTCTCTCAATTCAGAATATTCTGGACCAAGTACTCTTATAAAACAAGTAATACAATAATTCAAATATTCTATAGATTTTGAAAAATTTTCTTTTAAATATTCGTTTGATATACTAATTTTGTTAGGTGATATCAACATAGTAACGACTTCAATAGTAGAAAAATATCTTTTCCCTTTATTTGTTTCAACATGATTATTTCTACTCATTAGTATTTTTCTTTCACTGATAGTACCAAGTTGTACTTTATCAAATAGCGGTAATTGAAAAGGGAGATCAAATTGAAAAGAAAAATATCCACTTTGCTTAACTCCTGTCCTATTTTCGATATGACTTTTTAAAAGGAAACTATTATTCATATATGTGACTCCCTCGCCCAATATTTCCAGTAACATAGTCCAACGTATAACCATCTTCCACATTATAGATAAATACATTGTAACTGATCGTGCTATCTTCCACGCTTTGCGCTTCCATTTGCACCCCACGACAAAGTAACTCATTGTCTTTGAAATAAGGCGTCACACGATACCGTACATGATTTTTCGTCTGTCTTAGATACTCTGCTACTTGATTCTCATATTGTACCATGGTTTCTTGGTTCATTTGTTCTGTCCCAGTAAAAAGGTTCTTCCAGTTGTCATTTTCTCCTGTGAGCTGATAGCCAACTAAATGTGACCGATTATATAACCATTTCCCATTAGATAGCTTTTTTTGCTTCCAACCTGTCGGATAGACTGACGAGATATCGCCTCTTTCTTCTGTCGGCATTAAATCCTGACTTAACAACGCATTTGCAACACCAACACGATTTAAGTTGTCTAGGTCTGTGAATGTTTGCCACGATCCATTTGTTAAAGATAAATCATCTTGATTGAAACTCGGTTGATTATTATTTATAGTGACAACTTTGTTCGTACCGTCATAGTCTAAATTAACGGCGTCTTGATTCATTGTTGAATTGCTAATCTCAGTAGTGCTAATTGTGTTTGTCTGATTTTCAGGTGTCTGTTCTGTGTCTGAGTAGTGACTACCCCATGCAATCAGAGCAATAATAATGGGGATCGCACCACCTAACAAACCTTTTCTTTTTCTCATGTTTTTTCTCCCCGATTATTTTAAGAATAGATTTGCTGCGGCTAATATACAAAATAGAACGGATACAATTATTCTAGCGGAGGCACTCATATTTTCTCTACTCCACTTTGTAAAATTAAGAATGAACCAAATAAATACTATGACTAAAAATATTATTGAGTAAATCATTGTTGTTCTCCTTTACTTGAAAGTTAAAAAATAAAAAGGGGGGAATTCCCCCTTTTAAATCGTTTTTAAAATGGAATATCATCATCTGAAATGTCAATTGCACCGTCATTATATGGATCGTTACTACCTTGTGTTTGTTGCTGAGACTGATTATTTTTTCTGCTTTCGGCAGCTGCTTTAGTTTCTAAATATTGGAAGCTAGCAACAATCACCTCTGTTACATATTTAGTTGTCTTTTGTTGGTCTTCATATTGACGAGTGCTTAATTCACCGTCGAAACTAATCAATGTGCCTTTTTTTGCATATTCTGAAAAAGATACCGCAATTTTGCCCCATAAAATACAACGGACAAAGGTGGTTTCTTTTTTCCCATCTTTACCAATATAAGAACGGTCGCAAGCTACTGTAAAGCTTGCTACTGGTGTCCCTTTTGTTGTGTATCTTAAATCTGCGTCTTTCGTCAAACGTCCTACTCCTGTAACTTTAATCATGTTTATTTCCTACTTTCTTTTTCTAATTTTTTTGTGGGTGTTGCTATTGATTCCATTATTTATAGTTTATTTCTTGATAGGCACAACTGTGGCATAAGTAACCTACGCCGTACTGTTCGGGCATTTCATAGAGAATTTTTTGACAATTTTCACAATGTCCGAAATGTTCTTTACCAGTTGCAAGGTCAATCATTTTTTCTAAGCTCTCTTTTGCGATAATTAAGCGAGTGTCACTCCCTTCATAATTCACTAAAATCTCTAAGGCGTTTTCTTCTTCTAGTAGGTCTAAAGTAACGACCTCTTTAATATCAGGAAAAGCTACGCCTTTATATTCAAATACTGATTGCAACTGATAGACGGTCATTTCTTGTACTGTCTCACTCATACTAAGCACCTCATTTCCCATAATTTAAGAACTCCTCTAATTTTTGTAGTCGACTTTCTGCTTTTTCTTTTGAACCATATTTATTTTTTAAGTAGTCGCAATCATTTTGAATGATTGCGCTACTAATTTTTTGGTGTTCAACTTCTGCTTGTTGCTTGATAATTACTGTCAATGGTCTACTCATAAATTTTGTCCCCCTATGCTTCTTTTAGTTGTTTTTGCGAATAGTTTTTAACTGTTTGGCTGCCGTACATATTGCGTATTTTATTCATGTCATAATCTTTTTTACCATGTCGCTTATAACCTTTAGGGGACAAATACCAAGCTTTCTTTTTGTTGCCCCATTTGAGACCTAACGCTTTTAATTCTTCTTTATAAGGTTTGGTTTCACCTGTGACCCATAAGAAAGAGCCAATCACTTCGATAAGGACATTTTGCATTTTCAGATTTAACAATTGCGAAATGATTTCTCGCCATTCTTCGGGGGTTTCTGTGGTTTCTTTTTCATAAAATACATTGTCTTTATTTTTATGAATATGTTTCAGTTTTTCAAAAAGTGAATCGTATTCATTATTGATAATTTTCATCACTTCTTCATCTCCGCCACAATCGGGATGGTGCTTCAAAGCTAACTTTTTATAAACTTGTTTCAATTCTTCCAACGTTTCAACATCTTTGATATAAGTAGCCATGTCAATTCCTTCTTTCACTCTGATTTTTTTTGAAACCCATTTCGTTTGCACGATTCCGGAGGCGGAAGGTTTTGATTTTAAATTTCAATTTTTCTGAACTTAAAATTTGTGCATCTGAATTTTATTTGTATAGGTCATTTCGTATTGCTTGTCATCCTCGGCGTGACTTCGTTAAACACTAAAATGTTCTTAAATAAAAGGGAGTGCTGTAGTAAAAAAATTGTGGGTTTCAATTTATTTACGCCCCTTTTCTTTCAGGTTATTTTCGTGTAGAAGTTGGCTTCGCCGTGGGTGATAAGCGTTTTTTACGAAATGATCTATACAATTTCAGATCAAAAGTGAAAGAAAATCGGGTTGAAATTTGGGTCTTGACCTTGAACTGGCTTTTGACTTTATCTTTTGAACTAAGGTTTTGTTACTGATTTGTAGGCAAACTCTAGTAAAGCTTTAAAGTGCTTAAAAGTTATACGTGTAATGAATCTCGAATTATTTTGAAGTTTACGAATGGTTTGGTAGCTAATACCTGTTTGTTCAGCTATGACTGTTGCTTTATTCCTAACAAGATATAGTTGAATGATCTCTTTTTGTTCCGATAAATCTTGCAGATTTTTTATGCGATCTTCTACGTGATTTGAAGCTTCTGCCAATTCAATAAAGGCTTGTCTGTAATTTTTCAAATTGCTTATTAGAAAAAATTCCAATTCTTCTGTTTTATCTTCTGTGTTTAACTCTGGAAAATAAACATTTGGATTTTCGATAGTTACCGATTTCTCTCCAATTTTGAATGTTTCTTTATTGAGATTGTCTAAATAATAATGATTCATATAATGTTCCTTTCCACCTAAAATGTTTCTGACGTAGCGGCGGTGGCGGTTGGAGCGAAGGAAGAAACTCGTCTATTTTGCATAGAAAAAACCAGTTAAAATCCTTATTCAATAAGGTTCTAACTGGTTTTATATGGTATAATATTTATGACAGTAAAGTTTAATGACGGTGGTTTATCCAATCGAAAGTGAGGTGGTGCATATGAATGTAACCACTAAATCTAAAGAAAGGAGAAACCTTTTGCCTGTTGAGTCAGCGCTAGGGCTAATGCTTAGTTTCGGTTCTTTAATCGCAACTATCATCTTTGGCATTCTAGCAATTACCAACGATAAAGACAAAAAATAGCCGTCAACTTTAGCGAGGGACGACTACTTTTTAGTTATTAACCTACTACCGTCTTTAACGGTGCTGTCTAAAGGGACGTTGTTATCGCAACGTCTCTTTTCTATTTCATTATACCATATTTGATAAAAAAATCGAGTTAAAATGTTTCCACCACTGGCTTTGCCTGTTCACATAAGTAACAAGAATAGTAGGTTTATAATAGAAAAAAAGATTCCAATTAAAAGTAAAATTAGTTTATTTATTTTTTTTAAAAACCTTTTCCCATATTGTCTTTTGTTTTTCATTTTTTAAATCATTGGTAAGTTTTTCATTTTGAGTAGTTAAATCATCTTTGTCTTCCTCTAATTGTTTCAAAGTCGATTTCAACGCTGTATTTACTTTATTTAATTCTTTATAACTTGCTACCTTATTTTCCATTTCATTAATTTCAACGGAAATTTCATTTTTATCTTGTTCCAACTTTTTTATATCATTAATATGGCTTTTTTTTAAACTAGTTAAAGTTCCTAATTCTTTACGAGCTTGTTCTATCCTTCTCTTCATTTCATTTTCCTGTTGTTCGAAATTTTTCATGATAGCGTATTTGTCCTTCCATTCTTCCTTTGTATTGACATTACCTAAAATAATAGCCTCTATTTCAGTATTATTGTAGCGGTAATTCTCGTAATACTCTCGGACATATTTTGAATAAATGGACTGTTCCACGTTCAAAGCCAAAAGCTCTGCTTCTTCCATTTTTTTATTTTCTTCGATAGCACGATTAAAAGCCTGCTTTGATTTAGCACTTATCTCATTTTCTACAACTCTTAGTTTAGATACAACTTTATCTGAGACAGTAAACTCGCAAATTTGTATTCCTAAATTTGACAAATATTCTATTTTTTCTTTCGAAAGTTCGGTAGTAACTGATATTTCAAAAGCTAAGCTGCCATTCCACTTATAGTAATAACTATAAGGTTTTGTTTCCTCTAGTCGATACATGACTTCAATAACATAATAATGTTTCTCGTCTATCCATTTTCTTAGATCAACAGTAACTGTGTCTATAGTAATTATTACTTCATCTAAATTATCTTTTAATTTAAACTTTGGTAGAAGTAAAAATACATCTTGAAATAATGAATGCGCTAGAGTTTCTTTGCCACCTTTGCCGTCTAATCGTTCACCACGTGGTCCTTGATCTCGATAATAAGAAAAATAGGGTAAGCCATCAACTCCCCTACCTTTTACAGGCATGACTGGGTACCTATCGTTTTCGATAAGGGAATCGAATAGTTCTGCTTTACTAACTGGTTTTGTTGTAATTTCTCGCCTTAATTTCTTGCGTCTTCCTTCATATGCATCTATTCTGGTTCCTTTATAATATGCGTAAAATTTTTCTACCATGAATTCACCGGCTAATCTGTTTTCCATAATTATATCATGAAATTATAATGAAAACGCCGACAAAATTGTTCTATTAACGAAACGTCACAATCGTGAATGTTCCTATAATGAACAATGTCTGATAGAGATTGACTTCTCACTTGTGCGAAGTTCACAAAAGGTAAAATTTCTGCTTTTGTCCCAATAGTCATAAATATTATTATCCTTGACTCAGTTGCACTACATGCAATATCTGACAATAATTCAAGGTTATTTTTTTCTAATAGTTTTTCAGAATTAACTATAAGGATTTGTGGGGTAGATTCACGGACTTTTGACAACAGACTATACGGTTTATCTTTTTCTGAAAGAAATTCTGATATATCTATGAAGTCACTATCTTTGAACAATTGTAATGAGCCAATTTCCATGATTTCTTTTTCCCATGAATCAGGGTAGTAAAAAATAGCTCGAAGGTACTGTTCCATGTACTGAATTTCTGTAGAATAGAGTTCTATCAAATTATGGTCTTCAATCTCAAAAATTTCTGTGACTTCCCGAAGTGAAACTTGTGTCACCTCTTCAAAATCGGGAATCGTTATTTCCTTTTGTTTTAGCATTTGTTTTTCCTCCAATTTTATTTAAGAAAATCAAGTTAAAATGTTTCTACTACTGGCTTTGCCAGCTTTTTTGTCACCACCTAAACAGTGGAGGCGGTCGGCGTGTGGTGGTGACAAAAAAGAGTTTCTAACAATTATTTGTTATGAAGCTCCTTCACCGCCTTCAATTCAGCTTGTATCTTTTCAATGTCTTCAGAAATTTGTACTGCCTGCTCCCAACTATCTGCGTAAAAATGATCAAGTTGTCGGCTTTCCAATTTTGCTTCTAGTTCTGCTATTTCTTCTTCCATGTGTATTGTGTCCTTCTTTGTGTCTGACGCTTGATTTATAACCCTTCAAAGACATTCCTAGAGAAGACTTTCCCCCTATTATTTTCTTTCAGATTTTTGTTAAGATAATAAAATTGATAATTTGGTAACTCTTTTATTTCATCAGGACTAAAATTGAATTTATTGACCTTTCTCACTGTCCCACGTTCCCCTTTGGTTTCAAAACGTGTCAAACTACCTAGTTGATTTTCCGTCATGACAGTTCGGTCAATATCCTTATGGGTACCAATAATATTAACGATTTTTTCTGCATTTTCATCGCTGTTTGTTCTGCCTAAGATAAAGAGATTACAGTTATCAATGGTCTGTTCTTTAATATCAATGTTCCTTCGTTTATTGGCTAGATCACTAATAGATTGAATGCCTAATATAGCACCAAATAACGCACTTCTAGCTCGTGATAAAATATCTAAAATGTTGTCTGTTCCATAAGCGCCGAACTCATCAAATATGCCTAAGACCCCTTTGAAATTTTCTGTATTTCCATAAAGAGTTGTTGTGACATAGGCGCTATCTGCAATAATAAATCGTCCTATAACTGGAATAAAACTATTGTAGTTATTGCTATCAAGGGAAAACACAACTACGTCACCATCTTTGATAATTTTTTCAATATCTAACGTATGATTTTCTTTATAGGTAAAACGTTGTCCAAAGTCAGAGTAAATAAGCTGTTCTAACTGTGTCCGCAATCCTTGAATTAATTTAGATTGATTTGAACGTTCTTCTTTCAGTGTTTCAATAAATTCTGGGTCTAAATCATCACGATAGAAAAACATGCGAATATATTTTTGATAAACTGTATTTTTTTTCTCTGTGGGATTCACAATGGTTGCTTTCGTTGTGGTGCTTTCGCCTTCCGTTGTTTCAGGTACAACATAATTACGAACAATAATATCTTCTGATTGTTCATTAAAAAGATAATTGGCTAACTCAGGTAAATCTAAAAATCGGTGAATGGTTTCTAAATTCATTGCTAAGGGTTCCCCTTGAACTGGTCTATGTTCATGGGTCTTTTCTATTTCAATGTATTCTTGTAAAAACAGGATAATCTGTTGCAACATATTTTTACTTTCATTTTCATAGAATGACTCGCTCCAATCCATTACAGCCATTAACCTATCTGTAATAGCAGTGGGTTTCCCATACATGACTGGATTATAATTCCATAAATGACCGTCAGGAGAATCACTGGCTTTGTCAGAAAAAACATACAGTTTTTTTCCGTATTTCTCTGTCAGCTTCTTAATTTCTCTGACAGTTTTTGGATCGCCTTTCCCATCTACAAATAAAGCCCCTAGACCTTCTTTTAAACCTGCTTCCATCAGATTGTAAAGCATGTAGGTTTTCCCTGTTCCTGTTGTCCCTTGAACAAGCGTATGAGTGAAAAAATTAGCGATGGGAAATAGGACTGGTTTTGCATGAATATCATTCCCTAATAGCACGTTCTGATAAAGGTTGGAATGAATATTGTTTTTGCGATATTCCTGTTGCGTTTTTTGTAGAATTTTTCCCATATTTTTTTCAATTCTTTTATATTTATCGCTGTCTAAATATTGTTGTTCTTTTTCCTCTTTTTCATAGGTAAACCAATTCACTTTCAGTCGATTAAACATATAGTAGCTAATCCCTGCGTAGGTAATCGCTAGTAAAATCGTCATAACAATTGTATGGCGATTGACTTCAAAAGGAATCCCCTTTTGAAGGTGAGCTTCCGCAAATCCTACTACTTTTGGCAACATTTTTCGCCAAATAGCGAAAAATTGGAGAAAGTCTCGATAACCCCATGTAACAATTGTTGCGACAAAGCCTATAAAACTGATAAAAGACAGCGTGTAAGGAAGTGTTTTTTTCTTTAAAAAGAAAAAAACACCAAAAAAGACCCCACTAATAATGAACACTGGAATATTGATTAATGCTGTTAAAAACATGATCAATAAGAATAACTTAATGACAAAATAAGGGTCTTTACCTTTAGGGTCATTTTGTCGGTTTCCCTTGAAACGTTCGTCTACTGAATTACCTAAATTAAAAAATATCTGATCGATTTCATCACTGAATGACATGTTTTCCCTCCTATTGAATTGTTTTACATATGATTGTCATATTTAATTGATGGCTACTGGTTGTCACAAAACTTTCTACGGAATAATCTTTGAAAAAGTAAACGACTTGATTGTAGTTTCCTTGTACCTGCATTTGTCGCAACCAATTAAGCTTAGCCATTAAAGCCTGTTTTGATTTTCTAGTTAATTCCACCTCGTAAGCATTGGTAAGAATTTCCCCCTCCAAGGGAAATTCAATAAGAAAATCTGGAATCCTTCTTGTTTCGTTCATTTTGATACGTCGAATTTGTTTTTTCGTTTGTTGTGAAAAATCAATAGACAAGAATTTATTTGCCAACAATTCTCTTTCTGTGATTATTTTCAATGGCACTGCCTCACCTAATGACTGGCGAATATCAAACAATTCTTGAATCACACAATCAACCACTAATAAATCATGTTCCAATGTTGGAAGGTAAGGCGTCTTACTTTCAGATTTCACATAGCCGAAATTGATTAAACCAACCAAACGACTACCATTTTTGGTGATATAGTAAACATTGGCATTCTTAAATTGATAAGAATGAATCAAATTCAATTCAACCAATTCATATAATGCTGCATCTAAATTATTTTTACTGTATGTCATAAAATGAGTGGCATGTTTTCTTGTCATTACACCGAATCGGTCAATTAATCGCAACAATTCAAATCGTTTAGTACTCAATGCTTGTGTTGCAATATTAATCACCTTCTCCTATTTGAAAATTTACGTGTCCGCTTTTTAAAGGGGACGGTTTTGACTTTGCTTTTGACTTTCAGTCCCCCAAGGTTTGGTGGGGGATTCAGGGGGTTGTTGTTTTTTTACACAAATTAAGATCATCAACCTACCATGAATTAAATGATTGTTTACAGCTGTCACCGTAACTAGCGGTTTATGCTAGTTACTACTAGAATTTACGTGCCCGCTTTTTAAAGGGGGCGGTTTTGACTTTGCTCTTGACCTTCAGTCCCCCAAGGTTTGGTGGGGGATTCAGGGGGTTGTTGTTTTTTTACACAAATTAAGATCATCAACCTACCATGAATTAAATGATTGTTTACAGCTGTCACCGTAACTAGCGGTTTATGCTAGTTACTACTAGAATTTACGTGCCCGCTTTTTAAAGGGGGCGGTTTTGACTTTGCTCTTGACCTTCAGTCCCCCAAGGTTTGGTGGGGGATTCAGGAGGTTGTTGCGATAGCCCCTTCAAGATTTGGTGAAGGGGCGTCCATCGCAAGGGGTAGTTGTTGCTCTTTTCTCTTTTCTCTTTTCTTCTTCTCTCTCTCCTCCTCCCTCTATTATTATGTTATTTATTACTTACTCTACTTACTTACTTTTTCTTTATCCTCCGACCGAGACCCCAATTAAAAATAAGTTTACGTTGTTTGATTGGGGTCTCGGTCGGAGGATATTAGAAAATGTTGTAAGACTGCCGTTTCTTGGCAGTGGCTGGGGGGGAGCGCTCCCCCCCTGTCTCCCCCTCAGTCTCCCCCCCTAAAAAAAGAGAAAAAAAAGAACCATTTTCGCCTTTCGGCAACGCCGAAGGCTATTTAATTTTTGTTCTTTTTGCCAAAGCGATTCTTCTTTTGCTCTTGACTCAATAGATAGGTATATTCTAGTTTGTCGTACTGATCTGACCATTCTTGGTTCATTTCTTCTAGTGCTTGGTTTTCCTTTTCCAGTTTTTCAATGTAAAGTTGTTGCTCCTGAACCTTTTTTTCTAAAGAATCAATTTCATCTTGACTACTAGAATCTTCAATTAAGGGTTGTTGCCTCAGCTCTGCGAACAATTCCTTGTCTTTGGCGTTAAGCTGTTGTTGTTGATTTAATAAGGTTTGTAGCCTGTCAATCTGATTGTCCTTTTCTTTGAGCGTTTCTTGAATCGTTTTTATTAGATCATCTTCTTTTCCTGACGTGTTGGCTTCCTTTTCTACTGGGACAATTTCCTTTCCTGCTCGTTCCATAATTAAATTTTGTCCTTCATCAGTAAGAAAGAGCCTATTTTTCTTTTTTACAATTGCCATTGGGCTTTCTTCTTCTGTTAAAAGTTCTCTTAATTCAGGCGAAGTCATGTCCATTTTTTTGGCAAAATCGGAAAGTCTTACATCAGCCAATATTTCACCTTCTTTATTCATCTGTTTTTTTATGGCTTAAAGCCATAAAAAGCCATTGGCTTTTTTAGCGTAATGGCTTGTGTTTATTGCTGTTAATTCAGCTTTATTGCACTTACGCCATGGCGTTTGCCGAAAAAACCATGGTTTTTTTCGGTTTCGCCATGTTCTTTATTGGCTTTTTTCAATATAAAAATGCCACCAGTAAACTTCACCAGTGACATTTTTATTCCGTTACTTATGCAAAATTAAAGGCTGAATTTTCTTTTTAGAAATACGCCAATGACAGATAATGTCATGAAGGCACTACCCATAATTGCCGTCCATTGGTTGCTGGCACTACCTGTTTTCGGCAAAACTTTTTCCTCGCCATTGCTATCTTTTACTACCAATGAACCATCGGCTTGTTTGGTTGCTCCGACAGATTCAGGTGTCACTGTTTTTGTTGTGCCATCTGAATTTTGTACAACTGGACTGCCGTTATCAGTAGAAACAATGGTTTGTCCGCCTTCTGTTACCACTGGTGCTGTTGGCGTTGGATTGGTAGTAACTGGCTTATTATTGCCATCGTCTGTTGGCGTAGTGGTTCCGCCATTTCCACCATTTCCATTATCTGTCGGCTTGCTTGGTTTTTCTGGTTTATTGCCAGTTTCGCCATCTCCCTCTGTTGGTGGCGTGGTTGGATTAGTTGGCGTTTCGCCTCCACCAGTTTCTCCGCCTCCTTCTGGCGGCGTGGTTGGATTAGTTGGCGTTTCGCCTCCACCAGTTTCTCCGCCCAATTCAGGTGGCTTGGTTGGATCAGTTGGCGTTTCGCCTCCACCAGTTTCTCCGCCCCCTTCAGGTGGCTTGGTTGGATCAGTTGGCGTTTCGCCTCCACCGGTTTCTCCACCGCCTTCTGGTGGCGTGGTTGGATCTGTTGGTGTTTCGCCTCCGCCAGTTTCTGGCGGCGTCGTTGGGTCTACCACATCGTCATAAGTCGTGATTGCCGTGTAAGCAATTACTGGTTGGATTGGTAGAGTGTAGGCTTGGACTGGTGTTTCGGCTACTGCCACTGGCTGTGTCACTGCTGGCACTTCTCCTCTTGGTACTGCCGTTACTTCTTCGGCAAAAACGACGCTTTGGCTTCCGCCAACTAAAAGGGTTGCTGAAAACAATGTACCTAAGATAATTTTTTTCATGGTGATTCCTCCGATAATATATTTTTTATTTGGTCTTTATTAATTCCTTCATAACGGTTATCTCCATTAATGAAAGTTGGTACCTGTGTTAAATGATAAGTCTGAATATACTTTCTATTCTGCTTGATATTCATATTGATATACGTCACATTCCGATTAAATAAGCTATGACGTGTGATCATTGGTAATATCTTTTGGCAATCGCCACAATCTGGTCGATAGAAAAATAGAATCTGCTTTTCGGCTACTTTCGGCGAAATAGCTTGCTGTGTCTCCATCTGGTTTGAGATACGTTCGCCATTCATGGCGAGACACACCATAGACACGAAAACCAAAAACAGACTACACCATACAACGGCAGCTCTTCTTCTCTTATTCAAGCAAATCACCAGACAAACCTGTCGTTACCATATTCATAGCGGTCAACACATTTTCGTTTGTATCATAAGAAACTTGATAAATGGCTCTATTTTTGATTGGTTCTGCCCCTTCGACATTACTTTGAAAGACTAGGACCACTAAGCCATTTAAAGTGGTTCCCTGTACTGATTGATTGTAAATAGTTAAATCTAACAACTCTGACGTGACAGTATTTGAATCGCCGTATTGGCTATTGGTATTAAAGAAACTGTCGTACACGTCACTAGATAAATACTTCTTCGCTTCTGCCTGACGATCTTTGAAGTTCTCTGGTGTAAAGTTATACAAGATATCAAAGACATTTTTTGTCACATCTTGATAGCTTTTATTCACTTCTGCATAGGGATCGCCATTATTGATCGCCACCTCTTTTTCTTCAACCTTTGATTGTGTTTGAATGAGTTCTTCCTTCACTGTCGCCAATGATTGAAGATTTTTTTTTGTGGCTTTTTTCTGTTTTAAAATGGTGGTTTCCTTTGATTGTATTTCCTGGTGGGCTTGAATATTAAAATAAACAGACCCACCTAAAAGTCCAATCAGTATCACCACCAATATTTTTTTTACAACTGCCATAATGACTCCCTTCTGATGGGTCTACTTTTTAATTGGTCTGGCAAAACAAATATCTCCACCATTCAATAAACTTAAAAATGAATTATTGAAGGTGTCCTCATTGGTAATGTTGCCGTTGCCTCCCATTTGAATAATTTTGGTGTCTTTTCCTCGCCATTTTTCGGCAAGAACGGCTGTATGGCCATTGGCACCTGCACCGCCTCCTTGGTTCACAATCACTATGTCCCCTGCGTCGGCTTCACCTTCAGATACTTCATTTAACCACTGGTGACTTCCTCTGGCGTCTGCTGTCATTGAACCAGTAAACCACCCCATATTTGGTGGCACTTTGTAGTCGGCATTTTCTAAAGCCAGCCACACAAAGCCTGAACAATCGGTACGCCCTTCTTTATCGGGATTTCGTGGATCGCCACCAATCATGGCTAAATTATGAGCGATGGGATTCGGATAATGGAACCAACCAATATATTTTCTGGCGCTTGCCACAATATCGCCGTCTGCGCCACCTACACTTGAACCACATTCTAAAGTGCTTGAAATGGCTTCGCCGTCACTGGCAACTGATAAAGCATTGCCAGCAGCGGGATCGCTACTACCTAATTTGGCATACCATTTATTGGCATATGTTAAACGATTCCCCATGGCGGGGATTCCTGCTCGTTCAAACTTTATTTGCCATTGTTCTGTGGCTTCTTCTACACTATCCACTTTTAAGGCACTAACAGCGCCCTTTTCAGAGCCGTTTAATTCATGAAGAAGAAATTCTAACTGTAATCCCAGGTCTGACCACTCTTTGCCTTTTTCACTGGCAAAGTTTTTAAGATTCGTTGTTCGCCCTGCCGTCCATTGGGCCAAGCCATGACCACTAAGGGGATCATTGGGACGTTCTATTGCAGCTGGATTTAATTGAGATTCCTGCTCGAAATTAGCAATCATTCCTACTAGTCCCTGCGGTGTCGCCCCTTCAATATGAGACCCTACATAGTCATAAATGACTTTGGCGTTTTCTTCTTTGCTTTTACTATCTACTTGAATACTAGTATCGGCATTTTGACTGTTTTCACTATCACATTGGTTTGTAGCTGAACCACCACCAAGGATTAGCGAAAACATCAAACCAATAACAGTCAATAAGCCCACTATCCACTTTAAAGAACCTGCTTTTTTATTCATGGCAACACCTCGCTATTTCCTAGCACTAGAAGTCACACGATTACTTGCTGGTCTATTTTTAGTGACTGGGTGATTTTGTTGCTCTTCTTGACCCTCTCCACTGTCGATTCCTCCTCTAGCTGGTGAAGGTGGGACATAAACCACTCGTGGCGGATTGGCTTTGTTAGCCTCGGGTGTTTGTTCGTCTCCGCCACCTCTCGCATTGGAAGGCATCACCAAAGTTTGCGGATAAGTTGTCTGATTTGGCGTCTTCTTGGTGGCTTCTAATTGTTTAGGCGTTTCATAACTGGTTTCCAATGGTGGTCTTTGTTGACTATTTGGTGCTTGGTTGCCTGTTGGAACCACCACGCTAGGGTTTCGGTTTCCTGAAGGTTTCTTGTTAGTAGGAATTTTTTCATTTGTGCCATTTGGCTTTTTCTTACCAGTAGGTACGCCTACTGGATAAGGGTTTTTATTCCCAACTAACAGCCGTTTCATCATTAAGGTATCTCGCACAATGCCTCTACCTGCTCGTTGGGCCTTTTGTTGCACATTTTGACCTGTAATGACGTTCGCCATACCCATTGGCTGACGATTCACCAACATAGAAATCACCATGCCACGGTTTTTCATGAGCCAATTTAAGACAAGAATTTGTAACACCACATTACTGGCATACTTACCAACACTAGTTGGCGGTATGGCATTATTAATAGTGGTAATCACCACATAAACAAGCATAATAAAAAAGGCTGCTAAGCCTTTTGCAAAAATGGCACCTATGAGTCCTGTTAATGGTTTAAACCAACTGTCCTGGAACTTCGGTATGAGACTGACAAAGAAACTCACCACCAGTATGAAGAATAGGATCACCACCATTAACTGAGACAATAAGCTTATAGAAGATATTGCCAGTAGCGGAATCCCTACCCCTAACGTACAAACCAAGGCAAATATGGCATATCCAATTTTTGGGTAAATCCCGATACCGTCTTTATCCATAAAAGCATTTTCCTTTGCTTCTTCTATGACGGCTTTTTTCTTCTTTCCGATTCCTTTTGCAGTCTGATTGTAACTGAGTAATTCATCTACTTTTTTCTCGCCATCTTCAATTTCATTTATGTTTGTCGTCCCATAGTTCATTAACAAATAAGGGCGATAGACCCCTACATCAAAAATAGTGTTCCGCATAATACTAGCAGTGGTATCTTTGGTGGATTCTCCTTTTCCCAATTCAACTTGTCCCACAAGAGACGTGCCAGCGGATAATATCGTTTGTTCAAAAGCAACGCTGGTATCATTTACCATTGAGAAAATCGGTACACTGAAATTTAAAAGCAAACTACCAATGACAAAGATTGCCACAAAGGTAGACAACATTTTAATCCCACCGATCACATCTAACTTGAAAAATACAGTCACTATGAAAAATAATACAAAGATTGAAAAGACTGTAGCCAGTAAATTATCTACTAATGCCTTCCATATTTGCTTGGTGTATCTGCCTACTGTGTTAATTTGACTACTTAAAAAGTCCGTCCCCTGTAATATTTCAATACCTGTATCAAAGCCATTGACGATAAATTTATTCAAAGAAAAAATACCGTTAGCCCCTGCCAACAAACTACCGTTATAAGGAGCGATACTACCAGTGTTGGCGACAGCTTCAAAATGAGACATGGGAAATTGCTTGATTTTTAATTCCACGCCTCCCTTACTCACTGATTTTTTCTTAGTGGATTCAGCTTTCTTATAACTTTTTTCTAGTTCTATTTGATTCTGTCCCCACGTTTTCCCTACTTCAAAACCAATTTGATCTTTTTCTGCAAGGGTGATGTTACTTGTTCCAAAATTTAAGAGTGTGGCAAACAAGACGGAAAGAAAAATCACAAGAAAGGTTCGTTTAAATTCAATTTTTTTCTGGATACTCGCCCTCTCCTTTCTAGTTAAGACGCAAAGCTTCTTTCCATTTCTGCCGAGTGACTCTTTTCAACGGTTTTAAAGGCTTTCGTCCATTCATCAAAAGGACAGTCGATACTTAATTGACCTACTGAGCCGTATATATCTTTGTAGAAACATTGTCCTTTTTGCATAGCTGCCATTAATTCTCGGTTGTATTCCGTATCTTCTAGACCCACAAATTCAAGGACTCTCTCTCGTTCCTGTGGTTCGTCAAAACAATACATCATACCAAAGTTACTAATAGCTTGATTGACGTCTCCTATACTAGGGGTGACTAGATATAATTGATTGTTGTAAGAACGTCCTACATTCAATAACTCATTGACAAGTCGATTCCCTCCATGAGATTTGGTGATTGTCCATGCTTCATCAAAGAAAATCGTGGTCTTTTCGTTTTTATCTGCCATACCAAAGGTTTGACAAAACTTCGCTAACGGAATCATTAAGCTTAGACTCATTTTGTCTTGATCCGTCATATCTTCTCTTGCTAGCTCTTGGTCAGGTAGCTGTAATCCTTCAATTTGTAGCACGGTGATCTTATTAGACATATCTAGTCCCTTTGTTTTCCCATTGGAAAAAGCCAATTCTAAAATAGAACCCTCTACTCTGCGACGCATAAATTCGCCAAAACTAGAGAAATCTTCATCATCGGAATTTTCTAAGCGTTTCAATAGCATATATAAACCAACTTTTTTACCATCTGAGCGTTCTAGCATGAGTTCATCTATGATTCGCATGATTTCATTTTCAATTCGTATTTCTGGAATAATGAAAACCTGTTTTAACATAGATAAAATGGTATCCTTAGCCTTTGTCCCTTCTAGGAAAGTCAAAGGGTCTAAGACCCCTTGATTTTCCGGTTTGTCAGCGTCTAACGTCACATAATGAATCCTCTCCATCAGCTTGACAAACATTGGATAATTCTTCCGTATTTCCTCATCCTTTAAAACTTCTTGATACCATTTCTTAACCTCACTTTTTGGATCAATCATTAAAACTTTCCCTTTAAGAAAAGATAAATAGTTAAAAATTATCTTCATTAGGAAAGACTTTCCTTTCCCTGTTTGCCCTGAAATCAAAGTGTGGGGACTGTCAGTCACCGCACCTGCAATCCCTTCATTCGCTAAAAAGACGTGATTTAATACAATAAAACGGCTCCCTTGAATGGCACTCATTAAATCAGGATAAATACCATTGGTAATCCGTCCAATATACTGACCAATCGACGTTCCTAATCTCTGAGAAATACCGAATTGTAACTCGGCGATGGCTACTGGTAACGTGCTTTGTATCCAATTTTCCGTCATGGTATTAAAATCTGCCCCTTGTAAATACAAGTAAAACAAATCCAATTGATCGGCAATTGGTTGCGTGCCAACAATGTGGTACTCCTGTTCTAAACTGAGTTTCACTTCTTTGGCACGTTCAGCGCAAATGTCTTTTGTATCACCTGTCACCACATAACAAGCTACCCAGTTGAAAAATGGCGTGTTTTTGTTGCTTAGTTCATTTCTCAGCTGGTTCAAATCGCTTTTCCCTGTGATTAGTTCTTCGTCTTGTTCGTCACGTTCAGAAAGCTCTCCGTCTGTTTCTGAGAACCGCTTTCCTGTCATGGAAACTTTTCGCTGTACGTCACTTTTACGATAGACTTTTAGTTTCATTTGGACTTCTACTGGAAAAGGGAAATCCTGTGCCGTTCTAAAAATATCCATGTTGGCAATATCTTTTTTCGTTTTTTCAATGGGAATAAAGGAACAATAACTTTCCCCATATTCCCCCTCAATACGGATATATCTAGGTTGTCTAGCAGTGTCTAATAAGGTGTCTGAAATGTTTTCTTTCGTCTTATTACTTTCTGTTAGGTAGTCATGGGGAAGCCCTCTAATGAAGTTATACCGGCAAATATACCGTAGCTCTTTTTCTTCTAAGGGATTAATGGCTATACCATAAAATAAGTCTCTTACGTCACTTTCCTTTTCCTCGAAGGCGTCTTTTTCTTCACTGGTCATCATGCCGATTCCTAGTGCCTTCATGACCCGCCTATTAATCTGACGTATAATCGTTGTGATTCCTTTTAATCCGCTATCCTTCGTGTGAAAAATAGGATTTTTGATTTTTACCCCTAAATAAAAACGGCTTTGCGTGATTGTTCCTAACTCATCACGTAAAACCGTTATTGCTCGTTGATTATAATAATGTCCCACATCTAGCATATCAGGATCATAGTCCTGTTCTAAAACGTCAAAGCGTTCTTGTAAGTTCATTTCCACCGGCAACATAGATAAATGTAAATCTTTATATTTTGCCAATCGCACCAGTAACATTTCAAAACTGCGTTTATACTGATTAAGTTTATCTTCGTTACCTGCATGAATGTTTTTCGGAGAAAAGCTATAATACGCCCAGCACTCACCGTCTTTCGTAAACAAAAGATTTTCATGTATGCTGTCAATGGGGTTTTTATACTTGACCAAAGGC
>NZ_JBIOSI010000002.1:0-931470 GCF_051714685.1 Enterococcus sp. AZ103 | reverse complement strand
CAATCATTAAATATTGGTTCATATGCTGTGCCTACTTTTCTTTTGGCTGGTGAAGATTTTCTACTGCATCCGTCAACGCTTGATTACCTTTGTTTTGTGCCAAACTTTCTGTCATTAACAGAGGTAAATCTAACCCAGTCGTTTCTTTAATCGTTTCAAAAGTTCTGGCTAGTCCAGCTTCCCCCATTTCATGGATGTCACTGCCGCCTCCAAATGAAACGATTTTATCAATGTTACTAATTGGCTGATTGACTTCTTTGGCAATTTGCGGCAAGACTTTTAGAAACTCTACTAACAATCCTGATTCATTTAATTGTTTCAAGGCTTGTGCCATTAATTCTTTGGCTTTCGCTTCTGCTTCACCGACACTTTGAACTTTCTCAGCCTCAGCTCTACCGATTTGAGCAATCTTATCGGCTTCGGCTTTTGCACTCAAACGAATTTTTTCCGCATCTGCTTCGGCTTGGGCGATTTCTTTATTTTTATCGGCTTGAGCTTGTTGTTCGATGACATATTTTTCCGCTTCGGCTTGTTTTCTAACCGTTGCCGTCAATTCTTTTTCATTCAATTCTGCTTGTTTTTCTTGAATTTCAATATTTTTTTCTTGTTCGATTAATTGAACCTTCATTTTTTCAGCGACTGCAATTTGCTCTGCTTGGGCCTGAGCAACTTCTTGTTCTTTTTGATATTGTGCTTGCTTTAATGCCATTTCTTTATTGGCTTCAGCTATTTCAGTCTTGCGGCGAATTTCTTCTTGTTGGGCCAGCTGTTCATTTTCAGCTTGTTTTACCCGTGTTTCTCTTTGAGCAACAGCTTCCGCTACTTCCGCATTTTTACGAACTTCAGCAATCTGAGGACGACCTAAAGATTCTAAATAGCCATTTGAATCACTGACATCTTTAATCGTAAATGAAACAATTTCCAATCCCATTTTACTTAAATCAGTCGAAGCAACTTGTTGCACTTGCTCAGCGAAATCATCACGGTTTTTATAAATATTTTCAACCGTCATAGTTCCCAAGATTGCTCGTAAATGACCCTCTAAAACTTCTTGTGCATCATCTTCCAGTTGCGCTGGTGTTTTACTTAAATATTGTTCCGACGCAACCTTTATTGCTTCAGTTGAGCTACCGATTTTCACAATAACTGTTCCGCTAGCTTTAATTGGTACCCCTTGCTCGGTATAAACTTCTGGTGTACCAATTTCTAATTTATGAGTCAATAGACTTAATTTTCGGTGTTTCTGAACCACAGGTAAAACAAATGTCCCGCTGTTCTTTAAAATTTTAATACCTTCTTTACCTAAAAAAGATCCTGTTACAATTAAGACCTCATCCGGTTGACCAATTTTGTAGCGACTAACCAATAGCAAAGCAATGATTAATACTAAAACAATTAAAATAATTAACCCTAACATTTTCATTCCCCCTTTTTTCTTATAAGTATAACATTATCCTACAAAAAAAAGACAATTCTTAAAAATTGTCTTTTCGCTCTATCTTAATTATTCAAAATAATCTTTTAAAAATTGATCGTACTCTTTTTGGTCAAATTTCTCGAACTTACCTACTTCATGTAAAACTTTCTTAATTTCAAAAATGGCCTTTTTTTGTTCTGCCCAGGCTTTCAGTTTACTGTCAGTATCATCAAATTTTTCCAAGGTAACATCCAATTTGTCAATAGTGTTTGCAATCTTCTCTAAGGTACGTGCTTCTTTTTTTTCATAATCTGCCATGATAAAGCCTCCTTAAAATATTTAACAAATTAAGTATAACGCTAATCATCAATTTAGTTAAATATTTTGCATTTTTTTACGTTAATTGATAAATATTCCCTGTTTTTTATTGAAATTTAAATATGAAAAATACGATCAGCATATTTTTCTTCAATCTTTGCATTATATTGAGGACCTCCATCAATGTTAGCACTTTTGTAAATTGGAGGTTCAAAACCTTGATCAAGCATCAGTGAACAAGCTTGATAAATTGTTTGCTGTAACAACAATGTCGCGGTAAAAGATGATGTTCCGCAAACTTTTGTGTCCAATCCTTCAATTGTTAGAGCAGCATCACCAAAAGTAGAATGATTATCCAAGACAACATCAGCAAATTCATAAAGCAATTTTCCACTACTATGCTTTGAAGAAGATTTTTTTGATGCCTCTAAAGCGGTTACGACTATTAGTTTATTACCTTCTGATTTAATTTTTTCTGCAAGTTCAATAATCATTGGATTTCTACCTGAATTTGAAATTAGAAAGAAAATATCATTAGGGGCGATCATCATCCTATGACCTAATATTTTACCTGATCCTTCTAACGTTTCATACATACCACCAGCTGCATCCATAATCACTTTAGACGGAATCAATCCTCCAGCGCGTCCACTTACCTCGAGGGCAGCTGCATAAGAATGTCCACTACCAAAAGCTTGCAGAATACCGTCATTCATAATTCCATCAGCGACTAATTTTGCAGCTTTTGTGATATTTTCTTTTTCATAGATTTCTAGTATATTCGTCAACTGTCTAGTTTCTTCAAAAAAAGCAAGCGTCATTTCATGTCCTCCTTAAAAAAAACAGTAATATCTTAGTTCTGAAATTTTGATCGCCAGCCTAACAAAATTAGCAGAAAATTATTAAGATACAACTGTCTTTTTTTATTCTTTTTTATTCTTATTTTGTTTTTTCATTTAAAGCGGCCATGAAGTCTTCTTGATCAGAATCAGGTGTCATTTGATGAATTAATTTCACACCTAATTCGTTTAATCTTTTGAAGCAAGCAATTTCTTCTTCATTTAGATAGACTGACTTATAAATACTAATTTTATCGTCACCGTTAGAAACATTCCCTACATTTATTTCATCAATCGGAACACCCGCTTCTTTCATTTGCACTAAAGCTTCAGGTTCTCTAGTTACAATCAAGACTCTTTGAGAATCGTATTTTCCAGCTAAAATATTTTCGATAGCTCTATTTGGAGGTAAAATAGATAGTTTTGCTCCAGCTGGTTTAGCTAATTTCAGCGCATCTTTTCCGAATTCATCTGCTGCAATTTTATCGCCGATCACCATTACTCTGGTAATTTGTAAAGATGGTGTCCATAGCATAGCTACTTGACCATGAATTAATCGGCCATCTACACGAACATTTATAATCGCCATAATTTCCGTTCCTTTCCAATATTAACTAAGTTTTATCCTTTTGCAATGATTCCCAGTCCACCTAGTATCACTGATAAAACTAAGATAATCATCAACACTTTTAAATTAGACATTTTTTTCTTTCCTAAGAGCCAATAAGAAAATCCGACAACAGCTGCTGGTAAAAGACCAGGTAAAATCATATCTAAATTATTTTGAAGATCCAAAGTAACCTCACCAATTTGCGGAATGATTGCAATTTTTAAATTAATTATGTTTGCAATCATCGCACCAACCATGAAAACCCCCATTAATGTAGCAGTATTTACTAAGGCTGAGAATTTAGTAGCTAGTTCATTTACTAAAGTAGTCCCTTGCTTATAAGCCCAACGTAATTGTTTTAAACGAAAAACAATCCAACATGCTTGAACTGCTAATAAAATTACAACCCCCATTGGGTTTTTTTGCATAGCCATGTTCGCAGCTAACGCGCCTACAATTGTTGATGAAATTGATGTTAACGAATCTCCAATTGCAGCAAAAGGTCCTAAAAGTCCAGTTTTGATCCCCTCAACCGCGGATTGAGATTTATCTGTTTCTTTTTCTTCTATTGCTAAGTCAATACCTGTGATGATCGTATTGAAATAATTACTGGTATTAAAAAACTGAGAATGTGTTTTCATCATCTTTTTTAATTCTGGCGTATTATCACCATATATTTTACGCAATTGCGGTAAAATGTGGTATAAATATCCAGAACCTTGCATCCGTTCATAATTCCAACCAGATTGGAAAAAGAAATAGCTTCGACGATTAATTTGCGAAAAGTCTTTATCAGTTAATTTATAATTAGTTTTAGTATTCGTCATCTTCAATTTCTCCTTCACTATCTTGATTATTTTGATTAGCTACAGCAGTTGGTACCTCAGAGTTTCTTTTAAAATCAATATAAGCTAACGCGCCACCAATAAGTGCAATACCCATCATTGGTAAGCCGTTTAGTACTGGCCCTGCATATCCTTCAATTGAACCACCGAGTGCTTGAATAGTTTTAAATAGTGTTGAGAGAATAATAGTAATTGTAAATCCTAATACAAGATAAGCTGCGTGTTTCTTCGCAGGTAGGAAACGAAGTAATATCGCAAAACCGACAGCAGGTAATACCGCTCCTGCGACTGTTAACCCATCACCTAACCATTTTAAGTCGCCGTTTAAAACTTCTACTAATGATTGCACTAATCCACCACCGAAAGTTAAAGCAAAGAATACAGGAATCATACGACTCAATGTCCATGATACAACACCAGCTAAAAACCAGCGCTCAATTCCTTTATAATTTTCTTTTTCAATTTCATGATCAATTCTGTGAACAAAAATTGTATTCGTCATCCGTCCTAAAATATCTGTATAAACTAATAATGCCGCAACTGGAACCGCGATTGTCGTTAATGCTTGTTCAGGACGCATACCTAGAGCAACCGAGAAAGCTGTACCAATAATTGCACCACTTTGAGCATCGATCCGACTTGCTCCACCAGGCGTTCCGATACCCAGCACCATTAATTGCATACTTCCGCCGATTAATAAACCTGTGCCCATATCCCCCATAATAATACCAGAAATTAAACCAGCAAAAACTGGAAAACTTGTACCTGTTCCCGGCCCTAAATCATCAAAAATGCACCATCCGCTATAAATTGTTAATAATAAAATCTGCCACCATTGAATCATTGCATCTGCCTCCATCCTTTTTTGTTTACCAAACTACAGAGTATTTTGTTTCTTTAGTTAATCTTACTTTTTACCCCCTTGTAAAATTCTATATATTAATTTTAAACGCTTACATTGATTTAATCAAGCCTTTTAACCATTTTCTAATAAATGCATATAATAGCCTTTTACGTAGACAATAATATTCTTTTTGTTGGTTTTTTTGAAAAAAAAAGAAATAACTATATATTAATATATAGACTTACTCCAACCACTATCTGGCTTTATTTTATTTATGAAATTCAGCTGGAATATTTTTTTAAATAACTATTGAACTATCATTTGATTTTCTTGATTTGTACTCTAAAATTTTTATTTAACTTTGCTGAATACTTTATGCTAGTATGTATAGTGAGAAATAAGTATTGAGAGAAGGGATTTTTATGAAGGAACCAAAATACTTAAAGATAAAAAAAGACTTACTTCAAAAAATTGAAAACGGTATTTTTAAATCTGGAGATAAGTTTTACACTGAAACAGAAATAAAAAATTTGTATAATGTAAGTTCTATTACAGCTATCCGAGCTGTTCAAGAGTTAGCTAACGAAGGCTATTTAGAACGTTACCAAGGAAAAGGAACTTTTGTCTCTCGTTCAAAAAAAAGAACCATTGTAGAATTTACAGACTTAGAAGTATTTGCTGGAATGGAAGAAACCGTGTCAGTTTTAGAAGTGACGGAAATGAATAACCAAGAAATCAAAGATAAACTAAAATTAGCTAAAGATGAAACGTATTACAAAATTGTTCGATTAAGAAAAGCTGGCAATATACCGTATATTTTGCAAAATTCATTCATCCCAAGCAAATTTATTAAACCTAATTTCCCTTCTAACACTTACTTTGATTCAATTTACCAACGCTTCAAAGAAGATTTTGGTATTAATTTGTATGAAACACACGCCATCGAAACAAACGAATTTTGTTCGAAAATTTCTCCTGACACGATGCAACTACTGGAACTAAAAGAGACGGATGGTTGTATTTTACAGGTTAAAACAAATGATAATGGCGAAGATGAAGTTTATGAATATGTTGAAAGCTATAAACATTGTGAATATTATAAAATCCAAATTGAAACCGTACAACGTCAATAAAATGATAAAGTCAAAAAAAAGAAGCAAAAAAATGCTTCTTTTTTTAGTTAAAGAGCCAATTAAGCTGATCTTTAAAAGCTATATCATTAGCTAAACGA
Source organism: Enterococcus sp. AZ103 (assembly GCF_051714685.1). Taxonomy (NCBI): domain Bacteria; kingdom Bacillati; phylum Bacillota; class Bacilli; order Lactobacillales; family Enterococcaceae; genus Enterococcus; species Enterococcus sp. AZ103. The sequence goes on along the minus strand of NZ_JBIOSI010000002.1, from coordinate 925,366 downwards.
TTCCCACTGCCATCTTTAGCTTGCAGTTTAAGAGAAATTGATAAATCATCGGGGCTAAACTTTTGATTAAAAAGAGCTACATCAATCGTCAAAGGCTTCATCGATTGCAATTTATTCAGTTCAAAGAAGTCTGCTGAAATTATTTTTTTATCTTTTAGAAAGACCTGGATTGTTATTTTTTCAAGACCAACTGGCGCAGCAAAACCACGATTAATTAGATGAATCAAAATTTCAATGTGCTTATTTTTTTCCTTTAATTCAATCGATTCACAATTAATACGATAGCCTAAAAAATCTCTAAAGTATTCATACCAATTTCTTTGTATTACTTGGTCTTCTCGATTTAAAAACCAAGCTGGATCATAAGGTAATCCTAGTGATAATAATTTTTCCATTTCAATCGTTTGATTTTTCCAAGCATTGATTGAAGAAAAGCTTGAGTATTCACTTTTTTGTAAGGATAAATACTCATCAGGATTCTTATTATTTCGTTTTAATTCATTTTCCCAAACAAACTTTGAAAAATTGCCATCCAGCATATCTTTATAATTATGGGTTAAGCTTAACGAAGTAAAATGACCATTCGCCAGACGTTTAGCCATTTTTTCTGGATCAATCGTTCGATTATTTAGATAAATCGGATTCGCCCACCACCAAATCATCTCACCATCAACGAGTTGATACCGCGAATCCTGTCTTAAATCGTGATTTGCAGCAGATTCCCATAGTTCCCCCGCAGTGTTCCACCCATGAAGATTTCCAATCAAAAAATCATCATGGTACCCTATTCTTTGAAAACCAGAATCTTCTTGGCTTAGTAATTTTTGTTTGATATCCCAATATCTAACCTGTAATTTCATATCTTTAGGAGTAGCTTCTATTATTTTATTTAAAATCTGACCTTCGTCAGACCTTTCTCGTGATTTAAAGGACCATTCTCCCCAAGCACCAATGATTCCAGCTTGTAATACATGAATTTGCCCAGACCATTTTTTCAAATAGGGCCGTAATTGATCCAAATGTTCATAAATTTGTTCTTCTTTTGGTTCCTGTGACATGGGATTGCCATCATCCCATACATATGCAAATCTTAGGACCGCCTTCAGATGTAATGAAGATAATTTTTGAATAAATCGATCCATATTTTCGAATGCTATTTGATCAAGACTTTTTTCTTTATACTCAGTTAAATAAAAGTAGACTTGGACTAATGTGGGGTGATCGTCATGATATTTTTTGAATTCTTGTTCCAACGCCTCAATTGCATTATCTTTTTCATATTGATAGATACTTTTTCCCGTAGCTACATTCAAATAGACCTCAAAACGAAACCCCCGATCACTGTTTTCTAACAGCTCAGTGTCCAATCCTTTTTTTGGTGGTATCTTAAACTTCACTTTTTCACATCCTTTGTAATGAAATTGCTTTTAGTCTTCATCATCAGAATCACCGCTAAGTCGATCATTTAAATATAATATACTTTCTTTTCCATCATCTAAAAATTTGGGTGCACTATTAATTAGCATCGAGTTGATAAAACTTACTACCATCGGCATATTCATTCCTGTATAAACATCAAATTTCCAGCCTTCCATTAGAAGTTTAGACAATACGTTTGCTGGCGTTCCTCCTAAAATATCTGCAAATACGATAAAGTCATTACCAAATGAAGACACTGCAGCTTCAAATTTCTTTGAGAAATCTTCTTGCCCTTCTTCTGGTAAAAGAGGTACAGCAACAATATCCTCTTGTTTTCCCATAATCATTTCAGTACTTTTTTTCAATTCTACACAAAAATTACCATGGCTAACTAGCACAAGTTTTTTCATAATTATTATCCTACTTTCAATTTTATAAAATTTAATTTTTACTCTTTTTGTGATAAATCAAGAACAATTGGCACAGAAGAAAGATTGATTGTCTCGCTATAAATGCCCTCTGTTTCGAAAATAATTAATTCATTTTCGCCTTTTTTCAATAAAGCTTTAGGAATATACAATGTTAGATAAGGACCTTTTTCCCAAAATCTTCCTAGATTAACGCCATTAATCAGTGCAATTCCTTTTCCAAATTTTGAAATATCAAGAAAAGTATCTTCGACCGCTTCAAGTTCAAATTTATATTGATAAAATGCTGGATTATTTTTTTGCCATTCTTTTGAAAAATCAATTCGATCCAATTTCTCGAAATTAATCGAAAATTGTTCCCAGTTTAACATGAAATGTAAATCCATCATTACACCGGTGCGGATACCTTTTCTTTGCGTATCTGCTAACAACTTATGACCATAATTTACACGCCCCATATTCTCCATTAATATATCAACTTGATTTTCTGAGCGAGAAAGTGCTAATTGGATATCATTACCAATTTCTTCTTGATATTGGGTCGTCACATAGCTTTTATTCAAATAAACCTGTGCTCGATCCCGACCATCAATAATTCTAAATCTTTCCTCTGTAGCATCTTTTAAAAACTTAGTGCGATAAACCATGTAACCATAATATTGTTCAAAATATTCCATATTTGCTGGATATTTTGTTGTATGTCGCTCACTGATTTCTTCTAACACTTCAAATAAAGCAACTTTATTCGTTAGTTGGATAGATGATTTTTCTATTGTCGATTTTACCTTTGGTGCCGTTTGAACAATATCAGGAAACATTTTATGAATCACATTTTTTATAACAGTATATTTTTCTGTAGGATTTCCCTGTTCATCTAGCGGTGCACCATAATCGTAAGAAGTGACTTGTGGTAAGTCCTTAGTTCCTCTAGCAGAACAACCATTCATAAAGCCAAAATTCGTCCCCCCGTGGAACATATATAGATTAATACTACCAATCGTCAGTACCTCTCTAACTGCCTCACCTAATTCTTCTGGATCACGTGTTACGACCGGCTCTCCCCAACGATTAAACCAGCCATCCCAAAATTCCATACACATTAATGGCCATTTTTTGTTATTATTTTGATGAAAAGATGCTAAGTTTTTAAAGTTCAGTTGCCCTTTCGAACCAAAATTTCCCGTTGATAAAATATCTTGCTCATTCATACTCCCTGCTCTTAACGTCGCTAACCATGCGCCATCTGAAGTAAACAAAGGAGCAGTTACACCATTGTTTCTCATTAAAGTAACCATGGCTTGCAAATACTCTTTATCTTCACCATAAGAACCATACTCATTTTCTACTTGCATCATAATGATAGGTCCACCATTTTCCATTTGAAATGGCGTAACTTTTGGTAAAAGGACATGATAATATTTTTCTACATAATCTAAATAATTAGGATCGGACGAACGAATGCGACAATTTTTTTCCAATAACCAAGCTGGCAAACCACCAAATTCCCATTCGGCACAGATATAAGGTGATGGCCGCAAGATAACGTATAGCCCTGTATCTGCCGCAGTTTGAATAAATTTTTCCAAGTCAAGAATACCTTCAAAATTAAAGACTCCTTCTTTTGTTTCGTGGGCATTCCAAGGTACATAAGTTTCAACAGTATTAAAACCCAATGCTTTCAAATTAAAAAGTGAATGTTCCCAATCACTAGGATGAACCCGAAAATAATGTATGGCACCTGATAATATTTTGAAAGGTTTACCGTCTAATAAAAAATCTTCTTTAATTTCAAATGTCATCTTTAATTCTCTCCTTTTAAGAAAACGCTAACAATTATTTTATATATTAAATAAATTAACATGTGAAAGCTACTATGTCAACGGTTTCATTTAATTAGTATATAAGTTAATATATAAAATATAAGTAATGAAGATTTACCTTTTAACATCATTTTTTAAATTTTAAGAAAGTAGGTTTTACACTATGCAAATGAAGTCCAATTCGATCGAAGTCAATTTTAATACGAACGGGTCAATAGAATCTTTAATATCCACTATCAATCCTAAAATTAACTGGGTTTTAGCAAACAACAGCACTTTTGGTCTCCCCTTTGTTAATGGCAGCCAATCAACAGAAACTTATCTTACTGGAAATACTATCTATACAGAGTCTGAAAAAAGTTTTAATTCTGAATCAAAGGAATGCTTTGTTAAATTTCATTTAAATGAAGATTTGCTTTCATTTACTAGCCAACTACCTTTACATGCCGGACCAAGATCAGGAATTGATTTTAGCTTTAATCTTTTAGATTCCCCAGATGACAAATGGACCAATCAATGTATGCCTCATGTTATCTATACTGCTGAAGACCAGAGCTTTTGCTATATTATTTTCTTTAACCCTGACGGGGGCTATTTAACTTGGGTAGTTGACGAGCCGTTTGCGGCATGGCGTATTAAATATAGTCCAAACGGACATAAAATGGTTGGCTTCCAGTTATTAAATGAAGCAGATGATATTGTTGGAAAGAATTTACCGTTAACAGAAAATCTTTCTGGGCATATTTTCTTTTCTGAAGACTTATCAACTGCTTATGACCGCCTTTGTGACATCTTAGAAACAACAATTATTAGTTTTGATCAGTCAGGCGCTCTAGTTGGCAACAAACTTCCTTTAATCATTCATGGTGCTTCTTATGCTGATGGTTTTCAAATAATTGACCCACAAAATAATAGACAGACAGTCTCATCATTAAAACAGTTGTCTTTATCAACAAAGGGCACCTATACTCTATTACCTATTACAAAGGGTCGATGCCATCAAACTAAAATTTTAGCACATGATTATTGGCAAGATTTGTTACATCGTTCGAGCGATTTTTATCGGAAAAATTTTCAAGATAAAACTGGTGCTTTTTATCGTGTTATTTGGCGAGATAGTCTTTCACCAGCTGGGGGCATAACCTACGAAGGGATTGATTTTGGTAATCCTCAAAAAATGATTTCTTGTAAAACAGGAGAGTTTGGGGGTTTCGCAGGTTGGTTAATGATTAAAGCTGCACTTTCCGACCCTAGTGATGAAGCTGCCCGATTAGCAGCCGAAAAATATATTGAGTCTTGGGCTTTAAATTTAGATCATCCAGATAAGCCGCTGCCAGGCACAATTGCTGCTTTTCCTCAAGAATTTGGCGGTCGGAAATTTGGTGCTTATCATGTTTATCATGATTTTAATTATCCGCAATATGAAATTTTTTTAATCGAACAGTTAGTTGATTATTATCATCTAACAAAAAAAGACACGATTCGTGACTATGCTATAAAAATCGGACGACATTTTGTAAAGGAACACATAAACGATCAAAGTGCTGTATGGTGTCAAAATAAGAGCACTAGCATTCCTAGAGATTATTCGACGGTTCACACTCCTGTAACTGGTTTACACAAATTAGCCACAATAGCTTTTGACACAGATCAAACATATTTTTTAAAAACAGCTGAAAAGTTGGCTGATCATATCTGCCAAAGAGGACTGACCTTTCCTACTGAAGGAGAACAATCTACAGAAGATGGATCAATGGCTTGCAGTGCTTTGTCTTTGTTATATGCTTATAAGCATATTCAACCAAAAAAAGAATATTTAAATACAGCCAAACTAATCTTGGATAAACACCGTGTTTTAGAACTTAACGGTGCAGATAGTCGTCTTTTTTATTCCAGTTTACGATTTTGGGAAACCATGTATGAAACAAGATCTTGGGGACCATCAATTAATGGCGGTCATGCTTGGAGTTTGTGGACAGCTGAAGCAAAATTACTTTACTCAGAAATTACTGATGATTACCAAGTCTTTAAGGAAGCTTACTGTGGATTTATGGCGACTTTAAGTAATATGGATGAAAATGGCGGGATTTTTTGTTGCTACACTCCAGACATGCTTCCTGGTAAACCACATTCTTATGATCTTTATTTAGAGAATCAAATTGAAAAAGGAAACTTTATTGATCTTTATGAAACAAGTACAAAATTTGCTCAAAGTCAACCGACTCACAGCTATTCTACTAGCGGAACATATACTTTAATAAAAGCAACTGAATACTGGAATCGCATGGCAGGTATAGATTTTACTGATTATACAGCTATCAATGGTCTGCTAGAAAACACTACTTTTACTCTTGCCATTGAAAATGAAGGAACTTTATTGATCAATGGTTTACCAGAAGAAGAATTATTCATTATCTTACCACCTGAAAATACTACATTAAAAATTAAAATGACGCCTGATCAGTTTCAAAAACTCACATTTTTAAATTGTGAAATAATAAAAATTGATGGTGGCTATTCAATTAATAAAATCCAAAAATCATTTTCAATCAAACCAAAGAAATAAAAAAAACACTTGGGACAGCACAGCAAGCGTCCCAAGTGTTTTTTTTATTCTATAACTTCAATTTTTTGATACCAGGAAGTAGCAGTTTCAGACAACACTTTATTTAAACTTTCAATATTATTACGTCCTTCTGTTTGCAACCACTCGCGGGCATTAGCTTCTCCTGATACAACAAAAGGTTTGACACCATCTTTCCAAGTTGCACGCCCACACAAAACACCATTAAAAGTTGAACCTGCTTCATGGGCAAAAAGAAGTGTTTTTTGGAACATATCAGTAGAAACACCGGCACTCAAAAAAATAAAGGGTAATCTTGTTGCCTCACTTTGATCACGGAAAAATGCAGCTGCTTCTGAAGCAGAATAAGCTATCCCTTCTTCAGCAAGACCTTCAACATAATGCATGTTTACTGGTACCTCTACTTTTAGTACATCTACTTTGTAACGTGGTTTATCAAACTCTTTCATCATCTCAATGACTTTGTGTGGTTTTACTTTAGCATATGCCAAAGAATTCGCGTCATTATCTATTGCATCATAAGACACTAACTCTAGATAAAATGGCAAATCTTCTGCCGCACATTCACTGCCCAGACGTTCAATAAACACATGCTTTTGATGATTAATTTCCTCATCTTCATCCACATCATAATAAAGCAGAAATTTAATTGCATTGGCCCCTTGCTCTTTCAAACGCAACACCGACCAATCAGCTAATAAGTCGGGCAAACGTCCCGGTGTACTTGCATCATAGCCAGTTTTCTCATAAGCCAATAATAATCCAGCTTCAGAATCTCGAGCATTCGCGGCCGGTAAACCATATTCTGGGTCAAGTAAGATTGACGAAGCATAAGGAGTCAATTCTTCTGACACTAATTTTTTAAACTCTTCAATTTGCTGATCTGTTGGTTCTTTCCCTAGGGCTTTTATCATTTTTTTCAAGGCACCTCGTTGATCAATTGCAAGAGCACTAATCACACCATCTTTGTTAGATAAGTGATCCATGGCTGCCTTTTTATTTTTCGTCAATTTTAGCATGAATTTTTCCTCCATTTTTCTACTGATAAGGGTGAATGGTGACACCTTTTACTACTCTGTTAACTGTGCCAGTCGGTGAAGGTGTATCTGGTGTATTTCCAACTTTAACTGAAGTTAATAAGGCAACTGTTTGAGCCACCATCACGAAAGCCAAAGCCGCGTAGCCATCTGGAAGCAATGCTAATTCTTCTGAAAAAGCAAATTGATCACCAGAGAAATTTCTTTTTCCTGGTTGTGCTATAGCGATGACCCCAGCCGCAATCCCATCTGCTCGAACTTCTTCTAACACATCCAGATCATAATCCCGCGTGTATGTTTGGTTGTTAACAAAACCGAACATAACTGTCTTATCGTTAATAAAAGATTTAGGACCATGACGAAAACCCATCGAAGAATCAAAGACTGTCGCCACCTTACCAGCGGTTAATTCTAAAATTTTCAACTGAGCTTCGCGACTCAAACCAGCTAAACTACCTGATCCTACATACACAATTCGATCAAAGTCAAGATCAACAATTTTTTGAATGTCTTTTTCGCGAGCAATCACTTCTTCACCTAATTTGCTAAGCGTTTCAACATAATGCTGTTTTGTTTCTAAGTCGGATTGATCAAAAACTAACAAGGTACTTAATGTCATACATGAAAAGCTACCTGTCATAGCAAAGCCATCATCATTTGATCGACTTGGCATTAATAAAAGAAAACTTTTCGCATCTGCTTGGCTAATTTTTGCTAACTGCCCATCAGCAGCACACGTGATCGACAAATGATGAATTGTATTCACTACCTGATTAGCAATCTCAACAGCCGCGATACTTTCTGGACTATTTCCGCTTCGGGCAAATGAAACAAGTAATGTCGGTTCATCACTAATCAAATACTCTTGAGGAGAAGCAACAATATCTGTTGTCCCAATTGCTTCAAAAATAAAATCTTGATGATTTCCGTGCTGACGTAAATATGGTGTGATGGTATCACCCACGTATTGTGAAGTACCAGCGCCTGTAAAAATCACTCTCGTTTTTTGACCTTTTGCTGCTTCTTTGACTTTTCCAATAAATTCTTGTAGTTCTTCTTGCGCATTTTTGTAAATATTTATTGTTTCTTCCCATAATTCTGGTTGTTGGCGAATTTCACGAGTTGTAATTTCTGCACCAAGATCTATTAATTTTGATTTTTCTAATTCATACATTTTTTATTTCTCCTAACTATTTCGAATATGTCGAATCTTGTAATGAAATTGATCCGCACGAGCAACACTCAATGTGTACTCAATTATTTCATTTTTTACATTGTAAGTTGAACGAGCCAGATGAAGTACAGGGGCACCTTCTGGAATCATTAGTAATTTTGCGTCTTCCAAAGAAGCAATACTTGCATAAAGTTCTTCATCTGCTAATCGAATGATTTGATCGAAATTTTCAGAAAAAACATCATAAAGTGGTTTGCTCCGAAGAAGTGATTCTTCCAATGATAGAAATTTTTTAGCAGGTAAATAAGTCTCTTCAACCATTAATGGTTCGTTATCAGCTAATCTCAACCTACTTAAGTGATAAACCTCTTCCAATAAAGAGAGGTTTAAGCGCTGAGAAACGAAATAATCTGCTGTGATTTTTTCAAACAATAAGATGCGGGTTTCTGGTTTTTTCCCCATCTGCTTCATTTGTTCAGTAAAACTATATGCTGTTGCCAAATCAGTATCATCGTTTTTGATATCAGAAACAAAGGTTCCTTTACCGTGACGTCGATAAATATAGCCACTACGCTCTAATTCTTCTAAAGCCAGACGGACAGTTGTTCGGCTAACATCATATTCATGAGTTAATTTTCGTTCAGATGGTAACTTGTCATGTGGAATCATGCCAGTGTTCATTCGTTCTTTTAATAAATCGGCCAATTGGTGATACAAAGCTTTGTTTTTTAAAGAAGTTGTCATAGAATTCTCCTACCTCGATAACTGGTTATAACCTTATACCAATAGTACGGTGGTTTTTTTTATTCTGTCAAGATAAAATGTTTTTCCTTTTTTTTAGAGATTAAAAAACCGATTGTTTCAGCAATATAGGAAAAATATTAATTTGGATCAATAAAAGACCTAGTATGATAATTTAAAACAAAGTATGAAAATCTAATACCAGTTAAGAAAATAAAATTAAAAAAAGAAAACTTTCAAATAGAAAGTTTTCTTTTCGTGCCTATTTAATGCCCTTTTTTCTTTTGTTGTTTTTTTAGTTGCTTTTGCTGAAATTTTGCTTCTGCCACATCAGCTTTATCTTGCTTTTGTCGCTTTTGCTTAGCTTTTTTTTTCAGCTGATGAACTTCTTGCAGTGCAAGTTGTGACTTGGTGGAAACAACTGGTTGACGTTTGGCACGATTAATCATTCGTTGTCGCCGTTTAGGATTAATTTTTCTCTCAACCAGGCCATTGTTTTCAGCTTTAACCGTTTGGCTACTGGCTAGAATTTTAGGCAACTGCTGATGAATAAAAATCATAATGTCCTGATCTTTTGGCTCTGGACCAAAAGTATGCTTGTAAACCAGCGATTCCTTTTGATCTTGAGCTTCCACTAAACCACACCAAAATGTGCCATCAAAATAAACAGTTAGTTTCATGATAGCCCCTCCTTTGTAAAAATTACAATGGACGACCTGGAGGGAAGGTTACTGACATTATTTTCATAATGCTCACGGACTACCAACCGTGACGTGTTTTTATGCTCTTTTAGCATAGAAGGATTTAGTTAATCTGTCAATTAATCTTTTAGCTCACAAAGCACCGTCGGATAATCTTTTACGTAATAGCGAAAATTTTTGCGACCTTTGCGAATAATTTCATGACCTTCTGCTTCTAACAATTTGATTTGCGCTGCAACACCACCAGGATATTTAGGATGAAGTTCCCCCTGTGCTTTTAATGTCCGCCAATAAGGTGTTTTATTTTCATTTCTTTGATGGCTTGCCCAAGCAACAATACTGATAAATATTCCCGCCGTAATTGGATCAGTAAAATCGGCCTCATTTTTTTTAGCCAAATAAGCGCGAATTTCACCAGTAGTAATGACTTTTCCTTCTGGAATTTTTTTCATGATTTCATCATAAGTTAACGGTGGTGCAAAATACATTTTTTCTCCGCCATATCTCTTGATTGACTTTTCGTCTGTCAAAATCTGAATTTTTGGCATCCCTTTTGACTCATGGAGCATCTTATTAAAATCTTTTTTATCTTCATTAGCCATTTCTCTCAGCTCCTTTTCTTTCATCATAGCCAAGATAAAGTAGTCAGGCAATGAGACACTTTATTTATTTTTTACATTTGCAAAGATTTGATAAGTATAAATCAAAATGAAGCTCAACAGTAAACTACCAACAATATCACTTAACCAATGAACACCTGAAAGTAAGTGACCAATCACTAAAATAATCATTACTAAACTAAAGATCAACGTCACTATTTTTCTTTTGAAATAAATAATCCCACAGGCTAAAACAGTCACACCAAATAAAATATGGCTTGACGGATAAGATGGTTCCATTAAACCCTCGAGTAAAATCGGTCGGTAATTAACCACTACTTTTTCAAAAAATAGATAACAGCATGACATTATGAAATAGATTATCCCTAAAACTAAAATATTTTGATCCACTAGCAACAATCGTTTGCGTTTTAGCCATTGAAATGCTCCCTTTATAACGAAATAAAGCGCCACTAAAATTGCAAATAGAAAAAAAGCATCTGACAATTTGTCCCACAATGGATGCACACCAAAGAAATGGTGCCCCCACTGATTAATAGCAGCAAATCCGACGAAACTATTTTGGGGGCCAATTTTTCGAACATCGATTACTTTTACGGCTATCGTGAAAATAACAAATAATAATAAAGGGATAACCAATTTAATTGATTTTTGTTTCATATTTTCTACCCACTTCCATCTTTTTTCGATACTCTTGAAAGATAGCAAGTCGATAAAAAAATCATAAGAATCTAGTGCTCACATCCAGGTGACGTATCGTGTCATCTGGGATAAATCAATAAAAAAACCTTAATAGCTAATAACATCAATAAAAAAGAAGCCGCATATGGTTGTCTCATAGCAATCATTAAAGTAGTAAAAATCAACAAGCAGCTAATTGAAAAAATAATTAAATATTTCTCGTTAAACTTTGAATTTCGACCCATTAAATAAAATGCAAAAAGATTGTATAGAAATATAAAAATTACGCTTACCACAATAATCCCTCTTTGGATAACAGGAGTTTCGGTTAAATTTAAAAGTGAAACATGAGCGACACGTGTTCCTAAATCATTACCGAAAAGAGGTAAGAAAAAGAAACCAACTACTAGTAAATCTAACAAGAAAAACAGTTGCTTTCGTGATTTACGCTTTTTTTCTTTCAAATCTTTTTGTGCAAGATTCAATAATTCCTTGTTTGATAACAAATCATCCAAAGAAATATTAAACAAAACAGATAATTCTTTTAAAGAATCAATACTGGGATACCCCCGTCCTGACTCCCATTTTGAAACAGCTGTTCTAGACACAAATATTTGCTGTGCCAGTTCTTCTTGGGTCCAGTCAGCTTCTAATCTAAGTTGCTTTATTTTTTGATTAAGCTCCATTTTATTCTCCTAAAAAAATATTCTTAAATCTATTTTTCCCAGTTTAATCATTCTGCTACATTGTACTTTTGACTGATAAGATCAAGCGAAATCTTTGTCTGATTATTTTTATTAATGGTAAACTTAACTAATCAATCAATTTTTAAACAATAGATAATCGTTTCTAACTAGAAATTTTTCAATATAAAAGAGGAGGAGATTGAATGAATTTTGATGTATTGTTTTTAGGAAGTGGACAAGGTGCTTGGAATGGCGCAATTCCCATGGCTAAGGCAGGATTGAAAGTTGGTGTAATCGAAGAAGGGTTATTTGGTGGCGTCTGTACAAATCGCGGTTGTAATGCAAAAATTACTTTGGATCGACCTGTTGAATTATTAAGACAAGTCGAGCAATTGCAAGGACGTGGTTTTAATGGCGTGCCACAATTAAATTGGTCTGATTTAATGGCTCATAAGCATGAAGTAATCGACTCGTTGGCACAAAGTAATCAAGACAAATTAGAAAATGCAGGCGTAAAAACAATTATTGGTCGAGGAACTTTCGTTGACAGTCATACTATTGAAGTAGCTGGTGAAAATTATACTGCCGATAAAATCGTGATTGTCACTGGTCAACTGCCTCACCGTTTGGCTATCCCTGGAAATGAATTATTTCACGACAGCACAGACTTTTTAGTTTTAGAAAATATGCCAAAAAAAGTAACGATTATTGGCGGTGGTTATATCGGTATGGAATTTGCAACTATGGCTAATGCTTTTGGCGCTGATGTGACAGTTATTTTACGGGGCGACAAAGTTTTACGAGAGTTCCACCAAGATTATGTCGACATTCTGGTGAAAGATTTAAAAAATCGTGGCGTGAAATTCCATACCAATGAAAACCTGAAAAAAGCTGAAAAAATCGATGAAAAAGTAGTATTAACAGGCGAAAATGGTTATACACATGAGTCTGACTATGTGATTGATGCAACTGGTCGCCGTCCGCAACAAAAAAATATGAATTTTGAAGGCATCGGCTTAGAATTTGACGAAATAAAAGGAATTTTTGTCAATGAATTTTTAGAAACAAATCTAACTGGTGTTTATGCAACCGGCGATGTGATTGCTAAAAGCCAGCCAAAAATTACGCCAGTAGCAGCTTATGAATCTCAGTATTTGGCTCATTTATTTACTGGTGATACAAATGAAGGAATTGTTTATCCGCCAATTGCGAAAACAGTTTTCACTTCACCAAGATTAGCCGAAGCAGGAATTTCCATCGCCGAAGCCCAAACCAAGCCAGATGAATACAAGATTACTGTCGTGGATTATGCTGCAAAGGATTGGTTCCATCAAGTAGGAAATGACGATATAAATTTAATTAGTTTTGTTCATAACAAAGCCGGTTATTTAGTTGGTGTGACGAATCTAGGAAATGATGCAGTCGAAACAGTTAATGGTTTATTAGATGTCATGAATGCCAAAATCAAAGCACCTCAGCAGGAAGAATTAATCTATCTTTTCCCAAGTATTGCCCACTCTTACATGAAATATATTTAATAAAGAAATGACGCTAAGCGAGATGATCTAGCTTAGCGTCATTTTTTGTCGATTTAATTATTTTTGATATTTTAATAATTGTTTGCGGGCCCTTTCGATTGCTTTGTAGCGCTTTGGCTGTTTCTTATAAAATTGTTGATGATAGTTTTCAGCTGGCCAAAATGTAGCTACTTCGCGAATTTCTGTCACAATTGGTTTGCGGTATTTCTTTGCAGCAATCAATTTGTCTTTAGAAGCATCCGCAAGCTTTCTTTGTTCCTGATTCGTTGGAAAAATCGCAGTGCGATATTGATTCCCACGGTCTTGAAACTGTCCTTGGTCATCTGTCGGATCAATGATTTGCCAATATATTTCCAATAATTCTTGGTAATTAATTAGGCGAGTATCGAAAATGATTTCTACCGCTTCTAAATAACCACTAGCACCAGTATGAACAAAATCATAACTAGGATTTTCTAGGGTCCCACCAATATAACCTGATAAAACAGAGATAATTCCTTGGCGTTCTTCAAAGGGTTCCACCATACACCAAAAACACCCACCAGCAAAAATCGCCCGCTCTTGATGTTCGACATCTGAAATTTGATGCTGTTCAAAATCAAACTGAACAACCTCACCATCAGTGATTCTTTGATAAAAATCAGCCACTTCCGGTGTCAAATTATTCCGACTTGCCAGTGGACGTAAACCAATTTCTAATTTTGCTAAGGCTGTCTGATCATTGCCTTCAGCAGCCACAGTATCTTTAAAAGCAGTTAGCAGTGATCGTTCAAAATCTCTTGTATGTGGATTCAAAATCAAATTATAGACGTCACTTAAAATTGTTGTTGTATCAAGTTTCATAGTCTTCCCTCCCATTAGAGAAAAATCATCTGAAATTTAACACATTTTCTGAGTTTAAGCGAACTTTTGAATTGGGGTCAAAATATATTTTTGTAGTGCTTGACTCACACCATTTTGATTATTATTTGCTGTAATTTGATTGGCTGATTTTTTCACAGTTTCCGGCGCATTATCCATAGCAACTCCCATTCCCGCTTGAGTCAACATAGGAATATCATTGAAATTATCACCAATCGCCATCGTATTTAGTAGATTTACCTGATAATAATTTGCTAACTCCAACAATGCCTTTTGTTTTGAAACCTTATGATTAGTTACTTCTAAATAATTATCTTTTGATAGGTAAAAGTCGCTTTCAGGAAAGTTTAAATTACTTAGGTATTCAAAGACTTCGTTGATTATTTCAGGTTTTTCAATTAATAAAAGCTTATGGATCGGAATATTTTTTTTCAGTAATAATAATTGAATATTACCTTCAATTGGTTGGTCACCTGAAATTTCAGCTTCAATTTCCACCCAAGAATCAATTTTATCTACATACCATGACTCACCAGAATATAAATTAATTGAAACTTGCGGAAAAATATTTTTTAAGATATCAACTAGAATACTAACTTCTGGCTGAACTAACTCATGACTAAATAAGGTTTCATTCTCTTTCATAATCAATGCTCCGTTATAACAAGCTATCGGTTGATCTTGAATTTCTAAAGCTTGAGCTAACGGCCACATTCCCTTTGGCGAACGAGCCGAAGCTAAAACAAAAGGAATATCTCTTTCTTTTAAAAGCTTTATTTTGCCTATTAATTGGTCGTCCAATTGATGCTGATCATCTAAAATTGTGCCATCAATATCACTTATAATAAATTTAATCGCCATCCCTATCATCCTCTCTTAAACAATTATTTTTATCTGTGAAGAAAACGGATTAGTTACAGAATGGTCTGTAACTAAATAATCAAATTCTGAAATATCTGCTGCAAAATAAGTCGCTGATTGTTGGAATTTTTTTGATTCCGCTACAAGAATTTTGGTCTTAGTTTGTTTTAAAATTAGTTTTTTTAAAATAGCATCTGATTCGTCTTGAAATGTCACTTTGCCATCTTCTAAGCCTGCAGCACCAATAAAAGCAACATCAAAAGTTATGTTCTTCAAAATTTCAGCTTCATTTAAAGCATAATAAAAGCGATTTTTTCGATAAAATTTCCCACCAATTAAATAAAAATCAATTTTTTCATTACTACTTAGCATGATGCTGTTGTCTAGTGAATGAGAATAAATCCGACAAGGTTGGTCAATTAATTGTGCCATCTTTAATACAATCGTTGAAACATCAAAAAAGTTAGTCTGCCCATCTTCAATAAATTCCAATGCTTTTTTGGCAATTTGACTTTTTTCTTTAGAGAATTTCTCCAAGCGCTGATTATAAGAAGCAATTTCTTGCTCCTCTTTGTTAGAGATAATACCTCCGTGGGTTCTTTGGACCAAACCACGATCAGCTAATAAACTAATATCACGCCGGGCGGTATCGCGAGAAATATCGAAAATTGACATAACCTCTTTGGTACTCAATTGTTCTTTTTCTTGTAATAATTTTTGAATTTCAACCAATCTTTGTTCTTGATACATGCCATCACCTCAGTAATACTATATCATCTTTTTAAGCAATTGTAAGTATTTTTATTTTTTTGTAAGCATTTAATGCGAAAAACTCATTACCTTAAGATAATGAGTTTTGCTTAAATTTTTCAATTCCTTGATAAAAACGATCTAATCCATCCGCTAAACGAATTTGGGGACAAGCATAATTCCAACGTAAAAATTGTCTGCCATTTCCACCAAAAATATCTCCTGCTGATAATATCAACCCGGTTTCTTTTCGCAAAAAATCAGCCAACATTTTACTGTCATTCGTGATTCTCGAACAGTCCAACCAAGCCAAATAAGTTGCTTCTGAGGAAATTATTTTTATCTCTGGTAACTTATCATGGATAAACTGGTTTAAACTTCGACGATTTCCTGTTAAATAGCGTTTTAGTTCTTCTAACCAGTCTCCTCCTTCATCAAATGCCGCCATCGCAGCTTGAATGGCGAAAGTATTCGGTTCTGCCACTTCATCGGTATTAATACCGCGATGCACTAATTGAAATAATTCTGGATTTTGCACATAAATCACTGACGTTTGTAAGCCAGCCAAATTAAAAGCTTTGGTAGGTGCCCAGCAAGTAATAGTTTGTTGAGCGATTTCTTTGGAAATGGCAGCCATTGGTGTATAAGAAAATTCTGGATGCGTCAGGTCACAATGAATTTCATCACTTAATATCAAAACATCATTTAAAAGACACAACTCACCAATCTTTGCCAACGTACTTTTGTCCCAAACTTTGCCAATTGGATTATGGGGATTACAAAAAATCAACATGGTTGTTTTCGGATCAACCAATTTTTTCTCTAAATCTAAATAATCAATCCCATAACGGCCATCTTGATAAGTCATTTCTGAAGCCAAAACCTGACGTTGATTGTTGAGAATCGAATTGAAAAAAATATTGTAAACTGGTGTGATAAGAACTATCTGGTCATCCACTTTTGTCATCTTACGAACGATTGAAGAAATTGCCGGCACAACACCTGTACAAAACATCATTGCATCCGTTGCTGGTTTAAATTGATGCTTTTTCCACCACCAATTTTGAATACTCTCAAAAAATTCTGGTGGAACAGTATTATACCCGAATGCCCCTTGTGAAATTCTTTTTTCCAAAGCTTTCGTCACAGCAGGTGCGGTTTCAAAATCCATATCTGCTACCCACATCGGCAACTCATTTTCAGCAATATCCCATTTATAAGAATTATTTTGGCGACGATCAATTAATTGATCAAAATCAACTGGCATGGGCGTGATCTTCTCTTGTGGTAATGTTGGTTGCTTCTGGAATAATTTTCGGATCATCGAAAATCAACTCCTCCACAGCCAAAGTAGAAATCTTTCCACTAATCGGATTTTTGATACTATCAACCGTGGTCGCAATCTCAGCATCGACGGTTGAATATTCAAAGGCCAAATCGGTATTAATCACACGACAGTTAATTAACTTAACATTTTCCATGTAACACATGCCTTGTTCACTCTCAATCACACAATTCACAAAAGTCACATTTTTAGAATTCCAACCTAAATATTCACCAATGATTGTCGAATCAGAAACCACAACATTTTCACAATTCCAAAAAGCATCTTTTGAAATAATTTTACTATGACGAATTTCAATATTTTTCCCGCCATCAAAAAGATAATTTCCTGTAATCGTTAATTGATTAGCGATAATTTTTTGACTATTTATACCAAAATAATCCCCGGCTGCAGATACTTTTTGTAAATAAATATCTTGGCAATTCCATAAAGTTTCTTGGGCATTTGGCAGATCGACATTGGTTAAGTGAATATCACTACTACGACGAAATGTTTTAGGCGCTTGAATCAAACTATCGGAAATCATCAAATGATGACTATACCAGATACCTGAACGAGCTGTGTCCAGTAAGGTGATATTTTCTGCTTGAATACCACGTGCGTACCATAGTGGATATTTCCATTTAAAAATATCATTTTCTAAAACTAATTGATTGCTTTCTTTTAGTGGTGATTCTCCATCAGCAAAAACGGAATCACTAATTTTTAAATTTTCAGCTTTAAATAAAGCTCGCTCACCGGTCAATAATGCTTGTTTGATTTCATTCATATTGTTACTCCTTTTCAGTCAACCAAAGAATTTCGGCTGAATCATTTGCTCTTAATAGTTTCCTTAGTGCTGTCGGATTGTCGATTTTCCCAATCCGGGTATAAGAATAATTGGTCGAAAAATTTTCGTAAAATACCACTAATGTTTGACTGCCATAAAGCATCACATCGCCAGCTTGAATTTGCTCTACTTGTTGTGCATTTGTAGTTAAAACATCTGGTAGATCAGCAAATTTTTCATTATCATTGTGATCGGTCATGGTTAATTTCAAGGGCAATAAGTTTTGGAACGCCGTTGCGGTGGGATTTTTTTCATACTGAATAGAAAATGATTGATCATTCACTTGTAAATAGTGTTGAGTTTGATAGCTACTCATTTCAGTCTCACTTTCTGCTATATGCTCGTTTTTGTTAAAAGAGTCTTCTATGTTGGTTGAAGGTCTAACTGTTTGATTGCTACAAGCGGATAACAAAAAGATAGTCAAAAATAAAAATACGATTTTTTGTTTCATAAAATCTCTCCCAGAGGTTGGTTAAAGTGTTTATCCTTGCGGGGTAAAATTTGCTGCACCATGTAAATGTCAGTTTAATCACTTTTTAGCTTATCTAGAAATTTCGGAATGCTTACTATAATTCATCGACCTCTTCTTAATAGTTTGAACTTTACAACTTCAAGTCAAGGTGAAGTCAATAGCTTTTTTTAAATAATTTAAATTTCTTTGATAATTTTTGCTGGTGTTCCTGCCACAATCACATTATCAGGCACATCTTTTGTAACCGTCGCATCAGCTGCCACAATTGCATTTTCTCCAATTGTCACGCCAGGTAAGACTGTCGCATTAGTGCCAATCCAAGCGTTTTTCTTAAGCTTAACTGCCTGCGGTAAAATACCCCTTCTTTTTTGGGGATCAATAATATGGTTCACTGAAATAATTCTTGCCATTGGTCCAATTAAGACGTCATCTTCAATTTCAATCCCGCCCAAATCGACAAATTGCACATTTTGATTAATAAAAACATTTTTCCCAAAAATAATATG
Organism: Enterococcus sp. AZ103; assembly: GCF_051714685.1. Lineage (NCBI taxonomy): Bacteria > Bacillati > Bacillota > Bacilli > Lactobacillales > Enterococcaceae > Enterococcus > Enterococcus sp. AZ103. Next base: position 906,313 of record NZ_JBIOSI010000002.1, on the reverse strand, counting down.
TTTACCAAAATCTGTATAAAACGGCAGAGAAACGACCACAGAATCATCAATTTTTTGATCTGTGATATTTTCTAAATAAGTCAAAACTTCATTTGGTGTCCGATATTCTTGGTTTAATTCTGCAACTAAACGTTCGTTATTATCTTTTACCAGATGAATTTCTCGAAAAAGTGTCGAGCCTTTTAATATTTCTTTACCATTAATTTTTTGTTGTAAATTGTATGTATTCATCGCCATCACCTTTATCTATTTGATGGCTTAAGCATACTCGGATATAATTGACTTGACTAATACTTATATAGAATGAACTGATATGCTTTTTTATTATAGGAGGAATTAGATGGATTTAAGAGTTCTAAACTACTTTTTAACGGTTGCTCGTGAGAAAACTATCAGCCGTGCAGCAGAAGTTTTACATCTTTCACAACCAACATTATCGAAACAATTAAAAGATTTGGAAATTGAGTTAGGCGTGGAATTATTTAAACGGGGCAATCGCGAAATAACTTTGACTGAAGATGGTGTTTATTTGCAAAATCGCGGACAAGAGATTTTATCTCTGGTGGATGTCACTACTGCAAATTTACAAAAAAATAAAGTGATTGGCGGAGAAATAACAATTGGGGGTGGCGAAACACAAAGTTTTCAATTTATATCCGTTATTTTAAATGACCTATTAAAAAACTATCCAGATTTATCAATTCGTTTATATAGTGGTAATGCAGATGATGTAATGGAAAAGATCGACAAAGGCTTACTAGATTTCGGGCTAGTCATCGATCCTGTCAAAAAACAAAAATATGAGTATTTACGGTTACCAATGAAAGATCGCTGGGGTATTATTGTTAATCGGAATCATCCATTGGCAACATCTAATCAAATCACGCCAGAAGATTTACTCAATCAATCCTTGCTCATTTCAAATCAATCTTTGGTAGACAATCAACTAGCGGAATGGTTAGGCGGAAACCTCAGCAATTATCATATTGCCGGGACGTATAATCTATTATTTAACGCATCATTATTAGCAAAAGAAGGGAATTTAGTTATTTTATCAATTGATGGTATTATCAATACGCAACAATCCGATTTAATTTTCATACCATTTTCTCCCCCATTAACAGTGAGTATCAATCTGATTTGGAAGAAAAACCAAGTATTTTCTAACGCATCAACCCTATTTTTAAAAAATTTATTGCAAGAAAATAATTAAGCCATAACAAATTGCCAACAAATTTCTGCCTCTTCCTTTGCTCGTAAGCTTTGGATTTGGCAGAGATTTTTCGTTAACCGTCCCATTTTTATTCGCGGGACGCCCATTGTAGTACATTCATCTTCTAAACAAATCCCAATTTCTTTAGTCCAAGGAAAATAACTAATGTCACCAGCACAAGAATAATACTGCTCTGTGCAATTTGTCGTCAATTCTACTTTCGAAGAAAAGTAATAGGTTGCTAAATCATTCTTTTGGAAAAACAAGGGCTGTTGAAAATTACACTGCAATAACACATCAAAGAAGCAAGCACAAATATCTACTTCCGTCAAAGTATCCCCCATCTGCAAAAAAACCTGCATCTTTTGTAAATTCTTCCGTTGATTCACAATTACTCCTCCATCTTTACCATAATGCCAAATCAGTTTTTTTAGTTGGCGCCTGAAAAACTGAATCTATTAAAATTAATTCTTCAGCAGTTAATTTTTTAGTTGCAGCTGCAACATTTTCTCGTATGTGTTGTGGGCTTGCGGCTTTAGGAATAGCAATGGTGCTTCCATCTCTGATTGCCCACGCTAACATTATTTGCCCAACACTGATTTCTTGATCATCAGAAATTTTCAAAAGCACGACACGTTGCTCTTCAGTCAACTGTTGCCATTGACCTTTAATCATTGGTGAGTAGGCCATTGTAGTTATCTGGTTTTCCTGCAGATAAGGCAACAAATCAAACTCAACACCACGCTCAATAATATTATACTTAATCTGATTAGTGGCACAGTTTTTGCCTTGTGGTAATGCCAATAGTTCTTCCATGTCTACAGTATCAAAATTAGAAACACCCCAAGCACGAATTTTCCCAACCTTTTTTACCTCTTCCAAAGCAGCTACTGTTTCAGCTAAAGGTATATCACTTTTCCAGTGTAAAAGGTACAAATCTAGTTCATTTATTTTTAATCGTTGTAAACTTTTATCTAAACTTTCCAGTAGTTTTTTTCTGTTAGCATTTTTAGGTAAGACTTTTGATACAACAAACAAATCTTCCCGTTTCTTATTTTTGATGGCCTCACCAACTAGCTCTTCTGCTTTTCCATCGCCGTACATTTCAGCTGTATCAATCAACTGGATGCCTTGGGATAATCCTTGCTGAATACCTCAATTTCATTCTCCCGATTCATTGCATGGTCACCTATTTGCCAAGTTCCGATGCCGATAGGAAAAATTTCTTTACTTGCTAGGTTCACTTTCCCCATTTTTTTCACCTTCTATACTTTGATTATTTACACTTTACTCCTTGGAGTTCGGTTTAAGTCAAGAAAAAAAACTAGAACATTAAATTTCTAGTCTCTTTATTTAATCTTATTCATAATCACCTAATAAAGGTAATTCTGCTATTAAATAATTTGCATAGTTTCTTGCGGCGACTGCTAGTTCCGATTCAGAAATGCTTGAAGCTCCGGCCAATACAAATGGTTTAACAAATTTTGTACCAATTAAATTACTTGTTGCTTAAAATGGACGTAGTAAATCATGAACCTCATATTTAAAATTAACCTGACGAACATAATTTTTAGCTGGTGCACCAGGTGAAACAGCAATTAATAATTCTTTCCCTTTTAATGCATTTCCGCTACTACCATAAGCCCAACCGTATTCTAGAACTTCATCTTGCCATTGTTTCAACAAAGCTGGTGAAGAATACCAGTACATCGGGAATTGTAAAACAATCCGGTCCGCTTTCTCTAATCCAGCTTGCTCAACTGCCACATCGATTTTAAATTCTGGATAAAGCTGATACATATTTTTAACAGTCACTTCTGATAACTGTTCTGCCGCCTCTGCTAAACGACGATTGACTGTCGATGCATTTAAATCTGGATGAAATACTAGTACGAGTGTTTTCATTTTTATCAACCTTTCAATAGTTATTTTAATTTTTAATTCCCAGTTAACCAATCTGACACATTATCCTCCATACTATCCATATCATTTTCTGATAAACCAAGACCAGTGTGTACATTTGCTCTGCTAGCTAACAATTCAACTTCTTCAACTGCACTATCAATCCCACTGCTACCACTAGTGTAAAAAGGATAAACTTCTTTACCTGACAAATCATTATCTGTTAAAAATTTTTGAATTGGCAAAGAAATTGATCCATACCAAATTGGTGAGCCTAAATAAATAGTATTGTAATCTGCTAAAGATGTCTCTATATTAGCTAAGTCAGGTAACGCATCATTTTCTATTTGTTCAGAAACAATATCGGTTACATCAGAATATTCATCAGGATAAGGTTCAGCAGTCGCAATTTCAATCAAGGTGCCACCTGTTTTTTGCTGGATTTCATTGGCAACTTCTGCAGTTGTACCCGTCAATGAGTAATAAATAATTGCAACAGAATTGTCATTGGAAACTGTTGTAGATTCTCTTGTATCAACCGCATCTTCTCCCGTACCGCAAGCGCTAAGTAAAAATAAACCAAGTAATGCGAAAATGATTTTTTTCATGGTCCTTCCTCCTAAATATTTTAAGTTAGCTTTACATTAAAAGAAAAGATCTTCCATTACCAATACTTATTTAGAATCCCAGATATGCCAAAAAAGCATATCAACCGTACGACAAAAAAAGCCAGAGGATAAATTCCTCTGACTCAAAAGTTAAAAATTCTTATTTCACACCGTAAAATGCGATGCCTTCATCTTTCCAACCTTTATTTACAATACCATCTTTTTCAGAAACAGATGTTGTAAACAAGTGAGAACCTGCACCTTGGGCATTAGGGTTAAATGCACGGTACACTGCAACACCTTCAGCTTTATCAGCAGAATAGAATGCTACGCCTTCTTTATTCCAACCAGCATTTGCAACTGAATTGTATTCAGCTTCACTGGATGTGTAGAAGTGTTCACCTGAATTTTTGTTGTATAAACGATAGACAGGTGTACCAACTGCTTCATTGGCAGTTTTCCATGCAGTACCTTCATCAGTCCAACCAGCTTTTATGACTCCATCAAACTCAGATTTACTTACAGTGTATAAGTGTTCACCTGAATTTGGATTGTAAGCACGATATAATTTAACACCATTGTAAACGGCCTTTTCAATATTTACAGTAGTTGTTTTAGTTGCGATGACTGAACTTGTATCAGCTTTACCATCCGCACCTGCTGCATATACCTTAGTAGTAGCAGTATATTTACCAGGGTTTGCTTGTAAGGCTTTCACTAAAGCTTCGCCAGTTTTGCCAGCTGCAGCGCCATCTAAATCAACTTCGTAGAAATACTTATCAGCTTGTAAGTTAGCTGCTGGAGCGATTGCAGCATTTTGATCAACGCCGTTATCAGACCATTTTTCGTCAGTAGAGTTGATTAGTAATCTTGTTAACATGCCGTCGCCACCGTAAGCTTCAAACGGAATAACTTCATTAACACCAGCTGAGAATGGTCCAGTAAAGTTAGCAGCACCAACTTTTTCTCCAGAAACAGTTACTGTATCTTTGATATTTTTAGAAACGGAATTTTGAATACTTTCATCAACAGTTAAAGCAACTGTCTTAGTCGCTACTGGTGTAGATGTATTATCAGATGCATAAACATTAACAGTTGCAGTGTATTTACCTGGGTTTGCTTGTAAGGCTTGTACCAAGTCATCGCCAGTTTTACCAGCAAGTACGCCACTTAATGAAACATTATAAGTGAATTGGCCAGCAGTAAAGTTTGAAGCAGCAAGTAAGGCTGCATTTGTTCCAGCAGAACCATTATCTGACCATGCAGCATCATCAGAAGCTTTTAATAATCTTCTTGAAATCATGCCATCTCCACCAAAAGCTGAAAAGTCAAGATCTGAATTAATTCCAGCTGTATAAGGGCTGTCAGTTCCTTTACCATTTGTTACATCACTAACTGATAAAGTAGCTTCACTTTTAACTGTATTGTCTAAAGCTGATTGAATATCTGGTATACCAATTTTAAATTGAACTTTTTTAGTAGCAACTTGTGCATTGTTTTGATAAACAGTCACTGTTGCATTTAATTCAGTTGCAGTTGTTTCTTGTAATGCTGTTAATAATTCTTGATTTGTTGTTTTGTCTGCGAATTCAGGATCTGTTAGTTTTACTTGATAAGTATAACCATCTGCTTCCGTTAAGCCTTCCACAGGTAATAATGGAGAATTGCTGCCAGAACCATTATTAGACCAAGCTGCTCCATCTGAAGAGTTTAACAACAAACGAGTAAGCATGCCATCTCCGCCAAATGCAGCAAAGTTGATATCTGAAGATACACCCGCTAAGAAAGGACCGTCAGCTTCAGCTGCTGTAATATCACTTTTAGAAACATAAGCAGTTGTTTTAATATTGTCTTGAACTGCTTTTACAACATCGCTTGAAGTAACTGCTTTGCTAGCTGCAGTAGTAGAAGTCGTTGCGGCTTGAACTTTTGTTTGTCCAGCAACTGCTAATAATCCGCTAGTTCCTAAAACTGCTAATGAAACCAATGAAGCTGCGATTCTTTTTTGTTTGCTTTTTGATAAAGCTCTTGTTTGTTTTTTTAACAAACTTTGATTTTTGTTACTCATGGTAACTCCTCCATTTTTTTACGACCGACCACTCACATAAAATCAGTAATGTCAAAATTAAATCTAACAAATATTACATAAATACATTTATGCTTCGTAAATAAGTCATATTTTTATTTTCTATGAAGTTTACATCGCTTAGGGAAAAATTTTATTTGTCCAAATAATTTGATTTCCTATGTTTTTCATCGCTTCATGAAAAGGATACTACTATTTGTTATTCTTTTTGTAAAATTATATGTTTGCTTAAATTAAGTATTATTTACAGACTATTCTGAGTAAGTATTTATATAATTATCGATCAATAAGAATAAACTCAAAAAAAATATTATTTTTATTTCAAATGCCTGAATTTATCGAAATGAATCTTATATTGAAATTTTTTATGTCAAGCTATCTGAAATTTCAATAGTAAAAAAATTAAATTCCCCTCAATAGCTTGATACTTACGAAAAAAAAAACCAAGCTAAAAAATTAGCTTGGCTTAAAATATCACGCTTTAATTTGATTAATATCTTCAGTAATTATCCAATCGTCCATATTATTTTGACGGTCATACTTAAATGGTTCGATAGCTTCTAAATGATCAATTTCATATAGGGCTAAAAATTTCTTTCCTGCCCAGCGTTTATACTGCGCTTTTGAAAGATTCAATTCCTTTTCATGTTTATCAACAAATGCAGCCGATTCTTCAGGAGTCATCTTTTCAGTTTCTATGACATTTTTAATTACACCACGATGCGTCACCATTTGATTGCCGCCAGTTTCAACAAAATAGACAAGGTCATCGATTTTTGCTCGTCCACCCAATGGACTTTTTCGACCTGCGGCGCCACGAATAATCATGGTTTTTTCCTTATTCAACAATTTTTCTAATTCTTTTCCTTGCTTGTTTAGATAGACTAGGTGTTCAGCCCGTCCTTCTTTGTTCTGATACCATTCACTTACAGCCATTTTTTACCTCCAATTGAATCATTTTAATTTAATTTTATTTCATGCTAAGATAACGCCAAACTAAGAAAGTAGGGATTATCTTGAAAAAAATACGAATTATGTTTTGTGTACAAAACGTGGAAACCATCAGCCAATTTTGGCAAGAAAAACTAGGTGCTGAATTGATAGAAAATCAGCCATTGCCAAAGGGATTGTCTAATGCTATTTTAAAAATTTCTGGTGAAATTGAATTTGTGATTTTCCCCCGAGATTTCATTGCTGAGGTTTCGCCGGAGGTTTTAGATAGCACGCCTTCTTTGATGTTGTATCGAGAAGACTTTGAAGAATTGCATGAACGCTTGAACCCATCAGCAGAATTAATGACAGTTGATCAGACTGCTACCTTTAATTTTACCGACCCTGAAGGAAATTATTTCGTGATTGCTAAGGCTTAGTTTATTATAGCAAAAAAATAGACCTGACGGTGGGGTCCGTCAGGTCAGGAGTTAAAAATGAAAAAGTGTTAGGGTTGTTGTTGGTACTTATAATATAAGTCATAAATGTGAAGAAAGTTTGAATTTTTATGGTTAATTTAAAAAAAACTTTATTTGTAAGTTTCTTTCAACAAATTAAAAGCCGTCCATGCTTTAGGCCAACCTGCGTAAAAAGCTAAATGGGTAAACATTTCTACCAACTCTTCTTGAGTGACACCATTTTCTTTAGCAATTTTCAAATGAGCTTCTAGTTGTGGCAAACCTTGTGACATTAAACTAGCGACCGTGATCATACTTCTGTCATGAGCAGAAAGCTGACTTTCCCGCGCCCAGACTTCACCGAATAATACATCATCATTTAATGCCGCGAATTGTGGTGCTAGATCACCTAAGTTATCTCTACCTGCTGTTTGTTTTTTCATGATTATTCCTCCTAAAGTTGATCGTAATGAGTATCTTCAACTGGTTCTAGCCAAACTGCTTTTCCGGCAGTTATTGCCAAATGTTCAAACCAACTATCTTTTTTAGCACCATGCCAATGTTTTACGCCATCATGAGTTACAATAACATCTCCAGGTTTTAAACTTTGAGGCGCTTGACCATCTTCTTGATACCAACCTTCTCCACCAGTTACTAATAAAATTTGAAATCCACCTTCGTGAATATGCCAATTATTTCGACAACCTGGTTCAAAAGTTACATTACCGACACCCACATTCACATCGGGATCGGCAACCAAGGTATTTAAATAACTTTGTCCAATAAAATATTGTGCATAAGCGTCATTTTTTTCTCCAACTGGAAAAATGACGCCATTCTTTACTTCTTCGTTTTTCATATTATAAGCTTCCTTTCTTTAACTGTTTCTTATGACACGTATCACACTGATATTGCATCAGCCAATTATCGATGGCAGTTTGACTTTTTTCAACTTTCGACCCACGAACAGCTAATCCTGTTTTGATTATTGCAGTGGGACAAAGATTCTTTAAATCAACTAAAGAACTTCCTAATGCACTACCTTCATGGGTACAAAAAGGATAAATATTTTTTCCTGAAAAATCTTGCGAGGCTAAAAAGTGCTGCAAAATTTCTGGCATCGTGCCGCACCAGTTAGGATAACCGATAAAGAACTCATCATCATCAACATTTATTGATAAATCGATAAAATCCGTTGTTAATTCTTTTTTATGACAAACCTGTTCAACTAAGGCATCATAATTTTCAGGATAAGGTTGACTCGGTTTCAAAGAATATATTTCAGCATCAATTTTTGCGGCAATGTTTTCAGCTAAAATTGCAGTATTGCCTTTTTCTCGAACTACTTTTTGCCCATTAATAATCGTCTCGCCGCCATGGGAGAAATAAATAATGATTGCCATATTTACTGCCACCTCCTTACTACTTCTTCATCTTAAACCCATATTTGTTATTGGTCTAATACCTTCTTTTTTAGTTATCATAGCTAGAAGGCATGAAAAAACTTCCCGGCAAACTTTGCCAGGAAGTTTTTTACTTTAATTATCTGCTTTTCGTAAACGTTCAATAATCGGTTGTTTTGCGACAAAATAATAACTGATTAGAGGAATGAATATCCCTAAAATCACAAAAATTGGAAATACGATCAGGACTGGAACAATCGTAAATTGGTAACTAAAGAACCACAATACCTTTTCAATCGTCTGACTTAATAATGGTGCTGAAATCAAACATAATCCAAGTGAAACTAAAGCTGCACCGATAGTATAGTACAATCCTTCCCAAACCAACATTAGCTTTAATTGTTTTCCGGTCATTCCGACAGATTGTAAAACTGCAAATTCTCGCCTTCTTGCTAGAATCCCACTCAAAATAGCATTAATAAAATTAAGGATGCCTACTATTCCAATAATTAGACACAATACACCGCCTAATAAAGCAAACATATTCTTCATTGATTCAAATTCTTTAAGAAAAGTTTCTTTGCTTTCAAAATCTAACTGTGATTGTTCATTCTCAGTGAAATTTTGCAAATAATTGCTGATTTGTTGATTATCTCTTTTAGATGTATCAAAAGCAAAACTCATAATCCCATCAGAGTTTGAATCTGCTATGAAATTTTTGTCATCCAAAATAAATTGATTTCGACCATAAAATCGATAATCTAATGTATTAGGAATTGTCACCAGCGCTGCAACTTGATATTCAACATCACGATACTCTTTTGACCGTCTTTCCCACTTTCGTTCCTCAGGCTGATTGTCAAAAATTTCTCCAGTGTCAGGATCAAAGTATTCCCACTTATCGGTATAACGAATGGTAACTGTGCCTCCAACTTTAGCCCAATGACTGGCTTTTATAGGACTATCGTAATCATTTTTTTGATACACTGCTGCGATATATTTTTTTGTAGGATCTTTTATTTTTTGAAGATTACCCTTTACAGTAGTAAGTTGTCGCAAAATAAAATCTTCCATACCGTACATATACACATCATCAGCTAATAAGTCTCCTGATCTTTCACTACGATCGATGACAGTATCTAAGTCATGCTGATCGTAAAATAGTTGGTTATTTTTACGGAAGATATCTTCGCTAACAAATTGATGTATATCAGAAAGCACACCATCTTCAGAAGACTGACCGTAAATACGACCGCTATCTGTGATGCCTTTTTGTTGTTTAATTTCTTCGATAGCTTCTTCAGGAACAGTCATATCACTGGTCCAATAAGGTGTATTGACTTGAAAGTAACCAGCATCAGCTACGATATAATCGGTTGTCATTTTCCTCAAATATTTATCCATATCAAAGCCATTCACCAGAGTTGTTGTTAAATTTAGTAATACAACAGCCAAGGATAAAGAAATAACAGTGATAAGTGTCTTTAACCGATTTCTACCAAGATTGGCCCAGGCCATTTTTGCGATTGAAGCACCTTTAGTTGTTTTCCGAATTTTTTTATTTTTTCCGACGCCATCTGTGTAACGTATTGCTTCAACAGGGGAAACTTTAGCAGCTAACTTGCCCGGTCGCCGACAAGAAATAATGACCGTTCCAAAAGAAAAAATTGCCGAGAAAATAAAAATAAGAGGGCTAACAGAAATACTATCTATCGTTACATCATTTAAAATATTTAAAACTGCCGGGGTTAATTTAATTCCGATTAAATAACCAAGTATTAAACCAACTGGAATCCCAATACATGATAAAATAATCCCTTGTAATCGAATCAATCGTTTAATCTGACGTCCTGTCGTTCCAATTGTTTTTAGTAAGCCATAAAAACGAATATCATTAGTCACGGAAATCTGAAATACATTGTAAATAATCAAGTAGCTAGTGATCATAATCAATATTAACAATACGGCTATCGTAATAACAGCCATCGGATCCTGTTCAGAGATTGCTTTGGCGCCAGAATATCCCCAGTTTGTACCAGTAGCAATATAATTTGCTTTATTCTCATTTGTATTTTGAAAGTCTTGATCTTTTAAGACAGCTTTTATTTTATCACCAATACCTATACTATTCCGAAACATTACATCCATCGTCCACAGCGTAGTCAAACCATCATCGCCAATAGTTTGTAATTGATCAAAGATTTGACTAGCACGACTTTCAGGAATTAGGACATGGCTTGCGCTGCTTGCTTCGTCATATTTCCACCAACCAGACAAACTAAATGTTTGCGTTGTTTCCTTACCATCAACTAAAAATTTTAGTGTGAAACGCTCACCAATTTTTGGTTCTATTCCTAGTAATGATAATACTCTCGTATCTGTCGCAGCTTCATTCGTTCCTTCTTTAAGAAGTCGACCTTTTTCAGGAATACTAAAGGTCCATTTAGCATAATTTTGATCGCTATAACCGACCTCAACATGGGCTTTGTTAAAAGGGGCTTCTGTCGGTGAACCAACGAATTGACGCAGACCAAATTTTTTTATTTTTGAATCTTGTTGTAGCTGACCAATTTCATCTTTTGTAACATATTTGAAGCCTGCATGAGCATAACCACCAACTTGCCTGAAATTACTTTGTTGAAAAGCGTGATTGATGGAAGAGCCGATAGTGAACATCGTTGTAAACAAGATAGAAGTTAAAATAATCGCCAAGACAACGATCACATTGCGGCCTTTTTGACGGGTTAAACTGCGTAAACTAATTTTTCGAATAATTTTACGATTAGCAACTTTCATACTGGTCACCCCCCTATTGTTCCACTAACTGACCATCTTCGATCCGAAGAATCCGGTCAGCTAATTGGGCAATCTCTTCATTGTGGGTAATCATTACAATCGTTTGATTATACTTTTGATTGCTAACTTTCAACAAACCTAAAACATCTTGGCTAGTTTTTGAATCTAAATTTCCAGTAGGCTCATCAGCTAATAAAATGGCTGGTTGAGTAGACAAGGCCCTGGCAATTGCTACTCGTTGCTGTTGACCGCCTGATAAATGATTGGGTAAATTTTGTAATTTTGAAGTCAGACCTAACGTCTCAATAATACTATCAATATATTCAGCTTTAGGTGCATAGCCATCTAGTTGGCTTGGTAAAACAATATTTTCGTAAACGTTTAAAACCGGCACCAAATTATAATCTTGAAAAACAAAGCCAATCTTTCTCCGTCTAAAAATGATTAATGCTTCTTTTTTTAATTTAAAAATATCAACACCATCCACTTTGACACTCCCACTAGTTGGTTGATCCAATCCACCTAACATATGTAACAAAGTGGACTTCCCACTACCAGATGTACCAACGATTGCTACAAATTCTCCTTTAGTGATTGTCAGATTGACATCCTCCAACGCATGAACCATTGTATCGCCAGTCCCGTAAGTTTTTGTAAGTCCTCTTGTCCCTAAAATATTCATCTCTAAAACCCCCATAAAAAAAGTCTGTAAGTGCTTCTCTACACTTCAGACTTTAACAAATAAAACTTACCAGAATCTTTCTCCACTACAATAAAATCTAACAAGTTTGTAAGAATTACTTATTTCACTAAAAAAACTGAAAAAGTACTGCCTTCTTCAAGTTTTGAGTCAACTTTCAGATAAGCATTCTCGGCAGCTAAGATCTGCCTTGTTAGGTATAAACCAATCCCTACGCCTTCATTATCTGCCACCGAACTTGAACGATAAAAACGAGTAAATATTTGAGCCAATTCTTTTTCAGAAATTCCAATCCCAGTGTCTGTAATATCAATTCGGCAGAAAAATTCGTAGGCTGTCGTTTTTATCGTAATCTTCCCATCATCAGCTGTGTATTTGATGGCATTTTCAACAATATTCGCTAGCGCTTCAGTCGTCCACTTCTGATCGAAAATTGCTTCTTCCTGGGTATTTTCAAGAATGATTTGAATATTTTTTTGTTGCGCATTTTCGTTGAACTGTAATTGCACTTCTTTTAGCATTGGTAAAATTGCCGTCTTTTGCGGATGTAAAGCTAAAATTCCTGTTTCCAAACGAGACAATTTAATCAAAGTAGTAATTAAAAAGTTCAGTTTTTCAGTTTGCTGACTTATTTGTGTAAGATATTTTTGATTCTCGGTAGATAGGTCTGCTTGCTCTGCCAATAACTGCGAATACAATAATAAATTTGTCACAGGTGTCTTGGTCTGATGGGAAATATCAGAAATTAATCGCTTAATTTCCTCTTTTTCATGCGCCATTTGTTCCGTGGAACTGACCGAAGTAGCTAAATACTCTTTCATTTGACTTTCAATCGAAGACAATATGCTTTCATCATAATTAGCTTCATTAAATGTACCTTCTTTAGCTTTCACTAGCATTTGAGACAAGCGATTTAACATTTTTCTAAACCGCCATCGTTGCCAAAATAAAATTATGAGTAAGCAGATAATAATTACCATGCACCAAAACAATAGATTTAAAATCATTTATCCCACCGCCAACTATATCCAAGCCCATAAATTGTTTTTATTTCCTCCACCGCATCCAACTTGTCTCTGAGTCGCTTAATAGTCACCGACAAGGTATTGCCGTCAATAAATTCTTGCTCGTTGCCCCAAACTTGATCCAATAACTTTTCCCGCATAACGGTAATTCCACGATTTTCGATTAAAATCCGTAATAGTTTTTGCTCTGTTTTGCTTAGTTCAACAGACTGTTTATTTTTAGAAAAAATCATTTTATTAAAGTCAAAAACGAACTCATCCATCACAAATAATTCTTGTTTTTTCTCTTGCTTACGTCGCAATTGGGTGTTAACTCGCGCTCGCAAAACTGCCAGACTAAAAGGTTTGGTAATGTAGTCGTTGGCGCCATATTCTAAGCCTAAAACAATGTCCATTTCAGTATCATTAGCCGTCAACAATATCACGGGTATATTGAAACTATGTTTGATTTTTTTTAGAAATTCTAAGCCGTTACCATCAGGTAGATGAATATCTAGTAAAACTAAATCTATTCCTTGATTTATAAGAACAGTTTCAGCATCAGCTAAGTTGTTAGATTGAATTATTTGAATTTCCAAATTTTTTAAAGCAATTGATACACCTTCACTAAGCGCCCGATCATCTTCTACAATCAATATTTTGTCCATGTGATCTCAACTTTCATTTGATTCAATTATTATATCATGGAAATAATTTGATTATTTGACTGCTTTATATTTACCCAAAAAAGCCAAGAACCTATTTAAAGATCCTTGGTAATTAAAACTTAATTTGCTCTTTTCTTCCGATACCAAACAAATCCACCTAAAACAATCAACATTAATTTGGTTTTAATACCAGTTGCTTGGCTGGGTCACTGATGATGTTGACGTTCCAATTGTTGTCTATCTGTCCTTAGAATAGAACCACCTCGCACTGTTGCATTATATACAAAAAATTACTTCTTATGACTCTTCTGTATGTCTGCCTACATAATAAGGTTGCGTTCGACTATCTCTATTAACAATGCTTCTATTGAAAGTGTAACCAGCTAAAACTTTGCTTCGTACTGAGAACAATTCCCCAATTTCATCAGTGTAAGATTCTGTTTTAGCGAGTTCCATAACGGATCCATCTTGATATTTGACGATAAAAAAATTTTTTCACATTAGATTCTGGATTGATAATTTTCTCTGATTAAATCAATCGTATGATTTGAAGATTAGCTTTAAAAGTAAAAGGGACTGGCTTCTCAAAAACTTTGGTGTCATTTTCTGTCAGCGCATGAAAATAAACATAACCTTTAGTATTCTTTGTAGTAATAGTGTTATTTAAATTTACTTTACTATTAATGGTGCGAATCTACCAATGATCGACTTTAAGATAATGCAACCAGCAACAATAAAAAGTGCAGTTTTTGAATCATAGATAATGGGAATATTCCATTTGAACATTTGTACGACTGTAATTACCAACGGGATTACACCAAAAATGTAGCCCACAATTGTGAGAGGATGCATTGGAGCGTTACTTATAAACTTACCGATGGTCGGCATTATCATACACATTGCAAATCCGATTATGCCCAAAGTAATCACTGCTGTTCTTGGTCCGTTGATGAATAATATTTGTTTATTCGATAATCCCGCATAAACAATCAAACCGGTAATAATCCACTCCACTATCAATATTCCAATTCCCTTCATTATTTATCACTACTTAAATAGATTGCATTGAACTGTCTAATATGTTTTTCTAAAAAAATTAGGGCTTCATCATACTTTTCGGGCTGATTGTCGTATTTAGATAGCAATAAATAAAGAGGTGAATAAAACTGCACTGCCATAATCATTGGATCAACATCAAGATAAATTTCATCTTTTATTAAATTAGTAAATACACCTGATATATAATCTAAACCATTGTCTATTATCAATTCATGAAAAAATTTACCTGCTTCTGTTGTTCTATATTGCTCTATAGTTAGCATTCTACGTAATTGCGAACCATATTCTGTTTTGAGATAGAATTGGAACATTGTAATACTGATGCGGAATAATTCCTCTCTGAGATCATTTTCTTTTGAAAAGATATTGGTCATGCTCTCAGGAGGCATAAAAGTAGAAACTTCTTCTTGATAACGACGTTCGATATCTTTGAGAATTGAATCAAAAATGTCTTGCTTATTATTGTAATGTTTGTATATAGCGCTCTCTCGGATTCCGATTTCTTTTGATATGTCTCTAATGCCGACCCCATCATAGCCTTTTTCAGAAAATAACTTTAATGCAACTAATAGAATAACTTCCTTCGTATCCCGCGTTTTATTTTTTGGCATAATATCCTCCTCAAAAAATATAGTGATCGATCGTTCACCATTATTATAGTGAACAATCGATCACTTGTCAAAAAAAGAAATAAATTGACTTTCTCGAGTGATTTTTAAGTATTTAACCTTTTTGCTTATTAAGTCTATAATTTCTTAATTATCTGTAATAATCACATCAGAAGCTTTAATCTCTTCACCAAAAAATGGTTTTAAAGTTTCATCATATGCGGTTTCAAAAAAGCCATCTTTATCTAACTTAGTGATTTCTTTATTGGTCCATTTTAATAATGATTTATTACCTTTTTTGACTGCAGGATTAATTGTTGATACTTCCCCGATTTCTTTGATCCCTACTTCATAATCAGGATTATCTTTGACCCAAGCGTATAAATAAGTATTGTCATCTGCTAGTGCATCTGCTCGACCATCTGTTAATGCTTGGAATTGTTGACTTTTTGAGTCAAATTTTTCCAAGTTTACTTCTGGTTGTTCTTTTGTAAAATAAGTTTCGGCAGTGGTTCCTTTTGTGACGATTAAATCTTGGCCTTTTAATTGACTGGCTTTAGTAATAGCATCAGATTTTTTGGAAACAACACCAATCCCAACTTTCATGTATGGTTTAGCGAAATCAACTACTTTTTCCCGCTCTGGAGTTTTCGTGAAATTGGCCAAAACAATATCAACCTTATTTGATTTTAAAGCGTCGACTCGTTCTTCCGCGTTAACTGTGACAAATTCTACATCGTCTTCACTGCCGATTAAATCTTTTGCTAATTGTCTTGCCAGATAAACATCGTATCCTTGATGATTTCCTTCGTCATCTAAATAACCATACGGAGATAAGTCACCAAAAACGGCTACTCGTAATTTCCCACGCTTTTTAATAGCTGAAACAGAAGATTTATTCTCTGCTGCTTGGACTGGTTGATTGCTACTAATAATTAACGCTCCCAACGCAACTGTTGCTAAAACGGCACCTAAAAATTTCTTTTTCATATTTACATCCTACTTTCTTTTTTTATAATTTAGAGAAGTCGAGACTTCTTAAAAACGTAATCGCTCTTTCTGTTTGGGGATTTTCAAAAAATTCCTCAGTAGCGGCTTCTTCGACTATCTCCCCATCCGCCATAAAAATAATACGATCGCTAACTTGTTTAGCAAAAGCCATTTCATGGGTGACAATCAATAGCGTTTTGTCTGTTTCCGCAAGTTCCAAAATAACTTCTAACACTTCTCGGACATTTTCTGGATCCAACGACGCTGTTACTTCATCAAATAGCATCAAGCTAGGATTCATTACCAAACTACGGACAATTGCTACTCGTTGTTTTTGACCCCCAGAAAGTTGGCGGGGATAATCATTGGCCCGGTCTCTTAAACCTACACGATCTAGCCACTCCAAGGCTTCATTTTCAACCTCTGCTGCTTTTCTATTTTGAACTTTGACTGGGCCGACTTTGAGATTTTCTAAAACCGTTTTATTGGGGAATAAATCGTAGCTTTGAAAAACCATTCCGATTTCTGGTCGGACTTTCTGCCAATTTTTTTCTGTTAATAGTAATTGCTGATTTTTAAAAAATATTTCTCCTGAAGTAATGGTTTCTAGACCATTTAAACAGCGGAGTAAAGTACTTTTCCCACTGCCTGAGGGACCCAATATAGCCACTACTTCTCCTGGTTGGATAGTTAAATTAATTTCTGATAAAACTTCTTTATCGCCAAATTTTTTGACAATTTTATTTGCAGATAAAAGTGCTTCGGACATTAGCTGCTCCTTTCTAAATAACTGGCGAATTTACTTAAGGGATAGCATAAAATAAAATAAATACAAAAGATAATGCCATAAATCCACAGGCTTGCAGTAGGCACCTCAATCGTGTAGTTTTCAATAATTTGTTGACCTACTCGAATCATTTCCGTGACACCTATCATCATTAGTAAACTGGTGGTTTTTATCACTCGCGTGACTAAATTGATGGTGGCAGGAATAATAGTTTTTAATCCTTGCGGCAACAAAATCTCCTGATACAGTTGGATCCGATTAAAGCCAAGAGATTTCCCAATTTCAATTTGATTCTGACTGACATTTTCCAATGCACTACGAGTCAAATCACTCATTTCCGCCGATATCCATAAAACAAAAACCAAAATCGAGACGGTTTGATTTGATATTTGCCAATTAAACATTTCTGGCAATAAATAGTAGAAAAGAAATAATAAAACTAAAAGCGGTACAATTCGGAAAATTTCCAAATATAGTTTAAAGATAATTCGAATAAATGGATTGCGACTGGTTCGTATCATGCCAAAGACAATACCAATTGCTAGACCTAACACTAAAGAGATGGCCGAAATTTTTACAACTTCCCAAACACCACCTAACAATCTAGTAAAATTACTGCCTTGAAAAAGGAGTTCATACCCGGCGATTTTCATAGCCCACACTCCTCTCTAACAAATAAATAAGTAGTACAATCGGCAAAATAAGTACTGCATAACTTATGACTAGCATAAATAAAAATTCCCGAGTCATATAAAACATCCCAATTAAATCACGAGTCGTATTGGTCAAATCCATGATGGCAATCGCACTAAATACGGAAGTTTCTTTTAATAAGAAAATACAGTTAGCACCAATACTAGGTACTGCTAACGGCAATCCTTGCGGTAAAATAATTTCTTTCGTAAGTTGATACTGATTAAAGCCAATCGATTTTCCTGATTCAATTTGAATTTTCGGTACATACTCAAAACTACTACGGAAAGACTCCGCCATGTAGGCCGCACCTAAAAAAGTTAAACCGATAATGGCTGCCACATTTTTATCAATCGGTAAACCAATTTTTGGTAGTCCATAATATAGAAAGAAAATTTGAATTAGCAATGGTGTATTCCGGGATAATTCTGTATACATGATTGCTAATCGATTGATTAGGGGGACTTTAAAATAGCGAACCAAGGCAATCAAAAAACCGATAATAATAGATAGAACAATTCCCGCCAAACCCAACCCAAGCGTGATTTTCATAGCTGTCACATATTGGGGGATATTTTCTTTAATAATTGCAAAATCCATTTGTTCCTCCTTCCAATAAAAAAATCTCTTTGCCATCATTGACAAAGAGACGAATTTTCGCTAAACCACTCTTGTATAATATATACCTCGACCACTCCAAACGAAGTGCGGTCAGTTAACGGTGACTACCGTCTAAAAAGCGTCAACTATTTAGAAAACTCCGAGCTCATCTTCACTCAAAAAATCTCTATCCTCTTTCTCACCTGCCGAGGTCTCTGTTATGGGCTTTTTTAAGTTACTCTTCTCTTCAACATTTTTAATTATTTACTAATCATATTATAATCCTAAGAAAACTTTTGTCAAACTTAAAAATAACTCATCTATAAGTAAAATTAGCTTTTTTTTAGCTGTTTTATCGAATTATAAAAAACACCTATGTCTATCTATAAGATAAATCAATAGATAGAATTTCTTTTATTTCTGAAATGAATTCAATCGCTGCAGAACTTTTCTTACGTTGCGAATTAGTCACTGCAATCAATTGATGAGTTAAACTATCGCCAAAAGGTTTTAAAATAATTTCTTTTTTGATGAAACCTGCTACTATTCCTAAACCAGACGCATATGCATCAGACTCTGCTAAAAGATTCATCAACGTTCCACGATCATTTGTATATAGATTAATCTGATTCTTATTGATTTCTAGCGGATCTTCATCAAAATGACTAAATCCTTGTTCTTCTTGAATAAAACGCACTTGTGGAAACTCTTTTAAATCATTAGACTGAATGGTTTTCTTAGTACTCAATGGATGGTCCCGGCGTAAAAAAATCTGGGTTTTAAATTCACCAAGGACTTCGTAAGATAGCTTTTCTTGTTTAAAATATCTAGTTAAGGTTTGCTGGTTTTTCTGATCTAAGTAGATAATCCCTACCTCACTTTCAAAATCCCGTAAGCTTTCTAAAATTCTCTTAGTGGTCGTCTCGATTAATTGAAAACTTTGAATCTCTTGTTGAAACTTGTTGGTTACTTTCAAAAATGGTTGAGATAAAAAATCGTAATGCTGACTGGCCACAATAAAACTTTTCTGTTTCTCTCCTTGGTAATGATTTTCTAGCATTGAAACTTGCGCTAAAATACGATGGGCATAAACTAAAAAATCACTGCCTTCTTCAGTCAGCAATACCCCAGACTTAGAGCGAGTAAACAATGAAATCCCTAATTCACCTTCTAAATCTTTGACTGCACTGGATAAACTTGGTTGGGTCACAAATAAATCTTTGGCGGCTTGGCTAAAGCTACCAGCTTTAGCAATTTGAATCACGTATCGACAATGTTGTAAATTCATTTTATTTACTCCTATTCAAATACTTTTAAGGCTTCGATTAAATCAGCTATCAAATCATCACTATCTTCAATTCCTACTGATAAGCGCAATAAATCTGCAGTTAACCCGTAGGATTCTCGCAATTCTTGCGGAATGTCGGCGTGAGTTTGAGTGGTTGGATAAGTAATCAAGCTTTCTACACCGCCAAGACTTTCCGCGTAAGTAATTACTGCTAATTTTTGTAGAAATTGACTGATTTTATTCTCATCTGCCACTTTAAAACTGATCATCGCACCTTTATCAGGATAAATCAGCGCTTTTAAATGTTTGACTTTAGCTAGTGCTTGGGCAACTTTTTTTGCATTTTTTTCTTGTTCTTCAAAACGTAATTTAAAAGTTTTTAAACTGCGAATAAACAGCCAGGCATCGAAACTTGATAAAGTGGGGCCTGTCGTATTGGATAGCCAGGTCAATTTTTCTGCTAATTCACTAGATTTACTGATGATTACCCCCGCCAAAATATCATTGTGTCCAGTTAAAAATTTGGTTCCCGAGTGAAGAACGATATCAGCACCTAAATCCAATGGACGTTGCCCTAATGGTGTTAAAAATGTATTGTCCACAATCAATGGCGCATCATTTTCGTGAGCTAGAGCAGCAACTTTGGCAATCGATACTTCTTGCATTAATGGATTCGTCGGTGTTTCCAAAAAAACAGCCGTAATAGCCGGTGAAATTTGTTTTTCAAAACTTTCTAAATCATCAAAATAATGGAAAGAAGCAACTTTCCGCTCAGCCAGATCTTCAAAATAACGGTAGCTACCACCATATAGATCCCGGGAAACTAAAAATTGACTACCATTTGGAAATAAATTAAAAATTAATTGAATTGCCGCCATACCTGAGCTAGTGACAACTGCACCGGCACCGTTTTCTAATTCGGCTAGACCACTTTCTAAAATATCACGGGTAGGATTTTTCGTACGGGTATAATCAAATCCTGTACTTTCTCCAAGTTTTGGATGAGCAAAAGTAGTTGATAAATAGATGGGTGCACTAATAGCACCTGTTTGTTGATCTGATTTGTTGCCGATTTGGGCTAATTGAGTGGCTAATTTAAATTTTGTCATGATTGTCTACTCCTTTTTTTAGCTGATCTACCACGATTAATCTGTCGACAGCAATTTTGATATTTTTAGGTGAAGTAGCTAAATTAATTCGGATACAGCTTTTACAATCTTCAGAAAACCACTCTCCGTAATCAATCGCCAATTGTGCTTTATCTTGAATATAATATTTGACTTTTTCTGTAGGAATCCACTGACTTAAATCTAGCCACAAAAGATAGGTCCCTTGTAACTCACCCACAAAAATTTCAGGAATTTCAGTTTGCAAACGGTCTTTAACATAATGATAATTTTCTTCAATCACACCTAAAAATGCTTGCAGCCACTCGTCTCCAGTTTGATAAGCGGTTTTGGCTGCCAATTGTCCTAACGAACTGTTTTCCGTTTGTTTATTTCTACTGGACCACTCTGCGAAAATTTCTCGGTTATTTTTGCTGGGAATCCAGATGTGGGCATTTAATAAAGTCGCCATGTTAAAAGTTTTCGACGGTGCATTGCAAACAATTAACGATTCCAAGTTGCTAGCTGCCGTAATAGCCGAGGTAAACTGTTGATTGGATAAAATTAAATCTGAATGAATCTCATCAGCAATGACTAACACTTGATATTTCTCACAAATTGCCAAAACTTTTTCTAGTTCCTCTCTTTGCCAAACCCGTCCAACAGGATTATGAGGAGAACAGAGAATAAATAATTTTACTTTGTTGTCCCGAATTTTTGTTTCAAAATCAGCGAAATCAATTTGATAAATCCCATCATTTAAAATCAAGGGATTTGTTACCAAACTTCTTTTTTTGTCGCTAATCGCATGATAGAACGGATAATAGACTGGCGGCTGAACCAAAACAGCATCTCCCTCTTCAGTAAAGCAATCAATTAAATCGTATAGCGCTTGAACAACACCCGTTGAAAAATGTAACCACTCAGCTTGAAATTGTGTTCCCGCGTGACGTTTTTGCCAACCATCATAAGCTTTAAAATAATCTACTGGTACGGTTGAATAACCAAAAATACCATGGGCAATACGCTCACTTAAAACATTTTTTACCGTTTCCGGTACTGAAAATTCAGTGTCTGCTACCCATAAAGGTAATAAATCAGCATCTCCGTATCGTTCTTGTAAAGCATCAACCTTCAACGAATTGGTATTATTTCGTTCTGTATAATAAGTCTCAATAAATTCTGCTGTGTTCATTTTTACTGCCACCTTTCAAATTTTAAATAAAAAAAAACGCCCCTTTGTCATCATAGACAAAGGGACGAAATAATCCGTGTTACCACCCAAATTTGTATTATAAAAATACCTCAGCCGTTCCAAATGAAACGCGGTGAAATATCGGTCACAACCGTCTAACAAGCGTGAACTTGCTAAAAACTCAGAGCTCATCTTCACCGACTACTCACAATACCCTTTCTCACCAACCGGGCTCTCTTTGCTTGCCTTTCATCTGCTACTCTTCTCTTCAACGTTTATTATTTAATGAAATTATAATCTTATTCCCATCTTTGTCAAGAGAAATTATTGGAAGGATTCTTGCATTCTTTTGATAAATCCATCAACTACCGCCGAATTCACACGATGTTTTTTCCAAACAAAGACGCTATAGGTAGAGATTGGAGGATCCAATGGTATAAATTTTGTAGTTCCTGTACGATGATGTAATTCTACGCCACTAATCCCAAAAGCTGCACCAATATGATTTTCAACTAAAGAAAAAACATTAAAACTCAAATTAAAATTCCCGCGAATGTTCAGTTCATCAATCGTTGTCCCCGCCCAATCGGCTAATAATTTTTGCGGCTCCGGTCTTTGTGGCATAATTAAAGGCAGACCAATAATATCTTTAGGTTTTAAAACTTTATTTTGACTGATAAAGGCGGTCTGATCTACCCAAATACCCCAAACTTCTTTTCGCGGTAACGGCAAGCGGTGATATTTTTCTGTCGGTACTGGTTCAATTAAAATGGCGACATCTAACAAACCTGCATCTAATTTATCACTGATTTCATCACTGGTATTACTGAAAATATTAAAAGTGACTTGCGGATAATCAGATAAAAATTCCTCAAGTATCATTGCCAAAGTATCTGAATTATCGCCTTCGATACACCCAATACTAATATGTCCACTAAATAATTCTTGTCGTTGATGTAAAAATTCTTGTTCTGTTCGTTCAGTTAACTCAATGATTTCTTCTGCCCGCTGTTTCAAATAGCGACCTGCATCAGTTAATATTAAACGTTTATTTTCGCGGATAAATAAAGGCGTCGCTAATTCTTCTTCCATTTCTTTTAGCTGACGACTTAAAGTTGGTTGTGTAATATGTAAGGCTTGCGCCGCTTTGGTGATATTGCCATATTCGGCAATTGTCCAAAAATAACGATAACTTCTTAATTCCATTTTTTTCTCCCAAACAGTTTCTTTTTATTATAAAGAAAAAATCACTAGAAAGACAAGCTTTCTAGTGACTATTTGTTAAACTGTTTTTTTATTGCGACGATACAAACCATAGCCTGATGCAAAAATCAGAATAATACCAATTCCAGCATAGGCTGCGACTTCTTCGTTGGTTTTTGGCAAAATACTATATGGTTTTTGTTGATTATTTTTTGGAGTTGTATCTAATAAAAGCAGATCGTTTTTCTTCTCTTCTTCTGGTTGCAACATTTCCCGATAATTCGCTTCAGAAATCGAGATAATGCGACTGTTTGCAAACTCTTTATCGTACGCTTCTAAATCTAATTCAGGTGTTTTCAAATAATTAGCTAAAATAGTAGTTAAAGTTGGGCCAACTTCTTTTTCACCATTTAAAGTTGTAAAGTCGGAAGTCAACGAATCATTGATAGCCATTCTATATTCTTTATCGCCTTTTAATGCTTCGAATTTTTTACTATCTTGATTATACACTTCAATTGCTAACACACGATCCCCAACAATATTTTTTCCAGTTGTGTTATCTGGATTTGATGCCAATACGGTCGCCGTTTTATTTGTGTCATAATACATCCGAATCGAGTTAGAAATCTGTAGGAAATGATGATTAACACTTAGCTTTGGTTGTCCATAATCATCTAAAATAACTGATCCTGAAACATTTTTTTGCACATCTGCTGCTAGGGCTAACTCAAACATTTCTTGAACTTGTGCACCTCTTACTTTAATTTGTGAAATATTTATTTCTTCCGGTAAAACAGCTTTGATATTATTGGCAGTTACCTGACCTTTTTCAATGCTTGCTTGAATATTGTCACTACTAATCACCGCAAAATCAGAAACTCCGCCAGTAAAGCCGGTCTGCCCATAATTGAGCATCGCATCACCGATTAGATTTCCTAGATTAGTTTCTCTGGTGCTAATATTTTCTCTTATACCATTGAACAAATAAGGATTACTTTTTAAGATAATTTCATCTACCACTGGTGTCACACCAGCATCAATCACATCTTGCTTAGTAATAGCTTTAACATTCGGTGTGCGCCCATCTTCTGAATTTTGGACGGTAATTTTACCACTATTGACTAATTCAATCGCTGCATTGCGCCAATCTGAATCAAAATTATAACCAATTACTTCCCAGTTTTTTTCAATTTCGGTTTCAGGTGAAATAACTTTTTCATTTTTGATATATTCGGTTATTAATCCTCGCAAGGTTTCGGGATCAGTCGATACTAATGGGGCTTCAGTTACAATTCCCGCTGCTAGTAAGCCTTCATAGCGATAATTATTCATGGCAATCGAATAATTCGCTGCAGGATCGATCGCTTTTCCTGCTATTGTTGGATTAATAATTCGGCTACCTGTTCCTTTGGAAATATCAATTTTATAATCAATTCCTGAAAAAATGTCATAATTATAGACGCGAATATCTTTATTAAAACTGATGGTTAAGTCATCTTCTTCAGGCGTATTGTAATAAGCGGCTTGATTTTCCATGTATTTCAATAAATTTGCACCAGTAATATTCACGCTAACTAATGTATTAGGATATTTATAAATATCAAAAACATTGGAATAAGTCAAATCTCCTGCCGGCAAGGCACTATCACTTTTAAATAAAGCAGAAGCCGCCAATTGAGCGCCCGTCGCTTCTCTTTGTACATTATTAATCAAAGAAATCATGGCTGTTGGTTGTAGTTGTGCTTCAGGAATCCCCTTAACTGTTTGTGGCGGTAAGAAATCTCCTGTAGCTTTCCCAATCACAGCAGAGATATAAGCTTCTGTAGTCTCGTGATATTCTTTGGTTGCATCTTTTAATTTTTCGTCAGCAGGTTCTGTGGTTGTATCAACAATTTTTGCTTCACTATTTGAAACTTGCCAGTCATCTTGATTCTTTTCTACATTCAGATCAATTTGAATCATTTCTGTCCCAGTATCTTTCGGTCCTGCTACTGGCACTTCACCATTTGGTCCAGCAACTTTTAATGCATAAGAACTATGGTCATGGCCTAAGATATAAGCATCGATACCAGAAACATTTTTTATTACTTCATCTGCAGCCGCCGCCGGATCGGTATCTTGCCGACCAGCATGGATTGAAGCTACCACAATATCAGCACCTTGCTCTTCTAGTTCTTTAACTGATTTTTCAGCTTCGCTTTTTAAAGGTTTAAAATCTAAACTTTCAACTTTTGCGCCATCCCATTTCGGAATATGAGGCGTCACTAAACCTAAAATTCCCACTTTTAAATCTATTTGATTATCGCCATCAAAATCTATTTCTTTTATCGTTGTACCATTTACAAAGCGCGTGTTCGTCCCTTTTTGATAAATATTTCCTGCTAGAATAGGAAATTCTGCTTCTTTTTGAATTTTATTGATTAAACTTAAACCGAAATTAAACTCGTGATTTCCTAGAGTCATAGAATCATAACCGATATAATTCATGGCTTTAATCATCGGATTTGGTTCTGAAAATTTGTCTTTATTATAAATATCATCAGTCATAATCGTGCCTTGAGTCATATCACCATTATCGATTAATACCACACCATTTGTATTTTCTTTACGAATTTTATTTACTGTGCTACTTACTTGAGATAAGCCTACAGGTACTTCTTTATTGTCTTCGTAAGACCAATCCCATAATTGACCATGAACGTCTGACGTACCTAAAATCGTCAACTTTCCATTACTTACTGCCGCTTCAGCTACCTGAGCCCCTTGACCTTGGTAAATAATTCCACCTACAAATAATAATATCCCTGTTGTAAACGTCATTCCTAATTTAAAATTATTTTTCATTTTCTTCAAAAAAAATCCCCCTGACAATATTTTTTGTCTAAAATAAGAATACCAATTTCCTGCCTATTTTGAAAGGGTTTTCCAAATTATTATAACTTAAAATTTAGTTATTTTAATTTTTATATTTATGTCGACTAATCCATAATATATATACTAATTAAATAAATAAAAAGAGATTTATTCCAAAAAATATTGATCTAACTGTCTTTTTATAACTGAGTTGTGACAAGTATAAAATATCTTATTTCTACCAGAAAAAAATATTATATGTTTTTTATTGAGCGTTTGGAGACAAAAAAACACTTGAGAGCCAAGCTCTCAAGTGCACCAAAATTATTTAGCAAACTGGCTATTATATAGATCAGCATAGAAGCCGCCTTCAGCCATTAATTTTTCATGGTTCCCTTGTTCAATGATATCGCCATGATTCATAACTAAAATTTTATCCGCATTGCGAATTGTAGATAGTCGGTGAGCAATCACAAAAGAAGTTTTACCTTCCATTAATTTATCCATCGCTTTTTGAATGAGTTCTTCTGTTCGAGTATCAACTGAACTTGTTGCTTCATCCAAAATCAACATTGGTGCTTGCTTAATTAAAGCACGAGCAATTGTCATTAATTGCTTTTGTCCAACAGATAACTCAATGCTATCATCTAAAACAGTGTCGTATCCTTTTGGCAAAGTATTAATAAAATGATCAATCCCAACTGCTTTACATGCATCGATGACAGCTTCATCTGTCACGCCTTCTTGGTTGAAAATCAAATTTTCTTTTATTGTTCCTTCAAACAACCAAGTATCTTGTAAAACCATACAAAATTGGTCGTGGACTTCTTCACGTGTCATATCGCCAGTACTTTTTCCATCAATCAATATCTTTCCACGATTGACTTCATAGAACTTCATTAATAGATTTACAATTGTCGTTTTACCTGCACCTGTTGGACCAACAATCGCAATTTTTTCTCCAGCCTTAGCATCGACTGAAAAATCATGGATAATCGTTTGATCTTGATTGTAACCGAATGATACATGATCAAAATGAACATTGCCAATCGTATCTTGTAATTGAACTTTTTTATAAGATTCATCAGCCATTTCTTCTTCATCTAAGAATTCAAACACGCGACTTAAAGCTGCGCTAGCTGATTGTAAAGTAGAAAATACTTGGGCTAATTGTGCCAATGGATTGGTAAAAATTCGCACATAAATCATAAAGGCTACAACCACACCAAAAGTAATTGTACCATTTAGAGCTAAGACTGAACCAACTACACAGACCATTACATAACCAAAGTTTCCGATAAAGCTCATCATTGGTTGCATAATACCTGATAAAAACTGGGCCCGCCATACACTACTATATAAATCTTGGTTTAATTTGCCAAATTCCTCATTAACCTCATTTTTGGCATTATAAGTCGTAATGACACTGTGACCTGAATAAACTTCTTCTGCAAAACTTGAGACTGCACCAAGTTTTCGTTGTTGGCCACTGAAATGCTTTTGTGATTTTGATAAAATTAAAACCACTGCCGCAAATCCTAAAAAGACAGAAATAATTGCAGTCAAACTTAACATCCAGTCATTATGGAACATCATAATGATTGAACCGATTAATAAAGTGACTGAAGGTGCCAATGAGCCTAAACTTTGATTCAAACTTTGCCCCACTGTATCTAAGTCATTGGTTACCCGTGACAAAGTATCCCCTTGTTTATGAGAATCAAAATATTGTAAAGGTAAACGATCAATTTTTTCGGATACTTGCGTCCGTAATTTTTTAGAGAATTTTTGGGTAATCGTTGTCGTAATAAAACCTTGAACATAACTCATCACTGCGCCGATTCCATACAATGTTGCTAAGAAAATACAGATGCGAACGATTTTATCAGTATCAATATCTCCAGTTAACCCCGCAGTTATCGTGTTGGTAATTTCACTTAATTGATCAGGTCCTAAAATTGTCGTAATACTGCCGACTGTGGCAAAAATTACTGCAATAATAAAAGGAATTGTATACTGGCCGGCGTATTTTTTAATATTTGCCCAGTTTAAATGGCTATTATTTTTTTTATTCATGAGCCAATTCCTCCTTAGATAGTTGTGAATAAGCAATTTCTTGATAGACTTGATTTTTCGCTAATAAATCTTTGTGAGTACCAGAGCCAACAACGTGACCTTCTTCTAAAACAATAATCAAATCGGCATCCATAATCGTACTGATTCTTTGTGCCACAATTAATTTTGTAGTCTCGGGCAATTCTTCTTTTAAAATACTCCGAAGTTTTTGGTCAGTTTGGTAATCCAAAGCAGAAAATGAATCATCGAAAATTAAAATCTCTGGCTCACGGGCAATTACTCGGGCAATCGCCAACCGTTGTTTTTGTCCACCTGAAAAATTGGTTCCGCCTTGGGCTACATTTGCATCTAAGCCCTCAGGTTCTTCATCAACAAAAGATTTCGCTTGAGCAATTTCTAACGCACGATTGATTTTTTCATCATCTAATGGATAAGCTTTACTGGTTCCCATTTCCATATTTGACCGAATCGTTCCAGAAAACAGCACTGGTTTTTGTGGAATGTAACCGATAATATCGTTTAATTCATCCTGCGGATATTCTTTTACATCGTGATTATCGATTTTTAAACTACCTTTTGAAATTTCAAACAATCGTGGAATTAATTTCAAAATCGTACTTTTACCACTACCAGTTGAACCGATAAAAGCAACTGTTTGACCAGCTATGGCGCTAAAATTCACATCATGTAAAACTGGATTTTTGGCATCTGGGTACGCAAAAGTGACATTACGAAAATCAATCTTGCCTTTTACATCAGTTGTTTCAACTTCTTTATCAGTAAATTGAATCGATGGTTGTAAGTCTAACACTTCATTAATCCGCTGGGCAGAAACTAAAGCTCTTGGTAAAATGAAGAAAATCATCGTCATCAAAATAAAGCCCATCACTACTTGCATAGCATAAGAAGTAAAGACCACCATGTTAGAAAACACAGTCAATTTATCCATACCTACGGCATCTTGAATTAAGAAAGTCCCAATCCAATAAACACCTAAGGTCAATCCACTAGATACCAGCGTCATGACCGGACTAAACATAGACATCATCCGACCGGCAAATAAGTTCACTGCCGTCAATTCATTATTGGCACCTTCAAACTTTGCATCTTGATATTTTTCGGCATTGTAAGCCCGAACTACCCGAATACCAATTAAGTTTTCTCGGGTAATACCGTTTAAATTATCGGTAATACTTTGCACCATCGCAAATTTAGGACGAACAAAGACCATAATCAATGTCAACATTACCAATAGGAAGAAAACGGCCACTCCAGTAACTGCTGTCCATTGCCAATTTTGCCCAGCAATTTTAGTAATTGCCCAAACTGCTGTAACTGGACCTTTGATAACGACTTGCAAACCCATCGCAATCAGCATTTGAATTTGCGTTAAGTCATTCGTAGTTCTCGTGACTAAACTAGGGACAGAAAAATGTTGAATCTCGCTAGTTGAATAGTCGGTGACTTGTTGGAAAACTTCTCCCCGAATGCGCATCGTTAAACCCGCTGCAATCCGTGCCGCAAAATAACCAACAATAATTGATGCCGCGAAACTTGCTAATGACAATCCAATCATTTTAAATCCTGGTGTCAAAATATCGCCAGTCTTAGTCCCCGGCTCCTGTAGTAAGCGGGTAATATCTGACATGTAATCGGGAATTTTTAATTCTAATCCAACTTGCAGCAAAATAAATAAAAAGCTGATGATGACTAACAGCCGTTCCATTTTGCTTGTTTTATTAAATAATCTGAACATACGCAATCTCCTTAAATCTTTAGTTATTTTCTAAATTCTTTTTGATTCTTCTAGTGATTTTTAAATAAGTTTGAACTTCTTCTTCAGTCAAACCATTTTTCAATCGTCCCTCAACCGTTTGGACTAAATCATCAATTTGGTTCATATTTTTTTCAGCTTTTTTAGTTAAGACAATCTGATTTAAGCGCTTATCTTCTATGGAAGGAATTCTTTTCACAAAACCATTCTTTTCCATTCGATCAATTAAACGACTGGCAGTTGGTTTTCTAATAGATAATTCTTCTTCGATATCTTTCTGATAGATCGCACGATGATCATTTTTTTTAATAAATCCCAGTGCCCAAGCTTGCGGACCCTTTAGTTTATCTACATTCCGCGCCGCAGCTTCCTGATCAATCACTCGACTCAATAGAATCATTAACTCCCGTAATTCAAAGCCAACTTCACTATGTTTGCCTATCATATGTCACCTCCAAAAATATTAGTTACCCCGCTAACTATATTAAGGAAAATTTCATGAAAGTCAAGAAAAAGTATTCAACTTCTTTATTTTTTTAGGCATAAAGAAATCCATACTAGTTATACTTATAAGCATAAAAAAACTACCACTTTTTCCTTAGAAAAAATGATAGCTTTCAAATACCTTGAAAGAAATTTCTTGCTTAAACATTTCGCGATGGGCATTTTTAGCTGCTTCTAACGATATGCCAAAATCTTCAGTGGCAATTTGCATTTGAGTCTCTATTGATGAGAATTCCTCTAGTTGAGAGTCTGGATTGTTAAAAGGATTATATTGGATGGAATTGCTTTTTTGATAAAAATTTTTCAGCCAAATAGTTGCTTCTTGATTGGTCATAACTGTCATTCCTTTAATGATTTTCATCATAATAACATGGCTGACAAATAAGCAAAATTAGTTTGCTTAAGAGTTTTGTTCTATTAATAGAAAATAAATCTTCTGTTACAAAACCCAGACCTGTATACTATTGATAAATATCTCGGAGGTAGATTATGGAAAAATTTAAATTAGCTCGTTGGAAAAAAAATGAAGGTGAATTTTTCTTTCATCAATCAGATGATATAGTTTTATACCAAAACATGAGTAATAATTTTCCTAAAAATCTAGCCGACTGTGAAAAAATGGTGGATTTTTTTGCAGAGAGTAACGATCAAAAAGAATATGTCAGAAGTATTCACATAAATCAGTAAATTGCTGGGTGTATCGGTGCTTTTTTTGATTCTGATATTTATCTAAATAATGCTGAAATTGCTTATTGGCTTGGAAAAGATTATCGTAATCAAGGCATTATGTCTAAAGTTATTATTGATTTTATTGATGAATTATTTTTAAAAACTACTGTTCATCGCATTTACGCTCGTCCCTTTGCTTATAACCAAGCTTCTTCAAAAGTTCTAGAAAATGCGGGAAAGTATCTTCAAAGACGGAAAATATTTTGACAACTTCCTTTATTCAAAAATTCGCTAAAAAAATAGACAGGGCACTATGCCTGTCTATCTTTCAACATTTCATACTTCAATAAATTTTTGATAATCACTGTGCAACAAACAATGGTCACCATTTTTTGCAGACGTTTCTCTGAAAATTCTAAGCTGTATTTAAAATCTTTATTTCGGACTTCAACTTTCATGGCTGCACCTCTTTTTTAGATAATTATACCATATTTTAGTGGGCCATCATTTCTTGCGCAATTGTGATACCAGACATTTTTTCTGGATAATAAGTCGGCCAGTGATCCATTTCAGCTAATAATGCTTCTTGACTATCAGCGCCAAAATAAATATGAAAGTGACCAGAATCACTTGAAGTAATACTATGATCACTAAATTGTACATAACGATAAGGTGAATTTTTATCGACTGCTTCAAATAAATAACGAACGCCACGATTACCAGCTTCATAATCTAATATTTGGTAACCTTTAGTTTGATATTTACTTTCTTCAGATGTACCATCTGCTTTAGTAAATTTCATAGTATCTTTAGTGATTTCAATTTTTTCAACATCGGTTTGATAGCCGGTAGTATAGTATTCTTTATACTCTTCAGCCGTTTTATCTTGTTTTAATTTGGCTTTGTAATCAAATATTTGATCTAACGTACCATCTTCTAAGTAAGGATAAACAGACTGCCATTTTCCTGACCAATTACTCAGTGGACGATTTTCTACATCTTCATCAGCAAAATAGCCATTATAAACAGATTTTTCAACTTGCTTTTCTGGTGCTTTAGAAGTGGTTTCTTGATTAATTGTTTTTGCTAAATTGTCTAGATTTTCGGTCATGATGGAAACATAGTCTTCACCAGCTTCAGTTTGTTCCTTTGTCAAACCTTCCAACGGATTCAAGATCAATAATTCTAGCCCAGTTTCATCGGCTAAAGTACGGGCGACATTATCTGAGGCATTTTTTTCAAAATAAATATATTTCAAATCGTTATCTTCTACGTAACTTTTTAGCTCGGCTAAACGACTTGTTGTTGGTTCTTGAGTCGATGAAATACCTGAAATAGAAACTTGGTTTAACCCATAGTCTAATGCTAAATAACTAAAAGCAGTATGTTGAGTGACAAAGTTTTTTTGCGTAGCAGTGGATAATTTTTCCGTATAAGCTTGATCTAAATCGGTAAGCTTGGCTAAATATTTTTCTGCGTTTTCATTAAATTGATTGGCTTGTTCAGGATACGCCTCACTTAATTGATCTCGAATAATTGCGACTTGTTTGGCTGCATATTTTGGTGAAAGCCAAACGTGAGGATCCAATTCGTGGCTATGACCGGCTTCGCTATGATCATGATCGTGACCCTCTTCTTCACTGCCAGGTAATAAAACCATATCTTTTGTGGCTTTAATGATTTTAACATCGCCTTCTTTTAAAGTTGTTTCAACATCCGGCACCCAAGTTTCCATATTTTCATTATTGTAAACAAAGACATCGGATTCTTGTAATTGCGCCATCTTTTTAGCTGAAGGCTCGTAATCATGAGCATCCGTGCCTGCAGGTACCAATAATTCTACTTCGCCAACATCTCCCACAATATTTTTAGTGAAATCATACATCGGATAAAAAGAAGTCATAACCTGCAACTTTTCAGTTTCCGTTTGATTACTGCCACAAGCAGTTAATAATATCCCCGTCAATAAAATAATTCCTGACAAAACTAATTTTTTCATTCTTATTCCCCATTACGCTTTATTTGAACAAAATGTAATGTTTACGATTTGTTCCCGAGGAGTTTACTGAAAAAACTTTTACTTGTCAATCTATTTTCGCAAATATCTTTAAAAATATTTGCATATATGAATGAACATTCATTTTAAGTCGCTCTAGAAATAATTTTTTGTTGCTCCAATTGGATTTTTAAACGATCTAATGAAACATCTTGAAATTGATTTTCTTTCATTCGTTTTCGATAATGACTAGCGGTTTCGCCGGTACTTTTTTTAAAGGCCCGAGAAAAAACTACTAAACTATTAAATCCTACCGCTTCTGAAATTGTCTCAATCGAATCTTCTCCAAAGGATAATAAAAAAGCGGCTTGATTTATCCTGACACCTGTCAAATAATCTTTAATCGTCGTAGTTAAGTGATTACTAAAAACTCTAGATAAATGGCTGCGATTGACTGACAACGCCTCGGCAATTTCAGTCACCGTAATATCTTTTTGATAATTTTTTTGGATGTACTCCATTGCTTCTATAGTCAATGGCGAGTAAATTTTTTCCTCAGCGAAATAGATATGCCCTTGGTCCTGTAATAGTTCTGCTAAAAATTGATTGGTAATCGCATTTAACTGTAATTCACTTGATAAATCATTTTGTTGAAAACTGAGACAATTTAAAATGTATTGAACAAATTGTTGCATTTTACTGGTCTTCATCGTATAAGCATTCTTTTTTAGTAATGTTTCTTGAATAATTTTTTCCGCACTTTCCCCACTAAAAGCTATCCACGCATATAACCAAGGATTTTTACCATCGGCGCGATAAAAAGTTAATTCATTTGGACGAACCAAAAATAAATCGCCTTTTTCCAGTTGAAATTGCTGATCTTTGACTTGATAGATACCCTTTCCTTCCAAAACAACATGTAAAACGAAATTTTCGCGGATTGCTGGACCAAAAGAATGGAAAGGCATCGTTTGAGAAACACCACAAAAATCAAAGACCAAATCCCCGTTTATTTGCTTTTTATCTTTTCGTAAAAATATTGCTCGTTCCATATCGTCACCTCAATTTCAGCTTAGCAAAATTTTTGACTTTTGCAACAAAAAGTTAAATGATAGTCACACAAGTATCTACAATAGAAAACGATTTCTTGTTAGTTTATAATTAATCCGAAATGACTTTTGGGAGGAAAATAAAGCATGCAGATAAAAGAAACAGATTTTGGGCAAGATTACCATTTAATTACAATTGAAAACAAAAATGGGGTGGAATTATCCGTTTCTGATTTAGGGGCACGAATTGTTTCATTAAAAGCCTTAAATCGAGAATTGGTTTGGGGATTTGATTCGGCGCAAGAATATTTAGACAACGATTTGACTATCGGGGCGACAATTGGTCGGACAGCCGGAAGAATTGCCAATGGCCGTTTTAATATTGCCGAAAAAACTTATCAAGTCAGCCAAAACAGTGGTCCTCATAACTTGCACGGTGGAATGCCAGGATTTGAAAGTGCTAAATGGGAGTATACTGTTTTAAATGGTGAGAATGAAGCATCGGTTTTATTTCGTTTAACTAGCCCAGATGGTACTCACGGTTTTCCGGGAAATTTAGAAGTGGAAGTTCGTCATACTTTGACTAGGGACAATCTTTGGCGAGTAACAACTCGTGGTGTGACAGATGAAGCGACTCTGTTTAATCCTACCAACCACGTTTACTTTAATTTATCTGGTGATTTAAGTGAGACTATCGATCAACACAGTCTCTATTTAAATAGCAATAGTTTCGCACCGATCATTAACAGCGGGATTACTGACGGAACAAAAGCCGACGTAAGAGGGACTCCGTTTGATTTTCAACAAGAAAAGAAAATCATCGACTTCTTTAACAGCCGTCAACCACAATCGGAAATCGTTGATGGCATTGATCATCCCTTCTTTTTCAAGCAAACGGGTTTACGTTTTATGCAAGCAAAATTAACTAGTCCAGATGAAAAGTTGGCCATCGAATTATTTACCGATCGTCCAACAGTTGTTCTATTTAGCGGTAATTTTGGTAAGGACTACTATTTAATGAGAGGAAAAAAAGTTGGCCGCCATCAAGGCTTGACTTTTGAAACCCAATTTGCTCCTGGAGCTGAACGTTTTTCAAGCTTTGGAAACATTGTTCTACCGCCAGATTTTCCTAAAGAAACCATTACTGAATACAAAATAAACTTTAAGGAGTAAGCATATGAAAATCAACACAGAATTAACAACTAAATTTAATGAAATATTTGGCGCAAAAAAAACTAATCAATATTTTTCTCCGGGTCGGATTAATTTAATCGGGGAACATACTGACTACAACGGTGGACATGTCTTCCCTGCGTCCATCACGATTGGTACGACTGGAGTAGCAGCTAAAAGAACCGATGATCAAGTCAAAGTTTATTCGCTAAACTTTCCTGACGCTGGCGTCATTTCTTTTTCAATCGATAATTTGAGCTTTGATAAAATAGATAGTTGGGCAAATTATGTTAAAGGCGTCGTATTGAAATTAATAGAGGCTGGTCACAAGATTGATACTGGCTTTGAATTATTAGTTTCTGGCACGATTCCAAACGGTGCTGGACTTTCTTCAAGTGCCTCATTGGAATTATTAGCAGCGGTAGCTTTAGAGGATTTATTTCACTTAGATACTACCCGTTTGGAATTAGTAAAATTAGGACAAAAAGTTGAAAATGAATTTATCGGTGTAAACTCTGGAATCATGGATCAATTTGCGATTGGTTTTGGTGAAATTGATGAAGCGATTCTGTTAGACACCAATACTTTAGCCTATGAAATGGTGCCAGTAAAATTAGATGATTATGCAATTGTTATTATGAATACTAATAAACGGCGGGAATTAGCAGATTCAAAATATAATGAACGCCGCAGTGAATGTGAAGAAGCCCTACGCCGCTTACAAACAAAATTAGACATTCAGGCTCTAGGTGATTTTGACGAAACAACTTTTGAAGCTAACACGGATTTAATTGGTGATGAAACATTAATTAAACGAGCGCGCCACGCAGTAACAGAAAATCAAAGAACTTTAATCGCCAAAGATGAATTGGTTCAAGGTAATTTGAGTGCTTTTGGAAAATTATTGAACGCCTCACATCAATCTTTGAAAGAAGATTATGAAGTTACTGGCATTGAACTAGATACGCTAGCAGAAACAGCCCAAAAACAAGATGGTGTCTTAGGAGCTCGAATGACTGGTGCTGGTTTTGGCGGATGCGCCATCGCGCTCGTAAAAGAAAGTGAAATTTCAACTTTCGAAAAAAATGTCGGGTCAAAATATCTGGATGTTGTTGGTTATGAGGCAGATTTTTATGTTGCGCATATCGGCAATGGAACTACCAAAATCAATCAGCTAGCTTTATAAACTTTTTTGAACCAATCGCAAGGCTTGCGGTTGGTTCTTTTTGATTGCTTGTGCTAGTCTTAATTTGAAACTTGTTGGTAAATAATGGAGGGATAAAAATGAAGATTTTAATTATTTATAATCAAAGCTCCGGCAAAGACACCGGCAAACATTTAGCGGAAGATCTAAAAACAAGCTTAGAAAAAAATAACTCAGAAAACACCATCGACCTAGCAGAAACCGGGCCGAAAATTGATCCTAAAACTTTAACGAATAAAGCTGTATCTGAAAACTTCGATATAATTGTTATGACGGGCGGCGATGGAACCTTGCGACATATTGTCCAAGCCTTTGACCAATATATGGACAAATTTCAATTTGCGATTCTACCGGGAGGAACGGTAAATAATTTTGCGACTGCTTTAGATATTCCAAAAGATCCTGAAGAAGTGGCAAAAATCATTTTAGCTGGCCATCAAAAGAAAGTCGATTATGCCTTAGTCAATCAAAAAGAAGTCTTGCTTTCTAGTTTGACTGTGGGAATTTTAGCAGACACTGCAGCAAACATTTCCCAACAGGAAAAGCAAAAATATGGTAAATGGCCTTTTGTCAGAAATTTTGTCAAAATGTTAGCGAAAAAGAAAAAATATTTATTGAATTTTTCTACTGCAAAAAAAGAGTGGCAAGAAAGTTGCCAACTTCTAGCCATTACTATGTCGAATTCGGTTGGCGGATTTCCTGATTTTGACCGAGAAGCTACAGCTGATGATGGTTTGATGCATATTACAATTTTACCTCGCATGCATTTTTTGATGTATTTAATGAATCTCCATAATGTTTTGCGGGGACAGATTGGTAAAATTCCAACTGTTCAATATTTCCATGAATCAGAACTAAAAATTCATGGGAAAAGTGATATCAAAGTTCGGATAGATGGTGATGATGCCGGTACTTTACCGATTGAAATTGACGTCCAAAAACATAAATTAACCATTCTAGTTCCTTAAACTCGAGCATGTCTCGAGTTTTTTTTGTTACACTTATTTTGAAATCGCTTTATTTTTTATGAGAGTTTAATTATTCTTCCTCCTTCACACTTTATTCAATTTTTCTTCACCTCCAAAGTGTTGAGGTCACAAAGTTCTTTTATTATAATTCGATAATAATATACG
Organism: Enterococcus sp. AZ103; assembly: GCF_051714685.1. NCBI lineage: Bacteria > Bacillati > Bacillota > Bacilli > Lactobacillales > Enterococcaceae > Enterococcus > Enterococcus sp. AZ103. Next base: position 868,585 of record NZ_JBIOSI010000002.1, on the reverse strand, counting down.
ATAAAAAAATCTTATTTTCTCAGAATTAAATTGTCGTTTTAGTGTAATCAACTAGTAAATTTTGGTAAAATAAAGAGTACTGAAATTTTTAGCTGATTTGAAAGGAAGTCTTTAGTGAAAAAGAAATATTTATATGAAGTGGATTTCATGCGAAATTTCTTCATTAGTGGGGTTTTGTTAAATCATATTACCGGTATTGTAAAAGGTTTATTTGATTCTGGGACGATTATGTATACAGTTTTAGGCAGCTTACATGCCTCTTTACATTTTACTCGGATGGGTTTTATGTTTATGACTGGTTTGGTTTTATTTTTAGCCTACCGCAATAAGGATCTTCAAGTTTTTTCTTTTTGGAGAAAACGTTATGTGTCTGTTGGGATTCCTTACATTTTTTGGAATATGGTTTATAGCCTATTCGCTTTACCGACTGAAACCTTACAAAAAGTAATTGGTGATTTCTGGGGTCACTTGATTCATGGCGATCAGGCCTATCTTTACTACGTGCTAGTCACCATGCAACTGTATTTAATTTTCCCTTTCCTATTATTATTTTTAAAGAGATTCAGAAAACATTCCAAATTAATCTTTGCAATCAGCTATCTTTTACAATTAGCCATGACTTTCTTCATTAAATATAAAATTCGCGATTTTGATATGAGCAACTGGCCATATCTCCTTTCCCATTGGGGTATCTTTGTCGGAACGTACCAATTGTATTTCATCGCTGGCGGTATCGCATCATTAAACTATGACCGCTTCACTGCTTTTGTTGAACGCCATAAACGAAAGATTAATTGGCTGGCTTTATTATCTATCCCAGTCATTTGCGCTTATTATTTATGGAATTATCAAGTTCTTGGCTTATCCGAGTCCAATGCAAAATCAGTCCATCAGCCATTATTTGTCATTTACGCAACAATTATCGTGCTGTTTGCCTTAAACTTAGGACGCCGTTGGGCTGCTTACCGTGAAAAATATCCAGAAAAGTTATTCAGCCGTTACATTTCATTAGCTGCTCAATTATCATTTGGTATTTATTTGACACAATATATTGGCATGACACTGATGCGGACTTTCTTAATTCCCGTCTTACGTGACCATAAAGTTTTTGCTCTACCAGCAATCCCCTTCTTATTTATTTTCGTATTTGGACTATCTTTTATTATTTCCTACTTATTATATAAATCGCCATTGTCCAGTTTAATCGGACGAAAGCATCAAAAAAAATTAACTGGAGGTCGTAGGTAATGACGATCCTAACAACCACTTTAAATAAAATTTTACATGAATCAGTGGACCAAAATTTCATCAAAGATTTAGCTGCTGATCAATGGTACACCAAAGAAGAAGTAACAGCTGAAGTCGAACGAATCGCTGAAGTCTTCAAAAAAAATGGCCTCAAACCAGATGATGCCTTGATTATTGCTGTGCCGAATTCTTATCGTTTTGTCTTATTTTATTTAGCTGCTTTAACTAGTGGCATCACCATTACTTCAGTCAATCCAGAAATTCCCGCCCGTGAATTAGAGCGCATCTTGGCAAAACGTCCTTATCGCGGCGTACTTTTAGAAGAATTTCGGGAAGACTTACTGACTGATCAAGAAATTGTCGACAGCTTCAAATTAACCCAAAATCAAGATTTGTTTGGCAATCAATTATTAATCACTGAAGAAAACTACGCCAATGGACGGACCTTATTGACTGAATCCAGTGTTGCAATCCAAATGTTCACCTCAGGAACTACTGGAGAACCTAAAACGGTCGGTATTTCCCATGAACAATTATTTGCGGCAACCAGAAATATTCGTGAGTCTCATCAATTAACAGATGAAGATATTACTTATGTTTGTCTGCCCTTATTTCATATTAACGCACAAGTGATTTCCTTATTATCAACTATTTTAAGTGACGGAAAAATTGTTATTGGTAAGAAATTCAGTGCCCGTTCATTCTGGTCAATCATTACTGATGAAAAAATTACTTGGGTTTCAGTTGCACCAGCAATTTTAACTATTTTGTTAAAACGTCAGCAGCCTGACACAAAAATATCACATAACCTACGCTTTATTCGATCAGCATCAGCACCCTTAGCTCCATCAATAGCTGAAAGTTTCGAAAAAACTTTTAATGTACCAGTTATTGAATCTTATGGTATGACAGAAGCTGCCAGCCAAATCTGTATCAACCCACTACCTCCTGAAAAACATATTTTTGGTTCAGTTGGCAAACCATATGGCTTAGAATTAAAAATTGTCGATGAAGAAGATCAATTATTAGCACCAGAAATAGTTGGTGACATTGTCATTCGGGGAGCGAACGTAATCGATTATTATGTCGACCGACCAGACAATACTGATTTTAAAGATGGCTGGTTTTATACCGGTGATGTCGGATATCTAAATGATGAAGGTTATTTATTTATTGTCGGACGTAAAAAAGAGGTTATTAATCGCGGTGGTGAAAAAATTAGTCCTTATGAAGTTGAAGATGTCTTATTACAATTATCAGAGATTGATAATGCTGCCGTGGTAGGCGTTCCCGATCCGATTATTGGACAAAAAGTAGCTGCCTTTATTGTATTAAAACCTGATATAACTGAAAGTCAGCAACTACTAAAAAAAATTCAACAGCATTGTGAAAATCAACTTTCAGCCTTTAAACGACCAGAATTTTATTACTTCGTGAAGGAATTACCAGCAGGCCCTACCGGAAAAATCCAACGAAAAAAACTAATCGAACAATTTACTTAGAGGAGATTTGAGATGAAGAACAACGTATTTAAAAAAATCGCTGCTATAATTGTCGGTGTTTTATGGATTGCAGGAGTTTGGACAGGTTATCAGCATTTATATGGAGCTGATAATAATTCTGATAATTCCTCAGGTTCGGCAGGAACCATTACGATTGGTTATCAACGGGGTGACATCTTTAACCTGGCTCAAATCGAAGGCGGTTTAAAAGAACGTTTAAATGAAGCAGGCTATAAAGTAAAATGGAAACAATTTACAGATGGTTCTGCCTTAATGGAAGCTTTAGTCGCTGGTAGTATTGATTATGGACGGACAGGCAATACCCCACCAGTCGTTTCACAAAGCACCGGCTCAGATGTTGTTTACGTGACCGCCAGCAGCTCAAAATATGAAGGTAGCGCGATCTTAACGCCTGATGGTAGCACCATTGCCGCTTTAACTGACTTAGCTGGAAAAAAAGTTGCAGTTTCGAAAGGATCGAGTGCTCACTATTTCTTGATTAAAGCTTTGGAAAGTGTTGACTTAGCCCCAGAAGACGTAAACATTCAATATTTAGATCCATCTGAAGGACGAATTGCTTTAGAAAATAATCAAGTCGATGCTTGGGTAGTTTGGGATCCTTATACTGCAGCGGCGCAAGAAGAAATGAATGCGCAGATTTTAACCACTGCTGAAGGTTTCTCTACTGACCGTGATTTTATTTTATCGTCTAAACAATTTGCCTCTGAAAATACAGATATCAATCAAATCGTGGTGGAAGAAATGGCTAATTCACTAGATTGGGTCAACAATCATAAAACCGAAATTGCCGAACAGTTAGCTGAAACATTAAAATTAGATGCTTCTGTTGCTGAGTTAATGGTGAATCGTCGAACCTATGGCATGGATGAAATTTCTGATGAGATTATGAGTGAGCAACAAGATATTGCCGATACTTTTTATCAATACGGTTTCATTGACAATCAAATTACAGTCACTGATGCCTGGTTGAAAACATCGGATTAAGGAGGATTGAGATGAAAAGAAATAGCGTAGCTTCGCAATTATTACCCTGGCTGATTCCATTAATTATTATTATTCTATGGCAAATCGCATCCAGCTTGAATTGGATTTCATCGAATGTTCTCCCCGCTCCTTTAGCAGTAGTCTCAGCCGGAGTCGAATTATTTGAGTCTGGCGAATTAATGACTAATTTAACCATCAGTTTGTATCGAGCGACCGTTGGTTTTGTGATTGGTGGCGGAATTGGTTTTATTCTAGGGTTATTGACTGGGTTATCAAAAACTTGCCGCTTACTTTTAGATTCAACGATTCAAATGATTCGAAATATCCCTCATTTGGCTTTGATTCCATTAGTTATCGCTTGGTTTGGGATTGATGAAGTCTCAAAAATCTTTTTGGTAGCAATTGGTGTAATGTTCCCTGTTTATGTAAATACTTTGCATGGTATTATCGGTGTCGATAGTGACTTGATTGAAATGGGAAAAATTTACCAACTTTCAAAATGGCAATTGTATACCAATATTATTTTTCCTTCCGCCTTACCTTCTATTTTAGTTGGGATTCGATACGCTTTAGGCGTGATGTGGACAACGTTGATTGTGGCCGAAACAATTGCATCTGATTCTGGGATTGGTTATATGGCGATGAATGCCCGCGAATTTATGCAGATGGACGTGATTGTTTTAAGTATTTTACTTTATGCAATTTTAGGAAAAATATCTGACTTGATTGCCAAATATTTTGAGGACATTACGCTTGCTTGGCGTGATCTATAAGAGGTGAAAAAATGAGCGAAGAAGTATTGAAAATCTCCCACGTCTCAAAAAAGTTTGGTGAAACTGACGTGTTAGCTGATATCAATTTTACTATTAATAAAGGAGAATTTATTTCAGTAATTGGAAAAAGCGGCTCTGGAAAAAGTACCATTTTGCGCATTGTTGCTGGCTTAGAAGAAGCCACCGAAGGAACGATGTTGTTAAACGGATCAGAACTACATGGCATCAGCCCAAAAATTCGCATGATGTTTCAAGATGGCCGCTTGCTTCCATGGAAAAATGTCAGAGATAATTTATTGTTAGGACTTGGTAAGAATCGCAAAGCAGACGCTGATGAGCTGTTAGCTCAAGTTGGTTTAGCAGATTATGGCGAACGCTACCCAAATCAACTTTCTGGTGGACAAAAACAACGGGTCGCATTGGCGCGGGCTTTGTTACATAAGCCAACATTATTGTTACTTGATGAACCCCTTGGTGCCTTGGATGCTTTTACGCGTCAAGATATGCAAGATTTGATTTCTCAAATTTGCCACTTACATCAAATCACTGCCTTATTTGTCACTCATGATATTGAAGAAGCGATTTACATGGCAGACCGCGCCATTATTTTAGGTGATGGTGTCATTACTGAGAATATGGCTGTTGATTTGGCTTATCCGCGAGATAAAACCGATGAAAAGTTGCAAGAACATGTAAAACACTTGATGCAACTATTTTACGGGAATAAAGTATCATCTTAAAACGGGATTTTTTTATCTCGTTTTTTATTTACACAAATTTCACAGCAAAAAAATATTCTCTTAACACCTTTTCGTTATGCTATAAGTGTCTTAAGGACAATCCAATTTAGAAGGTGATGGCATGATCTACGGAAAATTTGTAAATGAATGCAGTGAAATTATCGAAGGAATAATTCTTTATGATTTACCTGAAAAAGATTTGATTATTGCACAAGATAAAAAAGGTTATCTGCATATCGTAAAATCTGCATTGTTTGTTTGCTGTCCTAATCGTCAAAAAGCTGATCCTGATGAGATAGTTTCTAACAGTTATCAATAACAAACTGGTCTGTCTTGAAGACAGGCTTTTTTTGTGCTTTTTTTTGGGAAAGTGTTTATAATTTAAAAAAAGAACGGAGTGAGAAAATGGATTATCCCTTTATTCAAGGTCAAACGCCTGAAATCTCTCGAAATGGCTGGATAAAAATCATAATAGTGAATATTATTTCTGTATTTCTCCTTGCCAGTGGTATCATTCATGGTATTTTAACGAGTATTTTGAATTGGATTCCTGGTTTTAGTCATGGTGGGCAAAACATGTTGTATCAGCCTCCTTTAGCAAATGTTTTTGCTGGGATTTTAACTGGTGTAATTTTTTTGTCGATTAATATTTGGGGATTTTCTTCAACAGTGGGCCCTCGATGGAAGGAATTATTTAAGCCTCTAAAGAAAAATGATTTTTGGCAAATTTTGAAGTACTTTATTTTGAGTATGGTGGTGGGAATAGTCACTGGTCTAATCGCCAATCGTTTATTCGGACATGAAGTGAATCCGGCTAATCGCATTCAGGCAAGTCATCCTGGGGCTTGGCTAGTCTTTTTAGAAGGACGAGTGGAAAATTTATTTCAGCTTTTAGGAGAGGAATTTATTGCAATCGCCCCTTTTCTAGCCTTGTTACAATTAGGTCGTTTAAAAAAATGGTCTTCGAAATTTAGTTTTTGGTTGGCGTTAATTGTTTCTTCGATTTTATTTGCTACTTACCACTTGTCTACTTACGGCTACAATTTGGGATACGCGTTAATGGGCTTAACTTTCACCCGAATGGTCTTAACCCTACCCTACGTCAAAACTAAAAACTTATGGGTTAGTTTTGCAGTTCATTATTTATACGATTTATTTAGTTTCTTACTTAGCTTTTTAGTTGTCGTATCATAAGAAATCTTAAGATACCTTGCGTTATTTTGAAAAACTGGTAATATGAATTTACACGAAAAATATTTTTATGCGACAAACTTAACTTATTTTGATGAAGTTTAATCAAACTGGCGCAACTTTAGGGTTGCAAGGATGTATTAGAGGTTTGGGAATATATCGTTTAAATGAGAAATAGTTATTTTTTAGTAATAGTAACACCCTCAACTTTAAATTATGAATATTGATTAGTTAGATAGCCCTCTTGCATGTTGCAAGAGGGCTATCGTTCATTTTACCGTAATTCTGCAATAATTTTTATTCCAGAGCTGGTACCAATCCGTTCTGCGCCTGCTTCAATCATATTTAACGCAGTTGCTAAATCGCGAATGCCTCCGGCTGCTTTCACTTTTACCTTCTCACCAACGACTTCCTTCATTAATTTCACATCTTGATAAGTCGCACCTGCCGTGCCAAATCCAGTTGATGTTTTAACAAAATCTGGTTGAATTTCTTTTGCAATCTGACAGACTTGGATCTTTTCTTCATCAGTTAGATAGCACGTTTCCAGAATAACTTTGCTTAAAATATTGCCATCTCTAGCTACTGAAACAATGGCATTCATTTCTTTACGAATATGAGCCAAATCGCCATCTTTTAATTTTCCAATATTTATGACATAGTCAATTTCATCAGCGCCGTTTTTTATGGCATCTTCCACTTCAAAAATTTTAGTTTCAATCGTCGTCTGACCTAAGGGAAAACCAATCGCAGCACCTACGTGGACTGAACTGTCTTTTAAAAATTCGTGGCATAATGCAACTGGAGCAGAATTAATCGCCACCATTTTAAATTGGTATTCTTTTGCTTCATGACATAATTTTTTAAATTCTTCCTCTTGTGCATCGGCTCTCAATAAGGTGTGGTCAATCATATTTGCTAAGTCTTTGGCTGTGATCATTAAGATTCCTCCATTTCTTTTACTTTTTATGGTAACACAAGAAACCAACTCAAAATCGAGTTGGCTCAGTTCATTTAAAAAAACAAGCGGGAGATTCGTTCATCTCGTTTAAAGGCTTTTCTTTGAGGATTGCCTTCAGATCTCCAAATATTTAAGTGATTCATATCATAAATACATGACCATACTGTATCTTTTCCTGATTTACGATCATACTGACAAATAAAACCAAAATCGCCTGCTAATAATTTTTGAGCCTTTTCTATCGTCAGTTTTTGATAGTACTTTGTTAAATATTGAGACAAGGTTTGATAACGTTCCTCCGCGAACCAGTCATCGTCAAGTTGTACCCGATTATTTTTCATTTCAGACAAATGAAATGCATTAGTTGCCGCAAAAAAGCCCACTGTATCTTTTTTTTTGATTGCTACTTCTTCACAGGTAAATTCGACTAACGCAGCTTGTCCTTGTTGATCAGCTAAAACTAGTGTGCCATTTGAACAACGGGGAATATCATCAATCAGTTTAATGCCTTCGTCAATCGTCTGACATCTTTCTAAGATCAATCTTACTAGCATACCAAGATTGATTCCAGGTTGAATTTTTTTAGGAAAAACAGCCGTCAAGGCAACCGCTAATCCTTTTTGATTCATGCCATCCTCCATTTCAACAAATGCCGTCGTATTTCCGGTAAATGAATAATAGGATTACTCCGTAAATTGATAAATGCAATTCATATAAAGTTTTTCAATTGAAGTTAAGAAATCACTATTGCGTCCTAAAATAAAATGCTGTTCATTTTTCACCACAAAACTAGAACAATGATTCGGGTTGACCATAGCATACATCGGAAAAAGGACTTGATAGAGTTGGCTTGCTTTAATTTCTTGACCATCCGCAATTCCTTGAATTTCCGCAATAATTTCTGGACAGTATTTCTGATAAAACGGTAAACTTTCAGCAGTAAATTTTTTCATCTCCGTTGTAATCTGATAAGGGATATGATCCAATAAGTTTTTCCCATTGACTTTGACTAAACTGCCCCATTTTTTACCAATTTGATAATGATTCCCTTTAAATCGTCCATGATACATATTTTTGCTCCTCAAATTTATTCGGAGTCGACTTCCTAACTAAAGAGTAAGCCAATAAAAATTTTAATGCAATTGAATAATATGAGAATCGTTTTCAATTTTTATTGGACCTTATTTCTTACACCCATTCCTCGAATTAAAAATTTGGAGGATTCACTTGTTGAACGCCTATCAAAAAAATGATAATTCGGCTGTTGCCAACGCTCGACCGCTGCAAAATAAATCGGTAATCCAGCTGCATTAAAAAAGCTTTTACCATTTTGCAGTTGAAAATGCAGATGTGGTTCTGAAGAATTACCCGTATTTCCACACAAAGCAATTAGCTGTTTGCGTTCTACCTTTTCGCCGACTGTCACCAAGATACTCTGTGGTTTTAAATGAGCCACACACGAATATTCATTTTCCGCATGTTGGATGACAATATAATTGCCGCGAATATCTTTTATTATTGGATCAGTTTGTCCTTCTCCTAAAATTCTACTATCACGGCAATCATTTTTTACAGCCACTACCATACCATCGGCAGGCGCTAAAATTTCTTGGTCATAACAAAAATAGTTGTGTTTGTTTTTAAAATTACCAGAATGGCTGTTGCCTTTTTGATCCATCATTACAAAATCATAGGCGTATCTTTGTGAATTAACAGCCCACGAATGAGAGAATTCTTTCGTTACACCACCATTTAATACTACCCACGAATTTTTGAAAGGTAGTGAATATTTCACTTTAGGAATAAAATTATCTTTGTCAGGCATTGGTTTATTCTTATATTCACAAATAAAAATTCCTACTATTTGTCGTAAACTTTGCACCACAATCGGAAGCGCAAATATTAATTCGATTAATCCAAAAAGCCAAAATAACCATAAAAGTTTCCATAGATACCCTTCAGAAAAAAGGCTCGGTAAGCCTAGAAGACCGAGCCACTTCAATTTCCAACTCATCTGAACGATCTTTCTCATCAATGTCCTCCTGATTACTCTGCTTCGTCAGTAATAAACCAAGTGCTCAATGCAAAAACCGCAACAGCAATCGCCACTTTAAAAATATTTTTTTTCATATTATAAAGTCCTTTCACTAAAACTTATCTATCTTTCATTATACCAACTAATTTCCCGAAAAGAATTATTTCGATTTTAAACTCAAAAAAAAAACAGCAATCATTGATCGCTGTTTTCATCTACTAAATTTTTACTGGAGTCGCAGTTTTTTTCAATACTTCATTTAATTCTTCAACATTTTGTTTACCCACAGTTTGCAGCCATTCAATTGCAGCATCCGCACCATCTTTTATGAAGATTGGCACACCATCTGCCCAGGTTGCTCGTCCACAAAGAACACCATTAAAGGTTGAACCTGCTTCTTTGGCAAATACCAAAGTATCTCTAAATAATTGCGCTGAAACACCAGCACTTAAAAAGATAAATGGTAAATGAGTCGCTTCAGCTTGCTCTTTAAATAATTGACTAGCTTCAGCTTTTGAATACGCCACTTCACCTGTCGCAAAGCCTTCGACATAATTCATATTAACTGGTACTTCGACTTTTAGAACATCAACACCATATTTTTCTGCCGAAAATTCTTTCATCATTTCATTAACTTTACGTGGTTTTGCTTTTGCATATTCCAAACTAGCTGGATCTAACCCTTTTGCATCATAAGAAACCAACTCCAAAAAGAAAGGTAACTCTTCAGCACGACATTCTGAACCTAAACGTTCAATAAATGCCATTTTATGATCATTAATTTCTGGTTGCTCATCTACATCATAATAAAGTAAGAACTTGCAAGCGTCAGCACCTGCATCTTTTAAACGGCGAACGGACCAATCGTCTAAAATATCTGGTAATCGGCCAGGAACAGTTGCATCGTAACCAGTTTTTTCGTATGCTAATAACAAGCCACTTTCTGGGTCTTTTTGCTTGGCGGCAGGAATCCCATATTCCGGATCTAGTAAAATTGAAGATGTGTAGGGTGTTAACTGGCTGGACACTAGTTTTTTAAATTCTACAATGTCTTCAGTGGTGGCTTCTCTTATTTTTCCAATCATTTTCTTCATTGCGCCTCGTTGGTCGATTGCTAAGGCAGCGATGATCCCATCTTGATTCAAAGTCTTCTTCAGACGTTCTTCTTTACTCAATGACATCTCTCCTCCAATTTCATACATTACTTTTACATCTTCACCATTTTTTTCAGTCATTTTCTCAAAAGGAATTGCTAGGTCTTCCAGCTGATAAAGTCCTGTGATCAAAGCTTCCGTATTGACTTCATTTGTTGCTAAATAGCGTAAAGCTGCGTGCCATTCAAATCCAGGAAACGGTGCTGAGTAGGACATCCATGAACCTTTAATCATTAATTCTCTTCGTAAAATGATTTCGAAATCCTCTGGCTCAAAAGTAACTGGCTTGGTACAAGTACCTACATAAACAACTTTTCCTTCATTTCCAGCATATTTAATCGCTTGGACTTGCGTTAAATGATTGCCGGCTGTTTCAAAAACAACTTCTGCTAACGGATGGTCTTTAAAATATTCTGCCAAGTCCGTGGTGAGTGAATTAATCAACGTATCTGCGCCAATCTCTTTGGCTTTCTCCAATTTGTGATCATTGATATCAATCACAATGATTTCTCCTACTCCTCGTGCCCGCAAGGCTAAGACAGTCATCAAACCAATCGTTCCTGCACCCAAAACCATCACTCTGGCACCAGCATTATTTTTAACCAGTTCAATTCCGTGAATCGCAACAGTTAATGGTTCGATTGTTGCAGCAATTTTCAAGCTCAAATTATCTGGTAAAACCAAACAATTTTTTGCTGGAACTGCTACATATTCTGCCATCGCTCCGGCTTGTCTAGAGCCGATAAAACTATAAAATTTACACAATTGCGGATGTCCTGATTGACAATCTTCACATTTCCCACATGGAACTAAGGGGGCGACTGCCACACGATCACCTTTTTTTAAATTTTTAACTTCTGAACCAAGTTCTTCTATCACACCAGAAAATTCATGACCTAAAACTTGAGGAAACTGATGAACACCACCATCAAAATAACGTGGCAAATCTGAACCACAAATTCCGACATAGGCTACTTTAATTAAAACTTCCTGTGCTTTTGGTTTTGGTGTCGCCATCTCAGTTAATTCAAATTTGGCAACATCTACCACAGTTAGTGCTTTCAAATAATCACCTCTTAAAATTCTTCTACGTATAATGTGCCTCTTTTATATTTGATGTAGCTATAGGCAAAACATACCACATAGATCACTAAAATTACGAAAAATCCAATACCCATTTCTACAGTAACGCCTTTTGTTAATAAATAAGTCAAAGGTGAACCAGCCTGATCTAATGAAGAAATTTTTTCTCCTGGATTTGTTAAACCAACTGATTGACCTAATTGTTGTTGCAAAGTTGCCATTTGATTAGCTATCCAAATCGTCATAGTCATAATTGCAGTCCCTGAGAATAACGTCCGGAAAACATTTCCTTTATGAACACCCACCGCAATGGCTACGAAGAAACCGATTGTCGCTAAATCACCAAAAGGTAAAATTTGATTACCGGGTAATAAAACTGCGATTAATAATGATAATGGCACAAATAACATTGAGCTTGCTACTACAGCTGAATCACCTAGCATCAACGCACAATCCAAACCAATTCTAAAGTCAGCACCAGAAAAATGTTTTTCTAATAATTTACGAGCTGCTTCTGATATAGGAATTAAACCTTCCATAATCAATTTCACGACCATCGGCATCAAGACCATCACCCCAGCCATTTGAACGGCTAAAGTTAAGGAATCACCAATCGGATATTGTGCCAATATTCCGATAATAAAACCTAAAACAGCTCCGATAATAGTTGGTTGACCAAAAACGCCAAGTTTTTCTTCAATTTTCTCTGGTGTTAAAGTTATTTTGTTTAAACCAGGTATTTTTTCGATTAAATCATCGATTGGAACTGCCAAAACACCCATATAAGCCGAAGATCCATGAGGCATTGCGATGCCTTCTAAACCAAAATACTCATCTGTCACTGGTGTAAAGATATCTCCCAATTTAAAAGCAATCGCCGCGTGAATCACAATACCCACAATCGCCCAAACAAAACTGCCGGTTGCTACTTGCATAATTGCACCAGTAAAAGCAAAATGCCAAATGTTCCAAATATCTACGTTAACCACTTTCGTCATTTTTGTTACCAGCATAATAATATTCACTATAATTGCGACTGGAATAGCAATTAAGCCAACATCTGATGCCCAAGCCATCGGTGTTGTGCCTGGCCAGCCTAAATCAATCACATTCAAACCTAGATTATAGTTTTCCGCCATCGCTTTAGCTGCATCACCTAGATTTGTCGTCATTAAACTAATCACCAAGTTGATACCGACGAAACCAATCCCGACAGTTAATCCAGAACGTAATGACTTACCGATTCCTTCTCGTAATAGCAGACCGATGATGAAAATAATCATCGGCAGCATTACTGTAGGACCTAAATCAACAATGTACTTTATTACTCCCACAAAAAACACCCCTCTTTCTGTCTAGCTATCTTGTAAAATATCTAAAATTTGTTGCGCTGTTTTTTCTTGACCAATCCCGGAAATGAAAGCTACGCCATGAACCACTGGCACACCATAATCTTTTCGCACTTTAGCAGTTGTGACAATTAAATCGGCATTGTCTTTTTCCGAATCTAATTCGGTAATGCGTGTTTGTTTTACGTCGGCGTCAATGTTGTTTTCTGCTAGTAAATCTTTAATTTTATTTGCTGCGACTGTTGAAGTTGCGATTGCGCCGCCACATGCGACAATAACTCTTTTTTTCATAATAAATTTCTCCTTTTTTATAAATACTCTTCAACGCTTGCTTTGAATGCGTCGAGATTTTCCGCGTTTAAGATTTCTGATACCAATACACCATCTTGAATTTTTTCAATTAAGTTTTGTAATTGTTGTAAATGTGTCTCACCTTCACCTAGCACTAACATGAATACTACTTTCGGGTGAACGAAATCATCCTCATCGCCGCCCATTTCGTTAAATTCAAGTTCATTTTGGTTAACGATACAAACAATCGTATCTTTTTTTACATAAGTGCCATCCGTATGAGGAATTGCTACCGCCGGTGTTGTCGGCAAACCAGTCGCAAAGTTTTCTTCTCGCTCATTTAAAGCGGCTTCGAATTCTGGACCAACATATCCTTGATCGACTAAGTAATTACTCACCTCTTTGAATAATTCTTTGCGATCTTTAAAATTCGTTTGAAACAAAAATTCTTTTTCAAACATCTATCCTGCCTCCTTTGTTTCAACAATTTCTAAGTCTTCTTTTTTAAAATCTTGCTCCACTTTCTTATCTTTAAACTTAGTGGTAATTACAATATCTAAATCAGCTAATTCTGCTGTTTTATATAAGGCTGACTTGCCAAATTTCGTTGCATCTGCCAAGAGAATCACCGAACGGCTATGAGCAACCATCATTTTTGAAATTTCAATTTCCCCCATATGATAGTTGGTAACGCCTGATTTTAAATCAATACCAGCGCAACCGAAGAAACCAATATCTACAAAAATTTCTTTAGCATTGTTTAAACCAAAGCTTCCAAATAATGAATCCTCATTTTTACGAACGTTTCCACCTAAAATAATCAAATCAATCTCTGGTGAATGAATCAGTAAATTCACGATTGGAATACTATTAGTCACGACTGTTAAATTTTTAAAATTGACTAATTTCTCAGCTAAGGAATAAGTGCTCGTGCCATAATCTAAAAAAATGGTATCTCCTGGTTCAATATATTTCAACGCTCGTTGGGCGATTATCTCTTTTTCTTCTTCGTTTTCTGAACGTCGACGATCATAATCCGTTTCAATGTTTGCTTCATCTAAAATAGCACCACCGTATGTTTTCTTTAGCAAGCCTTCTTCTTCAAGCTCGGTCATATCTTTACGGATTGTCTCTCGGGATACCTTTAACTGTTTACTAACATCTAAAATACGAATTGACTTTTTCTCTCTCAAAAGATCTAGTATTTTTTGCTTACGATCATTCATCGTTTTCCCTCCTCTTGTAATCGTTACCATAATAATAGCATGTATTTTGCAAATTGCAAGTTAAATTTGGCAAAAGCCAATTATTTTTTTGCTATTTGCAAATTATCATTGCTTTTATGCCAAAAAAATGCAAAAATAATCTTATAAATATATTAGGAGTGAGTAAGATGATTCATATTGTTTGTCCAAACCCTGCAGTTGATCGCACACTACTATTTGAAAAAATTCAAAAAAGTCTACCTAATCGACCTAAAGAAATTCGTGAATTTCCTGGTGGAAAAGGCTTTAATGTCGCTTATGCTCTTCAATACAAGCAACCTGAGGAAATGATAATTCACACAATGTTGGGAGGAAATTATGGTCAACAAGTTGCCGACTTAGCAAAAGATTTAGGCTATCAATTGAAAATTACCAAAATAGCAACCAATACGAGAATTTGCAATATCCTAATTGATCAGAGCCAACAGGATATTTTCCCCTTATATGAAAGAGGATTTGAATTAGATGAAGAAACCTTGAATGATTTTACTTGCCAATTAGTAGAAACTGTCAATGATGGAGATTATTTAGTTTTTTCAGGCTCGCTGATGCAAGGGATGCCAGCTGATTATACTTTTAGAGTAAAAAATCTTTTACAACTTCAAGGCAAACAAGTCAACCTATGTGTTGATACTAGTGGTCCAGCTTTATTGAACACTTATCAAGAAAGTTCGCCTTACTTAGTTAAAATCAACGATGAGGAAATTTTAGATATTTTCCCAAATGAAAAATTAGAAACTACGAACGATTATCTGAAATTACTGCAAAACAAAGTTGATCCTAAAATTCCCTATTTTATTATCACGCTAGGAAAAGATGGTGTGATTGCTCGAGCAAAAGGAACATTCTACTTTGCAAGTGCAAAAAAAGTGATAGCAAATAATCCAATTGCCTCTGGTGATTTCTTTTTAGGACGCTTAATGGCTGGTTTATCCCAGCATCAAACTTTTTCTAAAACCTTACAAGATGCAGTTACTTTTTCAACCACCAATGTTTTGAATTGGTATCCTGAAGTTTTTTCAGAACAATTACTCGAAGTTGCTCAAACAATTACAATAAAAGAATTATAAAAATAACCTTCTCATCATTTGAGAAGGTTTTTATTAACTTAAATTTATTGAAATCTAACTTATAATCATTATTAATGCGTATCGTTTTTAATTATTTTGATTATTATGTACACTGGAATTACAAGTTGAATTGATTTATTCAGAAAAGAGGTGTATCAGATGATTTATCAGACTGTTACTTGGAAGGTTTTTGATGATCCTCAGCAAAGCATGATCCATGATGAAATTATCCATTTTATTGATGTTGACAGCCAACAAGCCGCTGAAATGAATATCATCACGAAAAGCTCAGATTATAATGAGGTTTTAGAACATATTTTTTCTGATGAGAAAGCCAGTGATAATATCAAATTTTTTAACTCTGAAGGTGAATATTTCGCCGCACGATTATAAGAAAATCACCTAAAAAAGAAGCTTACTCGATTGATAGAGTAAGCTTCTTTTTTACTTAAGCTAATTGTTGAATAATCTCATTTGCAATTTCTTGCGGGCATCGATGGGAAGTTTCAACTGTTATTTTAGCAAGCTTTTCATATAAGTTTTTTCTACTATAAAATAATTCCTTGATTTCGCTATCAGCTTTATTTGTCGCATTAGGGCGGATATTTTCTTCGTCGTTTCGAATGCGATCGATTAAAACATCTGGGTTGGTTTTTAAATAAATGACCTTTTTATCTGCCAAAACATCTTGATTTTCTTCCTGCAAAATGACTCCACCACCGGTAGCAATCACCGATGATTGGTTAATGGCTTCTTTTAATAAATTCGTTTCATGCTTACGAAATGCCGCTTCACCATGATTCTTAAAAAATTCACTAATTGAACCAATTCTTTCAACTAAAACATCGTCCATATCAACCCGTTGGCAGTCCAATATTTTTGCTACCTCTTGGCTAATTGTTGTTTTCCCTGCTCCCATAAAACCAATTAAAATGATTGCTTCCATTGAACTTCCCCTTTTCTCTTATAAATATGATTGGAAATCACTTAATAAAATCTTGTGAATCTCTCCTTTGCCAATTTCCGGCACAATTACAATCTGGATATTTTTTCCGCGAACTTTTTTATCATGCAGGATTGCTTGGTAAATCTTTTTTGACTGCCAAGGTGTAAAGCTAGCTGGTAACTGATATTTTTTTACCATCTGGCTTATTTCTTCAGCTAAACCAGCTTGACTCAATCCCTTTTCTTCTGCTGCTTTAGTCATTTGAACCATGCCAATCGCAACTGCTTCTCCGTGAGTAATATTTTCATAATGCTGGCTCGCTTCCAACCCATGTCCAATCGTATGACCAAAATTTAGTAGTAGTCGCTCGCTTTCATCAAATTCATCTGCTTCTACTAACTTTTTCTTCACTAATAGGGCCTTCTCAATGATACTAACGCTATTTGGTAATACCTCGTTAAGTCCACTTAATGATCGCAATTGTTGCCATAAGTTTTTATCTTGAATTAAAGCGCATTTGATTACTTCAGCCATTCCTTCAGCTAATCGATTTTGCGGTAGTGTTTTTAGTGTTGTTGGATCAATCAAGACACCATCCGGCTGTGCAAAAGTGCCAATAATATTCTTAGCCTTTTGACTATTCACACCAGTTTTTCCACCAATACTAGAATCTACTTGCGCCAGTAAAGAAGTCGGAACTTGAATAAAGTGCAATCCTCGCATATAGGTTGATGCAACAAAACCGGTTAAATCCCCAATTACGCCGCCACCTAATCCAATCAGTGCATCACTACGACTAAAATCATTTTCAGTTAAAAAGTCGTAAAGCTGATTGGCAGTTTCCAGTGACTTACTTTTTTCTCCAGCGGGAATAATGTAGTGAACCACTTCAAAGCCATGTTTTTTCAAATCAGCTAACACCGCTGCACCGTAAATCGGAAATACGTTACTGTCACTAATCAAGGCAATCTTTCTGGCAGACCATTTTTCAGCTACCCAAGCACCGAGTTTTTTTAAAGCATCTTCTTCCAGTAAAATATCATAACTCTTGCTGCCTAGTTCAATTTTTAGCAAGGCTACTTGCCTCCTCTGAAAGTCCATTCACTTTTTTCATTGCTTCTGCTAAAATATCGACTTCTTTCATCATTTGCATGTAATTTTTTTCATTTAATGACTGATCTCCATCTGACCAGGCATTGACTGGGTCAGGGTGAATCTCTACGATCATACCATCAGCACCACTAGCAACACCGGCACGAGCCATTGGTGCTACCAAATCCCAGACACCTGTTCCATGACTAGGATCAACGATCACTGGGAAATGGCTTAATTTTTTAATGATTGGCACCGCACTTAAGTCTAAAGTATTGCGGGTTGCTTTTTCATATGTCCGAATACCACGTTCAATAAATAAGATATTGAAATTATTTTGCACCGCAATGTATTCAGCCGCATTCAACCATTCCTCAATTGTTCCCGAAATACCGCGCTTTAAGCCAATCGGTTTTCCTGTTTTACCGACAGCCTCTAACAAACGGAAATTTTGCATGTTTCGGGCACCAATCTGAATAATGTCTGCGTATTTTGCTACTACATCAATGTGACCCTCATCCATTACTTCCGTGATTACTTTCAAATCATGGGCATCAGCGGCTTTTCGCATCATTTTCAAGCCATCTTCTCCCAGACCTTGGAAAGCGTAAGGTGAAGTTCTCGGCTTGTAGGCCCCACCACGTAAAATTTTAGCGCCGCCAGCTTTTGCCATGCGAGCTGCTTCCATAATCTGTTCTTCCCCTTCGACTGAACAAGGTCCTGCCATCGTGACAAAATCTCCAGCGCCGATTTTCACCCCATCAACATCTACGACAGTATCTTGTGGATGAAATTCTCGGGAAGTCAGCTTGTAACTGTTGGTAATCGGTACGACCCGCTCTACAGAATCATACCGCTGGAAAGAAACATTTTGCAAAATCTCCGGGTCACCCAATAAACCTAAGACAATTCGATCTCTTCCGTGATTGATTTGTACGTCTAAACCTTTTTCTTTAATTGTGGTAATAATTGGCTGTAACTGACTTTCAGTTACTTCTTGCTTCATAATTAAAATCATATATCCTAAACCCCTTTATTTTTGAATTTCCGCTTCTAACAATGGTCGAATCACATCTAATGGCATTTTTTCACCCGTCCATAATTCAAATGCTGCAGCTCCTTGATGTAGCAACATTCCCAAACCATTAATTGCTACCGCGCCCTTTTCCGCAGCTGCTTTTAATAATTTTGTTTCCGCTGGATGATAAATGACATCGAAAACAGGTAAATCAGCTCTTAATAAATCAACATCTCCAATTGGCATCTGATCAGGCTGCGGATCCATGCCAACATTGGTACCATTAATTAATAAATCACTCTCTGCTAAAGCATCAGCGACTACTTTCGGGTCCGCTAAATCGCCGAGTTTTATTTTACAGCCAGTTTCTTGTTCAATTTCTTTCAGCTTAGGAGCGATTGTTTGATAAAATTCATCTTTAATATTTAATACGTCAATTGCACTAGCTCCCTCAATTGCTGCTTGCGTAATAATTGCAGTTGCTGCACCACCAGCTCCTAAAACTGTAATTTTTTTATTCTTTACACTTAAATCATGCTCTGCCAAACTAGCTAAACAACCAGTCCCGTCTGTCGTGTGACCAACTAATTTGCCATCTTGATTGACAATCGTATTAATTGCTCCAATCAAACGAGCAGCTTGACTCAATTCATCGACATGTTCAATCGCTGCCATCTTATGGGGCATCGAAAGATTAATTCCTAAAAGTTCTAAATCGCGAATCGCTTGGATACTACGGCCCAACGTCTCAGGCTGAATATCAAAACTTAAGTAGACAGCGTCAATTCCTAATTCTCGAAATGCTGTCGTATGCATCGTTGGCGAAAAGCTGTGCCTTGCTGGCAGTGCATATAAACCTGCCAATCTTGTTTTTCCCGAAATTTGTTTTTCCATACGTACCTCCTTCAAATAATAAAAGCAAAAAAGACTCATTGTAGATAAAAACCTACAATGAGTCTTCCACCAGAAAAAATGGTATTGAAAAAGCCACTATAGATTTTTCATCTACGTGGCGAACGTCATCTCAAAATCCTTCAGCCATCATAGACGCAAACTTGTTTGCCGTTTGCATCCATCATGTATGAATACAAACCTACCTAAAATAGCTAAAGTAATAATTATTCAGTTGTGGGGTCATATTTTTTATCATATCGATCGCTCCAAACTGTTTTTTTAAGATTGGCTTAATTCTAGACGGGTGTTCTATAATTGTCAAGCATTTTTTTAAAATAAATTCAATTAAATTTATTTATTTGGATATTCAAGGATTATTTCAGCTGCTTTTTTTGCGCCATTAAAGGATTTTTTCAGTAATTTTTGTTTTAGTATCTCCGCTTTTTTCTGATAGGTACTGTCTGTTAAAACTAGTTCCAGAATTTTCTCTAGCTTTTCTTGTGTTATATCATGTTTACTTAATTGATAACCATTGCCGTATTTTTGCGAAATTTTCAGATTGTAGCGTTGTTCCATTTGCAATCCAAGACCAATAAACGGTTTGCCTGACAAACAGGCTGTCTGAATCGTTCCTTCACCACCATGAATGGAAGACAAATCAATCAAGGAATTGACTTTTTCAGTCGGCAACCAGTCAAAAATATAAACATTTTCAGCAAACTTTTTATTTTTATACTCTGGCAAATAATACGCCACCGGACAAATAAATGTATACGGCAATTGGGTTAAAATTTTTAACAGCTTTAAAATCAATGGTCGATTGGCAGAACTTCCCATCGCAAAATAAATCAAAGTTTGACTATTTCGTCGCAACTCTAGAATTTTTTCTGGTATTTCAGCTGACAATTTCCCATAAACAAAACCAACAAATTGATAATTAGCTGGTAGTTTTGTGACACCTGTTAGTTCGGGATAACTAGTAACCAAGTTTAAATCTGCTTCTAATAAATCAAGCGTACGATGAAAAACCTTTTGCTGATATTGTTTTTCAATTTGTCGAAAAGCTTTCGGGACATAACGAAATTTCAATATAGCTCGACTAATTAATATACCGATAAAAGACTCATTAAATATCTGCCCACTAGTAATTTGCGGTTCAGAATAAGCAAACGGCTTTACATAAATCAAAGGAACCTGACATATTCTTGCTGATAAGAACAGCGTCATCGATGTCCCGATAACGACTTTATCAATCTGATTATTTTTGATAAAATCAATCTCTGCTGCGACTCTCTTTTCAACCAATTCTTGTGAAAAAGGTATTTTTAGCGATTTCCCTTGGTCAAATTTCATCATATTTCCTGCCAATTTTTCACTTGTTAGCGGTTTTAAATAACTAACTTCAAATCCCGCCTCTTCAATTAAATAAGCAAATTTTTTACTGTACGCCACAAAAAAACAAGTCGCATTTAATTGTCGTAGCTCTTTGGCTACCTCAACCATTCGAGTAGTTTCAGCTAAATTAATTGTCTCAGGTACAAATAAAACTTTCTCCTGTAAATCCTTAATAATCTCTGACAGGTAAAATCATCCCTCTCCAAGGTTTAAAATAAACATCAACTATTATTAATAACAATCATAACTTTTTTTGAACAATCCTACATTCATTTAATAAAAAAACCATGGAATAACATTTATCCCATGGTTTAAAACTTTATTTAGGTGCCAAACTTTTAGTTTCGGTTAATATATAATCGCCGGTTCCAGTATAACCAGTCATACTGTATAAAGTATCTAAATCATTGAAATGCCACCATTCAGAGGCAAGTGGTGTTAAACCATTGTCAGTCATATATTTTTGAAGAGTGACGGTATATTGGTTCACACTCGGTGAATAGCTGGCACTTTGCCAAGCAGTTTTTGATAACACATCAACTGGTCCTGTAAAGAGGGCCGATTGATTACTTAATTCATGCATTGGTGTTTGCATTGCATATTCAGAATAACCCGTGACTTGTTTAATCTGATATTTTCCAACCGTTTTTTCAGCCGTTTCAGTTACTTGACCAATACTGACATCCATCGCGTAACCGACCTGGTGATTGGATATAGAAGTGACAATAAACCAATCAATACTCCATGGCGCTGTAGTAATTCCCGCTTTTACAGTCGGATTTTGCGCTGCTAATGCTTGAACCTTATTGGCCGCATTGACTTGTACACTCAATGGACGAAAAGCTTCATATAAAATAATTGTATTATTTTCGCTTAAAGCTTGCTGCTGAGCCGCCATGATTTTTTTCGTCATCGGATATAACACGGGCATAATGTATTGTTCTTGTTCTAAGCGGTCATTATAATCTTTACTATTGTATAAAGAAACACCGGTAATATCAGGAATATCTACATTAGATGTTCGGAAGATCGAACCGCTGACATTTGTATCGTTATAGACAATTGATGGAATCAAATCTGGTAAATTCACTAAGGCATATTGACTTTGAACCCACCCAGTTTGCGTATCGGTTTTAATTTGCAACCAGCCATTGTTTTCAGCTAAAACGGTAAATCCAGTCCCCGGCGCTAAAGTTTCTAAGGTGGTACTTTCAGCAGTCACATCACTTTTGACATTTAACGAGATTGACGCATAGCCTGAAGCACCATCTAAGGGTAATTCAAACTCTCCTTGATAGACTTCTCCTTTTATCTTTTCTTGAGAAGTACTGGTTTCAGTTTTTTTCTGGCTTGTCTCTGTTGTCTTTTTACTAGAATGACTAGTTTCACTAGAATTATTTTGATTGGATTGACAGCCGCCGACTAGAAATAATAGCGCTACTGCTAAAAATGCCAACTGTTTATGTTTCAATTTTATATACCATCCTTTTATTTTCTATTCCATAGTATAACAAATTATTCTGTTCTCGGCTGATTAAATCCTATTCAGTTAAATTCCTTTACATTGAAAACGGTTTTCTTCATAATAAAATTAAGAAATGATGAGGAGGATGAACATGAAAAAGAAGTTTAGTTTACTGCTGGTTTTCTTAAGTAGCGTAGGATTATTTGCAGCTACTACTGAAGCTTCAGCCGCTGATATGCTGAGAGTATACAATCCAAATTCAGGGGAACATTTCTACACTGCTGTGACTAATGAACGGGATCACTTAATTCGTACAGGTTGGATGAATGAAGGAATCGGTTGGAATGCACCAAGTTCTGGAGATAACGTTTACCGACTTTATAATGCCAATGCCGGAGACCACCACTATACTTTAGATGCTGGCGAACGAGATTATTTAATTAGTGTGGGTTGGGAATATGAAGGAATCGGCTGGTTCTCCGACAAAAATCAAGGTGAACCACTTTATCGATTGTATAATCCTAATGCACAATCTGGTGCCCATCATTACACTCGCTCAGGCTATGAAAGAGACAGTTTGGTTAATCAAGGTTGGGTTGCTGAGGGAATTGGTTGGTATGGCATTGACTCTAATAATAGTAGCCAATCGCAAGATATTAATAGTCGCTTCCTAACATTAATCAATGATTATCGAACATCTCAAGGGGCAAATACTCTAACTAACGACAGTTTATTAAATCAAGCAGCTGATATTCGTTCAAAAGAAATCACTAACTCCTTCAGTCATACACGACCAGATGGTCAGAGTTTTTCTTCAGTTTTAACAGATGTCAATTTTGACAATTATAGTGTTGCTGGTGAGAATTTAGTTCTATTCACAGCCGGTGGTTCTTCACAAGAAATCGCACAACGAGCTTTTGACTTATGGAAAAATAGTCCTGGGCATAATCGTAATATGTTAGATCCTGACTATACGATGATTGGCAGCTCGTTTAGAATTGTTGGCAATGAAGTCTATGGAGCCAATTTATTTGCCGGATAAATAAAATAAAACTCCAATAAATATAGTTTTTTTTTAATGAATTACTAACTTAAACAAAAAAAGAAAGCCTTTCCAATATTTTTATTTACTTATATTTCTTTTTTCTTCATAATATAATTGTAAATTGAAAAAATGAGGAACAGAAATGAAGAGAAAATTTGGTTTAGCTTTGGTTGTTTTGGGTGCATTTGGTTTATTTACTGCTAGTTCAGAAGCTTCCGCGGATACAGACATGTTGCGGGTTTACAATCCAAATTCTGGAGAACACTTTTACACAGGTGTGCCAAATGAAAGGGATGGTTTAGTTAGAGCTGGTTGGGATAATGAAGGTCTCGGCTGGCGCGCACCAAGTTCAGGAGACAGAGTATATCGTTTATACAATCGCAATGAAGGCGACCACCATTACACCCTAGATGTTGGAGAACGTGATTGGTTGATTGGTTTAGGTTGGGAAGACGAAGGCACGGGTTGGTTCTCTGATAGAAATAAAGGCGAACCATTATTACGCCTGTACAATCCAAATGCTAAAACTGGTTCACACCACTATACACATTCGACTGGCGAAAGAGATAGTTTAGTCGCAGCTGGTTGGCGTTATGAGGGAGTCGGCTGGTACGGTGTTGAACAAGATACAGCTACTTCTCAAAGCATCGAAGCACAATTTTTAACTTTATTAAATGATTATCGAGCACAACAAAATTTAGGCACACTCACTTCTTCCACTCTTTTAAAAGAAGCGGCTAGAATTCGGACAGTAGAATTGTTAGATGTTTATGGGGAAGAACGTCCCGATGGTCGTGACAGTGAATCAGCACTTGCCGAAGTTGGTTATACTGGTTATACCGCATACGGTTACAATATAATCGGCATTGATAAAACGACTCTTACGAACACTCAACAAGTCGCACAGGCAACATTTGATGAATTAATAGCAGATCCAGTGACTCGAGAAGTAATCGTTTATCCCGTCTTCAATGAAGTAGGGATTTCATTTAAAATGAATGATAATCAACCTTATACATTTATCTTTTTTGCAACAAAATAAATGATCTACCTCCAATTAATTTTGGAGGCTTTTTTGTTACTTATTAATTAATTATCTCGACCCCTTTCCAAAAAATATGTTTTTGCTCTCAATACGAATAATAATTTCGAAACTAGAAACAATATAAGAATAAAGTTGGAATTTATACCATTATTTATTTGAGATTACTGAATAAGCTTTTACTTTATGACAAAATAGTGCCGGATATAATGCCAACATACTGGGCAATTATAATCAGATTAGCAATGATTTCCAAGTAAACAGTTTAACTGTTTATGGAACAAATTTATATGCTAAAAGTTTCTATTAACATTTGTCGAAACTGTTATTAATAATAAATAGTTGTTAATTAATTTGTAGTTTTTTTTATTTTTTTGCTGAATTCTTTTATCTTCTGCGTATTTTGTTTTTGAAAGAGGAAAAAAGAAAGGAAGATTGAGATGCGAGAATACAAAACTTCAGAAGCTCAACGTCGCGCCAGTAAAAAATACCAAGAAAAAGCCAACAAAGATCCTGAAAAAAGGGTCCGCCGCACCTACTTGGCCTCTCGACGTACGGCAAAGTCTTTTATTCGAACCAAAGCCACCCGAGAAGACCTCACTGAATTAGAAAAAATGATCGCCGAACGGTATGAATTGTTAAACAAGATAGACATTGCTGCCGAAAAAATGTAGTTACTCCTGCACCACTACCATAAAAAACATTCTCTCCCAAAAACCAATTGCCTTGCTTAAAAAAACATGGTAAAATTATTTCGTTATGGGAGTGGATGGGTTCTGGTGTGCCCTCTGGTCTTCAAAACCAGTATGAGGAGTTAGGAGCTTCTTGGGTAGGTTCGATTCCTACACATTCCCGCCAAATAGAATATGATGTCCGCTAAACATTGATGTAGAGCCTTTTCTACTGATGCTTGGCGGATTTTTTGTTTTTGATACCGCTTTTGACTACGGTTTGTAAAAAGTTACTCACTATTAATGGCGGAGTACAGCTCGTGGCTTCATTCGAAATAAAGCCACTCTTGAAGGCCTCGAAGAACTCAAATCTCTAGTCATTGAACGTGAGCGTATTTTAATGGATGAAAAAAGACCACTAGATTAGTAGTGGTCTTGTATTTACTATCTAACTATTAAAAGATTACAGTGTGCATGATTAAGAACATAAGAAGTTACTGAGCCAACTAGGATTCTCTCAAAACTATTTTTTCCAGTCGCACCAATAACTATGAGATCAATATTTTTGTCTTTTGCGTATTTTGTAATGGTATGTTTAGGGTATCCTGTCATAGAAACAAAATTTGACTCCTTATATCTTTTAATTACCTTTTCAACATTACTTTTAATCAATTTTTCTTCTTCATTTAAATCTTCAAAAACCAAATCAGCTCCATATGGGTTTTGAATAGTTTGATTAACATCTCTAACATAAATAACGGTCAATTTCGCTGAATTTCTTTCAGCAATTCTTAGTCCTTCTTCTAATGCATCCTCAGATTCTTTTGATCCATCAACTGGGACTAAAATATTTTTATATTGTTTAATCATTTAATTCACCTCTTTAATAATATTTTTTATCTCGCTAAGATAACAGATAAAAAAAACTGATTGATTATTATTTAGTCACTATTTGATTACTAGTAAATCAGCTTTGGTCTTGTTTACCACATGTTTTATTAATGAATCAAAACTCCTGCGACTATACATTGCTTCATCTTGCCCTAGAATTATTAAATCTATATTATTTTCTTCAGAATATGTTACAACATCACTTTTGATAGAAGAAGTTACATACGATATTATCAGATTTGTTGAAACTACTCTTTTAAGTTCAGAAACAAAATTATCTGTTCTTTCAGCATCTTTATTCTCAATATCCTTGATTGTATTTTCTTCTCGAGCTACTTCTTCTCCTCCAATATCTCCCGCCAAAACGTAAGTCTGTTCCTCTTCTAATTCGTAAATTTCTTTTTGATTTGTATTAAAAATTAAAACGTGCAGTTCGGAGGAATCTTTTTTTGCTAAACGTTCTCCTTCTTTTAAGGCCTTTTGAGGTGATCCAGTGTTTTCCATTAAAACCAAAATCTTCTTTTTCATAAAAATTACCTCTTTTCAATGTTTAGTTTAGTGCAAAATCACAGTATTGTAAATTATTTCACTTTAATTATGTAACTGTAAGACATGAACATAAAATCGAACGAACACGAGTCGTCTGCTCAGCTAAAAGTCGGTATAGAATTCGATTTTAAAATATCACAATAAACTTCAAACATAATAGCTATACTTTTTTAAAACCTTTAGAAAAGAGAATCTATTTAACTCAACGGAGCAAATTACTTGGCTTTATTCCGAATAAAACGAATATTGAAGACCTCTAAGAACTCAAATTTTTAAATCGTTGAATATGCGCGTGTAATAATGGATGAAAAAAGACCACTTCATTAGTGGTCTTTTAATTAATATCCTGGGTAATTATTTACAAATGTTGCTAAAGCTGCTGCGATAAATAAAAAGTATAGTACTATAAAAATAATTGCAACAATAAATTGTACCAAGCCTGCTCGGCTCCATGTTTTTTGAACTGCTAAAAATGTTTCCACATCTTTATAATCACCTTTTTGCCAAGCCCACTCATTGCCTTTAAATCCACAAATAAAGATCCATACAAGGTTAAATAGTGGGATTAGGCATAATAATGGCAAATAAGTTTTGTTACCAATCCCCCACATAATATTGTACATGAATGCTCCCCAGTTCCATCCCTTTACTTCTTGTGGTACTACTTTGTTTGACAATTCGTCCATTGAAAACTCCTCTTATATTTAATTAGAACTTTCTAATCATACCAAAATGAGGAATAAATGTGAAAAAAAAGACCTTAGTATTAACTAAAGTCTTACGATTATATCCAGTCATACTTCTTCTTGGAATACTGGCACATAATTCTCAGGTTTATTTGTGCTTTCATCCTCCGTTAACAAATCATCCATCAAATCAGGAATAACCGAACCTGCATCGTTATATAACATAAATTCGTTTGACTTAACTAACTCATTAAATTCCTTTGTTGAAATTCTTTCCCCAGTGACTATATTTTTATAGTACAAAGGTTTTTTTGTTTTGTGTTTCAATAATTGTTTATCTACATATGTTGTAAAATATCCATGTGATAGTTTAGATTTTACTATATTCCCACAATTGGGACACTTAATGGGCATCTCTTCTTTTTTGTGTTGCTCAAGATTTCTGACTTCATCATAGTAAAAAAGGGTATTACATTTAGAACATTTTAATTTATCATCAAGCATAGCTTATAATCTCCTTCTTTTTAATTGATAGTCATAGACTATCAGAATTAATTCTAAAATAAAAATCATAACCCCTAATTTATTATGTACCTGTAGTACTCGACTTTAAATATACTTAATAATTTTCAAATACAATAATAGGTATGTTCCATAAAATCTATAACAGATTTTTGAGACATACCTAAATTTTTTTATTCTTTTTAAATACTCTTTGTACATTCTCTTCTATTATTGAAGCAGAGCTTTAAATGCAACTCCTTCGTCAATCCAGCCAAGTTTGAGTAATCCTCTTCTCTCAATAGTATTTAGAGTAAAATGATGGGTTCCAGTGGTTGAATTGGGATTGTACAGACGATACACCGGCAATCCATTACTTCCAGCACCACTATACTCAATTTGATCATTTTTCCAACCTTGAGATACCAAATATTCCACTTCTTCATTACTGACGGTGTAATGATGGTCGTCAGCCGCAGTATTATAAAGTCTTTTTATACTAGGAACATTTCCTGAATGCTCAACCGGGGCATAATAAGCAACCCCTTCTGATACCCATCCAAGTTTTAAAATTAAAGAACACTCTCGATCACTTGGTGTAAAAAGATGTTCCCCTGTATTCAAATTGTACATTCGATAAATTGGCTTTGTTCCCAATGTAGCCTCAGCATCACTCACATTTATTGTCACTGCAAATATAACACCTATAACAAAAATTAACCCTAATATAAACTTCTCCATATATCGCACTCCTTTATGTTTTCTCATTATAGCTTAAAAAACACCATTTGCAAGTGAATTTATATATATTTTTGACTAAATATATCAACAGAGGTTATTTATAAGTTAATATCAAGATTGATTTTTTTCAAGATGAATTCCAAATCTGTAATCTAATTTTATTAATATCCCAGAGCTTGTTTGATTTCTTCGATACCTTCTATCACTGCATCGTGGAAGTCTTTATCTGCATTCATTTCACAATTCTGCGCCGTTACAATAAAAGTCGCAGACTTTTCCAACGTTTCTATAGATTATTTGCTTGATAGATCAAGCGAAAAAACAAATTCCTCTTCATTTATATCTGGTGCGGATTTGAATGATGTTCTTGATGGTGTGATGAGCTGGAATGGAGAAAAGTTAACAGAAGCTGATAAGGAAGCAGTGAGAAAATTTTTAGCTGGCAGAAAAAGCAAATGAGGTTGTTACTATGGATGATATTGTGGAGTTATTAGAAAAAAACGTGATTGTAATGTCTTTTACAAAATAAGACTCTTTGGCTTTTATGTTCCAAAATTAAAAACAATGTTTGTAAATGACAGTATCAGTCTTATTGAGCAAAAAAGGAATTTTGCACGAAAACAAACATGCTGTTGATCACACCGCCTTTTATGAATTGTACAAAAAAACTATTTTTCGCATACGCATAAAGATGGAAAATGATGCAGATTCATTTATGATCAATTATTTAATAAATTAAAGTGGAAGACAATATAATTATTCTCTACTTGTTGAAGAATTCAATTTGGGGCTCGGCTGGGAGCATGACTTGTATAAAAAAGCCCACGCTGCAACGTGGACTAAAAAATATCCATCTCATTTTGAAATAGCTTCTAACAATATTATTAGGAAATTGGAGATTAAATAAAAGAAAGGGAAGATAATAGTGATTTCAAAAATCTTGTTTTATGGATAATCTTAGCTTTAATCACTGTTGCTTTGGGTTTTTGTTGGTAGCGAACTTGGTAGTGACAGCAGACAAAATAATGACTCCCAAAATCAGGAAGATATTATTGAGGATGAAGAAGATTATGATGACATTGACGAGGAAGATTTCTATGAAGAGGAAAGTTCAGATGATGATATTACATTTGAGAATTTTTATGAAAAATATTATAATAGTGAATCGTCGTAAACTTTCTCCTTAAGTGAATATGTAACCTTCAAAAGTAGTGAGAAAATCACAGTAAACTCTGTAGTCGAGAATGCACCTATAGGACTGAATAATGATTATTCTGAAGGCGTAATCCCTGTACGAGTAACAGCAACTGTTGAAAATACTAGTTCTTCCCCTATCAGTTTCAATGCGCAATAATTCGATTTATACGTTGGGAATAAATCCTTAGCTGAATTTGATTCAAGTAGTTACTCTAACAATATTCCCAATATTATTGCTGCAGGTATGAATGCTACTATCGTTATGAATTTTGGCGCTACTAATTCAGGTCCTTATAATGTAACCTTCCGAGATGTAACATTCATTTTACAAAATATAAACTCAGAGAGGAGGAACCTAGCATGCTACCTAATACCGGAGAAAAAATCATGAGCGCTTTGCCATGGATTGGCGGCGCAATTATAGTTATAGCCGTATTAATTTATCTATACAAAAGCAACAAAAAATAATACAAAGAGAAGGTGATCCTTTTGCTAGGATTCGATATTTTAGATATCGCATACTTCCTACCTTTTGCAGTCGGTGGGATTTTATGTGTAGTCGCCATAATTATATTTGTTAGAAACATGAGGAAAAAGAAATAAAAGGGGTTTTTAAGTCTAGTTTCTTGCAAAGAATTGTTTGGATTAGACTTTTAAATAAAAAATATTTTTTAGGGGATGTAAAAATGAAAAAGATTTTCTATTTATTATTTTCACTGTGTCTACTCTTAAGTGGCAATGTTTCAGTTTTTGCTGAAGTATATACTTCTATAGAGCAACCTACTGAAAATGTAAAGAATCAAGATGTATGGAATCGCGATGTAGGGGATGGTGTTGATACATTTGAATTTAAGGATGGTCATTGGACACCTTTGACTAGTACTTCTGAGCGAAGAGTAACTGCCAAGAAAAAA
Source organism: Enterococcus sp. AZ103 (assembly GCF_051714685.1). NCBI lineage: Bacteria > Bacillati > Bacillota > Bacilli > Lactobacillales > Enterococcaceae > Enterococcus > Enterococcus sp. AZ103. The sequence continues at coordinate 837,871 of NZ_JBIOSI010000002.1, read as the reverse complement.
TACAATACTGAAATATTCGAACCTAATAAAGCTCAACAAATTGAATATATAAAAAATGCTCAAGAAAATGAAGATTTCTATAAAGATCTAGCTGAAGATCAAGTTGATTACATTGCTGTTCCAGATAATGATGTCAATAAAAGTGTAAAAGTAAGAGTGCCAAAAATTGAAGTAGACTCAGTTAAAGCTAACTCAGCTTTCTATATCGATAATTCAGTTCCTGAAATGCTTGATGTACTAGCCGTGAATAAAGATACTGAGGACAAATCTAGTAAAAGCTCGTCAGACAGTTCATCAAATAGCGAAGAGTCAACCTCTTCAACTTCCGAAGCTCCACTTATAGAATTATCTTCTAAAGATCAAACATTTAATGTCGAACTAGGAAAAGTTCTGTCAAATGAGCAATTATTAAATTCAGTTACCTTCAATGGTAACAAAGCTGATTTAAAAATTAAAATAACTAAATCTTATTTCGTCTATGTGACTCCTGATGCTGAAGTATATCACTACGATCTTAATGCTCTTCTTGGTAAGACAACTGTGGACAGAATTTCAGTAATGACTGAAAATCAAGCAGTACTTAACGGATTAAGAGCTTCTACTGAAAATAGCGATAAAAATATTGGAGCTATTAATATTTCATTGCCAGGTAAATACCGTGTAGAGTTTAGTTATCAAGATAAAGTATTTGCATCTAGTGATGTAACCATTTTAGGAGATAAAATAGCTTCAACTGAAACTGGTAATACTGTTCCGAGTGCTACTAGTAGCTTAAGTAAGCCATCGTACACTTCAAAAACTTTACCACAAACAGGTAGTGAATCAAGCTCTTACTTTATTCTCGGTATACCAATCACAATTGGTTCAATAGCATTGTTCTATTTTATTAACAAAAAAAAGACAGCATAATTTCCAAACATTATTAAAAAACACACCCCTCGCCCCTACCAAGTTTGAGTGGATGTGATAACATAAATGTTTCAATTATTATATCTTATCTATGCTTGCCTATGCAATGATGAGGAGAATGATTATGACACAATTCCAGCAATATACAAAAAAGAACGGCGAGAAAGCTTGGTCCTTTAAAGCTTACTTAGGAATTAATGAATCAACTGGAAAAGAATGCCGCACTACTAGGCGAGGATTTGCCACTAAGAAAGACGCAATCGCAGCTTACAAGAAATTAGAAATAAATTTTAATCCTGACACAATTAAAACTAAGCACGAACTGACTTATCAAGCAGTGACTAATCTATTGCTTGTTAACTACGAGCGAACTGTTAAAGAAAGCACTTATGTAAAAACCAAACAGATTTATGAGAAAGTAATTCTTCCCTCCTTTGTAAAATTAAAAATCAACAAAATTAAACCTACTGCAGTTCAAAGATTCGGGAATACTGTCGCTGATAAATATGCTTTGTATCGACAGATCATTAGCAATGCATCTCGAATCTCTGATTATGCAATTCGTTTGGATTATGCAAAAGAAAATCCCTTTAACAAAATCATTATTCCTAAGATAAGAAAATCAGTCGATGATAGTGAACGGCTAAATTTCTTTACTAAGGCAGAACTAGAATAATTCCTATCTATTGCAGAGAAAGAATCTTTTAAAAAGTAGGTCTTTTTTCGTACCTTAGCTTTCTCCGGATTGCGTAAAGGTGAAGCTTTGGGTTTATATTGGGAAGATATTGATTTTGACAATCAGATGATTAAGGTCACCAAAACTTTGAACCTGTGGAAAAACAGACGATTATATATTGAACATCCTAAAACTAGAAATTCTTGGCGGGAAATTCTAACAGATGATAAAAAAATCTCTATCTTAAAAGAATGGAGAAAAATTCAAAGAGAAGATCTCTTGAAGATTGGTAATAATACTATGCATGCAAAACAGCTAGTATTCTTTTAAAAAGAAAATGAATTCGTACAGCATTCACAACCAAGAAAATGGCTTAATTCAATTATCGATCGATACCAATTGAAGAGGATTACCATCCATGGATTTAGACATACGAACGCGACTCTTCTTGAATCAGGCGCAACTATTAAGGATGTGCAATTAAGGTTAGGTCACGCTTCCGTCCAAATCACTATAGATTTATACATCCATGTGACCGAAGAACGAAAACGAGAAACAGTCCAAAAACTAGCAAAATACGTCGACTTTTAATAACAATACGACGTTATTTATTACACTTTTTTTTGACTACGGTTTTGACCACGGACGCGCCTATAATCATTGATAATTATTTAAATACGCTAGATGAAGAATCCTATTTCAACAGTGTTTTCCATGCTATTCCAAACTAATTAAAATAACATTTTAAACCTACACATTCCCGCCAAATAGAATATGATGTCCGCTAAGCATTGATGTAGAGCCTTTTCTACTGACGCTTAGCGGATTTTTTTTGAAGGTCTTTTGAACACCCTTTGATTATTTCAATTTATTAATTTCTTTTAACTCGTAACTTACCCAAAAAAATATCTACCCAATTGATATAAGTTTGAGATAGGAAAGGCAGCGGATGTTTTTAATACGCTATCCATTAGAACGGTCATTCTAAATTTTTATCTAAAAAATAAAAAGTTGCCGTAACGTTACGGTAATTTTTTCCATTGTTCTTGTAAGCGTTATCTGATAAATTTTTTATAACGATCTAGATACTCGAAACTTTTAATTTTGATTGATTAAGAAATTAATAATTAAAAAAAGGATTGGTGATGTTATGAAAAAAGGAATGTTTTTTTGCCTCGCTGTTTGTAGTTTATTCTTTATTAACGGCTCAAATGCCCAAGCTACCGAAGATTTCTCACTGGATAATCGCGAAGAAATCATTAATGATTTTGAAGAAGAATTGTCAGAAGCAGAAGAAAATATTATTCAAGGTACCACATTATCTGAACAAGAAGCCCCTTCTATTGTAGCAAATTTGATGTTTCGAGTTATTTTTGAATCAGATATTCCAATTATGAATTTATTTGATGATTTAAAAATTAAAGAGAATCCCGAAATAGACAGTGTTGACTGGTATGTAAAAAATTGGTATGAAAAGTTAGAAAATACTAGCGATCGAACAATCACTACAACAGAAACATATCGAAAAGAAAATGGCGAAGAAGTAAGCAATCCAATAACGCTCCGAGGTCGTTATATTGATAACGGTTCTGATAAAACTGTTATCTTACATCATGGTTATCGTGCATTAAAATATGAGTTGATAAAACAAGCCAAATTCTTTTCAGAAGAAGGATTTAATGTCCTATTAATTAGCAGTCGCGCAGTAAACGGAAGCGATGGTAAATATATTACTTTTGGATACTACGAAAAAGATGATTTAAATATGTGGATTAATGATGAAGTCAATCGAACCAATAGCGATCAAAAAATCGTATTAATGGGCGTTTCGATGGGAGCATCCACCACGGTACTGTCACAAAATGTTCCACATCCTAATGTTGTTGCATATATTGAAGATTGTGGGTATGCTGATTTGCATGAGGAAATGCTACAAGCTTTTTCTTGGTTTTCAGAATTATTACCTATAATAAAAAATGTTGATTTTAAACAATTAGTAAATCAAATCAGTCAAAGAACTGAGTCTAGATTAGGTTTTAGTATCGATCAAATTTCTCCAATAGAAAGTGCTAAAAATACAGATGTTCCAAAATTATTCATTCATGGTGGTGCGGATGATTTTATACCTATTAGCCACATGGAAGACATGTATAATGCCAGTCCTGGATACAAAGAAAAACTAGTAGTTGATGGCGCTATCCATGGCAAATCATTTGATACGAATCCAGAAATATACACTGAAGGTTTACGACATTTTTTAAACAACGTCTTTCAATGATTTAGATTGTTGATTAAAATAAGTTATCTTCCCTTATTGTTATCCGTTTATATCATGGTTTCTCTTTTAAACTTAGTTTAATTGTTTATTGTAAAAAAACACTCGATGAACCTAATTCTACAAACTGAAACGCTCAAGCAATTAGCTTGGGCGTTTTAATATATTTCTTCTGTAAGACCTGAACCTTTATCTCCCAATTAAAAAATTTAGTTTTAACTAGAATTCCACATTACAGACAAACATAATTATACTCTCAAAAAATACGCTTAGAACTGTTTTATTAAGACGTCTAAATGCTTTTTTTCGTCAAAATTATTAATATAATGTTTTTAAAAATATATTAAATAACAAAATTAAAATAACTAACATCCTATTAAATATCTATTTATATTCTTTCGAATCTATACAAAAACCATATAATAGTGATATTTACATATTAAAATAACTGATATTATTTTTAAATTTTTTTAAAACAAAACGTCTTATTACTTCAAAAAATTATTTTCATATTATAGAATAATTGACGAGGTGGAAATATGAAAAATTACGTTGGATTACTCACAAATGTCGAAATACGAGATTCTCTAGCAAGATTCACTTTAGAAACAGAATCCGGGACAATTAAGTGTGTCATCGGTAATTTTTTTGTCAGCATGAAATTTTTAATGTTGCATAATAACAAATATTTGATTTCTGTAAAAGGGTCTTTCGATCCTTCCGATGATGAAAACCATTTAATCGTCAAAGATTTTAAAATTATTAGCGAAGATGAATTTGTTAGAGAACTAGATATTCGTATGCAATAAAAAGCCCAATTGTGGGCTTTTTATTGTACTCATTTATGACTGATGATTTTTTACATTTATTCGACAGACTGACAATTCCTGTTACTAGCACCACTAATCTCAAATCGTTCATTTTACTAGCTTTTTGATGTCCAATGATTCCTTTTTTCATTTTATCGAGCATAATTAAAACCTCTAAACAGGACGCAGTGAGCGCATCCTATTTTAGAGGCTTAAAAATTCGAGGACTTCTTTTTTTAATCTCTTATTGTAAAGAACGAACCGCATACCAAGCAGTTCCTTCATCTCTCCAACCTAAGCGAACCAAATTATTTTTTTCGCCAGCATTGGTTGTGTAAACATGACTATCCTGACTACCGGTTGCATTTGGATTGTATACACGATATACAGGAACGCTTCCGCCAGAATTCCATGACACACCTTCACTCTTCCAACCAACTGTTACTAACCAATCTCGTTCTGAAGCACTTAATGTATAGAAATGACGACCATTGTTTGGATTGTACAAACGGTAAACGGTATCGCCAGTCGTTGGTGCAGCCCAGCCAACACCTTCATAGTTCCAGCCAACATTTTGTAAATTCGTTGCTTCACCTAAATCTTGTGTGTAATGATGGTTGCCTTCGTAACCATTGTATAATCTGAAAACATATCTTTCATTTGCTTGTTGCCCATCTATATTTGGACGCTCTTTCGGTGTATCTGTCAAAACTCTCTTAGCAAAATCAGGTCGATACCAAGCAATTTGTCCAACTTTCACTGTTTGACCTGGTCCCGGCGAATGAATATATTGACCATTGTCAATATAGATGGCAACATTAGTAGAATTTCCTTTGTTCCCCCAGAACAATAAATCTCCTGGTTGTAAGGCGTTCATACTAACATCTCTACTAACTCTTTCTTGGGATGTAGTCGGAGCTGGAACATTCAAGTTAACCGCATTTTTAAAAACATATTGTACAAGGCCAGACGCGTCAAATGCATTTGGTCCAACAGCTCCCCAGCCAAAAGGTTTACCCACTTGTGCTTGAGCCATATTAACTACTTTTTGTTGATCGGTCGCTGCTGCTCGAGTGGTAGCAGAAAAAAATTGAGCGGTTGAATCTGAAGCAAAATCAGGTATTGCCATGATTGCTTCGAACTGTTCCAAAGTATATCCAGCTGTTAAAGCTTCCTGTTTCTCTTGTTCATAATTGCTTTGATTTTCTGTAATTTGTGGTTGTTGCTCGCTTGTAACTTCACTTGCATATGATTGAACTGCTCCCACTTGTAATCCAACTAAACAAAGCCCGACTAATAAACCACTTTTCATTCCTAATCGCATAAAAATCTTCCTCTCTCCTATCTTATTTGATGTTTTAGTCACATCAATGAAATAATTGTAATCTAAATGTCATATTTCGTCTAGTCTTTTCTGAGATAAAAAGCTAATTCTGGAAATTTCTAATTTAAAATTATAAAAAAGTCTATTTTTATTCACAATTAAATAAAATATACATATAATTTGAATTTTTGCATTTTTCGAAGGTAAGTAATATTAGTAACAAAAGAAATAGTTCTGTCTTATAAAAACTAGACTGATAAAGTTTTGTCAATTATTTAGAAATTTAGCTTCTTCTTTAGGAGAATACAGTTACGTTTTTGTTTATTAGATCTAAAGCTATTTTTTCAATCCGATTGACCTATTCAAATGGAATCAATTGAATAATTGACTTATTGAGCTAATTTCTGTTCATCCAAAAATATATAAATTGAATACAAAAAAAAGACAGCTTCAATTAAGAAGCTGTCCGAACCTACAGTTTGTTTTTGTAACGAAACAACAGGAGGCTTATGTTATAATATGATATCTTTTAAAAAAAATCCAGTAAAACACTCAGCAAATTACAATAACGAAAAAAAATTATTAACGATCCCTTAGAATTTTTTTTTATTCTGAAATGATCTCTATTTTTTAGTAATTATTCATTGAAGAATTACTAATTATTTCCTATGTACAAAAGATAAATTCTAAAAATTATAGCGTCAGCAAAAAATGTATTTATCTGTAAGGAAACTTATCACCAACAAACAATACTTCTATTATAAAAAAACGTTTATGTTTATTTATAATCTAATTTACAGAATAGTTATTTCTTTTTCCAAAAAAACTATATTGTTTTTTATTAAAAAATCAGCCTTTTATTCAAAGGCTGATTTAGCTATATTATTCTTCAGTGCTATTATCTGTTGGATATAAATTAATAGTCGTCTGATCATTATTCTCAGAAAATATACTGGTGGATTTTGCGCCAAGCTGTTTTTCCTTGTCTTCATTTTGTTGATCTAGATTCTTGTAATTATAGGATTTAGGATCAACTGCTGTAAATCCTTCTGGTGTATAAAATCGTAACAAGTTTTCTTCATTTAACTTATCAGAAAGTTCTAGTTCTTTTTTGACATTTTGTTGCTCATTTTGGATCTCAGTTTCAATACCTGCAGCTTGTGAATCGATCAATTCGCCAGTATTGGTATCATAAGTTTTCCCACCTAGCTCAGTATATTGAGGCGTTACAAAATCCCCATTTCTAAAAGCAACAACTTGATCATGATTTTCAGAAAGCAAATCGCTCCCAAATTGAACATAATTTTTTGTATCAACACCAACTAAATGCAATAAAGTTGGCAACACATCAATTTCTCCACCATATTGGTGTTGAACACCTCCACCTGTATAGCCAGGTATATGAAACATCAAAGGCACTCTTTGCAACATTGCATTATCATAACTATCCCAGCTTGCTTTATCTTTACCCAAAGTTTCAGCTAAATCAGGGTTGTTCGTATCCGAAATGCCGTAATGATCACCATAAATCATGAAAATTGATTTTTGATAAATTCCGGAAGCTTTTAAATACGTAAAAAATTGTTCTAAACTTTGATCAAGATAATGAGCCGTTCGTACATAATTATCGACTACCTCATCGCCAGTATTTAATGATGGAAAATCAAAATTACTATTATCGGTTAAATACGGTGTATGATTAGTGACTGTTAAAAATTTCGTATAAAAAGGTTGTTGTAAATGCTCAAGATGAGACACACTTTCCCGCAACAAGTCTTTATCTAAAATACCATAACCTAATGTTTCATCATCCGAACTAAAATAAGATTTATCAAAGAAGTTTTGGTAACCTAGATTTTTATAAACATCTTCCCGATTCCAAAAACTGCCAACATTCCCATGAAAAACTGCACTAGAATAACCTTCCGTTTGATTCAGAATGGCTGGTGCCGCTTGGAAAGTATTGTCAGAACCTAACTGAGTAAATAATGAACCTTGTGGTAAGCCATAGGTACTAGTTTCCAACATGTTTTCTGCGTCACTAGTTTTCCCTTGTCCAACTTGATTGAAAAAATTATCAAAAGACAACGTTTGTTGATCATCATTATAGAGACTATTTAAAAACGGTGTAACTTCCTGTCCATCAACCTTCATATTAATCAAAAACTGTTGGAAACTTTCTAAATGCAATACGATGATATTGCGGTTTTTAGCAATCCCAAATTTACTTTCATCTGGAGCAGCATAATGACTTTTCGTATAATTCAATACATCATTGATATCACCAGAAGATGCGTTAGCTCTCACTTCATTGGCTTTTGCTGTGTTAAAACCATCAACGGCTGTAAAAGTATCTAAACCTAAATATTTCACCAGATAATTTCGATCAAAAGTTCGTTGTAAAAGCTGAGGTCGATTGGCTTCGCTAACTGATAAATTAACTGTAAAAAACAATACTGAAAAGATACTTACTGCAACTGCGGCTGTTTTTTTGACTGGTTTTGATGTGATATCTACTTTTTTAACAAATAAATAAATAATTCCTGCTAATAATAGAAAAATATCTAACCAATAGAAAATATCGTGAATGCGCATCAAAGCTAAAGAACTACCCGATATTCCCTCAGAAACTTTCGAAAACCCTAAAATTGACTTAATTGTCACAAAATCAGTAAATTCACGATAATAAATAATATTGATGTACAACACCAAGGTATTCAATAAATCTGCTAGCCACAATACAATTAAAGCTGGTTTCAATTTTTTTATATATAAAAAACTACTAAATAGTAACAACATCGTGGCGATTGGATTGATCCATAAGATTGCCGTCTGAATCCAACCTTCGACACCTAAAGAAAAGTCAATATAATAAGCCAAAATTGTTTTAGCCCAAAAATAAATGCCGGCAATTAATAAAATATTCCAACGATTCTTTAAGCCTTGTTTGATTCGATTCACGTAAAACCACTTCTTTCTGCGATAGTATTCGAATGCCAAAATAACTATACCAGAAGTCATAAAAAAATCACTAATTTGGATCAACGAACACTAATTTTTAACTAAAATTCCTTAAATCTTTGCATATAAATTTTTCCATAACTTTTACCACTACAAAATCAAGCTTTTGCCTCTATACCAATACCAATTTTTTTAGAAAAAATTCATACTTTCGTCATAGAATTTACGATGAAATTTTAAAATAACAAAAAAATCTCGGGAAAAACCCGAGATTCTTCGATTTATTTTATTAAAATAACTACTGTTTTTTACTACGACACATCTTTAACAAATTTACATTCAACTTGATCGTAACACATAACCTTCCCCACGAGCCGTTTGTAATAATGAGCTGTCGAAACCAGCATACTCCATCTTGTCCCTGATTTTTCTGATTAAAGTAGACATTTGGCATTTTGCTGAATTGTCTAAATGTTCTTTGTTCCAAATTTGATGTGCCAATTCTTCTTGTGAGAGAACTTTATTTTCAGCTCGAACTAATTCTTGTAGCAATTTTTGCTCTCGTTTAGTCAATGATAATCGTTGGAGAATTTCTTGACCACTTGGAAAATCATTTTTTTTACTTTCTCCTAAATGAAGCATCTCTCGGACCTCCTCTAATGGAGCATTTGGTGAAAGGTAAGCAGTCACAGCAGATTTTTTTTGTTCCGCTTGATGATTTTTTTCACTTAGTTGAACAATTAAACTCGCTTTGTTTTGCAATTTTTCTACCACGGCAAAATTTTCACCATTGGTAATGGATTCGCTCAGCAAAACAATCTGAAATTTTTGTAAAAAACATTCTGGCAAACGTTCTTGCAGAATAGACTTTAATAAGCTTGTGCTAGATAGCACTTCATGTCCCAACTGACGGATTTTTTCTTCTAATTCTTGTTCAGCGAAGACACACTTGGTTAATAATAAAATTCGGCACATATCGGCCACCTACTTTCGTTTTTTTTTTTAAAGGGCAGTTAAAATTACCCTCAAGTAATAAATACGCATTATTTTCCGTAAAGCGCGATTTTTTTTGATAATTACCCAAAATTAATTAATCAATTTATTGCAACTTTTCCCAATACATGATGATGACTGCCGGTATAACTGAAATTAAGATTGAAATTCGATAAATAGGATTATTTGATTAGCTGAAGCCCTCTCCTTCTTTTTATCAACCAGATTGAATGACCCACTTCAAATTTGGCTTGATTCATTGTGAAGAAACGCTCTCATGAATTTAGGTTATACCATCCGTAAATAATTTACCTTGTAAAAATACTCTCTTTCAAAATTATGACTAAAGTTTCTATTATCCACATCAACTAGCACATTCAGAGCAAGTTTAAGTGGAATATTTTCACCAGTTGTAAATTTTTATTTGATAGATGCAGTTACAAACAGATGAACTGAATTGACAAAAAAACTGAACTTGCTACACTGATTAACTGACAATTTCAATCAAAGGACAAAAAAACAAGCTATTATTCCACAATATAATTCTAGGGCAAAACTAACAAATCCTTAATAAAAGCAAACCAAAAAATGTATGCGTTATCATTTGTAATTTATTAAAACACCTGTAATTAGTAAAAAACAGGGCTTTAATAAGAATATTTTCAAAAAATAAAATAAATATTTAAAATTTCGGAATATTAAAATTTATTTCCAAAATTTAAAATGGAAATCTGACAAATAAATATTTTACCACTAAAAATATTTATTCAGAGCTAACTTTTACTTGATCATTTCTCAAAAAAAAGATTAAGGGCAAATTTCTCCCTTAACCTTTTAACAGAATGAGTGAAACAATTATTTTAATTAAAATCAGTCATATCTAATTCAAATTTTTGTAAGATTATCGTTAATCCCTCTACTTCCTCTAATTCTAGTTTTTCTGCTCGTGATTTTATACCGAGAGTTATTGTATCAATGTCTAACAGCTTTCGTAAATCAACTATGGTATGCCAATCTTGACGTTCTTTTTTCCGAATCAGTAAGACAAAAGCTGCAAATAAAGGAAAAGCAATTTCATTTATCAATGTAATTATATTTTTAGGAGAAATCGTTTCATCTTCTACCAGCTCCAATAAGTCATAAGGACTTTCCAGAAAATTTGCTATTTCTTTTGTCGCTATACCTTTTCTTATTTTTTCTTGTAATTGATTGTATTTCACAGCGGACATCGGTGGATTAACCGATAACGTATTAGTTTCGGTTGGTAGTGTGATGAATAAATTTCCTAAAGCTGTTTCATTTTGCAAGCCAGTAATGAAAGCAACGAGTTTTTCAAACACAAAGAAATAATATTCGTTATTTATCTCTTCCAAAAAAAGACGGCTATTTAACAGAAAACTACTTTTATTCCCCCACAGATAGGCTATTTCAAATGAACTTAACAAAAATGAAGATTGATTCCCGACAAATTTTTTGGCTAAAGATTGGAAAAAGACCAACTCAAACAAATTGTTGACGTCAATTTGATAGTCGTAATCCAGTTGGTGACTAGCTCTTTGAAATAGTAACAAAAGTTGCTCTTTGGGAAACTTATTTAAGAAATCAGCTTCTATGTTAAATCTTGTCAGGTAGTTTTCTACAAAATCAATTCCTTGATAGGTCTGATCATCAACTGGTTGCGCCAGCAAATAATCTAAAGATAGTCCATTGACTTGATGTGCTGTAAAATCTAGTTGGTACTGTTTAAAAAAATCAGCAAAACTCATGAGTGATTCTCTGATTGCCAAGACACCATAGTCTTCAAGATTCTCCATTATGTGCTTGTATAACTTTTCAGTGTCGGCGATTTTTCGCTGTAGTTCATTTTTACCTGATTCAAATTGTTGTTTTAAACTGTTTGACAATTCACCTTTACTTAAAACAAAATTTAAGGACATTTGAATATTTTGAATCTCCTCAATCGGTAAGACCGTCGAGCCACTTAATCGTTTCATGATTAATTCTTTTAATAAATCCTGATGTTCTTGGTCTTGGCGAACTAATTCATTTCCCATGACTCACCCTCCACTTCTAAAAAAGAATGGTCTTCAAAATAACCTTTTACACGATCCATATTTCCTTCATAAAAGGCTGCGACTTTACCAATGCCCTCAATTAATTCATCATCTGAGATAGACTGATTTTCGTTGCCTCTCAGATAATAAAAAATCTCCATTACGTCAGCTAATTTCTCTAAAAAATCACGCTTACCCCAGACTTCTTCTCTTAAAATTTCTTCAGCCAAATAAATCACATTGTCTAAGCCAAAATCAATCAGATGGTTTTCTAAAAAAAGTTGATTTCTTTCTACCAATAAGTTCTCTACCTCGGCTGCCTGAAGTGCAAAACCCTTTTTTACCGTTAATTGATTTAATTCGTCTTCAACTTTTTTAATAGTTACTGGCAAAACCTGATTAAATAACGTGATATCAAAATTTCCCATCTATGATTCCCCCGTTCTACAGACTAAATATCATAAAACAAGAATTTATACAATCTTGAAATTTATACAAAAATATGTTATTATGACACCATAGGGAAGAGGATTTTATATTGTTCTTTACCTTTTCTTAATTATTGAAATAAAAACCGACCATCTATTAATAACAGATGGTCGGTTCTTTTTAGCTTTCAATAATACCGTGAAGAAAAAGGTCAACAATCGTCTGGCTTGATAAACCTTCATCGATAGCCTGTTCTTTTTGCGTGATATAGGGAGATAGGACAAAGAAGAAATGTCTCGCCGCCAGCTCTGGTGAAATTTGACTACGCATCTCGTGACCATACCTTTGAAACAAGTCTTCAAAAGGTTGGCGATAATTTTCTTTCCATAATGAGAAAATCTGGTAACGGGTAACTGGTGTGATATATTTCGCCAAATCCTGTAGCATCCGATTTAAATCGAAATAATGGGTAGTCATCAAATATTCCGCCATCGCTTCTAAGGATTGTTGAAAATCTAAATGTTGCTGGAGAATTCCTCTTAAATCTTCTCCTACTTCAGTCAATAATTTTTCAATTACTGCTACATACAAGGTTTCCTTGTCTTTGAAATAATGGTACAAATTCGGTTGAGTTATTCCAGCAGCTTTGGCAATTTGCCGGGTTGAGGTTGCATAATAGCCCTGCTCCATAAAAAGTTCGTTGCCTACCGCCAAAATTTTTTGTTCTGTATCTTTATTATATTTTTGAACCATCGTTTCCACTCACTTTTTCTCGGTTAAAACACCGTCTTTCATCACAAATACTTTATCACATTTTTCAATCAAACGGGTATCATGAGTAACCATTAAAGTTGCTTTATTTTTTTCTTTGGTTTCTTGTGCCAAGATATCTACGACTTCAAAGGCTTTTTCCGAATCTAAACTAGCAGTGGGTTCATCTGCTAAAATAATTGAAGGATCATTGTACAATGCTCGAACAATCGCTACACGTTGACGTTCTCCACCGGAAAGCTCTTCTGGATACTTATTTTCCAGCGAAGCAATCCCTAGTTGTTCAAACATTTTTTCACCAACCGAAATTTGACTAGCTTTATTAACTTTATCGACTAAAACTAATTGTTTTTTGACAGTTAAAAAAGGAACCAAATTTGAGGCTTGTAAAATAAAACCGATTTCTTTAAAACGTAATTTCGCTCGTTCCTTTTCTTTCGTATCGCTGAAGGCTGCGTCATTAATTAAGACTTCACCCTTTGAAGGTGTTTGTAGGCCACCTGCTAGAGTTAAAAACGTACTTTTACCAGAGCCAGAAGGTCCGATAATACCTACAAATTCGCCTTTTTCTACTTGAAAATTAGTTTCTTTTAAGGCTTCAATTTCTTGATCCCCATCTTGAAATTTTTTCTCAACATTTTTAAATGTAATAGCTGCCATATTTTTTCGTCTCCTTTACCCGATCGCTTTTAGCGGATCAATTTTAACAATCGTTCGGACCGAGAAAAAGGCCCCCAGGATTGCTACTAATAACATCATCAAACTAATGCCGCCATAAAAGAGCCAATTTCCTTGAAATGGTACGGCTGTTGGTAATACTAATGATGTACCGACTGTACCTAATAATCCTAGCGCCACACCGACAAAAGCTAAGATAAAGGTTTGCGCCACCACCGAACGAGCAATAAATCCACTGGAAATTCCTTGCGCTTTTAAAACTCCGAAAATATTAATTTTTTGCATGGTTAAAACATAAATAAAAATCCCAATCACGATTGCCGCAATCACAATCAGAAAACCGATCATAAAGCCGAAAGTCAATACTTGTGCACTGTATCCTGGTAGATCATTGATAAAAGAACTCATTTTAACTTTTTCCAAATCATCCGGTAAATTTTTAACTTCTCCACGAGTCACAATCGCATTGACTCGCGGATTGTCACTAACGCCACTTGTTTCGAAACGAATCTCTTGATAAGCGGGAATCGTCGTATAAACCACAGGTGCTACATTAAATTTTGCATTGTCGGTAAATCCAACAATTTTTAACTTCTTATCATTTCCTGAAAGCTTAATCGTGTCCCCTAGTTTGACATTGTATTCCTCTTTCAAACTAATATCAGCAACAGCTTGATTGTCGCCAGAGAAAGCTTTTCCGCTAACAATATTCGGCATCAGGAATTGATCCTTATTGATTCCAAAAAAACTAACATCAATTTTGTCTGCATTACTTCCCACCACACTTACAACCCCTGCGGTTTGCGTCAAAATTGCTGTTTTACCCGCTTCGACTTTTTCCGCCTCTTCTTGTGGAATCATCGACATTGCCAAAGTTCCATTGGCATCCTTTGCCAAAACAATTTCATCCGCCTGCCATTTATCTGCAGCGGTTCGATTATCTTGAGCTAACCCATAAGCCAATCCTGTTAGGAAAAAAACAAGATAAGCGATTAAAAACATCACACCGATTACTAAACCATACCGTAACTTGGCATGTCTGATTTCATTAATTGCTAAAAACATAAATATCCCCTCTTTAATCAAAAATTTATCACTCGATAAATTTAATATAACACTACCTTAAAAAAATCAATAAAGAATTGCTCATTACTAACAATCGCATTTTTCTGATGGAAAAAATTTGTGATTGTATCATAAATAAATTTCCGATAAAATTAAAAAAATAGAAGGGAGTTTTTTCATGCAAGTATACTTAGTAGAGAGTACCTGGGGTTCCAGTCGCTTAAACGTAAAAATAAATGAGGCGTTAAAAGAAATAGACACCCAGGGATTTGAAATTGTCGATATTAAATATCAACACAGTTTTTGGGGTTATTCGGCAATGATTCAATATAAATAATCAGCTTTTAATACTACATAACGTGTGTAGTATTTTTTTGTATCTTTTTAAGCTATTTTAGTTTATTATAAAAATATACTTAAATTAACTTAATAGAGATGGTGAATTTTATGAACCAGCAAAAAAGATTACAACTCATCATGGATCAATTGGTAAAAGAAAAGTCATTGAGTTTACAAGACATTATTTCGCTGACTGGTGCTTCTCGTGATACCACCCGCCGAGACATGATTAAGCTTGCTGATAATCAATTAGTTACCAGAAATTACGGCGGAATTAGCCTAAAGGATTCCTTCAACAAAATCGATAGCTTTTTAAATCGCACCAACAATTTGACTCAAATAAAAAAAGAGATTGCCAAAAAAGCTGTAACATTCATCACTCAAAATCAAACTCTTTTCTTTGATGTCTCCACAACCGTTTCTTTAATGCCTCAGTTTCTACCTACAAAAAAAGAGTTGTACACTCTTACAAACGGGCTAGATATTTCCGATCAATTACTACGCAATACTCTCTATCAAACGACAATGCTAGGAGGAAAGCTTAATCGTGAAACACGGGCTGTTACTGGCGGGCTACCTCTTTTAGAACTATCGAAATATACAATTGAGGTCGCCTTTCTTAGTTGTGCCGGAATCGACGAAAAAGGCATTTATTATGCCCATGATGAAGACATTGCGATGAAAACCTTGATTCGCCAGCAAGCTAAAACAATCGTACTTCTTTGTGACCATACCAAAATTGGTTTGACCCATAACTTTTTAGTCTATCCTTTTAAAGAAATTGATTTTCTAGTGACCGATCAAAAAATCTCTAGAGAATTAGCAGAAAAAATTGGCAAAAATAAAATTATCTATACGAAGGAGTCGGAAAATGTTTAAAACTATCTTATTCGATGTTGATGGTACCTTGATTGATACTGCTTATGTTATGACCCATTCCCTGCAAAAAACCTTACTGGAAGAAATGCAACTGTCAGTAGAAATTGATGATTTAAACTATGTTTTAGGAATTCCTGGAAGAGCTGCTTTGGAAGAATTTACCGCTGATGAAGCAGAATTGGAAAAGCTGTTAAAAGCATGGAATAAAAATGTCTTATTGTACGCTGAACACGTGTCTGTTTATCCTGAGATTGAAGAAATTTTAAAAAAATTAAAAGCTGCAGGAATTAAAATGGGGGTTGTTACCTCTAAAACCAGTAACGAAATGAAAACTGAATTTGATATTTTTAATCTGAATCACTATTTTGATGTTTTTATCACGGCATCTGATACTGAAAATCACAAACCTCATCCTGAACCGATCCAAAAAGCGATTGATTTGTTGTCCGTCGAAAAAGGTGAAACGATTTATATTGGTGATTCGTTATATGATATGAAAAGTGCCAAAGCTTGTGGGATAAAATTTGCTGTTGCTAATTGGGGGGCATTGGATTTAGCGATGTTCACAGAAGCAGATTACTTTTTAAAAAAACCATCCGATTTATTAAATTTAATATAGATAAAAGATCACAAAAAGTCAGCTAAACAATTGACTTTTTGTGGTCTTTTAATAGATGGTCATCGTTCCGTCAGGACAACGCAAATCTAATTGTTGTTTGCCTGAGTTAAAATCGTTCAAATCCTGTTCAGTATCAAGAAACTCAGCAGAAGTCTTTAATTTTAAATCAGTTGGCTTGGTTTTAAAAGACAAATCGATCTCGCCATTTTTGGTCTCGATGCTGGCATTTTCGTGTGCACTAATTTTATTTAAATAAATATCACCAGTGGAACTTTCAATCTTGGACTTAGCTAAATTGACTCGATTCAAAGAAATATCACCTGATTGAGTAGTCACTTGATAATTTTTATAATTATTCACAGGTATTTCGACAGTTAGCTGACTATTATTTTTAAAACTGAAACCACCGAATAAGCCATTTTTTGATGTTCCTTGTTGAATTTTCAAGGTGCCATCGACTAATTTCGCTTTTGCCCCGTCACCGTGATTTAAGTTTTCGG
This sequence comes from Enterococcus sp. AZ103, assembly GCF_051714685.1. NCBI lineage: Bacteria > Bacillati > Bacillota > Bacilli > Lactobacillales > Enterococcaceae > Enterococcus > Enterococcus sp. AZ103. The sequence continues at coordinate 820,590 of NZ_JBIOSI010000002.1, read as the reverse complement.
CTGAAACTTTGATTTGTTGGCTATTTGTTTCGACTAAATTTACATCCCACTCTTCCGTATCAATTGAGATCATTTCAACCTCAGATAAATTAAAAATATCATTTTCTTGTGAAGATGACACTTGATTCCAAACGAAAAAGCCGGCTACAATCATTAAAATCCCACTGATTATTAACATCTTTTTATTCATTGTCTTCCTCCTATAAAATATCTTGGTTATTGATTTGTCGAAATGACAAATAAGCAATCAATAATCCTACACAAGCTAGTATCACTGGTACCACCAGCATTTGCCCTAAATTCACCGTAGAACTACCATCAGACACTGTCGCATTCACTAATAATCCAATAATGACACCCCACGTAATTGTGGTAGAAGTGGATTTTTTCTTCATGCCAAAATATAAAGGAATCAGACTCAAACAAGCAGTCATTAATGAAACTAACGCCAGACTTGGAATTGTTTCTACGATATCCTGGCTGGTCATAGCTTTTGGAAATAATTCTAAAGTTGGATTTAACAATAAAGTCAGACAACTGATCACCAACGTCGCAAATAAAATACTGAGAAAGCAAAAGCCAACAATTAAATATAATTTACTTTGCATTACCTTCAGACGATTAACCGGATGAGTAAATAGAACTTGAATGGTCTTATTTTTGTATTCATCCACTACTAAACGAGACAATAAAACCGCTGAGAAAATCACAAATACTACTCTAATGATAATATTTACAAAAGACATATAAGTTGTAAAATCAGTGAACATTAACTCCGACTGACTTTTTGAAACAATCGCCATAAAAGCCGTAACTGCAAAAATCACAATTGTGCTGATCACGGTTGTTTTAATATATTTTGCCAAATGATTTTTCTGCCATTCTAGTTTCATTATTTTTATCATTTTTTATTTCCCCTTACCAATCATATTTAAGAAGTATTCTTCCAGAGATTCTTGATTTTGTTCTATTTTCAAAATACGGATATCTGCTTTAACTAACATTTGAGTGACTAGTGATTGATCGACTTGCTGGTCATAGATTTGGATCCTGCTATGTGTTTGTTGCATATCTTGAATACCTAACTTTGTTTGTAGGATTTCTAATGCTTTTTCTGGTTGATCGACTTCTACCATCAAATGAGAGGTATTTTGTGCCCGTATATCTGACATTCTGACTTCTTTTAATAGCTGACCTTGATCAATCACACCAATCGTATCAGCAATCCATTCAATCTCAGATACAATATGACTAGAGATTAAAATAGTCATCCCCTTTTCTTGCTTTAAATACAATAACAATTCACGAATCTCCTTGATACCAATCGGATCTAGACCGTTAATTGGCTCATCTAAGATCAATATTTTCGGTTCAGTTAAAATTGCACGGGCGATTCCAAGACGTTGGCGCATTCCTAATGAAAATTCTGTGACTAACTTATTTCTTACTTGTTCTAAGCCAACAATTTTTAAAACTTCTGAAATCTTGGCGGAAGAAGTTTTACCCATGTATTCTGCGTGAAGAGATAGATTTTCCTCAGCCGTTAATTGCTGGTAAAAAACCGGTGTCTCGATAATATTGCCAATATTTTTGAGATACTGATAAGAGTTTTTCTGAATCAATTCATTTTCTACCCGAATTTCTCCTGTGGTAGGTTTAATTAAATTCAAAATCATTTTCATGATGGTGGTTTTACCCGCGCCATTTGGTCCTAAGAAACCGTAAATTTCTCCTTCTTTAATAGTCATATTGACTCCAGAAACTACTTGTGTAGCTTTAAAATTTTTACTCACTTGATTAATTTGAATCATGCCTGTCATTTTTTCTCCTCCTCTTGCTTGAACCTAGCATAGCTAAGAAGTATTAGAGAAAATAGCTTACTTCATAAACGGTCAGTCAACTTGCCTGAACAGCAAAAAACCAGCAAAGTTTTTCAACTTTACTGGCTGATTTTCTGAGCAACTTCTTTCATCAAACGGCGTGATACAAGGCATTCATCCCCATTTGGAAATAACACCGTTTTATTGCTGCGGTCAAAAGATACGACATTAGCTAAATTAATAATAAAAGCCCGGTGGCAACGCATTAAACGCTGATCCATGGCCTCAATCTCTGCTAATTCTCCATAAAATTCAAGCATTTTTTTTGCCGTCACTAGCCGTAATTTATGAGACGTCCCTGTCGTTTCAAAATAATAAATATCTGAATAAGGTACTTGTAGATTACTGTATTTGTTTTTAAGAATAAAAGCATCATCACTGACACTTTTTTCGATCCTTTCCTCAGCAAGTAGTAAACATTCTCGAATCTCATTTCTAATGTCTACAGCGGATTGGTCCTTTTCAATAAAATCTAAAGCTGAAACCTTATAAGAAAAAGTCAGCGGTGCCATTTCAGAATGAGTTGTTATGAAAACAATCGTTCCAAAAGGATCCTTCTTGCGGATAGCTTGGGCGACTTCTAAGCCGGTTTCTTTATGGTCTTCAATCTCCATATCTAAAAAATAAAGATTATGGCGACTGGCTAAGGCAATTTTTTCTAGTATGATTTCTGGCTTTGCAGTGACAATCAGATGCTGATAGACAATTCTTTCTTGTTGGCACAGTTCTTTAATGGTTCGTTGTAGGTTTTGTTGCTGAATTAAATCATCTTCTAAAATAAATATATTCACTTTTTGTCCCCCATAATTTTTAACACTTGTGAAAACTTCATCGTTTCACTGCTAGTTTCTAGCCAAACATAAGGAGTTTCATCCAGTAACATTTTTACAGTGTATAAACCAATCCCGCGATTCATTCCTTTAGAAGAGTAACCTTTGTCGGCAATTTTTTTAATATTCACCATCTCAGGACTACTATTTTCGATCACAATTATTTGTGTGTCATCCTCTTCAAAAATTGCTAACTTCAACCAAGGATTTTCAGTTAACTCTGCGGCTTCAATCCCGTTGTCCAATAAAATTGATAGTATTCGAATCAAAGACAATAAATCCATATTAAATTCGGTAATTGGTGCAACTACTTCAACTTGCACCTCAATATTTTGCTGTTTGGCCATCAATAGTTTGGCTGAAAGTAAGCTTTTAATTTCTGGAACTAGAATATTACTCAATCGAGCAATCATAAAGTGATTATTTTGGAAATTTTGCTTAGTTGGCGCAATCACAGTCTGATAAGTCTGCGTAATTTTTTGTATATTTTCTTCTCTGATACCGTCATCCAAACTACTTAAAATATTGATATAATCATGCTTGAAATGATTCATTTCTTCATATAATGCTTCGATGTGTTTAGTGTATTCTTGCAATTGGCTCAATTGTACTTCTTTTAAGGCGTTAATTTCTTGTTTTCTTTGCCGTTGATAAAAGGTATTTAACAAAAGCAGTGAAAAAATCACCACCATAAATAAACTCATAATAATTAAGTTGTTCCACCAAGTACCTGCTTGATTCTGATTTTCCACCGTCAAAATTGTGTATAGTAAGCCAGTTACCGAAGCTAAAATTAAAGTCAAAATTCCCATCGCAAAATTACTCACTTGCCGCAAAGACTTAATGGCATAATCTGGCAGCCAATGATTCAAAGCCGCCAATATCAAATAATTTAAAATTGCAGGGGTAACTGCAACTGATAAATACAAGAAGTCTCGCGGTAAAAAATCCAAAGTCGAAAATAAATACTCAAAAGGTTGGGCAACGATATAACCTAAAAAAGAATTCATCAGTAAAGCATATAATGCGTAAAAAACAATAATAAACTGAAACTTCCCTTCTTTTTTTAAGCCAATCAAAATAAACAGCACAAAAAAAAGCAAGGCGCTCCAAACACCGAATCTATTACTAAAAATCAAACCTAAACCAATCATCATTAAAGGATAAATAATGAATTCTCCAATGGTAAATGAATAAGCCGAAACTTTTTTAAAAATCAAAAAGAAACTTACAATCTGAATACAGACAATCAAGCTATAAATTTTCCCAACCTCCCCTCGCTACTTTCAATTAAGTATAGCAGATAAAAACAATCCCTTCATTTTTCTGCATTTTTTTACAGTTAATACAAGATAGTTTTAAGGTGCTACGCTATACTGAAGATAATTATTTTAAAGGAGTCTTTATGAAAAATTTGCCAAATATTTTAACTATCAGCAGAATAATATTAACCATTCCATTATTCGGACTGCCTTTTTTTAGTGTCACTTGGCTGATACTTTATTATCTTTGTGGTCTGACAGATATGGTAGATGGCTGGCTGGCTCGAAGGTTTGACTTCATTTCTGAAAAAGGGGCTATATTAGATAGCTTAGCCGATTTCATTTTTGTCTGTTCTTTACTGCTGATGGTTATCGTTCAAGCTTTGTTTCCAATAAATTTTCTACTATTTTTATTGCCAACTTTTTTTGTTAAAATTTTATCACTTCTTATTGGGTTTTATAAGTTTAAAACTTTGGCATTATTACATACTTATCTAAACAAACTAATGGGTCTAACAATTTTTATACTATTTCCTTTTTCTCTAAAATATGCGACAATTTTCTATAGTTTAGCTCTTTTAAGCGTAGTTCCAGCAATCGAAGAGTTATTTATTCTGATTAAATCAAAAAAACTTGATTTAAATAGCAAATCTATCTTTCAAAAGGAGAATAAAATATGACTTTAACTTGGCGTTTAGCTGAAAAAAATGATGAAGCAGCCTTAATCAATTTATGGCGGGACTCCGTCAGAGCCACCCATGATTTTTTATCAGAAACAGATCAAACAACCATCGAAAAAAATTTACCTCACTATTTCGAACATGTTCAATTAAAAGTTTGGCAGGAAGAAAATCAGTTGATTGGTTTTTCTGGAACTGCCGAACATAGTTTAGAAATGCTATTTCTATCACCAGAATACTTTGGACGAGGATATGGTAACCAAATTTTGCAACAACTAATGGAAGATGATGGTATCACCAAAATTGATGTCAACGAAGACAATCCGCGGGCGTTACGTTTTTATCAAAAAAATGGTTTTAAGGTAGCTAGTCGTTCGCCACTTGATGATGATGGACGACCTTATCCGATTTTACATCTTGAAAAAGCATGAATGAAGTAACAGCTTCATTCATGCTTTCCTTTTTTGGAGATCCCAATGCAGCTACTACTAAAAAAGCTACCCAACATTTTTGTTGAGTAGCTTAATTTTATTCGATTCCTTTTGCTCGTTCGCGTTTGGCAATCATTGGTAAAATCATCCCTAAAGCGATTAAAACAAATGGCGTAATAATATTTGAAGCTAATTGGAACATCCAAGAACCTGGGTTTGCAGCGTATTCGATTTTTGGAATCATTCCTAAAATACAAGCAAGTGCTGTAAATAAGAAACACCAAAGACCAACGACAAAGGCAATTTTCGGATTCTTAATGAATTTGTATTCAGAGTTGAATTTTTTCGCTTGTTTAACCAACATCATGTAGGCGAAGAATACCCAAACGTAACGCATCGGCATCACAACTGAGTTTAAGTTAGTCAACCATTTAACCAATTCACTCATGTTTTCAATACCAAAGATTGGCAAGATGATGATAATAATTACTAAGACACCCGTTAGCAAATATCCATTGACTAGAGTACCTTTGGCATTCCGTTTTCTTAACCAACGAGGAACAAATTCTGGATCTGCATCATTTAATAAAATTTTCAATGGTGCATCGATTGAAAAGGCTAATGCAGCAGATTGTCCAGCTGCATTTGCTAAACCATAAATAATCATAAATAAGTTACCGACACCAAAGTAATTTCCTAAGATTTGGAAAGCGCTATATGCCCCGTTTGCCATCAAATCATCGGGAATATTGTTGCTGTCAAACAACATAGCCATTGCTACTGAGCCTAGAATAGCACTGATTGCAATCATTAATGCCATAAAAATCATGGCTTTCGGGAAATTTCTAGCGGGACGATCAATTGCATTTACATAAGGTGAAATCTTTTCAGCCCCACCAACCGCAAATACCAGCATCGAAATCGTTGCGAAATAACCTAAGTTAAAATCTGGTATATAGGTGCTGGCGCTAGTCAAATCTGGCGTAGCTGCTTCAAAACCAGGAGTAATGAATGGTACAGCTACTGCTAAAATGATAAATAGAATTGACATCACCAACATCGCTGTACCGGCCAAACTTCCGATAAATTTCAAGGTATTCAAACCTTTTGTTGATAGAAATAGGAAAATTAAAAATATAACTAAAGAAATAATTGCTACGGTCTGGACGCTCATATTCGTCGCCACATTGCCGTTGCCTCTAAATACCCAACCTAACGCGATTAACACTGATTGCGGTTTTTGCGCTAAATAAGTGATGTGCACTACCCAATAAGTCCAAGCCGCATAATAAGCTAACCTTTTCTTACCAGTCGTTTCTTTTACCCACGAGCTTACCCCGCCGGAACTGTCTTTGAATGTAGAACCCAATTGTCCGACAATCAACGCATAAGGAATAAAGTAAAGTACCATGATTAAAATCCATGATGTGACTACCGAAGTACCTTGTTGCGCGTAGTTGTTTACGACATTACCAAAGCCCCATACCATACTAAAGGCAATCATTGATACCGTAAACCACTTGATCCGTTTGTTCTCCTCCATTGTCCATACTCCAATCTAATGTTTGTATTTTCACATGAATCTCTTGAAACCGCTTACTACACTGGCACCTCCCTCTTCTCATCATAATTCTAGTATAATTCTTTTTGATACCGTTTTCTGAAACTTATAGATTTTTCATCAAATATTTCTTTAAAATTCATAAAAAAATCAGAGGAATTTTGCCGTTTTTCCATTATCACTGTTTCTAATGGCCAAAACGCTAGTTATCTTTTGTATGATTTGACCACAGAAATTTTGAGCTTCGCCTGCTGTTTAGTTCAAAATTTTGCTACAATCAAAGTAAATAGTACACAACTACAAATTTTAATTTAAAAATTGGGAGTTTTTATCATGGCATTTATTCCTATCGACATAAAAAACTGGGATCGCAAAGAAATTTTTGACTATTATTTCCAACAGCAAACTACTTTCAGTTTGACCAAAGAAATTGACGTAACTCCCTTATATCGCTATCTAAAAAAACACGAATTTTCTTTTTATGCTGGTTTTCTTTTTTTAATCATTAAGATTACCAATCAAAAAGAGAATTTTAGAATGGCATTGAACCCTGAGGGAGAACTGGGTTATTACGAAACGGTAAATCCCATGTATACTTTATTTAATAAAAAAACGACAAAGTTTTCATGCTTGCTAACTGAGTACACTGGAGACTTTAAAGAGTTCCATCGGCAATACCAAGCTGACGTAGCAAAATATGGCAGCAGTAAAAAACTTTTCCCACAATCAGAACTACCTGAGAATGTCATTAATCTTTCGATGATTCCTTGGACCAGCTTTTCTAGTTTTAATTTAAATATCGGTAACAATCCTGATTATCTGTTGCCGATTGTTACAGCAGGACAGTTCATTTTTTCTGCTGATAAAGTTTATTTGCCGATTGCTTTACAAGTCCATCATGCAGTTTGTGACGGCTATCATGCCGCAGAATTTTTAAATATTTTTACTGAAATGGCAAGCAGACCGAAGGAATATTTATAAGTAGTAGCACAGTATAAGAAAAGTTATTCAATAAGAAACCCCATCAACCGCGAAATTGATGGGGTATTTTTGTAAAGCTTTTAATTAGAGGTTTTCTTTGAAAAAATCAACGGTCTTTTGCCAAGCGTCCAGCGTCTCTTCCATGACTGTGACATTGTTTTTTTTTTTTATAACGATTATTAGGCTGAAACGGCAGTGTTAACATATGTCCGCTATTGGGATAAAGCGCTAATTCAAATTTATATGGAAACTGATTTAAATTTAAACGATTTTGAATCATCAGACTCGCCGAATATGCCGGCCAAATTTCATCTTTTATAGCGGAAATTAACAAGATATTACCTTTAATTTTTTCTACTGGAATTTCTGCCTCCATCTTTTTAGTGTTGTCTGGATACTCTTTCCCCTTAATTTTTGCAAGAATTGCACTACCAAATTTATAAGGGACATACTGAATTGGCATTTTTTGAAAAGTCCAGCTAGATTTTTTGGCTGGTAAATGTTGCTTAATTCCTTCGTAAACTACATTTGTTGGAGAATTTGCTACGACACATTTAATTTTTGCGAAATAGCTAGCTGCCAAAAGTGCAAACTCTGCCCCTTTTGATCGACCGTAAATCCCGATTCGATCTTTATTCACTTCCTCTTGCAACGCTAAAAAATCAAGCCCTTCTTCAATTATTTCTAGCGGTATTTCAGCTAAATTAACGGCTAGATCATCTAGACCAAAATAACTAATAGCCAGTGTTGCAAAACCATGACTAGCTAGTAATTGTGCGATAGCTTGAGCTTTTTCAATACCGCCCTCACTACCACTTACAACAATAATTGCAGGTAAATTAGTTGCCTCTTTAGGATAAAAATATCTTCCTTTACAAGCAGAAAAAGCGACTTGCTTAAATGCTATTTTTTCATTCATAAAATATCGTTCAATCACACATGAATCAATTGGAATTTTGTCTAAATAAACTTCTAGTTTGATTGAAAAAGCTGCATTCAATGAAATATTATCTAAATTAGTTTCTTTCTTTTGCTTAGTGATTTTCTTTGCTGACAAAAAAGACAGACATCCCATAGGGGAAACACCTTGATAGCTTCCAGAAATAGCTGGAGCTGTATTTAAATCTAAATTACCCTTTTCATCACTCAAATATTTATTTTCAGCAATCCACTTAGTTTCAGTCGAATAGTTTAAAGGTGCATTAATACAATAATAAGGACCCTTTGTTTCTGTCCGAATCATCATTTCTGTACAGGATGGCAAATCTTTCAGCTTCAAATTTATTATTGCATCAGCCGCTGAACTAGTTTCAGTTATCAAAAAATGCTTATTTTCCATTTACTTTACCTTCATTGATCCAAGGAAGTTCGGTCCAGACTTTTTCAACGCTCTTCATAAAATCAATAATTACTTGTAATTGTTCCTCACTGTATTGCTTAACAACATCGTTTAGTTTTTCCTCTAGGTAATGCTGTTGCGCTTGATGGGTAGCGTATATTTCTTCACCTTTGGGAGTCAAAGATAAGCGAACGGCTTTATTATTTTTCTCCGTTGTCTTACGTTGCAGAAATCCTTTTGTCTCCAATTTTTTTGTCAATTGAGAGGCGGCACTGCGAGAAATCTCTCTTAAAAGTGCTAAACTGTTCACATTGATTTCCGGTTGCTTACCAATCAAGACAATGGTGTGGATTTCTGCCAAATTCAAATCTGAAATAACATGTTGTGTTTTCTCTAATTCTTTATACTCTGTCATCAAATGATTAAATTGCTGTAATAATTCTATATTCATTTCTTCTCCTTATTGTTAAGTCGCTTTACAATAAGTTATCATAATTATTTTTAATGTCAATCTCTGATTTTATTAATCTACTCTATTTCATCAAAAAAACTGAGGAAAATCTCCTCAGTTTGGTTACTCCACAATATCTGTTGAGGCGGCTAGTTCTCTTTGTGCTTCAAAGGCTGCGATTCTTTTTTCCAAAACTTTAATCGTATCATTTAATGCTTGGGAACCTAACATTAATCGTAAAGGCGCTGGTGTGACTTCGACACTTTCAATCATTCGACGGACCATTTTTGTCGGATCACCCACTGCCAAACCATTATTTTTATCTAACATCGACAAAAAGGCATGAGCAGGATTGCCGTTGTATTCTGTCATTAAATTAGCCACCTGGGCACTACCATAACGAAATTCTGTTCGAGCACCACCTGGTTCCACAATAGTCATTCCAACATTAAAAGGCGCCATTTCTTGGGCAACAGATTCTACAAAACCTTCAATCCCCCATTTTGCAGCATGATACATTGAATTGCCAGCAAAAGCGACCTGTCCGCCATAACTTGAGATTTGGATGATGCGTCCAAATCCTTGTTTACGCAAATAGGGTAACACTGCTCGAATCAAATAAATTGAACCAACTAAATCAGTATTTAAAATTTTATCTACTTCATCATCCGTCAACTCTTCAGCAGCACCAAACAGTCCATAGCCTGCATTACTAACAACCACATCAATTTTACCTAATTTATCAAAAACTTTTTGAACTAAAGCTTGGACTGCTTTCGTATCAGTCATATCTAAAAACTTACGAAAAAAAGTATCTGGATAGTTATTCATCAATTCCTTCACATTTCTATCATTTCGAACGGTTCCGACAACCGTATCGCCTTTTTCCAATAATTGTTTGGTCATTTCCAAACCAAAACCGCTGCTTACACCTGTGATTAACCATGTTTTACTCATTATTATTCCTCCAATTAAGATGCCACACATTGACTAGGATCAAAGCAAGGCAATTTTTCTTCTATTTTTTCAACAAATTCTTGATGATGATCAATTCGTTCCGATAAAAAATTTAATGTGGTAGTTAGTTCGTCAATTTTATCCACTAATAACTTTTTCTGTTGTTGCAATATTTCTTTACGCTCAATTTCTTTATCTTCATGTTTCCGATATAAGGCAATATAATTTAAAATACTATCAATCGATAATCCTGCTTGCCGTAAATCTTTCGTAAATAAAATCCACTGCAAATGATTTTGGTTAAAATCACGAATCCCTCCACTAGTTCGCGTAATCGGTGGAATCAACCCGATTTTTTCATAATACCTTAACGTATCAGCGGTTAAAGCTGTTTTTTGACTGACTTCTTTTATATTCATTTTGACTCCTTCCTTGGATAAAAAGATCATATTCATTAGCTATTCTGATTGACTACTCTTAGTATTTTACCTGTTTTATTTGATCAAACAATTTCGAATACTAATCTCATGGATAAGTATAACTAATGCAAAAAAAGAAGCCTTTAAAAGACTTCTTCATTCGTAATGATTAATTTTTTCAATATTGCAGCGAATTCTTCGATAAAATAATTGGTTCGCTCTTTTTTCCAAAAGGCACAATAATTCCGCACTACAGCTTGATGGTTTTTTTCTAAGGGAATACGTCTAATGGAGATTTCGGTTGGAGTCAAGGTACCCACGCTTTCGATTGGTAAAAATCCTTGATTCCCTGCCACCATTAAACGGCCTTCAGCTAAATTCTCGGCAAATAAAAATTTGCCACTAAAGCCTAATGTATCTCGGTAAAAATTTTCTTCATGGCTTTGCTGCTCTTTTGAAGTAATTAAAATACAGGGCAATTGCGCTAATTCATTTATTTCAATTTTGTCTTGCTGACTCAAGGGATTTCTAGCAGAGATTTCCACAAAGGTTTTGGGCTGAATTAATTCAAAATTCACGTACTCTTCCGAAAAGGCTCGGCGTTGATCACTTAAAACAATATCTACCGTATTTTGTCGTAGCTCTTGATATAATTCTTCATGGGTTCCATTAATTATATTGATGGCGATCTCTGGATAAATTTCGTTGAAGTCGGCGATTGCTTGATGTAATTCTTGACCTCCATAGACTCTTAAATAGCCCACCCGCAATTGGGTTTCGGGATCTTCACCAATCATTTTAGTTTCTTTAACCACTCGATCGATTTGTGCCAATAATTGTTGACTTTCTTGATAAAAATATTGACCTGCTGGTGTCAAAGAAAATTTGCGGTGTTGCCGAACGAACAAATCTACTCCCAACTCTTCTTCTAATGCTCGAATCTGTTGAGAGATAGCAGACTGGGAAATAAATTCTTCAGCAGCTGCTTCAGTAAAACTATTTTGATTGACAACTGAAACAAAATACCGCATTTGTTTAAACAACATGACCTCACCTCTTTTGTTTCATTATAGCAAAATCAATTAATAAAAAGAGGGTTTAGCAAAATCAGTATCTGGTTCACTGACGCCGAAGCTAGTTTTTCGATATTTATTTGGGTCAGATACAATATCCAAAATTAATTGAGTAACTGCTTCACGAGAAACTTGAGCACCAATAAATGGTTCACCTTTTTGGGTAATCATATAATTCAAATTACCGACTTCATTATATAACCAAGTCAGACGAAGTAAACTATAATCCAAACCAGATTTTTCAAAAATTTGAGCTGATTTTTTGTGGCGATTGGTTCCTGTTTGACCGACCATTCGGGCATTCCATTTGCCAAAAGGGCCAGCTACTTCATCATAAATTCCTAAGATAGTCGCACCAATTAAGAATGGTTGTCCAGCTTGTTCAGCAGCTTTGACAATTACCTCCGTCGCTTCAGGGGAATTCATATCATTTAAATAAATGAAATCTGCGCCCTTCATAGCTTCAACTAATTTTGCTTCTTCATTAAAATCACCATCTACAATCTTTACACGATTTTCGTCAGGATTCTTTAATCGATTTGTTGCATTTCGGGCGTATAATACTAATTCAGCATCGCTTTCTTGAATCAATCTGGTAGTCAACATTCTGGCAATTTGACCTGCCGCTCCTAAAATGATTATTTTCATCATATTTCCTCCAATTTCTTAATTAAAATTAGCATATCACCTGGAGTAAACTCCAAGTCAATCATCTTTTTTTTAATTCAAAAAAAGTGCCTGCTGGCCCATTTGCTGATAAATACTGGCTAAATCTTGATAACTGATTGCACGATTTTTTCACCATATGGGTCATTAAGATAGACTGTTTGACTGCTTTCATCAAATCCAGTCACCACTATCGCATGAATCAGTGGCGTGACCGTCAACTCGGCCTCGGCTGTCGGCCATGGTAGAAAGTCTGATGCCGTTGGTACCTGTAAATCAACCGTTGCCAGCATCCAAACTGGATTGCCTTGTGCAACCTGATTCAAAACTTTATCAAAAGACAAATCACCATTACTAGTAATAATTTTTTCGTCAGTCACAACTTTTTTTGCCAATTCTTCAATCGGCTCTACAAAAACACCCATGGCTTGTCGACCTTCCTTAATATTACCTACAAATCCTAAATGAGGATTGCCATACTGATTACTACCAGTTCTAAAAGATTGATAAGTCAATTGATCGGCCAATTGATTTTTATTGACGCCGTAACCATAATAATTTAACAGCATTGACAAAGCAGTAACTTCGCAACCATTTTGTAACCTTTCGCCTTCAAATTGATTTTCCAGTGGTACATCTAATAAAACCTGTTGAGAATTGATTGGATTTTTGATAGTTGTTTGTTGACTCTTTGTCGTATTGGAATAAACTTGTTGAAAATTTCCGCTTAAAGCTACCAATATCAATGGTAAACTTAGTAAAATTATTTTTTTTATACTACTCAGCTCTTCTCGATTTTTTTTGAGTTTACACCTTCGAGCTAACTTTAAGTCAAGTAAAAATAAAAAAAATGTTATAATTTGAAAAAGAGGTGGTTGGATGAAAGATTTATATCAAAATTTTGCCCAGGATTATGACGAATTTGGCGAAATTAGTGCGTATTTAGGAGCAGAAGAGCTGTTCTTTGAAAAATTATTTACTGAAAATCAAGTGGAGACTGTTTTAGATTGTGCTTGTGGAACAGGTCAGCATCTTTATATGTTGAATAAGCTAGGTTTTCAAATGATGGGTTCAGACTATTCACCAGCTATGTTGGCAGTAGCCAGTAAAAATTTAACCGAGCGTAAAACAAAAATCCCATTGCGCCAAGCCGATTTTCGTTTTTTAGAGGATGCTTTTAATGAAACTTTTGACAGTATTATTTGCTTAACCACTTCCCTGCCTCATCTTCACAGCGATGAAGATTTACTTACAGCCTTAAAATCTATGTATCAACGATTAAATCCAAATGGTTTATTGGTTTTAACCCAAGGAATGACCGATTTCACCTTAGCTTTGCCACCAGTTGAAGTCGTCGTTAATCGACCTGATTTTTCTCGAATATTTATAAAAAGTCATGATGAAAATTTCCAAAAAATTCAAGTATTAGATTTATATCACAGTCCTGAAAGATTAGAAGAAAATCAATATGACATTATTTACAAAATTATTTTAGCTGCTGATTATCGCAAATTATTACGTCAAGCTGGGTATTCAGATGTCCAAATTTATGGTGATTACCAAAAAACAGCTTATGATAAAAATAGCCCTCGAATGATTGTTGTGGCACGGAAGAAAGATTGAAACATTTTGTTTCAATCTTTTTTAGTTGACAATGGAAACTTTCTACTTTATATTTAGTTGACAAAGTAAACTATTTAGAAAGGAGTTTTCTTTTGGAGACTGAAGAAATTAGAAGATTTAATCGATACTATACAAGAATCCTCGGCGTTTTCGACAAAAATGTTTTTGATTTGGATTATTCGATGTTAGAAATGCGGATTATTGGAGAAATTGGTCGGAATATTGGTATCACGGCAAATGAATTAACCAAATGTTTGAATATTAACAAAAGTTATTTGAGCCGAATTTTAAGTAAATTAGAGAAAGCTGGTTATTTAAAACGCGAAAAGGATGCTCAAGATAGCCGGATCTTTCACCTATATTTAAATGATCAAGGGTTAGAATTAAATCAATATGTTGAGGCCCAATCTGATCAAAAGGTTATTGATTTATTAACGCCACTAACTGAAAAAGATATTTCGGAATTAAAAGCTGCTATGAAAAAAATTGAAGAAATCCTATATCAAGTTGTGCCAAATGAATTGGAGGAAAAGAATGATTTCATTTGAAAATGATTATTTAGAGGGTGCTCACGAAAGAATTTTGCATCGTTTAATTGCAACAAACATGATTCAAGAAGCTGGTTATGGTGAAGATGATTTTTCTGCACAAGCAGCTGAAAAAATTAAATCAGCTATCGCATGTCCAGATGCAACGATTCGATTTTTAGTTGGTGGAACACAAACCAATCAAATAGTTATTGATTCGGTATTACAACCATATGAAGGAGTTATTGCAGCCGAAACCGGTCACATCAGTACACATGAAGCAGGTGCCATAGAGTTTAGTGGTCACAAAGTTTTGAGTTTACCAGCTAAAGAAGGAAAGATTAAGGCTGAGGACGTGGATAATTTGGTGGAAACATTCTATCAAGATGCCAATTACCAACATATGGTCTTTCCTGGTATGGTATACATTTCTTATCCAACCGAATACGGTACTTTGTACAGTAAAAAAGAACTAGAAGCTTTAGCAGCTGTCTGCCAAAAACACAAGATACCTTTATATTTAGACGGTGCACGCTTAGGGTACGGTTTAGCAAGTCCTTCAGCAGATGTTACGATTCAAGATATTGCTAGACTTTGCGACATATTTTATATTGGTGGAACAAAAATTGGTGCTCTTTGCGGTGAAGCAATTGTTTTTACTAAAAATAATGAACCAAAAAATTTTACTACTTTAATTAAACAGCACGGTGCATTACTAGCTAAAGGTCGTTTAATTGGCATTCAGTTTTTGGAATTATTTTCGGATAATTTATATTTTGACATTAGTCAACACGCCATTGATATGGCAATGAAATTAAAGACGGGAATGTTAGCTAAAGGCTATCAACAATATTTAAATTCTCCTACTAATCAACAGTTTTTCGTAATGACTAATGAAAAAATCAATGAACTACAAGAAAAAATTAAATTTGCACGTTGGGAAAAATACGACGACACACGACAAATTGTTCGCTTTGCTACTTGCTGGGCAACAAAGGAAGAAAATATAGATGCATTACTAGCTCTACTATAAATTTTTACCAAAGGAGAAAAAATGACAACCGAACTTTATTTAACAGATAGTTACCAAATGACTTGTCCAAGCGAGATTATCTTTATCAGTCCTGATCGGAAAACCGTCGCACTAAATCAAACGATTATTTATCCTGGCGGAGGTGGACAACCAAGAGACATTGTTTCACTATGGATTGATGCCGCCGAATATTCGATTGAAGATATTACTAGAGATCAAGATTATAGCTATCTATATCATTTGGCTGAGGCTTTACCTGAAAACGTACAAGAAGTAACAATAAAAATTGATGCTGCTTACCGCTTAAAAAACATGCGTTACCACACTCTCTTACACTTAACTTCTGGATATTTTTACAAACATTATGGTGCTTTAGCTACTAGTAATCAAATTGAAGAAGACCATGCCCGTTTAGAAATCAAATTTCCCGAAGAAACTGTGCCTGAGAAATTAGAAAAAGAATTTTTACAAGCAGAACTGGAAAAATTAATTCAAGCAGATTACCCTGTGACGATTGAACATACCACCCGCGAAAAATTGACTGAAAATCACGACTTGGTGCGCACTTACGTTAATTTAGTGCCAGAATTTATTACGGATATTCGCTTAGTCAAAATTGCAGATGTCGATGTGCAAACTTGCGCTGGAACACATATAACTAGTACCAAAGAAGTTGGTCAAATTTCTGTCGAGCAACTTAAAAATAAAGGTCGTTTGAAAAAAAGAATCAAAGTTACTTTAATTTAAAAAACAACCACCGAAAAAAATTTTCGGTGGTTGTTTCATTCATTCAATTGTGAAAAGGTAATCTCAACATTTTGGTTCAAATTCCTTAACATATCTGCGCCTTGATCAATTTCACCTAAAATAACTAAACCTTCTCCGTATCTAAAATCTTGATAAAAAATTGCTAAATTCTCCCAAGGTGCATAATAAGCTAGCTGTCCTGACTGAGCTGCTGCTCCGCTGGGTGAACCGTCAATTCGTAAACTTTTTGGTAAGTCAGCCACCTTTTCAGTCTGATTAAAGTCTGACAAAGTTAAATCAAGTGGCATCATTTGATAAAAATCTATTGCCGCCTGAGAATTATTTAAGGAGATGGTATAATTCTGCTCGTTTATTGTTAGCAAAAGTCGCATTACATTTTCCTCCAAATTATTTCGTGATTGAATCGTTGCTGTTTGAGATGTACTCTCCTCAATATTTTCATAGGTATTTTGATTGACAGTACAACCTGACAATAGTAAAAACATAAGTAAGAATAACCTTTTCAAATAGTGACCACCTTTCTGACTTACTTTTTAAGTGCTAACAATTGTTCTTGGTGAGAAATGATTTCAGTCAAATGAAATATCTCTGCCTCAAATTGATAGATAAAAATACAGCAATTGTCGATAGTCGCCACTTTTCTTTCTGTCAAACTATGGGTCTGCCAATATTCTCGAAATCTGCCACAAAAGGCACCGTGACTAACAATTAGGATCTGCTCTCCATCTTCTTGCATAATTTTTTGACAGATTTCAATTGCTCGTTGCTGAAATGCTGTTTGGGACTCACCTCCGTAAGAAACAAAAAAATCATTATAGGGTAGAGGTGGATTAATCCGCTCGTTCTCTCCTTCTAGCCTACCAAAATGCCATTCCCGCAAATCTTTTAAACAAGTAGAAGGCTGATCCGTTATGAGTGCCAACGTATCACGCGCTCTTTCAGAAGTGGACGAATAAGCTTTATCAAAAGTCAGCTGTCTTTTAGCAAAATAATTTTTTACCGTTAATGCTTGCTGAATACCTTTTTCAGTCAAAGGGGCATCACACCAACCTTGGATTTTATTTTGCTGATTAAATAAGGTTTCACCGTGACGTACTAGATATAAAGTTTTTATTTAAAACACTCCTTTACAAAAAGGTTGCACCTTAAATTTAAGATACAACCTAATCTGTTTTTATAAAACTTCTCCATTTGAGGCAATTACTTGGCGATACCAGTCAAATGATTTTTTCTTTGAACGTTTCAAAGTACCGGATCCATCATCTTGTCGATCGACATAAATCATGCCATATCTTTTACTCATTTGTCCTGTGCTCGCTGAGATTAAATCAATGCAACCCCAAGTGGTATAACCCATTAGCTCAACCCCATCAATTTCAACGGCAGCTTTAAACGCTTCAATATGTTTTTTTAAATAATCAATCCGATAATCATCTTCAACATAGCCGTTTTCATCTGGTGTATCGATAGCCCCCAGACCATTTTCTACAATAAATAATGGTTTTTGATAGCGATCGTATAATTGATTCAATGAATTGCGTAATCCTAAGGGATCAATTTGCCAACCCCACTCAGTCGACGGTAAGTTATCGTTTTTAATTGAAGCAAAAATATTTCCAGTTGCTTGCTCATAATCTTCAGAATGGGCACTGACAGTTCGTGAACAATAGTAAGAAAAAGTCACAAAATCAACTGGTGCAGCTGCTAAAATTTCAGTGTCTTCTACCGCCATTTGAATATTCAACTTCTCTTGCTCAAATTTTTTCAGTGCATAATTCGGGTATTTCCCACGAGCCTGCACATCAATGAAAAAGTATCCTTCACGGTCTCGTCTAATCGCTTCTTGATAATCTTCTGGCCGACAAGTATATGGATAATGACTACCACCTGCCAACATACAACCCACTTGATTTTCTGAATCCACCTCATGAGCTATTTTGGTCACTAATGCGCTGGCAACTAATTGATGGTGGGCCGCTTGATATTTTATTTCTTCTTTATTATCGCCTTCTTTAAAAACAATCCCACCGCCAACGAAAGGTTGATGGAGTAATATGTTGATTTCATTGATAGTCAACCAATATTTTACTAATCCTTGGTAACGTTTTAAGACAGTTTCAGCATAACGGGTATAGAAATCTATCAATTGACGATTTTTCCAGCCACCATATTCTTTCACTAAATGAATCGGAACATCAAAGTGTGCAATTGTTACTAACGGTTCAATCTTGTGTTTTCTTAGTTCTTTAAATATTTCTTCATAGAAAACTAAGCCAGCCTCATTTGGTTCTAGCTCATCTCCATTTGGAAAAATGCGTGACCAAGACAACGACATCCGATACACTTTAAAGCCCATTTCAGCAAATAATTGGATGTCTTCCATATAACGATGATACATATCAATCGCTTCTTGCGCTGGATAATAATAATCTTCTTGCCATTCCAACATCTCTAATTCGCCTAAACCGACTGCTTTACGATCTTCGCCGTAAGGTAACAAATCGATATTAGAAAGTTTGCGTCCACCTTCTAAGACACCACCCTCAACTTGATTCGCAGCAGTTGCGCCACCCCATAAAAAGTTTTTATCTAAAGCCATTGTTTTCATCTCCTTAAACTTTCACAGCTAAAATAGCTTGATTACAATCGGTTAGTCCTATTGAGATTGTTTCAACTGATGCATATTGTAGACTGTTAGTAACTACGACTGGCACTTGTGTTTCATAACCAGCAGCTTGAATTTTTTCTAAGTCAAAGTTTAATAATGGTTGTCCTTTTTTTACCACATCATCTGCTTCGACTAATGCATCAAAATATTGACCATTTAATTCAACGGTGTTTAAACCAACATGGATCAAAACTTCCACTCCAGTATCGGAAACTAAACCAATAGCATGTTTGGTTGGGAAAATAGCAACGACTTTCCCATCAAATGGTGCGACAACTTTTCCTTCAATCGGTTCAATAGCAAAGCCTTTTCCTAAAGCTTCAGAAGCAAATGCTTCATCCTTTACTTCACTTAAGGGAATCACTTCCCCTTTTAACGGACTAACAACTAAAGTATCTTCTAAAATGATTTCCTTTATTTCTGGTAGCTCTTTTTTTTCAAACTTAAAACTTAAAACATACGTTAAAACAGCTGAAACAGCGGCTGAAATAATCAATGCAATCACGATATTCCAGAAAAAACGCATCGAATTATCACCAATATAAAGTAAAATTGCCGGCAAACCTGAAGAGCCCGTGGCAAAACGATGAGTGTTCGTTAGTCCCGCATATAAACCACCGGCTGCCCCACCAATCATTGCGGCTACTAAAGGATATTTTTTAGGAAGGTTAACACCATATAAAGTTGGTTCAGTAATGCCCATGTATGCTGTGATCGCACCTGAGGTTGCAATTTGACGCAATTTTTTATCCTTCGTACGAAAAGCGACAACAGTTGACGCCGATGCTTGTGCAATATTTGAACACACACAACCTGGACCAAAAATACTGTCATAGCCGAGTTCAGCCATCTGCATCACGCCTAAAGGAGCTACACCGTTGTGTAAACCAAACATCACCATGATTGGTAGCAATCCACCCACTAAAACTGCTGGTAACCAGCTGGCATTAACACTTAGGAAAGTAAAGAACGTCGCTAAATAGCCTCCTAAAACACTGCCAATCGGTCCTAACACTGCAAATGCTAAAGTTCCCATAATTAAAAATGTTAGCATAGGTACAAAAACTAATTCGACAGCTTTTGGAATGATTCGATTTAAGAACCTTTCAACATATGACTGTACAAATATAACTAATAAAATTGGGATGACTGATCCGGTATAAGTCGCTAAAGTAAATGGAATAATTTCAAAAAAATGAACTGGTTCTCCCGCGCTGACTAAAGCACCCCAGTTTGGATGCATCATAATTGCCGCTACAGAAGCTGCCAAAATCGGATTACAGCGCAACTTCTGTGCTTCCGTAAAGGCTAAAATAATCGGTAGAAAGAAGAAGACGCCATCTGCGAACATATTTAATAAATAATAGGTTTGTGAATCTGTCGAAATCACTTGGAAAACGACTAGCAAAGCTAAAACTGCTTTGACCATCCCTGCACCTGATAAGGCGGGAATTACTGGTTGAAAAGTTCCAGCGACAAATTCAATAATCGAGGTGATGATACTTTTCTTTTCAGTTTCTACCTGTTTATTTGGATCAACATCAATATTTTTTTCGATTTCTTCAAATACATCTTTTACATGCGTACCAATCACCACTTGATGAACGCCAGCATTAAAAATATATTTAGTCACACCGTCTAAAGCTTCCAATCCTTTGACATCAATTTTTGAATCATCCACAACTTTAAAACGCAAACGTGTCTGACAATGATAACCATCAGTAATGTTATCTTTGCCTCCTAATTTTTCAACGATGTCATGAGCTAGGGCTTGATATTTCTTACTCATGGTGTACCCCTTTCTAATTACAAGATGCTTTATTTGAATCAACCGGTTATTCTTATCTTGTCTATGGCTAAACTTTAGCATGAATAGTTAGCGTTTCCAATAGCTTCAGAACAGCTCGAAACAGATTCCACTTTTTTTGATCAATCATTTATTTAAATGGAATTTATTCCACTAAAAAAGTATCTAGGAATTTCCCAGATACTTATTTAAAGTCTTCTTCCAAATCCTTAAAGGTAGCTTGCCTTTTAGATTCTAGGACTGTTGAGTTACTAATTTTTTTAGTTTTGTTTGCTTCATAATCCAAAGCAAATAATTTTGCAAATAAGGCATCTAAAATCAGCAATATCGACTCTTGAGTAGCAAAATTAGCTATTTTCGAATAAAGCTTTTCTTTACTAGAAATATTTAGAACCAAGTCGGAATAGTCGCGTAAATAATTTTGTCCGCCACTAGTAATACTGATAATTGGGACACCATTTTGTTTTAAGATCTTGACGTTGCTGATAGGATTTTCATCCGGATTGTTCCCTGAATAGGAAATAAAAATTGCCAGATCATGTTCATCTAGTGTATGTGAGATAATGCCAGTTTCTCCAGATTTTGCCATGAAGGCTTTCTTATGCACCGTTAACAAATTGCGTTTAAATAATTCACCATAATAAAGATTAGGGCTGGTCCCATAAATAACAATATTTTCAGCATTTTGAAGCATTTCTGCTGCTCTATTCAAATCCTCCATTGCTAATAGTGAGACGGTATCTTTAATACTCTGCATTTTTAAATTAACTAAATTTCCCACAATTTCTAGTGAATCATCGTTTGCTACAAAAGGAAAATTGGGATCAACGTCATGATAGGCGGTGTCATCATGGTAGGCGACTTCATGGGTGAAAGCATACAAAAATTCTTTCCAACCTGAATAATCAAAATATTTAGCAAATCGGACCAGAGTAGGTTTAGAAGTAAAGGTTCGCTTCGCAATTTCATCCATCGAATACTCTTGTAAATGATCGCGATTCTCTAAAATAAATTCACCAATTACCCGCCGAGCATCATTTTTCTTAAAAACAGCTTCTTCAATTCGCTGAAATAGATACATGATCCAATCCTCTTCTCAGTTTCAAATTTTTCTTCTATTATACATGAAGGATTAAAATCATGGGTTTAAATATAAAAATAGTCGGAGAAATCTCCGACTATCAATCAACTATTTTTTCGCAACAAAACACATGGTTTCAGAATGTTGCTTAAGCTTCTCACCACGAACATCGCTATAAACCTCTATCTGACTAAATCCAGCTTCAGATAATGCCTCGTTTATCTGATTTTCATTAAAAATGCTCTCCCAAATAAAAAACTCTTTATAATAATCTGGGTAAAGTAGATAATGTTGTGCTAAATAAGATTGCCCTTCTAGGTAGCTTCTATTCGCCTCTAAATGCAGACAACTTTCGACAGTCCAAAAATTATCTTCTTCAATTGACCATGTTTTAGTAGGAACAAAATTTTGATATTTCTCAGAAGTAAAGACGTCAAAAATAAACTGTCCACCATCAGCTAAAGATTCATATACTTGCTTTAACAATTTTTTGCGACTTTCTGGGGCTAGAACACCAAAATCACAATAAATTAGTAACACTAGCTGATATTTCTCCTTAGAAAAATTCGTTTGTAAATAATTTCCCACTTGATAATTAATCAACAAATTTTTTTCTGCCGCCTGCTTTTGTGCATAGGCAATACTATTCGCTGAAAAATCGATACCGGTCACTAAATAACCAGCCTCAGCCAAACGCTGACTGTAAATACCCGGTCCACAGCCTAAATCCAAAACTTTTGTAAATTGTTTCACCGGAAATTTTTTCTTCAACCACTGAAGCGATGCCTCCACAAATGCTAAGTTGCGAGTCGCACCATCACCTTTAATATCCAAGTGGGCCATCAACATCTGCTGAGCAATATGCGGATCTAACCAAATAGAATCGCGACTTTGACTAAATACTGGGACCTCTTCTTTAATAAATTCAAACAGGTTACTCATCTATAACTCCTGACTGGAAAATCCGCTAGAAGTTTATACGGAACTTCACGGCTTGCGTAATTTCCCGTTTTTTTATCGATTATTTCACCGATATTTCGCGCTCTTAGCGCTTTTTAGCTGATCTGTTCGGTTAAACAGTTCGCTATCGAGTCATTGGATTTCCTCCTTAAATTGCCAATTTGATGAAACTATATTAAAATTTTACATAAGAAGGAAAGCGTTGTCAATTTGCTTTACCTTTAAAAAAGGAGGAATTTTTATGTATCAATACGAATTTGTTACTATCAATGCCGAAGCAAAAAAATTAGTAATGGGAACAATAACAGAACATCAAGAAATCATCAACGACTATGGCAAAAAAGGCTATCGTTTTGTCACAGCAATTCCAGTAGAAACCAATGCTAACGGTTATCCTCGCAAATTTGATTTGGTTTTTGAAAAAGAAGACAAATAATGTTCACCTTCCATCACTTACAAGTAACTGTGCCGGATGTTTATCAAGTAGAAGATTTTTATGACGAACTTTTTTGTTTATTAGGGTTTGACGTTAGTAAAAAATTCAAAGGCTACTTACCACATGCCGAGATGGATGTAATTGAATATTTGAGTCCAACTTTTGATTTCGGAATTTGTTCCCCTAAAAAAGTTTTTGCTCATGACACAGTCGATTCCCGCAAACCTGGTGCTCTACAACATCTTGCTTTTAAAGCCGATAGCCGCGAAGCTATTGATCAGATTTTTTTGCAAATCAAACAGTTAGATGTCAACATTTTGCATAATGAACCACGGGAATACAAAGAAAAAATTGCGCCCAATTATTACGCATTATTTTTTGAAACCCCCGACAAATTACGCTTTGAAATTTTTCATTATCCAGATTAGAGAATGATTGCGGTCATTCTCTTATTTTATTCGTACTCCTAACAATTGATTCGCTAAAAAAACCGCCTGCGATTGATTAATTGTCGCACCTCGCAAATCTTCTTGGGTCACTGATAGTTTTTCAAATTCACAATCACTCAAATCAATTCCTTTTAATTTGGTTCCCCAAAAATTACTATCTTCTAGCTGACAACGAGAAAATTTTAGCTGCTTTGTGGTTAAACCCGCTAACTCCGTCTTAGTCATTTGATTGTCCTCAAAGCTTACAACTTTCAAACTCCCATCATTAAAATTAGCAAAATCCAGACGTGACTCTTGAATAACCACATTTCCTAAATAAGCTTCAATCAATTGTGTCCCCAATAATTTGCAATTGATAAAAACAACCCGATGAATGGCTGCTTGAGACAAATCACAATTAGAGAAATCACAATTTTTAAAAATACAATCGGTAAATTCTCCTCGTGAAAAATCACTATTGTTAAATACCGTTTTCTCAATCACGCAACGATCTAAAAATAGATGTGGTAGCTTCTGATCCTCTACTACTTCCCCACTAATTTTCAAATCGGCCAAAGAAAATTCCTCACTATCATATATTTCAAAGAAACTTCCAGACTTTAATTGCTCTTCATTTACTTTTGGTTGTAACATTTTCATCACTCCTCTTCTTCATTGTGCCTTTTTTCAAAAAAATTGCATGAGAAAAAAATGAGGAGTTTTGCGACCTTCTTCGACCACGATAGTTCCTCAAATAAACGAAAACACCGTAGAATCCTCCTCAGCGAACATCAATCAAAGAAATCCTCATTAAATTATTATTCAAAATAATCTTGATAAACAATTTATACTTGCATTTATTAGAGGAGTGATTTAATGAACAAAAAATATACAAAAATTGCCCCTGTAAACTGGTCCAGACGAAAGTATTTTTATTACTTCACCAAAATGAATCCGATGAGTTTTAATTAGACAGCAAATTTGAATATCACTCAATCTATCATTACGCAAAGAAGTATGGCTATCAGATGCCTTTGTCATTTACAACGTCGCATGCAGTAGCTGATGGTTTTCACGTCAGCCGCTTTTTTGAAGAATTACAACAAGCCTTTGATCAGCCAGAAATTTATTTGGGAAATGAGACAAAAAAAGGGCCTGCTAGTTTGGGGGACTAGCAGGCTAGGAGTTAAAAATGAAAAAGTGTTAGGGTTGTTTGTTGGTATGTATATAATATAGCAGGCTTTTATGAATTTAGTTTGAACAAAATGCAGGGAAATTATAAAACTTTTTCTTTTCAAATAAAAAAAAGGGCCTGCCAGTTGGGGGACTGACAGGCTAGGAGTTAAAAATGAAAAAGTGTTAGGGTTGTTTGTTGGTATGTATATAATATAGCAAGTGTTTATGAATTTAGTTTGAACAAAATAGCAGGAATCTATAAACAATTATTAAGGAAATCTAAAAAAACAAGCAACTAAAAGCTGCTTGTTAGTGGACTATTTTGAATGGCTGATGGCGGTGATTTTACAATCACATAAATCGATCAGAAAGGATTTTTGGCATTTGGTGCAGTAAAGTGGGTATTGGTACAATTTGACTGAGTTTTCAATGATTAATTTCGTTGGTTCACTACATTGTGGACAGCAGATATTTGTCGTCTTTTGCATCATGCTCACCTCGTTATCTTTTAATTTTTATTCAGTTTCTTCTATAATAACAGCCAAATCTTGGGCTTTATTGACATCATCAGTAATTGATAAATTGTAGCCGTCATTTACCACCACGATAAATTGACGATTTTGGATTTGAGACAGTTTGATTAATTTTGAAATCACTGTCTGAGTTAAATTACCGTTGATAACTAGATTGCCTTTTACATTGGCTAGGATTTCTCTGGTTTTTTCCAAAGAGTTTTCGACATTTTGATTGAATTCCTCACAGGTGACAAAGTGACAGATTGCTTGCTTCTTACTTCCTAACAAAATCGCTTGTTCACTGGGACATTTCTTTTCAGTAAAGCGTCGCAACAAATAATTTAACAACTTTTTCAAATTCATGATTTCACCTCTAACACTTATTTACGTTTTTATTTCACATCTCACGAAATTTTTTTATTGTTCCGCTGAAATATGCTACCATTAGTTATAAACTATCCCTTCAAGGGAAGGTCAAGGAGATTATGATGGTTGATAAGAAATTTCTCACAATCGGTAAACTATCCGAAGCTTCCGGGGTTCACGTCAAAGCTTTGCGCTATTATGATCGGATTGGTGTTTTGCCGCCAGCTTATGTGAATCCAGAAAATGGCTACCGCTATTATTCCGAATCTCATATTTATTTAGTAGAAATGATTCGTTTGTGTGCCGAATTGAGTATTCCTTTAAAAAAATTAAAAGACTTTATGACAGCTGACGGGGAAATTGTCGATGTCGAACAAATTATTGATGAAGGTATTCGCATGGTCGAAACTAAAATTGAGCTATATCAAAATCATCGACTTTTTTTAGCCGATTTAAAAAATGAAATGCAGCGTGGCGAAACGCTGAAAAAAGGTCTGCAGGAATTAACCTTGACCCTGGAAGCAACCGATTATTGGCTGGAGCCTTTTGATGGGGCGCTTGGCTCGGAGGAATTTCACCGGGGTCTAACAAAATTAATTAAGAAAGTATTTTCATTGGGCTTAGATGTCATTTATGAAATGGGGACACTATATTTGTTTCGTGAAGGTGCCTACCAATCTTATTTATTTCTGACTTTGACTCCAAATGAAAAAAACGCCCAGCATCCAGAAGTTTTGCAACTGCCTAAAACGACTTATCTAACAAAATTAACGAACCATGCTAGAATCGACGAGGCAGTTAAGGACTACCCTGCTCTTACCGAAAATGAGCCGCCAATCTTTTTCGAATTAGATATTTTAACAGGAAAAAGCGGATTAGGTGCTAACCTATTTGAATTAAGAAAATCCCTTTAAGTTATCGCGAATCAGCGATAGCTTTTTTTAATCTTTTCTTTATAAGTTCCTCTTCTATTCATCTTTTATCACTACCAAAAAATAATTTAATCACTTCGAATAACGAAACCCTTTCATTTTTTAAAGACTAAAAAAAATAGAATCAATGTTCGAAAATGAAAATACCGTCGATGTTACCGACAAGATTGCCTTATTCGCTGCACCAAATGCTGAGACTGTTAAAAAAGTCAGCGAAGAGGATGCCGCTTTGAAATAGATCCTGCTAATGATTTTATGAAAACATCCGTTAAGATGAAAAACGTCATGTATGAAATCACGATTGAGAATACTTCTTCTGGCGATTTTGAAACACTATTTTCTTCTGGCGTCTGGGCTGTAACCGATATGGAAGAAAAAAGTTTTGACCATACTGCTTCAGAAGCCCTTTCTACTTTAGCAACTTCTGGAAAGAGAGCCGATCTTTACCACATAGTTGAAAAAGATATGGAATAGCCTCCTAAAACACAAGTGTCTATACTCCCTATCTGTGCTGTTTGTATTTTATTGAAAGATTCTTTACCCTTTCTTTATAACTGATATTCCATGGCAAATTTACTCAGCTAATTCATTTTTTATGGCAAAATTCGCACGATTCAGTCGAACAAATTAATAAAGTCAAAACAATGACTATTGTTATTTTAATTGTCAAATTCAATTAATTGCCTAAACCATTTTTTCGGCATAAACTACAAAACGAATTGAAATATAAAAATTATCTAGGAGATGTTATTATGTTTAAAAAAGTATTAATCGGCGGTATTACATTAGCTGGGATGACTGTTTTACTTGCAGCTTGTGGCACAAACGATTCAAACTCTAGCTCGAGTGCAAGCAGTTCAGACAAAACCAGTCAATCAGCAAAATCTAGTTCTGAAAAATCTGATAAAGAAAAATATGGTCAAATCATAGGTAAAGATACTAGCGAAGACAAATCAGCGAAAGAAATCACTAAACCTGGTGATTCAGTAAGCTTTGAAGTTCCTGCATCAAGCAATGAAGAATATTTACACTTTGCCTTCATGCACGCAGCATCAGGTGCTATGGGTTGGTATTTCGCACCAGCAGCGGAAAGTGGCGTAGCATTATCTAAATCAATGTTTGAAGACGATAAAACAGTTGATATCACGGACCAAATCGCTTTATTTGAAGCACCAAACCAAACTACTTCAATGGCAGTCACTGAAGACAACGGCTCATTAAAATATGGTAAAGCTAGTGACTTCATGAAAGCAACTGTTACTAAAGAAGATAATATGTACAAAATAACTATCGAAAACACTTCATCTGGCGATTTTGAAACACCGTTCTCTTCAGGCGTATGGTCAGTTTCAGATTCTAAAGATAAAGCTTTTGATCACACTGCTTCACAAGAACTTTCAACTTTAGCTACTTCTGGTAAACGGGCAGACCTTTACAACGAAGTTAAAGATGAAATGAAATAAATCTATGAATAAAAAAACAACTGCTAAAATAATTTTTAGCGGTTGTTTTTTTTATTGAGTTTAAACGGGTAATAAAGTAGTCCAGGCATGTTACACTTAATTTGAGACGACTTTGCTGGTTCCTATGTTTTTAAACAGAAAAGAGGAAATAAAATGAAATTAGGTTTGATAAAATCAGATTTTCCCAATGAACGCCGTTTGCCTCTCCTACCAAAAGATATTCATAAATTTAAAAACGCTATCTTTATTGAATCAGGTTTTGGCAGTGATTTAGATATTGATGATGCAGCCTATTGGAATGCTGGTTGTACAATTTTGTCTCGACCAGAGATTTTTGCGGAATGCGATGCTATTTTTTCTTTAAAGATTATTCAACCGACTGATTATGAGTTGATTCGACCTAACCAAATTATTATCGGCTGGACCCATCCATTAGGTTCTGGCAAAGATTTTATGAAAACCCAGGCCATTCCGAAAAATTTATATGTTTTGGATTTAGACAATCGCCGACCGACTATGTTCTATCAAGGAAAATCTTATCCTAGTAAAATCATTCCCAAAAATTATATTTACCAAAATAGTTTTTATGCTGGCTATGCCGGCACCCTTCATGCCCTTTTGAATTATGGACTGTTACCTGATAATGAAAATTCTGTTGCGATACTAGGTGCTGGCAATACAGCCCAAGGTGCATTTCATGCAGTTTCAAAAATGACCCCAACGGTGCGAATGTTTACTCGCAGAACCATGCCAGAATTTAAAGAACATTTACCAGAGTATTCGATTGTCATTAATGGGATTGAAGTTGGCGATGAGGCTGAGCCAATCATGACTTTAGCTGAACAGGCACAATTGAAAAAAGGTAGTTTGATTATTGATATTGCTGCTGATGCAGGTAACGCGATTGAAGGCAATCATTTTACTACAGTTGACCAACCGATATATCAGGAAAATGGACTTTATTATTACACCTTGCCTAACACACCCATTTTTGCCTATCGTAATATCAGCAAAGTTTTAAGTAAACAATTTAGCCACTATATTTTTAAAGAAGATCTTACTCGATTGATTGACGAAATAAACGAATAATGATGTATCATTAATGGCAATTACTATTTTTATACTATAAATTAGGCGTCTTAACAGAAAGGATACTTATGAAAACAAAAATTCTCACCTCTCTTTGTTACACTGAATTGGTTTATCAACGAATCAATAAGAAGCTACAATTGCAGTTAACACCTCCTGAAATCGAAACTTTCATCTATCAAACAATTGCCAAACCAGATAGTATTATCGAGAAAAAAGGTAAAAATTTTTATATATCAAATTCGACTTTGAAAGTCAGAGTAACAGTGAACTCACATAATTATCGGGTGATTACCGCAGATAAATTATTGTAGACTGCCCATCCTTCAATAGAGTATCAAAGCAAAAAAAAGAAAGCATTGCTGCTTACTTTTTTAAAGTCCAACTTCTTCTAGAATTAAATAAATAGTGATTCTACCCTTTTGCCATGAGCGTCTAGTCACAGCAATTGTATTACAAATACATTCTTCTTGCAGACAGTCTCCGCAAATGCCTTTTTTAGCACAAGGCGTGTTTTTCAAATCCCAACGATGGGCATTCATCGGCGAAGTTTGTCCTCGTACCATTTTAATCGTCGTTTCCAAGTCACCATAAACTTTATTGATACCGACAAAAGCCATCACTTTATCTGGACCATAAGTAATGGCCGCCACGCGGTTGCCGACATTATCGACATTCACTAATTGACCATCTTCAGAGATACCATTGATACTGGTCAAAAAAACATCCGCCGTCAGCGCTTGTTTCATTATTTGATGCCGTTCAGTTAAATCCTTGGCTTTTTCACGATCAATCATTGTTTGTCCCCGTTGATAAAGTGCATCAAAAATACCTGATTGGACTAATGTTTGCGATCCACCAAAAGCAACAGTTTTATTTAATGGAATCATCTCTAAGGCTTTTTCTTTGGCCTCAGCTAATGTCTGACAAATTTCCACATCAAAATTTCTACGGGACAACTTCTTAGTTAAATTTTCAGCGGCAACTTGGTAAAAATGAATTTTATATGGCTCCATTGATCTCGCTCCTTTTTAACTTTATTGTCCGTTAAAAATAAGCATTTGACAAGCCTAAATAAAACCCGTGATAATGCTACCTACCACAATCAAAACTAGACCCGCAATAGTGAAACGAAATTCTCGCGGCGATTTTTTCTCTTTCAATATCAACATGCCGCCTAAAGTTGCGACAATCACATTTAATTGTGTGAATACAAAAGCTGTAGCTACACCATTTGCTTGGGCAGAAAAGATATAAATTAAAGCTGAAATAGCAAAAACAATACCGACAATCGTCGTCAACCAACTTTTTTTCTCAGTAATCACTTGACGGTCATGAGTCAGCACATAAATCAATGCCCCTAAAAAGACCCCCAGCATTTGTGGAAAGAAAATTGATAAACCAGAAGCGTCTACCATTTTTGGTAACGCACTGTAGACCCAGTAACCGATACTAGTTGGTAACAATACCATGATGCCTTTAATAACTTGACTGTTACCGGATTTATTATCATTAATCGAAGTTAAATAAGCACCAATAATTAACAAAATCAGTGCACCGACACCAATTAATTTATTGGTTGTTCCTGGCCATTCACCAAATGCTAAAACACCAATCACAGAAGTTCCAATTAGTTGAAAGCCCGTCGTAATCGGCATCGTTTCAGACACGCCCATAATTTCAAAAGAACGATACTGTCCCGTTTGACCGATCACCCAAAAAGCGCCTGAGGCTAAACTAATCAAGAAAACTGGCCAAGAAATACTGCTAGTTGAAAAAGCAAAATGAACTACCAACCCAACAATTAAAGAACCAATCCCTGTTCCTAAAATTTGATTGGTTCGTTCTCCGCCAATTTTTCCAATTAAGATTGGCATAATTCCCCAACCTAATGCAGGAAGTAACGCGATAAAAATTCCCATCATTATTTCCTCCTAACCTTTACCATCTTGGAAAGCCGGATATAAAGTCATACCGCCATCTACAAATAAAGTGATGCCTGTCACATAACTTGATTCAGCTGATGCCAACCAAGCGGCTGCCGCGGCAACTTCTTCTGGCTCTCCGATTTTTTTCATTGGAACCATCGCAGTTGTCGCTGCTAGTTGTTCAGGATCAGCGAATTTTTTCGCATTAATCGGTGTATTGATTGCTCCTGGTCCGATATTATTCACTCGAATATTTTTTTCAGCATATTCCATGGCAATTGTTTCGGTAAATAATTTTACGCCACCTTTTGATGCCGCATAGTGGGCAAATGTTGGCCAAGGAATTTGTTGATGAACAGATGACATATTGATGATATTGCCTTTTTTATTTTTTTCAACGAAGTAAGCTAAGGCTGTTTTCGCTCCTAAAAAGACCCCTGTCAAATTCACATTGATGACTTTGTTCCAATCTTCCAACGATAGTTCATGAGTTTCATGACTGTTTTCCATGCCGGCATTATTGACCCATAAATCTAAATCGTCAAAATTATCGATAGCTTGGTTCAATAATAATTGGTTACCTTCTTCCGTTTCTACATCTGCTTGAACGGCAATCCCGTCCCCACCATTTTCTTTAATG
Organism: Enterococcus sp. AZ103; assembly: GCF_051714685.1. Classification (NCBI taxonomy): domain Bacteria; kingdom Bacillati; phylum Bacillota; class Bacilli; order Lactobacillales; family Enterococcaceae; genus Enterococcus; species Enterococcus sp. AZ103. The sequence continues at coordinate 788,620 of NZ_JBIOSI010000002.1, read as the reverse complement.
ATTGCAACGGTTTCTTGGGCACCTGTTTCATCTGAATGGTAATTAACCACGACTTTCATTTTTTCTTTACCGAAGCGTTCTGCAATCGCTGTTCCGATTCCTTTAGATGCTCCTGTAATCACGGCGACTTTATTTTCTAAATCTTGGTACATAATCATTCCCACCTTTTTGAAAATTTCATTTTATTTCCAAATAAGTGTACCGCCTTTCACTTCTATTAGGAAAATAGAAGGTTTCATCATTTTTTTCTTAAATAGACAGTTTTTGATTGGTCTTAAACAAATCCTAGAGAAATTATTCTTTTCCTAAACATCTTCACAGCTTCTTCCTAATTATTCTGATAAAGGTCTCAGAATATTTCCGGTTACTAAAGATTCCTCACCTATACTGAGCTTAGTTACAAAACAGGAGGTGAAATCATGGATGTTGCTATTTATATGGGCGTCTGGGGTACTTATTTAATTCTTGAAAGAAAACGAATCAATCTCCACTATTTTATTTGGAGCCTGTTGCTTATTTTTTATTTGATTGCAGCCATCGGCTATTTAGTCGGATTTCCAGATTTGACAGAATGGACCGAAATGTGGAAAATCAATCAGTCAATCTTTCACCCGAATTTTAATTTGATCCCGTTTCAAAAGATCATTGATGGTTCCACTCTACTGAATATTTTATTTTTTATACCATTAGGTGTTGCTTTACCAGTTATGTGGCCACAATTCAAACGTCTTCATAATACTTTGCTTTATGGTTTCCTTTTTTCATTAACGATTGAGATAAGTCAGATGTTTACTTTCAGCCGAATTACTGATGTCAATGACTTGATGATGAATACCCTAGGAACATTAATTGGTTGGTTAATTGTACATTATTTATTCCATTGGCAAGCTTATGCTGATGGTCAACGAATGAATCGAGACTATATTATTTATCCAGCTATTGTCATGTTTTGTTGTTTCTTAATTTAGTTGGAAATTAAGCTTGAATAGTTTTTTTAAATATACTTTGAATGATAGAAAGGATGATTATTATGACGGAACAAAGAAAATCACTTTATTTTATTGAAGAAACAGAAAGAATCGAAGGCGCTTATGTGGAGATTAACACTCTTTATGTGATAGATAATGAATCAAAAGCCAAAGAAATTTATCAAAAATTATTGACTCAAGAGAAGAAATTTCTCGGTTTACTCTTAAGTGAATACGTTGTTGAAGCCGACGATCATTTTTTTAATCGTATTTTAAAAGCTTGGCGTGATTTGCCGGCAGAATTTTATCGCCGTATGAAAGTCATTACTTATCAGGCCGTTTTAGAGTATCAACCGATTTAAAAATAAAAAATGCCCAATCTGACAATTCAGATTGGGCATTTATTTATGCTAATTGTAGTTTCTCAAAAGCCTGTGCAACACCATGTTCATCATTTGAAACTGTCAAATGACTAGCTTTTGCTAAAATTGTTGGATGACTATTAGCCATGGCAAAGCTCATATCAGCAGCTTCGATCATTTCTAAATCATTCAAGCTATCACCAATTGCAACCGTCATAGGATTATGAAATTGATAATGTTGTGTAATTTTTGTAAAGGCCAAGGCTTTTGAAACGTCCCCAGCAATAATTTCTATATTGTCCTCTGCTGATTCTGTTGCGTTGATGCCTTCAATTTGATTCAATTTTTTCATCGCGGCTTGTTTTAAAGAAATACTTGGTAAATAAACGAAAAATTTATAAACTTTCATTTGTTTATTTTGGTAAATTTCATTAATACTTTCAAAAATGGTTCCTTTGCTAGTATTTTCATATTTCAATAAGTATTTTAAGCTGTTTTCAGAGAAATCAGCTGCATTCTCCTGATACAATTCGGTTGCCTTTTTTACATAATCAGCGCATTCATACTTTTTCTCATTGGTATAAACTTTTAGCGGAAAATCAGCAATCACTTGATGAATCGCTTGTACGTCTGCTTGCGAAATTTCGCGATCGTACAATAGTTCTCCTTTATCATAAGCAACGGCTCCATTTAAAGCCACCATCGGCATCTCTAAATTAACGGTTTGCAATAATCTTTGAATATCACCTAGTTCTCTTCCCGAACAAATAAACGGAAATACATCTTCTGACACTTGGCTAATCGCGGCAGCATTTTCCTGGCTAATCTTTTGTGACGAGTTCAACAACGTTCCATCTAAATCAATTCCAACAATTTTCAAGCAAATTTCTCCTTTGTTTTCATAATTGTTACCCATAGTGTAGCATAAATCCACGAAAATTAAATGTAAATTGACTGATATCAGCCTTTAGTCGGAAGATTTCTCGATTTAGTCTGTTATACTTTTACAAAGGAGGCTAACAAAATGAAAAAGAATATGTTATTAGGACTATTTTTTACCGTTGGTTTATTTCTGACAGGCTGTTCGGCGACAATCGTCAATGAGACAGTCGATTCAGATACGCAAAAAAATCTTGCTATTGCTACTAAACAAGACACTGGTGTGGGGAATTTTCAATTGTTGACAGATACCATTACAACTGAAGATAATCAGCTGACTTTTCGTAGCCAAGACATTGATGAGCAAAAAACAACTTATGTTTATGTCGCCAATCACCAAGTCTTTTCGCAAAAAATTAAGAATAATAAAATTTATGCTTTAGATATTGAAGGCTTAAAAGAAGCTCATCAAATCAACTATTCACCTAAAGTCCAATTTGTACAGTACAAAGAAGACAAAGAAAATGACGATATCAGTATGTTTAAACAAGCTCGTTACAAAGTGAAAGAATAAAAAATCGCGACCTACTTTAAGGTCGCGATTTTTTAATTTGCCTGACTAATTTCAATCAACGCTGCTCGAGCTTTTTCCGGATTTTTTTCGATAATTCCTTCATATACTTGATTATGCAAAACAATCGTATCCTGAAAAGCATCAATTTTTAAGATTTGACTACTTAATAACGTGATCAAATCTGGATATATTTCGTTATACCATTTAAGTAAAAAAGGATTTCCCGACAATTCCACCATTTGCATATGAAAAGCCAAATCACTCAAAATATATTTTGAGAACTCCCCTTCCTCTAAATGTTTATTCCGTTCAAATAATTTTTCCTTCAAAATAATCAACCGTTCAGCCGGTAAATCTGCGGCTGCTGCTAATTCGGCGGCTTGAATCTCTAACATGGTTTTCACTGTCATTAAATTTTCATCCGTATATTCAGTCGTTAACTGACGGCTTTTTACATAAGTTCCTGAACCTTGTTTGACTTCCAGCACACCAGAATAAACTAAGATCTTGACCGCTTCCCGCAAAGTAGAACGACCGACTTTTAACATTTCAACGAGTTGGGGTTCAGTGGGCATCTTTGCTCCAATAGCTAAATCATTTTCTGCGATATAATTCAATAAAGCTTCAATCGTTTTGTTCACAAGATTTCTTTGATTTTTCATGACGGCCTCCAATATTCATCAGATGTTTTCTACTTACATTTAGTTATAATACAAAATTCAGTAAAATACAACTAAATTATCGTGATTTCCCTCTTGACTTCCGTAAAAATAAATCATATGATGTTTTTAAATTCATCAGATGAATTAACTGGAGGAAATTATTAATGCGGATAAATGTTCTACAACACACCCCAAATGAAGGACCCGGATCAATCCAATCTTGGTCACAAAAACATCATCATCAAATGTTTATTTATCATCCCTATCAATATAATATATTGCCAAGTGCTGCAGAAACCGATCTCTTAATTATTTTAGGCGGCCCCATGAGTCCCAACGATTCCACTGAATGGATTTTGCGAGAGCGAGAATTAATTGCTCAGCTATTAGAAAATGAAACTCCAATTTTTGGGGCTTGTTTCGGTGCTCAGCAAATTGCTAAAACCTTGGGATATCAAATTACTAAAGGGCCCAAAGAAGTTGGTTTTGCTCCAGTCTATTTAAAATCTAAAACGATTCCTCATTTACCAGCAGAATTGTTGGCCCTTCATTGGCATGAAGAAACTTTTGAAATTCCAGCAGATGCTGATTTACTTTTTTCCAGTGACTTATTGGAAAATCAAGGTTTTGTTATGAATCATCGTGTGATTGGTTTACAATTTCACTTTGAACCACAGGCAGATGATTTAAGAGAGATCGTCATCAATGACGGCAACTATACGAAAGATAATCATTTAAACCAAACAGCAGAAGATATTTTGAAAACTCCTGTTCCGATTGAAAATAAAGCAGTGATGTTTCAATTATTAGATTATATTACAGAGTGAGGCGAAGATTTTGAATTATAAAAAATATACTTATTTATTAGCTACCGGACACTTATTTGCAGACTTTACTCAAGGAGCGGTAGCGGCGCTTTTACCTTTTTTAATCGCGGAACATCATTATGCTTATGCAGTAGCAGCTGGTTTGATTTTTGCTATGAATTTAGTTTCTTCGATTATTCAGCCATTGTTTGGTTTTTTATCGGATAAATACCGGACGACCTGGATTTTGCCGGTTGCTGTTTTATTGGTGGGCATCGGTTTTAGTTTATTAGGGATTGCGAATTCCTATAATGCCTTAATTTTTTGGGTAACTATTTGTGGAATCGGGATTGCCGCTTATCATCCTGATGCAGCAAAATTAACAAACACTCTTTCCTTAACTAAAAAAGGACAAGGCATGAGTATTTTTACTTTTGGAGGAAATATTGGTTTTGCCATTGGTCCAATTACAGCGACAGCTTTAGTCAATCTTTGGGGCATTCGCGGTGTTTTAGTAGTATTAATTCCAACAGCAATTTTAACTCTTATCTTCACCTTAACTTTACCGAAATTAAATCGTATTGCCGAAGAATTTACTTTTTCAGGAAGTGTTAGTACAGAACCAAAAGAAAAAGATGATTGGAAAATGTTTGGTGTGTTGACGGTGGTTTTGATTGGCCGCTCAATTGCTTTTTATGGTTTGAATACTTTTTTAGCTTTATATTGGGTCAATACTTTACAACAAAGTACTTCTAGCGGCAGTTTTGCCTTAAGTTTGATGTTCATTGTCGGCGCGACTGGCACATTAATCGGTGGACGCTTGGCTGATTATTACGGGCATAAAAAAATTATTGTCTGGAGTTTTTTAGCAGTTCCTCTACTACTGTTTGCTTTAGGCATGACTAGAAATGTCGCGCTGGCCTTTATTTTAGTTGTTCCCATCGGTTTATTACTATTTATTCCTTACAGTTCCATGGTCATTCTAGGACAAAAATACTTGCCAAATAAAATGGGCCTAGCTTCCGGTGTAACCTTAGGACTAGCTGTCAGTGTCGGTGGGATCACTTCACCAATACTTGGAAAAATTGCTGATGTTTCCAGTTTATCAATGGTTATTTTTGTCTTAGCAGCAGTGATGATCCCAGCAGTGATTTGTTCCTTCTTATTAAAAGATAAAAAATAATTTTGAAACAGCTCATTGATTTGAGCTGTTTTTTGAGTAACATATGAATAAAAAATCATGCATTTTGAGGAGGATACAAATGAAAATAAAGTTTTACTGGAAAACACAAAAAGCCAGCGCCAGTTTAAAAATGCCCATGGACTTTCTTTGTTACTCTCATTTAATCAGCAAAAATTCCTCTTTGATACTGGACCCAATCAAAATTTTATTCGAAATGCCCAAACGCTAGCCGAACCGCTAACTGACCTGTCGGGCATCATTATTTCTCACGGTCATTCTGATCATATTGGCGGATTATCTTATTTAGCAAACAAATCCGTGCCATTCTTTCTTTCAAAAAAAACTTTAAAGCCTAGATTCATCAAAGTTCTAGGTAGACAAATCTATGTAGGACCTGAGAAAAAATCTTTAACTACTCTTGAGGCTTGGGGAAATAAAATTTCTAAAGTAACGGAAATTGCCGAAAATTTCTTTCTAATTCCTTTAGAAAAAACCAATAAATCTACGAAGAATCTCTATATGGATCAACCACCTGTTTTGGACGATTTTTCCGATGAATTGATGGCAGTTTATCTTCAATCAGATGGCATGATCGTAATCACCGGTTGTAGTCATCATGGTATTTTGGAAATGGCACGACAAGCTTTAGCCACCTTTCCAGAAAAAAAATCAATTATTTAATCGGTGGTTTTCACTTAATTGGCCTCCCTTATTTGAATAGTTTGGCACAAGCACCCAACGAAATCTTACAGTTGGGTGAACAATTAGCAATTTTGCCGATTGATCGTATTTTAACCGGACATTGTACTGGCAAAAAAGCCTTCACCCTTTTGCATGAAGTACTTGGGGAGAAAATTCAAAATTTTTCTACAGGAGAGGAGTTTTGCCTGTATAGTAATGGTAAATAATGTCGTCTTTAGCCCTACCATTCTCTAATTACTTTTTTTCTAATCAATAGCTTTTTATATTTAAAAAATTTTTTTAAGGAGATAAAAAGTATGAACCTTACAATTCGAGAAGCGTCTGAACAAGACCGAGAAAATATTTATCAAGTGCAGTATCAAGCTTTCAACGAAATGAATGAAGCGGATTTAGCAGATAATATTTTACAAGATCCACTTGCTGAAACTATTTCTTTGTTAGCATTTGATAGTGAAGAAGCCGTTGGACATATTCTATTCAGTCGGGCCAAGATTGCTAATGCTAAAATGCCCGCTTCATTGATGATTCTCGCACCATTAGCAATTATTCCTGCTTATCAAAAAATGGGGATTGGCGGACAATTGATTGAAGCTGGACTGACTATTTTGCAGAAGAAGAAAATAGATTTAGTCTTTGTGTTGGGACATATTGACTATTATCCTCGCCATGGATTTAAGTCAGCCTTAGCACAAGGCTTCATTCCCCCTTATCCTACAGAAAAAGGACAAGAAGACGCTTGGATGTTTCAGCCGCTATCTTCAATCAATTTGACTGATATCACAGGGAAAATCATCCCAACAAAAACATTAGATCAACTAGAATATTGGTAGAAAAAACCACTTTAGCAGATTTCTGACTAAAGTGGTTTTAGTTATTTTTGACAGCCTTCACAATAGTAAACAGTACCGCCTAAAAAGCTGACTTTTTGAATCTCGTCACCACAACGGGGACACGAATTTTTCCAAGTTTTACTGGAAAGAATTGTTTGGTAGCCACCAGGTTGTTCATAAAAATCTTTTTCCGTATTGCGACCGCCCTCTGCCACAATTTTTGCTAAAATCGTTTTCATACTTTGATACAATTCAGTGATATCTTCAGGAGACAATGTATTCAGCTTCCGCTTAGGTAATAACTTTGCCGTAAAAAAGATATCGTGGAGACTGCCATTGCCAAGTCCTGGAATCCGTTGTTCAGTTCCCATGAAACCTTTTAAACTAATAGTTGGCTTAGTTTCAGCTACTAATTTTTGAAAGTATGCCTGATTGAAATCTTCACTCAGTGGACTGGGTTTTTCTACCGCCACTTGAAAATATTCATTTCCTGGCAGTGCCTCATTTTGCAACATCATAGCGCCATACATACTAACTGAGCAAGCTAAAATATAACCATCAGAAAAAGTGAGGGAAAATTGATACTTTTTCGGTAATTTTTCTCCTGCTGATAGCCAATAAAAATTCAAGCCTTCACTAAAAGACAAACGACAATCTGCTAATTCCAATAAAACATAATTGCCAACACTGGAAACTTGTTCAACCTTCTTACCCACAAGCCACAAATCATAAGTCTCTTCTTCTGTCGAAAAAAAAGCAAAACGATGGGGCGAGTTACCAAAGGATACCTGACTAATGGTTTTGCCCACTAGTTCTTTTTTCATTTGTTGCGACAAAACTTGTGCTTCTGCGATTTCAATCATTGCTTCACTTCCTTTTTCCTTTAATCATACCATCTTTATAAAACACAAAAAACCCGCGAATGATCTTCTCACCCCTTTAAACTTTTTAGGATGAAAAATCCTCATTCACGAGTTATCAATTAGCTTACTTTATAAGATTTTCCTAAATTCAGATTCTTTTCTTTTTGACCAAACAATCCTAAGCGTTTCTTCACTTCCACATATACCAGCGGCATAATTGAAAGTATAGCGACTAAAATCCAGCTTAATCCAGATATATTGGTTAATCCGAAAACACTGCCGACACTTGGCGTAATAACTACTAGCATCAGAATAATTGAACCGGCAATTGTGGTCGTTAACAACAGTTTATTACTTAAAATACCTAGTTTAAAAATGGATCGTTTACTTCGGCAATTATACATATGAACAATCGTTGTCAAACCAAGCACTAAGAAAATCATGCTATTATTTCCAGCAAACAAGTTGGTATATTTGGCTGCCACCACAGCAATCAAACTTAATACTGTAAAGACAATCGAAATATCGATAATGTTTTTCAACAAGCCACCAGCAAAAATACTGGTGCCTTTTTTAATTGGTTGACGTGCCATAATATCATCATCAGCCGGTTCCACACACAAACTAAAACCAGGAATGCCGTCTGCCACCACTTTAATCAATAATAACTGGATCGCTGTTACCGGTGCTCCCCAACCAGCTAATAGAGAAATCAATACAATCGACAAGGCAGAAATATTACAACCGAGCATCGCATAAAGTGATTTACGTATATTACTATAGACCCGACGTCCTTCTTTAATCGCATCAACAATTGTCGCGAAGTTATCATCTAATAAAACCATATCGGCTGCTTCTTTCGCAACCTCTGTTCCGCCACCCATAGCGATACCAACATCAGCTGCTTTTAAAGCGGGCGCATCATTTACACCGTCGCCAGTCATTCCCACCACTTCATTATTTTGTTGTAAGGCTTTAACGATTCGAATTTTATCTTCTGGTGATGTTCGGGCAAAAACACTGTATTGATCAATTTGTTGATTTAGTTCTTCGTCAGATAGCTTCGCCAAATCGGCACCAGTCATGGCTTTTTGGCCATCGGTTAAAATATTGACTTGACGAGCGATTTTTTTAGCAGTAAGCAAATGGTCGCCGGTAATCATAATTGTCCGAATACCAGCTTTTTTAGCCATTGCAACTGCGGGGGCGCTTTCTGCTCTGGCAGGATCGATAATACCAATAAACCCACCAAAAGTTAGCTCATTTTCTAATTGATCAGTTGTGAAATCTTGTGGATTGGTTGACCAAAATTTATAGCCTAAAGCCAATACTCGGTAAGCATCAGCCGCTAATTCATCGTGGATAGCCACAGCTTCTTGCGGCTGATCTTGAAATTTCAGCCGGTCAAAAGCACCTTTGGTAATCGATAGGAAACCGTCATCGACTTGATAAACCACCGTCATTTGCTTACGACTGGAATCAAAAGGAACTTCTTTAATTTTTTGGTAATCCGCCATAAAGGTTTCCACTTCGGAATAAGTAAATTGATTTTGCGTTAATTTGTTAATGGCTAATTCAGTCGGATTGCCAGTTTCTCGATCACTAGCTAAATAGAAATATTGGATTAATTTTTTTTCGTCAGCTGATAAAGTTTCGTCAACTTTTTTAAGTCCCCCATCTGGCAGCCAAACTTTTTTTACGGTCATTTTATTTTGTGTAATCGTACCGGTTTTATCTGAACAAATAACTGATAAGTTTCCGACAGTTTCAACTGCCATTGGTGTGCGAACGATAGTATTTTTCTTAGCCATATTGCTCATACCGTAAGATAAAGAAATCGTAACCACGACCGGTAAAACTTCCGGAATTGCCGCCACAGACATAGAAATAGCAATCATCAAAATTTCTGTCAAAGGATAACCACGCAACAAACCAATCACTATCGCTAATAAGCCGGCAAAAATAGCAACCGCACCTAAGATTTTTCCTAGCTTTTGCATTCTGACTTGTAATGGAGCTGGTTTTACTTCTTCAGTTTGTAGTAAATTAGAAATTTTTCCGATTTCCGTTTTATCAGCAGTTTCAGTAACAATCATTTCCGCCTTGCCGCTAGTTACCAGTGAGCCGGAAAACACGCGGTCCTTACGATCACCTAAAGACGCATCAGCTGCTGAAAATTGATTTGGATTTTTTTCGCTAGGCTCGCTTTCTCCAGTTAAGAAAGATTCATCAATTAAAAAGTCCGTAGCCGAAACTAAAACGCCATCGGCTGGTACGCGATCGCCGACTCCTAAAAGAACAATATCACCGGGAACAATTTTGGTACTGTCGATTGTTTCCGTTCCTTCAACTCGTTTGACTTTTGCTTGCGGAATACTGAATGATTTTAATTTATCCATCGATTTTTCGGCTTTTTTTTGTTGATTAATCGATAGATATAAGTTTAATAAGACAATCCCGAAAATAACAATCGGTTCGGTTAAATCATCAGGATGATTGGTGAGCGCCACGTAAGTCGATAGGGCTGTCGCAATCAGTAAAATGATAATCGTGATGTCTTTTAAAGCATCAATTAAATATTGCAGGAAGGACTTAGGCTGTTTTTCCGGCAGACGGTTTTCACCATATTCAGCGAGCCTATTTTCGACATCGGCTTGACTGAGTCCGTTAGCGACCTTCGTTTGATACTGACTTTCATAAGTCAGAATTTTTTTAGCAATTTCCATGTTAAAAAACTCCTGTAATAAATATTTACTAAATAAAAAAGGCCAGGGAAATCAACCTTAAAGCCTAGGGTTGATCTCTCTGACCGTAATTGAAACTCTTCCGGCGAACAGTTTCAAGTCATCTATTTAGTATGTGCCACTATTATTAGCACAGATTTTTGAGGGAGTCAAATTATTTCAAAAAAATCTCGACTCTCACAAATGGTGATTTACCCTCCGCTGATTTTGTGGTAACGTTTTTGTAGGTGTGTTTTAATTAGGATCAATAGTTACAATTAATATTTTAGGAAGGAATTGATGATTTGAAAAAAATATTATTGAGTGTTTTTGGTATCTTAGCAGCAATAAGTTGCTTTAGCTCTTCAGCATCAGCTGCCAACCAGGGCAGTCAAAAAATGTATCGGATGTATAATCCAAATTCAGGCGAACATTTTTATACAGCCAACTTAGGGGAACGAGATAATTTAGTGAATCTCGGCTGGAATTATGAAGGCATCGGTTGGGTTGCCCCACAAGCGAGTGATCAACCAGTTTATCGGATGTACAATGAAAATGCCAGCGATCATCATTATACTTTATCCCGCGGAGAAGCAGATTATTTAGTTGAACAAGGTTGGAAAGATGAAGGCATCGGTTGGTATTCTTCGGAAACAGAAGAATTAGCCATTTATCGTGCCTATAACCCAAATGCAGTATCTGGCTCCCACCATTATACTTATGATAAAAATGAAATTAATTCTTTAGTTGATGTTGGATGGAAAGATGAAGCAATTGGCTGGTATGGTATTAGTGAACCGACTTATGATGGAGAGAGCATCCATAGTATCAATCGTTTAACTAACCGACACGGTCGTGTGTCTAACACAGACATTTTAAATGCAGCTCAAACTGGCAATTCAAGTGTCGTTGGCAATACCGCAAATTATGCCAATTTAGTAGCTACTTTAAAAACAGAAGTAAAAACTAACTATGGCACCTATTACGAAATTGCTTTTCCCGATACAGCGATTGGTTGGGTCGAAGCTAGTGCAATTACTGAGGTAAAAGATTACTGGCGCTATACAACCGGCGGACCTTATCCTAGTTTAGCTGTGCCGAATTTGAATATTGAAGTCTCTTATAATAACAAACGGACATATATCAAATCAGGCGCTAACGTAATTTACACTATGCTTTCTCAAAATGTCAATTCAAAATATCAAGCCTTAACTGGCAATTATCAGATTAATGGTTATCGCGCAGATACTTTTTGGAGTCTTTGGGGTGGAGCAAACTATGCAGTTGGTTGGCAAGATGCCTTATATCTTTTCCATAGTGTGCCAATCACTTCAAAAAACGGCCCTTATGATGCGTCTTCAGGTGAACGATTAGGCGTCGTAGGTGACGGGGTTTCAGCTGGTTGTGTTATCTTATCTGTAGAAGATTCCAAATGGTTGTACGAAAATATTCCAACTGGAACACCAGTGAATATTCATTGGTAAAATAGACGATTTCAACAATAAAAGTTACCGATAAAGTTTATTTTGACTTTATTGGTAACTCTTTTTATTGTTATCAATCAAAATGGGATACAAATGTTAAAAAAAAACGACCACTAAGTTAGACTTTTATGCTAACTTAAAGGGTCGCTTTATTATATTCAACTTTTATTTTTATGAAATTTTCTCTGCTAATTCCCGCATATATGCAACATCTTCTTTTGATAATTGAATGTCTAATGCTTTACTGTTTTCATCCAATTCTTCTGGTGTGGTAGATCCACTCAAAACATTAATATTATCCCCTTGGGCTAAAATCCAAGCAATCGCTAAATTAGCAATACTACAGTCATATTTTTCACACAACGGCTGCCAAAGTTCAATCATATCCACTACTTTAGCTAGGTTTTCTGGCTCAAACCATTTTTTACCATATCGGGCTGTCCCTTTTGGTGCGATATAATCTTTATCGATAGCACCTGTTAAAATACCCATTTCTAATGGTGAATAGGCTTGTACAGTTACGCCATGTTCTTTACATAATGGCAGTAATTCCTCTTCAACTTGACGATCCAAAATACTATATTTCGCTTGAATAATATCTAATTGTCCCTGTTTCAAGTATTCTTTGACATGATCCACATCAACATTGGCCGCGCCGATTCCACGGATTTTGCCTTCAGCTTTCAATTCATTTAAAACTTCCATCGTTTCAGAAATTGGTGTAAAGAATGGCTCTACTGATTGCCAATGACTCATGTAAATATCAATATAATCTGTCTGTAAACGTTCTAAGCTCGACTCGACTTCTAAGCGAATCGATTCTTTTGAGAGATTTTTATATAATGATTGTTCACCAACCTTGTTGAAAAAAGCTCCCTCTCGTTCCCATGTAATCCCAAATTTAGTGATAACTGTGTATTTTTCACGGTTGCCTTTGATAGCTTCACCGACAATTTTTTCACTGTTACCAAAATTATAGCCTGGTGCCGTATCTAAAAAGTTTAAACCTAAATCTAAGGCATGTTGGATGGTTTTAATTGACTGTTCCTTATTATCTTTGTTGCCAAAGGCCGGTCCGCCACCAATCGCCCAAGTTCCTAAACCAATTCGTGAAACTTCCATGTCTGTTTTGCCTAATGTCATATTCTTCAAGAGTTTTTCTCCACCTTCGTTTTTATTTATAGTTTTTAATCATTGTTTCTACTTGTTCACGACTTTTCACGCCGGCTGTTGCTCCGAGAGATTCGATTGACACAGCTGCGACAGCATTGCCAAAATAGGCACATTCTTCAAAAGCTTTGTCTTGTAATAATTCGGCGATAAAACCAGAAACGAAATTATCTCCCGCGCCAATCGTATCAATCTTGACATCACTGTCTTTTCTAAAGGCTGGTACAATTTTTTCTATTTTGGCATTTTTTAAATAGCAGCCTCGTTTTCCGATTTTTATTACCACATTTTTAACGCCTAAATCTAAGAATGTGTCAGCAATTTCGGCCAATTCAGACTTGCCGGTTAATTCTTCCGCTTCTTCTAAGTTAGGAAAGAAATAATCGACATATGATAAAGCCTCAGAAATATCAGCTAGACTTTCCCCTAAACGACTTTTCACCATATCAGCACAAATAATCATTTTTTCAGCCTGAGCTTTTTTAAATATCTTGACTAAAGCGTCATTATTTAACAAAGGATTGTTGAAAATACTTGCCAATGACAAAACTTTGGCGTCTTTTATCGCAGTCAAATCAATATCATCAATACTCATTTTCCATAAACTACCATTGCGATTAGTTACAAAAGTTCGTTCACCATCTTCTCTCACCATGCCGATATTTAAAGATGTGGTTAATTTAGGATCGACCGTTAGATGATCGGTAATAATCTGATTTTCCTTGGCAAATTCTTGAATAAACATGCCGGCACCATCGTTGCCAACTGCACTCATCAAGGAAACCCGGTTGCCTAAACGGGTAATAATTGTTGCTTCATTAATTGCATCGCCGCCAATTTTCATGGAAATATCGTCTAACGGATAAGAAACTTCTTTAAAAATAAAATCTCCCACCGGATATAAAGGAATATCCACAATTGCGGCACCAATACAAATTACATCCACCTTACTCATTCAGTTCAACTCTTTTCTAATCTAATTTCGCCACACGAATAACACCCTTGATCAAATCACTCTTATTATTTACTGAGAATTCAAAAGCTTCTTGCGTATCTTGATAGTCAAAATATTTATCCGCCATCGACAATACATCAAATTTTCCACTAGCAATCATACTGATAGTTTTCGGATAATCGTTAGCATAACGGAATACCGTTTGAATCGAAACTTCTCGATTAATTTTCAAGAAATCAACAGGCGTATCTCCTGGAATTGTCCCAACAATCAAAATTTTACCGCGACGTTTGACTAATTCTAGTGCCATTTTAGCCGTTGGAATCGCACCTGCTGTTTCGTAAACCACGTCGGCGCCATATTGCCCAACAACTCCTTTGACTTTTTCCACTAAATTATCTTCTCGACCATCAAAAATTGCCGTAGCACCTAGCTCTTTGGCTTTATCTAGACGATTCTGTAAGACATCAATCACAACAATTTCCGCAGCACCCATTAATTTAGTCGCTTGCACCGTCATTAAACCAATACAACCGGAACCTAAAATTACGACTTTTTTTCCTAATAAGTCTCCCGCCATTTCACCAGCGTGAATGCCGACAGCTGCTGGCTCTACTAAAGCACCTTCCACCATTGTCATCTTGTCTGGTAATAAATAAGTCATATCTTCTGGATGAGTTAAATAATTAGTCAAAGCGCCTTTATAATTTGGCTGTGTCGCCATAAAATCAACATCTGGACAAACATTATAGTGACCTTCTAAACAAAATTCACACTTGTAACAAGGCACGCCAGGCTCGATACATACACGATCACCAACTTTAAATTTGGTAACATCGGCACCTACTTTTTCAACAACGCCTGCCATTTCATGACCTAAGCCAATCGTTTGATTTGGATCTTTTGGTGGAATGTAAGGACCATGCTGGAAGCCGTGGACATCTGAACCACAGATTCCGACATCACCAACTTTGATTAAAACCTCGTGGGCTTTTGGTTCAGGTATTGCGGTTTCTTTGATGATCATTTTTCCTGGATGCTCTAAAATTGCTACTGTATTTTTCATGTTTGACTTGCTCCTTTATAGTTAAATTTATTTGATTGAACTAATGATGGGTGTGACTAGTTGCTCCTTTGGGTCATCGATACTAATTTCCTCCACTGATTTCTTACGGGTTTCAATCCCGAAAATTGCTAGAATCAAGGCACAAAATCCTAAGGCACAGCCTAAAACAATGAACACAGTGGTAACACTATAATTGGTTAAAATCCAAGCAATAATGTAAGGGATTACAATTGCAACAATTCGACCAATCGAATTGGAAATACCTGAACCGCGCATCTTAGCTTTTGTCGGCCAAATTTCTGGTGCGTAAACTGCCGATGAAAAACTATTGTAAATATATAAAATAAAAATTAATAAAACACCGATAGCAATAATCCCAACTTCGGTTGTTTGTAAAGAATAAACATAGCCGAGTATAGCAATCAATAAAATCAAGCTGACCCCAAACCATTTACGGGGAAATTTATCAACAATTAAAGTTGAAACAAACACGCCACAAGGTGCTCCCAGCATGATTAAGGTGGTCATCAATAAAGATTTCGAAATATTGATACCACTATTAACGAAAATTGTCGGAATCCAAACTGTAATCGTATAAAGGGAAATATTCATCGCTACTAAAACCGTCGTTGCTACAATTGTCCGGATGCCTAAAGCCCCTTTGAAGAATGATCCAAACGAAATTTTCTTCTCTACCCTGTTGGATGAAGTTCCATTACTGTCAGTTTCTAAATTCAGTGACGCTCCTTTTTCTTTTTCAATCCGAGTGACAACTTTGGTCACAATTTCTTTAGCTCGAGCTTCTTGATTATTTTCAGCACACCAGCGTGGTGATTCATCTAAAAATTTAGAAACTAAAATAAAAATAATAAAGGAGGCCGCTGAACCAACCACAAACATCGTTCGCCAACCTAGTGTCGGAATAATTAAGAAACTGGCTGATGCGGCAATCAATGGCGATAAATTTCCTAAAAATGAAATCCGCGCCGACCATTTACCACGGACATTTGCCGGAATAAATTCAGTGAAGGAAGCATAACCAATCACGATGCCAGATCCCATTCCTATGCCCATCCCACCACGACAAACAATCAAGAAATAGATATTCGGCGAGAAACTGGCCAGTAAAGAGAAAATTGCAAAAAGTAAAATGCTTAATTGGTAAGCTTTTTTTCGACCAAAACGATCACCAAAATTTCCACCAAACAAAGATCCGATGAAAAATCCGATCATCATAGCTGAAGAAAATGCTGCATTTAAATAATTATTTGACCAACCGCTGGCTACCAAATCGGCTAAAATTGAACTGCCGGAAGAATTCAAGAAACCATTTATCTGTAATCCAAAGCCGATAAGCAAAAATACTTGCCAGTGCCATCTGGAGATCGGCAGCTGATCCAACTTTTTACCAATGTCTCTACTGTTCATGATTGACCCTCCTGTTTGTTTACGCTTTCATTCGATATCTATATATTACTTCAACAAAACCAAACTGTCAATATAAACCACAAAATTTTCTTTGAAACAAAGATTAAATTTTAAAAACAAAAAAAGAACCAGTTTTATAACTGGTTCTTTTCTCGTATTTATTCTTTAAAAATGAACGTCAATCCCTTGCTCTTTAAAAAAGTTGCGCCATTCTTGATTTGGTCTTTTGTCGGTAATCACATGTTGGATTTGAGGGAATTCAGAAAGATGAACAAAGGCTTTTTTATCAAACTTAGATTGGTCAACTAATAAAACTACTTGATTGGCTTGCTGAATCATCCGACGTTTGATCCGTGATTCCACTTCATTAGTATCAGTAACTCCGGTTTCCAAGTCAATGCCTTTACAACTAATTAAGGCAACATCAACATTGTAATGTTGAATGGCTTGCTCAGTTAAATCTCCCTGTAGCGACAAAGTACGCTTATTTAATTCTCCCCCGGTTGATAGCACATTCACATTTGAAACCAACAATTCTTTCAAGGCTTCTGATGAATTTGTCACAATCATTAAATCATCACGATCTTTTAATAGCTTCATTGTTTCCATCACTGTTGAACTTGAATCGGCGTACATTGTATTAGTGGTTGCCAGTAGTTCTCTTGCTGTGATAGCGATCGCTTGCTTAGCTTCCATATTTTTTTCTGCCCGTTTATAAAAGGGGATATTGGAGACAGTCTCTTCAACATTTAAGATTGCACCGCCATAAGTCCTCGTCAATACACCTTCTGACTCCAGCTTATCTAAGTCACGACGAATTGTTTCCTCAGTAACAGAAAATTTTTGACTTAGATCAGCGACAGATACTTTTTTTTCATTTAGCAATAATTGTTTAATAATAATAATGCGGTCTCTTCCAGCCATATGACTCCCTCCTTTTTCTTTGTTTCATTTTAACATACAATCAATAACAAAAAAAGGATAAAATCTTCGAAACAGACTTTTTATCTTTGTTTTATCAGGAAAACCCAAAAAAATGTTGCTTTAATATAATGATTTATACATTGTAAAGCCTATTCTATTAAGGTTGCTGACGGATTTCCAGCTGTCAAAGTAATGATTTGACTATCAATAGAAAAATACGAGTCAATCTTCTTTTTTAGCTCTTGAACCGCTTGATTAGCTCTTTCAGCTTGTTCTTGATTGATCAATTCTAAGACTAAAACGGCATCTGTTGTCTTTTCCAATAACATGGTTCTTTGGGCCTCTCGCCAATTTAAACAACGACAAACAGCACCTGTTTGATCATAATAAATGATTTCTTCTGGTAATGCCGGTGCATCTTTATCCGCGCCTAACGGAAAGAATGATTCGCCCCCTTGCGCTTTCCCTAAGATTAAATCACCATCAATTGCTTCAAGATCTTCACCGCCAGCTGGCACAGCAAATTCTAAAGATATACTATTGTAAATATCTACCAATGGATTAATCGGTTCAAACTCACGACCTTGACTTACTCTCTTTAGCAAAGCTTCAATTGATGATCGAGCGCCTTTTTTAGTCTTAAATTGACTAAACGCTTCCCGCCACTGAGCAATTACTTCATTTTGACTAAAAACATCGGCTGTTAAAAATTTTTGACTTTCTTTAACTGCCTCTGCCAACATGTTCTTGAAGTCATCATATTTCTCATCTACAACCTGATTATTTAAACCTTTGGCAATTACTACTTGAATTTGTGCCGTTGGAAAAATCTCCCAAAAGTCTTTTGTAACAATGATTTTTTTCATATAATTTTTTCTCCTTGGTCTAATATTTGATATTTTTTGTAAATATGATTAGGCAGATTGATTGCCGTTGACAAGCTAATAATTGATATCTTCTGCTCTTCGACTATTTCTTCCACCTTTTCCCATAGCAACAAAACGAAATCAATTCTTCTAGAGTTCTCTGAAATAAATATTTCAGCAATTTCTAGACGATTATGCAGTCTTTTCTTTAGATCTTTATGATCATACTTAATTTTTAAATAACCTATAATTTGTCTATCAATTTTTATTAAATAAAATAGAGTGCAAGGACAATTCATTTCTCTTTGCAAGTTTTGATATAGATATTGTTTTGTAAATCTGCTTAATTTAGTAAGTTTATCTTTTTCTTTTACATATGTTAACTGCATTTGATATATATTTAAAAAGGTTTCCTTTGTGGCTAATGATAGTTGTTTAATACGTTCGTTTGCCTCCTTTTTTGACATATTCCCAATCAGCTTCGACATTTTTTTTAACCATTGTCATTAGCCGAGCCAATTCGGCAATTTCTATTGCTGATAAATTATGCAACGCCATTTGGTTGGAATAGTTGTTTTCTCTTAAAATGAAGGCTGCAGCTGCTTGTCCCTGATCAGTTACATATAAACGCTTGATCTTTTTATTTTCAGGATCATTCTTTTTTTCAATAAAATCATGATTCTCTAACTTTGAAATGGCACGAGCCGCAGTCGTTCGATCGACTTTAATTAGCTCAGCCAATTGGTCAGGAATAATCCCAGGTTGTTCAGCAATGCGCACCAGATATAAATATTGCCCGCGGGTTAAATCAAATTGCTTAAATTCAACATTGGCAATGCCATCTAATGAGCGGGCAATCACTCCTATTTCCCTTAAAATATCTGTCAAAATTTCACCTCCTGAATTGAATATTCACAGCTTATCTTATTTTTGTTGTAAATGCAACAATTTCTGTGGAAAATAGAGCCACTTGAAAACTTCTCTTCAAGTGGTCTAAATTTATTTAGCGTCACCATATTGTTTACGCTCAGCAACATTTTTCATTTGCCCTCTTTGGTAAGAATGATTGTATACTTTAAAATCATGATCGTGTAAATCATTGGCTGCTTCGGCTAACCAATTAGGATTGCGAAGTAATTCTCGACCTAATACAACTAAATTGGCTTGTTGATTTTCCACAATATATTCACACATTCCGGGATCACTTAGCAAACCAACAGTGGCTACAGGAATAGTGACGGCTTCCTTCATCTTTGTCGCAAAAGGTGTTTGATAACCGGCGTGGATCGGGAAATTGGGTTGGCGATCTAATAATCCGCCAGTGGAAATATCTAAACAATTAATTCCTGCTTGTTCCAGCCATTGACTAATTTGTTGAAAATCTTCAATGCTATTTTGCTCTTTCGGGTCAGCATAATTTGTTAGTGATAAACGAATCCATAAAGGACCTTGATAAATCGCCCGAACCTTTTCTACCACTTCCTTGATAAAACGATAACGGTTTTCTAAACTGCCGCCATACTGATCGGTTCTTTGATTCGTTAACGGTGATAAAAACTGATCCATTAAATAACCATGAGCGCCATGTAGTTCGATCATATCTACTCCAGCAGAAACTGCTCGTTGAGCCGCGTCAACAAAAGCCTGCTCCACTGATTGAATCTCATCAAGAGTCATTTCATTTGGTGTCGCAAATTCTTCGTTGTAAGCAATTGCACTAGGTGCCAACGGATAATCGGCATCTTCGGCTTTTCGCCCAGCGTGATTTAATTGTACGCCCACTTGGCTGCCTAAATAATGTAATTGATCGACTAATTTTTTTAATTCCATTTTTTGTTGATCGTTCCATAAACCTAAATCTTGGCTGGAAATTCGACCGTCTGGAGTCACACCAGTTGCTTCAATAATAATTAAACCTACTTGACCAATCGCTCGCGCACCATAATGACCAAAATGAAAAGGAGTGACAACACCATCTTGTTTTTTGACTTCATACATACACATTGGCGACATCACTACTCGATTTTTTAAGTTCAGACCGGCAATTTCGACTGGAGATAATAATAAAGACATTTAGTTTTCCTCCTAATTTAAAATAATAGTTTTTCCAAAGCTTTTTTGACTTTCCAGATATTCATGGGCAAGACGCACTTCTGATAATTTAAAAACTTTTTCTGGTTGAATGGTTACTCGGAATTCTTCAATATAATCCAAGAGCTGGTTTAATTTTTGGCTGGACACATCTCCAGAATAAAAACCCGTTAAATAACCACCATTTGTATCCATAATTGGATCAAATTCTTCTAAATACCATTTTCCACCTAGTAGGCCTGTATTACAAATAATACCTGCTAATAAAAGATGCTGAAAGCTATTTTTTATGGTAGCGGGGCCGATTAATTCAAATATTTTGTCAAAGCTTGCTTCTGTTTGTAATTTCCCATCTCGATCTTCAATAACTGTATCAAAGCCTGCTTTTAATAGCTGTTCTTTTTTTGTCAAACTACGAGTTGTCCCACAAATCTCTATTTGCGGAAATTGTGCTTTAACCAAATTTAAAAAAGCAAGCCCAACACCACTAGTGGCACCTCGCACTAAAATCGAATCGGTTTCTTTAATGTTTAATCTTTTCATTGAGCCAAAAGCTGTAAAATAAGTTTCAGGAATTGTTGCCAATATTTCCCAAGGCAATCTTGTATTCACTGGGTAAATTTGCTGGTTTGGCAGCAAAACATATTCTGCGTAACTGCCGTCAAAGTCGCGACCCATTTCTCCCATAATCGAAATAACTGTTTGACCGATAGGTAATTTTGCTTCATCTGTTGTTTCAGCGATCACGCCCACTGCCTCAATGCCTAAAATTCTGGGGAAAGTGACACTAGGTGACAAACCTTGACGAGTAAAAATTTCTGAGTGATTGATGCCAAAACCTTTTACTTGAACCAAACTCCAGCCAGCTTTAACTTTAGGTTTTTCTACATCCGTATAAATCAATTTCTCCGGTCCACCAGCTTCATTTACAACAATGGCTTTCATCTAAATTCCTCCAAACTATTCAATAAAATCGCCACAAATACACATAACACAACCGTAGCTAAGGTACCCCAAATCATTTTAACTATACTCTGTATCCGTAAACCCTCAAACAAAATGGTTCCTAATCCACCAACATTAATTGTCGCGGGAATTGTTGCAATAACAATCATGCTAGTCAATACTAAACGAATACCACTAAAAATAGAATGGGCTGCTAGTGGCAACTGAATTTTCAAAAATACTTGACGACTGGTCATTCCCATAGCAAACGTCGCTTCAATCATTAAAGGATCAATTTCTTTTAAACCCGTAGTAAACGTCCGCGATAAAATGGATTCACTATATAAGGTTAACACAATGATGGCTGTGACTTTACCCAAACCGCTAATCGGAATCAGCAAAGCAAAAAAAGCATAGCTTGGAATCGAGTACAATGCTGAAAAAAATAGTTTATACTTGCTAGTCCTTTAGGTCGTTGTAAAAATAATAAAATCAACACTATCGCCAATACTAAATCTAAAAATAGTGAACTTAAAACCAAATAAGTATGTTGCCAAAGAGCTAACAATAAATCTGAATGGAAATCATTCCAATAGTTAAGCATATTACATCCCCCGCCAAATTTCTGCTTCTTGATAAACCGTGTCCAATAATTTTTTTACAAAAGCATCATTGGGATGAGCAATTATTTCTGAAGGTGTAGCAAATTGACATATTTTCCCTTGATTCATGATCATGACTTTATTTCCTAGAAGAAAAGCTTCGTTGATGTCGCTCATAATGTAAAGGTTGATAAATTAATGCCGTCAAATTTGCATTACTTAGACTGATTTCATTTACCAATGATATCATCTTTAAACCAATTAAATTTTGAAAAATCCAAATCACACTTCTATATTTTAAAAACTTATTTCTATGTACTTTTGTATTCTGCAACCAACTTACTCACTTAATCTACGTCCTTAAAAAATAATTCACACTTAAAAATACTACAGTAAAAAAACAGATATTATATTTTCCCTCAGCAAAAAAATTGCTTTTTGTTTCATTTTAATAGATGATGTAAGGAGTTTCATGTTTAGTTTTCTAGTGTTTTACGTTTTATTTAAAAAACATGGAATTTAATCTATAAATTTTCATACTGAAATTTATTACACAGATTTTTATACTGTTATATTTTTAGGAGGCGCTATGATTGAATTAGTCAACGTATCAAAGAATTATCCAACCACATCCGCTTTGAAAAATATTAACCTCTCTTTGACGCCAGGAGAAATCGTCGGCATCGTTGGAAAAAGCGGCTCAGGAAAGTCGACTTTATTGCGTCTACTAAATCTGATGGAAACACCTAGTGAAGGAAACATTCTAATCGATGGCACCGATAGCCGAACTTTTACAAAAAAGGACCTCTGCCATCAGCAGCAACAAATGGCACTCGTTTTTCAAAATTTTAGTCTGTTAGAGAACTTGAACGCATATGACAATGTCGCTTTGCCTTTAAAATTATTGAAGAAAAAGCAGCCTGAAAAAGTCCGACAGCTCCTTACCTTTGTGGACATGAGTCACAAGTCTGCAGCCTATCCCGCCCAATTATCTGGTGGAGAAAAGCAGCGGATTGGAATCGCACGAGCATTGAGTCGAACACCTAGTTGGTTATTTTGTGATGAAGCGACTAGTTCTTTAGATGAAGAAAATACTGCTAGTGTCGTCAGTTTATTGAAAAAAACGCATCTAGAATTTCGACCGACGATCGTCTTTGTTAGTCACGAGCTTCAGACTTTAAAAAGTCTTTGTCAACGGATTTTAGTCTTAGAAAATGGTCGTTTGATTGGAGATTTCCAAAACAATCCCCAACAATTTCCTGTTGAAAATCTAAGCTACCTTGAAAAAGTCGAAAGGAGTTTACAGCCATGACCTTCTTGAAAAAATTGGTAGCAAATTGGCCTGCTTTACTGACTGGGTTACAGGAGACTGGTTTGATGATGCTAATTTCGCTATTTTTTTGCTTGATCATTGGTCTTCCGCTTGGTTTAGGATTGTTTTTAGTTAATCCCAAAGTAAAAAGACAGCCTCCTCTTTTTTATTGGCTGTTTAACTTTATCGTGACCATGATCCGCTCCTTTCCTTATTTATTACTTGTGATCGCTTTGATTCCAGTGACCCGCTCGATTTTGGGGAAAGCATTCGGTCCGATTCCTTCGGCAGTTCCATTAAGTATTGTTGCCATCGCAATTTTTGCTCGCTTAGTCGAACAAGTCTTATTGGATCTACCAACAGAAATATCTGATTTGGCTAATTCTTTAGGCACCTCAAAATTACAATATATTTGGCATTTTTTATTAGTCGAAGCTCGTAGTGGGTTAGTTTTAGCCTTTACGACAACAACTGTTAGTCTGATTTCTTACTCAACAGTAATGGGGATTGTTGGCGGTGGTGGAATCGGTGATTTTGCGGTTCGAGTTGGTTATCAACGGTACGAGTACGGCATTATGTATGTGGCGATTGTGATCATGATTACTTTAGTTTTCATCTTACAAATGCTTGGCAATACCCTTGCCCAAAAACTAGACAAAAGAAAGTAGGAGAAAAAATGAAAAAAATTTATTTTGTGTTGTTAGCTATTGTATCGGGAGTTATTTTAAGTGCTTGTGGGGAAAGTAAACAAACTGAACAAAAAGAGAATAAAGAAATCACGGTGGCTGTGCAATTAGAGTCAGCCAAGGATATTTTAGAAATCGCCAAAGAGACAGCGGAAAAACAAGGCTACCAGATTAATATTATGCAAGTCAATGATAATGTTGCTTATAATGACGCAGTGCAGCATGGTGAAGCAGATGCGAACTTTGCCCAGCACGTTCCTTTCATGGAAATGTTTAATGAAGAAAAATCTGCCGATTTAGTTGCTGTCCAACCAATTTATTTCTTTACTGGCGGCTTTTATTCAAAAGACTATCAAAAACTCGCTGATTTACCAGAAAATGCTAAAGTTGGCATTCCCAGCGATCCAACAAACGAAGGTCGAGCACTTGCTATTTTGAATGAAAATGGCCTAATCAAATTAAAGGCTGGAACTGGTTACAATGGCACTGTTGCTGACGTCGTTGAAAACCCCAAAAATATCACCTTTGAACAGATTGACTTGTTAAATTTAGTACAGGCCTATGATGAAACTGATATTGCTATGGTTTTTTGTTATCCTTCTTATTTAGAACCTGCTGGCTTGACGACTAAAGATGCGATTTTACTTGAAGATGAGCCAGCAAGTGAACACTATGCTTTACAGCTCGTTACGCGAGAAGACGAAAAAGACAGTCAAAAAATCAAAGTCTTAAAAGAAGCAATGACTACAAAGGAAGTGGCTAATTATATCAAAGAACATTCTGGTGGTGCCAATGTCCCAGCCTTTTAAGCTTAAATAATTATTGCGCGC
Source organism: Enterococcus sp. AZ103 (assembly GCF_051714685.1). NCBI lineage: Bacteria > Bacillati > Bacillota > Bacilli > Lactobacillales > Enterococcaceae > Enterococcus > Enterococcus sp. AZ103. The sequence continues at coordinate 763,709 of NZ_JBIOSI010000002.1, read as the reverse complement.
AATCTAAGAAATTCTCGAAATTTTGTTAGTTTGCGCTTTTTTATAAAAAAAACGCAGACAATATTCTGTCTGCGTCCTACTTATAAAGTTTCACGAATCCTTTTTACTTAACTATTTTAATAATTCATCTTTCCATCTGTTCCAAACAGCAAGATTTTTTCTTTTGCCCGTTGCTTCACTGCACCACGGACAGCTCTTTCTAATTCCAAGAAAGATTTGTCAGTGTTTTCGCGAACTGCATCCATGGCTGCCAAACATAATTCAGTATGAATATTGATTTTTGAAACACCTAGAGAAATAGCTTTTTTAATGTCTTCGTCGCCAATACAAGAAGCACCATGTAAAACGATTGGTACATCGACTAATTCCCGCACTTTTTTCAATACGTCAAAAGCAATTTTGGGATCAGAAGAGTATTCGCCATGAACATTGCCGATGGCAACAGCTAATGAATCACAGCCGGTCCGATTAACAAATTCCGCTGCTTCATCTGGATTAGTATATTGGTAAGCAGATAATGCTTCTTCGTAAACTGTTTCGTTGCCGACATGTCCTAATTCCGCCTCCACAGGAATTCCTAATGGATGGAAATAGTCCACCACTTCTTTGGTTAAACGAATATTTTCTTCTAACGGTTCTGCAGATGCATCTCGCATCACAGAATTCATACCATAATTGTAAGCATTTTGAACAATCTCCAAGCTGCGACCATGATCCCAGTGAGTAATTACTGGTACGCTGGCATTTTTAGCCATAGAAACCATCATTGGTGCAAATTCTTCAAAAATTGTGTTGCCAATAAAGCCAGTTCCAAATGAGATAATAATTGGTGCTTTAGTTTCTTCAGCGGCTTCAATAACACCCATTAACATTTCTGCGTTCCAGACATTGAAATGTGGAATTGCAAAACCATTTTTCTGGGCAGTTTCTTCCCAATATTTAATATTTGCTAACATAATTTATTCGCTCCCTTTTTAGTCTTCGTCGTCAAAATCGTATGTGAAAATAACTTTAATGGCTTCTTTTTTAGCCATTAGTTCAAACCCTTTTTCCCATTCAGATAAACCTAAACGGTGAGTGATCATTGGTTGCACTCGGATATCGCCTTTAGCTAACAGGCGAATCGCATTGCGCCAAGTCGTTGAGTCATAGGCCATATGTCCGATAATACTGATAGCCCAAGTGGTAATATCGTTGATTGGGTAATTAAATGGCTGGAATCCCATGCCGACCCGCACCACTTCACCATTTGGTCGAAGCATATCTATCGCTTGTTTCAACGCAATATTAGCACCAGAGCATTCGATTACTAAGCCTAAATTATCTTTGCCACAAATTTCTTGGCAACGAGCCACCACATCTTCAGTTGAACCATTCACCACATGAGTAGCACCTAATTCTTTAGCGACTGCAAAACGAGTTTTGGTATCTTCTTCTAAACCAACTACCACGATATTCACGGCACCCATAATGCGCGCCATTTGAACAGAGAACAAACCTAATGGACCAGTTCCCGTTACAACCACATCTTGCCCTGGTAAGAAACTTGAACGTTGCGCGATTGCTTTATAAGCATTACTAATCGGATCTAACACGCAAGCATCTTCATAATCAAGGTTTTCAGGAATTTCCCAAAGGGCATGTTTGTGAATCCGTAAAATTTCCCCTGGTACTAAACAATATTTAGAGAATCCGCCGCCCCAAGTGTTGTTATCTAATCCTAAATTGACCTTTTCTTTACAGGTTAAGAAATCACCTTTTTCACAGGATGGACAAGTGCCACAAACATGAGCCGAGTTATCAGATACTACCCGTTGATCGACTTTCCAATCAACTACTTTGTCACCAACTTTTACAATATCACCAGCAAACTCATGTCCGCGAATCGAGTTGAATTCATCGGAACCATTTTCTACATTGTAATGTTTCATATCGGCACCACAGATGGCTGCGGCACGAATTTTAATTAAAATATCTTCTTCTCCCACTTCAGGAACTGGGACATCGATCAAGCGGTATCCGCCAAATTCTTTTCCGTATCTTGCTAAAGCTTTCATTAGTTAGACCCTCCAATTTTTATAATTAAACAATTAGTGACTGTTTTCCGAAGCCGGTGTAACTGAACCGATTTCTTCTACTGAGGCACTTCTTGTTTCGATACCAAAAACCATAATCACTACTGCAGTGACGACTGATACGCCACCTAATAATAAGAATACACCAGTCACGCCGGTTGTATTTAAGAAATAAGCAACCGCATAAGGAGCCAAGATACCACTAATTCGACCGACAGCATTGGCTAAACCTGAACCACGAAGTTTTGCTGCAGTTGGCCAAATTTCTGGCACATAAACGGCTGAAGCGTAACATACATACATATAAACAAAAGTAATTAAGAAAAATCCTAAGATCGAAATCGTCGTAATACTAGTTTGTAAAGAGTAAACGTAGCCTAAAACAGCAATCAAGATTAACAAACCTGACCCCATAATTTTACGAGGAATCTTATCAATAATAAAGGTTGCAATGAAAATTCCAATCGGTGCTCCAAACATACTCATCGTATTCAAGACAACCGAATCTTTTAAATCAATCCCTTGGGTTAAGAAAATCGTCGGCAACCAATTGATCAGGGTATACTGCACCACATTCATAGCAATTAAAACGAATGAGCCTAAGATAACCCGTTTCAATAATTCCCCTTTAAATAATTGTGAATAAGAAATTTGAACTTCTTTTTTTGGTGCTGATTCAGCAATTTCAACCGGTGGTAAAGGTTCCCCTGTAGCAGCTTCTACGCGGGTCTCGATATCAGACATAATTTTCTCTGCTTCGGCATATTTTCCTTGTGATTCCAACCAACGAGGTGATTCTGGAAAGCGCTTATATATGACTGCAAATAAAATCGTTGATAAGACTGCTGGAATCATAAATTGTACCCGCCAATTTAGTTCTGGTGCAATCGCTGGTGTAATGAACATCGCAATCGTCGAACAAATCGGATAAGACCAGTTCCCAATAAATGATGCTCGAGCTGACCATGTCCCGCGATTTCTTGAAGGCACATATTCAGTAAAGCCAGCGAATAATGTTACCAACAAAGCCCCTAAGCCAAATCCCATAATGACTCTGAAAACAATTAAGATCGTCATATTTGGTGATAATGCTCCAGCTACCATTGAAATAACATGAATCCCAACAAATAGTAAATAACTATTGCGGCGACCAATCTTATCACCAATGATTCCACCAATTAATGCTCCGAAAAACATGCCCGCTGTTGTTAGTGAAGAAAAAATTGCACTGATATTATTATTAGTCCAACCAATCTCCGCTAACTGAGCTAAGACCAAGCCACCAATTGCGTTGCTCCAGCTGACTAACAAGCCAAAGGCCACCATCGCAAACAAACTCCACTGCACTTTACTTGTAGGCAAGCGATCAATTCGTGGCCCACAATTTGGTTTGATTTGATTATCCATAATTCCCTCCATTTTCTGTATTTAACAAACTGATGGTAAAAAGCGCTTCCAATGTTTTGACATCATGTTGTTTACAAGACAAAGTTTACGACATTAAAAGTTAGTTGTCAACATTTTTTTACTAAAACACAGATATTAATGTGGATTATAAAGAATTTAATTTAGAGAAACACAGGTTTTAGTTAGGAATTATTTTTTGAAAACAAAAAAAATCACTTGCTTGAATGACAAGTGAGTCTCTTTCTCCAGAATATATGCTTAGGACTAAAGGCGAACACCGATTGAATTCCGCTGGTAGCTTTTAATTGCTACATGGCCCTGAAAAAACGAACGAAATGAAAAGGATAATCATCACCTCGCAAAAATGTCCTGTAGAAAAATTAAAGACTAGCAATAAAAGAAACAACGGGCAAACCACGAAAAGGCCGTAAAGTTTTATTGGTTTTCTTTGCTTAAACTATACTGCAACTCCCACAAGCTCTGCTTCCAAAGCACTCAGAAAATCTTCTTCCGTCCAAACAAGTAGATTGTTGCGAATCGCTTGTTTTTGGATTTTTAAGTTTGTTAATGTTAAACTGGCGTTTTTCTTGCCACTAATCACGATATCGGTATCATTAGTGAGGATTAATTGTGGTTTACCCCCAGCTGCTTTAATCACTTGAAAAATTTCCTTCCGACTAAGTTCATTGATCTTCCCATTGACGAATACTTTTTGATTATACATTTTAACTTCCTCCCATGGTCTTCTTGATAAACCTATTGTAAAAAAGAAAAATCAACATCTAGCCGAATTTTTTTAAACTGTTTATAAACAGACATTAAAAAAAGTTAGTAAAAATGGAAATTCATTTTTACTAACTTCTTATTTTATCTAGGATAAGTCATTTAATATTTTTACTAAATCAAGTTGCAATATGCGGTCAACTTTTACAATCATCTTATTGGTACGATAATGATTGGCTCCTGATTCAAAAACCACATAGCCTGTCTGATTGTAATCACTTATTTGCTCCATATAAGGTGGTGTGACGATAGTTAAATCAGGAGTTGCATCAAGATTGATATTTTTATTATTAGTGAATTTAAACACTTGGATTTCTGAATCTTTCGCTCCAAAAGATTTCGATAATACAATCATGTTTTTATACACCATGATTCCTTGTATTTTTTTACTTAAAGGATAAGTTTGTTCAGGTTTAGCCAACGATTCTCCGTCTGGTAAAGTTAATTTATTTGATGTATCAAAATCTAATGTGCCATCAGAATTTATACTATAAAACAACAGAAGGCCATCACCAGATTGGGCAAAATAACCGATAAATAAGCCATTATTATTGTAGGTAATAAATGACGCTTGAGTGATATTTCCTAAATCATAGCTCTGATCAAACTCGATGGGTTGTCTACTAGACGCAAAATCATCCGCGGCTAAATGGTCATAGCTGATCGCTGATATTTCTCCGGCACCTTCACCAGAAGAAGTACATAGCCAAATATTCTTATTCACGTCGTCATAGGTGATTCCCCCCACATGTGCAGTTGATGGTAACACAACTGTTTTAACTTGGGAGCCTGTCCTTGCATCAATAACCAAGATAACCGAATTATGCGCATAATCTCGGCTATAAGCAGACACCAATAAATAATCTTCCGCCCGAACCACACCCTGCGGATCCATCGCTGTACTTTTTGCTGCAGAATTATTCGACACTTTAATGGTACTGGTACTTAACAATTCTGGAATGACTGGTGCATCATTATTATTGTCTAGTTTTAGATAATTATAAAAATCTGGATAATTCTTTTTTAATAAATGCTTTTGTTGCGAAAAACTATAAATTGGTTCACCAGTTGCATTTCCCTCCATTGAATCAAAATGCTGCCAAAAAAGAATTCCTCCAACAATCCCGGCAATAAGTATGAAGACAGTACCAATTTTTAAAATCCTTTTTCTCATGAACTCCCTCCTAATTATTTAAATATATAAATTCAATTATCGTATTACCCTAACTTTATCATAATTAAACGAGCAAAATAAATGTAATTGATAAGGAAAATCCTCTTTGTTAGTGTTTTTTATTATTTATTATTAGAGTGAAAATTATTTTTTCTAAAGAGAATTTATTCTTGCCCCTCATTATTTTAAGAATTACAACTCATTAAGATATCACTATTAGCAAGTAAAAAAGAAGATAAAAGTCAATCGTGAGTGAACAAGTCTTTCTGGGAGCTTAAAAGAGAAAAAATAAATCCACATTGGCATACACGCATTCAATACTATCTCCGATAATATATCCAATTAAAATGACATTTTTAGAATAATTTTGCTTGACGATTATTCTAATTTTCGCTGGAATAGTGAGCATTGGGACACTACCTAACTAGATAGCAAATTCCCCTTCTGCTATACTGAACAAAAAGAGCGGGAGTTATCTATATGAAGAAAATAAATCAAAACGTTTCAGCCATTGAATTTTTATGGCTAGCCCTTTATGCTTTTGCCGGCTTTAGTCTTGAACTGATTCAAGGTCTTTTAGGAAGCTTTTCTCAAGGAATCTCAAATTTGATAACCGCAATTTTGTGGACTATTGTCAGTGTCGGCTTAATCTATCTAGCCAGAACCAAATTTTCTTTTTTTATATTGGATGATCAACCTATCTTAAAAAAACAAAATCACTGGGCAGCGCTATGTTGTGTCGGGATTGTGATTGTGCTGACTACTTTTGGTTTTGGTGGTTTTAAACCTTGGATAGAGTTCACATCAGTGGGAAGTTTGGCTAATTATTTGTTACGAATTTTATATTATTTAGCTGAATCACTTTTGATATTATTGGCAATTGTTTTTGCACAAAGGTTTGCTGACTTAAAATTTACTTTACCGGAATGGCTTCCTGCGGGAGGAGTTTTCTTGGCAATTACTTGGGGCTTGATTCATTTCTTTTTACAAGGATTTAGTGGTGGTCTATACGCGATTGCCTTTTCGTTACTTGCCGGCATGCTTTATCTTTTTCTGAAAAAAGATTTTCGTTGGAGTTATCTATACATTGCTTTGGCATTTATTCTATAGCTAATATTTGCTAAATAAAATAACTACTCACCAGTCAAAAATAATATATATTTTTTCTTTAACATGTATTAAGCTTATTCTCGTCTTCTTCGAGAATCTCCCACAATCGCAGCCAGCAAAACTAAGACTAAAACTAGCCAACCGCTTTTTTCAAAAAAGTGTAACTGAACAATTCTTTGTCCTGTTCGTGAAGATACTTGATCTAATCTTGGTTGGTCCGGAAAATTTACCGGATTACTTGTGATGGCCGGCTGTGATTGCGGTTCTTTTTTATGCAGAAAATTCCTAATAACTTCTTTTTCTTCTGCAAAAACAACCTGCTGCACACTACCAAACATCAAATAAAACAGACTCAACCCCAGAAACAAGCGTTTTCCCCAACGCAGCAATACTTTTTTATTCATTTTTATCTCCCCTTTAAAAACTGCAACAACCTGCTATTTCCCCACATTTTTAAACTTTTTTGTCATTAAATCTATTTTTATTTTTTAGGACTCTTTTAGAGCAGAAAATCTTTTCTTGTTATTATTTATTTTAGATTTTTTAAAATAAAGGTGTTTCTCCTAATAAGTTTAAATTCATTGATTTTGCCAAAGAACTTTGTTTATAGGGATTCACCTTCTGCAAAACGCCGTCACAACGGAAACGTGAACCAGTATTTTTAAACCAAAAAGTTTTCTCATGATCTAAACATTGCTGGCGCAGTGCCAAGATCCAATCCAAATTACACTCCCGCGCTTCTTTTCCAGTTTCACCGCCAACAGAGACATGATCGATTTGATCAATGTAAGCTGTTAAATCAATCGGTCCCAAAAGTGGTGTACAAGCAACAAAACGACGTTTAATTGGAAACGACAAAAATTGTGGCAAACGTAAATCTGCAAGAGCTTGATTTTCAACGCTGACACCTAGATTGACATTGGCATAGACCTCACCCCAATCTGCTGGCAACGAAACTTCAAAACGATCGATTCGCTTAGTCAAAATCAAAAAATCTAAATCTGGTCGTTGGCGAATCATTTTCCAGGCATCTTTGCGCCAAGGGTCAGCCTCTGGTAAGAAAAAATCGGTCCCAAAACAAGTGGCAACAATTTTCCCACTGGCAATTTTTGGTTGATTATTTTTTTGAAGAACGACAGGTTTGTTAAAATCAGGTGTTTTTACAATCTGATTCTGTCCATGTCGCTTTGAATATTTCCCATAAAAATAGCAATAAGTACAGCCTATACTTTGCGGATAACAACCAGTCCACGGTTCCCAATTCATCTTTATTCCCACCTTTTTGATTTTATTATAGCAAAAAAGCAGTAGCGAAATGCTACTGCTTTAATCATTTATCTTGATAATCCTTCAATCGATACCCCACCCCAATTTCTGTCATCAAATATTTGGGAGATAAAGTATTTTCTTCGATCTTTTTTCGTAGATTGGACATATTGACTCTTAAGGTTTGCGGGTCACCTTTATAAGGTCCCCAGATTTCTGTCATTAAACTTTCGTAAGTCACGACTCTGCCTAATTCTCTAAAAAGTAAGGATAAAATACGGAATTCATTTTTTGTCAGATGGACTTCTTGTCCGTCACGATAAAATAATTGTTTATCTAAATCAATTTTCAATTCGCCATTTTCAATAATTGGTGAAGTCACTATTCGTTTATTTTTATGACGCAAGGCGGTTCGAATGCGAGCCATTAATTCATTGGTGCCAAAGGGTTTAGTGACATAATCATCTGCGCCCAAATCTAAGGCAGTTACTTTTTCAGTCTCGTTATTGCGAGCTGAAATGATAATTACTGGTAAGATCATCCGCTTGCGAATAATTTTTAATAATTCGATGCCATCGATGTCCGGTAAGCCCAAATCTAACAAAACCAAATCAAAATTTTCTGTTTGAAAAGCCGTCAAGGCGGTCATACCGTTTTCAGCGATGGTCAGTTGATAGTCTGCTTTTTCTAGCACGACTGTCATGAAATCTGTGATATTTTCATCATCTTCAATCAATAATATTTTTGCTTTCAAAAGTCCACCTCCTTAGTCGGGTAAATAAATTTTAACAATGGTTTTATTATTTTGATTATCTAAGGCTAACCTACCACCATGAGCATGAACAATCGTTTTAACGATGCTTAGACCAATGCCCAAGCCATTTTTTGAATCTACCGGTACTTCAGCTTCCGTGGTTAAATTATTTTGAATTTTTTGAAATTGACTCAAAGGAATTTCTCCGCTATTTTCGATTTCAAAGACAGTGTTTCCCTCTGCTTGATAAACCTTTAAATCCACTGGCTGTTTCGGTGTACCATGACGAAAAGCATTTTCTACTAAATTAAATAAAGCTTGCTCCATCAAAATCGGATCGACTTCAATAAAAATCAAATCTGCCGGTAAATCGACGACTAGTTTTTCAGCTGGGTAGACTTTTTGAACATGCTGATATACCGCTTCTACCACTTCTTCTAGCGGCTCGGCATTTTTTTTAACGGCCATCGTATCCATGTTGATACGGGTAATTGATAATAGATTTTCCACCATTCGAATCAGCCATTGAGATTCTTCTTGAATATCTTGTAATAATTTTTGGCGAGTACCAGTTTGTAGATCACTGCCGTTTTCTTTTAAGGTTTCAGCAATACCAGAAATGGCGGTCAAGGGTGTCCGTAAATCGTGAGAGACTGCCCGCAATAAATTACTGCGAACCTTTTCCCGCTCATTCTCTAGTTCGATCTGTTCTTTTTGATTTTTTAATTGGGCTTGTTCTAAAACTACGGCTAATTGAGTCAAAATTAATTTCAAATAATTCAATTGGTTATTTTCCAACGGTAGACTAGTATTACGCAAAACACCTAAGACTGCCAATGTTTGACCACTCGCCACAATCGGTAAATAAAAACCTTTCGCACCAATCAATGTATCGGTACCATTGCCAGCTTCTTTTTGATTTTTAGCACTCCAAAAAGCAACTGCTGATTCATCTGAATTGGCTAAAAGCTGATTTTTTTCTCCACTGGCATGTTGTAATCGGCCTAATTCATCATAAATCGCTACACCTCGTTTTAACCAACGAGCTAAGTATGTAGCGGTGATTTCAAAAATTTGCTGCTGATTATCAGCCACCACATATTGTTTATTCAACTCATACAAGATTTCCATCTGATGTTCTTTTTCTTTGGCACTATCGGCTTGTTTTTTCAAACGAACCATCAAATTACTAATCATCAAAGCAACAACAAACATAATCACCAAAGTAATCGGATAACCTTGCTTGTAAACTGTCAGAGAATATAATGGCTCCACGAAAAACCAGTTAAAAGACAAGACACTCAATATTGATGACAAACCGCTCCAAAAATAGCCGCTTGTTAGCCGAGCCACCAAAAGTACGAAGAATATATACACCAGCATCAAATTTTGATCGCCCACATGCAAATACTGCATAAATTCGGTGACTAAAGTGGCCAAAATCACACCAACAATTGCCACACCAAAATCTTTTCCGCCACCTTCAATGATCTTTTTAGGAATCTCCCAAAAAACACTGCGTTTTTCTTTATAAGGAATTAAATGCAGCTCGGTATCATCTAGGCGTTTTAGTAAACGATCTTCCCATTCTTCTGAGAACAGCTTGTAATACCACGGTGTTCGTAAGTTTTTACCCATAATAATATCGGTAATCCCCGCTAATTTGGCGTACTCCACCACTGTTTCAAAGCTGTCTTCCTCTTCAATGGTGACCACTTCTGCTCCTAGTTTTTCAGCTAAGGGTAGCTCACTGATACTATCGGCTTGATGGCGAATTTGAATGACCGTCCACTCAGCCCCAAGACCTTGCGCCAAGCGTGCCGTCCAACGGATACATTTTTCCGCCATTTTAGGATAATTATCAGACACAACCGCCAACAACTTGTTTTGCATGCCACTAGTTTTACCACGGACTCGATTGATATGGTCAGATGCCCGCTGAATTGCCAGTCCCCTCAGCTGATCAAGTTTTTGGGGAATAAAGAAATTTTGTAGCGCCCGCTTGGCATTTTCATCGGCATAAATCTTACCTTGCTCCAAACGTTCGATTAATTCATCTGGCTCTACATCAATCACTCTCAAAGTCGCTTGCTGAAAAAAAGTATCCGGCACAGTTTCTTTAACTTCTATACCTGTCACTTCCGAAACAATATCATTCAAGCTTTCAATATGTTGCACATTGACAGTAGTAAACACATCAATTCCTGCCTGCAACAATTCTTCGATGTCTTGATATCGTTTACGGTTTCGCGAGCCTTCCGCATTACTGTGAGCCAATTCATCAATCAAAACTACATCTGGCGCTGTTTGAATTAGATAATCGATATCAGGTTCTTTCAAAGTTAAGTCTTTGTATTGGTATTGTTTTAGCGGCGCTTGTTTTAATCCTTTTAATAAAGCATTAGTTTCTGGTCGATCATGGGGTTCAATATAACCCACCACCACATCTTTTCCCAATAAAACTAATTCATGGGCTTCTAGCAACATGCTATAAGTTTTACCAACTCCGGCCGCAAAGCCAAAGAAGACCCGCAATTTCCCACGATTGGCGTCGCCGCGTTTAAAATTTTCTTGTGTCATTTCTGCCATCTTCAGCAAACGCCTTTCTACTAAATTAATTCATCCAGCGCGAGATTTAACTGTAAAACATTGACAAATTCACGACTGGAAAACCAATCTTTTTCTGCTGTTTCATTTATTATAGCATGAATTTTCTGCGGATTAATTTGTCGGGCTTTCGCGATTCGTTCGACTTGAAAGTTAGCGGCAGCCAAGCTAATATCTGGATCGACACCACTTGCAGAAGCAGTAACTAGGTCATTAGGAACTTGTGTTTCAGTTGGGTTTTCAGCCAATAATTTTTCTTTTCTTTGGCGAACATGATCTGCTTGCTCTTTAGAGACTGGTGATAGCTGGCTGACTTCACTGCTACGTCCAGAAAAATATTTGGTCTCGGAGAAATCTTGCCCCACCAAACTTGAACCCACGACTTGTTCCTCACGAGTGACCGAACTACCATTGGCTTGATGGTTAAAAAATAACTGCCCGATACCAGTCACTAATAAGGTATAGAGACCGCCAAACAAAATGACGGCAAACAATAAAAAACGTAAGCTACTAAATATTTTGCTCATTTTATTTTTCCTTTCATTTATAAAATTATCAGCGAGAGCACTAGATCAATCATCTTAATGAAGATAAACGGTGCCACAATACCACCTAAACCGTAGACTAGTAAATTATGCCGTAGAATTTGACTGGCAGGTTTTTCTTGATATTTTACCCCTTTTAAAGCCAATGGAATCAAGGCAACAATGATCACGGCATTATAAATGACCGCGGATAAAATAGCTGTCAATGGACTACCTAGTCCCATTATATTTAAAGCATTTAATTGCGGATAAATTCCGTAAAATAACACTGGGATGACCGCGAAATATTTGGCGATATCATTAGCAATACTAAAAGTCGTCAAAGCGCCGCGAGTCATCAATAATTGTTTCCCAATTTGGACAACTTGCAACAATTTTGTCGGACTAGAATCTAAGTCAATCATATTTCCTGCTTCTTTTGCAGCTTGGGTACCAGTGTTCATCGCCATTGCTACGTCTGCTTGAGCTAAAGCTGGTGCGTCATTAGTACCATCACCAGTCATCGCAACTAAGTGACCTTTTTCTTGGTATTCACGGATTAAATCCATTTTATTTTCCGGTGTTGCTTCCGCCAAAAAATCATCCACACCAGCTTCTGCCGCAATTGCTGCTGCAGTCAACGGATTATCACCAGTGATCATGATGGTTTTGATCCCCATTTTACGCATATCGCCAAATTGTTCCTTAACACCATTTTTAACAATATCTTTCAAATAGACCACACCTAAAACTTGACCATTTTTCACCACTACTAAAGGCGTTCCGCCAGCACGAGCAATTTGATCAACAATTTCATCACAAGCGACTGGATAAGTTTTCCCTTGGGCCGTTACATATTGCTTCATGGTATCGGCTGCCCCTTTGCGGATTTCATCTCCACGATAATCAATACCGCTCATGCGGGTTTTGGCACTAAATTGAATCCAGTGAACTTCCGATTGCTGGAATTCTCGTCCCCGAATATCAAATTTTTCTTTTGCTAAAATTACAATGCTTCGTCCTTCCGCTGTTTCATCGGCTAAAGAAGACAATTGCGCAGCATCTGCCAATTCTTTTTCACTGACACCAGGAACCGGTAGAAATTCACTCGCTCGGCGATTTCCTAGTGTAATTGTTCCCGTTTTATCTAATAGCAATACGTCAACGTCACCAGCGGCTTCAATTGCTCGACCACTCATGGCAATGACGTTTTCTTTCGTTAATCGACTCATTCCTGCAATCCCAATCGAAGAAATCAAAGCCCCAATAGTTGTTGGTGCCAGACAAATCAATAAAGCAATCACGATAATACTAGATAAAGCTTGCCCATTTCCAGCTAACACGCTACTGAAATCAGTAAAAGGAATCAAGGTAATTGCAACGGTTAAGAATATTAAGGTTAAAGTAATCAGAAAAATTTGTAGCCCTAATTCATTAGGCGTTTTTTTTCGTTCGGTACCTTCTACCATTGCAATCATCTTATCTAAGAAAGATTGACCATTTTCAGAAGTCACACGAATCACCAAATAGTCTGAAACCACTGTTGTCCCACCAGTTACCGCGCTACGGTCACCACCAGATTCGCGAATAACCGGAGCTGATTCACCAGTAATGGCACTTTCATCAACTGAAGCTGCACCCTCAACAACATCACCATCCGCTGGAATTTGTTCACCTGCTTGAACATATACCAAATCACCTTTTTTCAAATCAGATGATTTTATTTCGGTGAAATTCTGATTTTGAATATCCGCTAAGTCACTAATTTTGTAGGTCATGACTTCTTTCTTGGCTTGTTTCAAGCTATCTGCCTGCGCTTTTCCGCGACCTTCTGCCACTGCTTCAGCAAAGTTGGCAAACAACAAAGTCAACCAAAGAAAAATAGTAATCGCGATACTAAACCACAAAGGAACGCCTGTCGGATAAAAACACAAAATTGTCGTTAAGATAGCACCCACATAGACGACAAACATCACTGGGTTTTTAATTTGCTGGCGCGGATCTAGTTTTTTAAAGGCCTGACCAATCGCCCATTGATAAATTTTTTTCATCTCATTCACTCCATTTATAATGCAAAGTATTCAGCCAATGGACCGAGCGCCATCACTGGTAAAAAGCTCAAGGCACCAATCACCAAAATCACGATGACTAACATGCTGATAAAAGTCGAGCTAGTCGTAGACAAGGTCCCTTCACTTAAAGCCGATTGTTTTTTGACACTCATATTTGCTGCTAAAAATAAAATTGCCGCCATTGGTAAATAGCGAGTCACTAACATCATAAGACTGCCTAACAAATTAACAAAAGTAGTGTCTGCTAAAAATCCGCTGAAGGCACTTCCGTTATTATTGGCTAAAGAAGTTGCGCCATATAATAATTCTGTAAATCCATGGGGTCCAGCATTTGTTAACCAAGACAAGACGTCTGGATGTAAAACAAAAGCCATCGCACCAAACAGCGTCAGCATCAATGGGGTTAAAATCACCAAACTCGCCATTTTTATATCAAAGACATTGATTTTTTTCCCTAAATATTCTGGTGTGCGCCCGACTAATAAACCAGCAATAAATACGGCTAATAATAAGAAAGCCAACATGCCGTATAAACCACTACCGACACCACCAAAAATAATTTCACCTAGCTGCATTAAAAACATCGGAATCGCACCAGCTAAAGGTGTAAAACTATCCATCATCGCATTTACCGAGCCATTGGAGGCCGCCGTAGTTACAACTGCCCACAAACTAGACCAACCAACACCAAAACGAACTTCTTTTCCTTCCAAGTTCATTTGACCGACAACATCGGCAAATTGAGGACCATAATATTCATTGATCAACACACCAATAAAGGCTAATCCTACGAAAATCATCGCTGTAATTAAAATTGTTCGTCCCTGTTTCCAATCCTTCACCCAAAAACCAAAAGCAAAAATTAATGCCGCTGGAATCAATAAAATCGCCATATTTTCTACAAAGTTACTTAAAATTGTTGGATTTTCAAAAGGATGCGCTGCGTTGGCCGCAAAAAAGCCACCGCCATTAGTCCCTAATTGCTTGATCGCTACTTGACTAGCGACTGGACCTAAAGTTAGAAATAAATCTTGTCCTGATAAACCAGTAAAACTCGTTCCGTCACTAAAACTTTGCACCACACCTTGAGACATCAAAACAATCGCAAAAATAACTGACAATGGTAAAAATAAATAAACTAAGCTACGGGTTAAATCTTGCCAAAAATTACCGATGAACTTTTTCTTTCGTTGAGTAATTCCACGAATCAATGCTGCCAAAACAGCTACCCCGACGCCTGCCGAAATAAAGTTTTGCACCGTTAAACCAAACATCTGACTAAAATGAGAAAGATCGGTCTCACCTGCATACGCTTGCCAGTTAGTATTGGTTACAAAGCTAGCAGCCGTATTGATGGCTAAATCCCACGGCATATTTTTGACATTTTCACCGCCAGGAAGCCAATGTTGCGTTACTAATAAGCCAAATAATAATAGTAAAGAGAAAAAACTCAAGCTTAACAGGTTAAATAAGTAACCTTTAGCCGACATTTCTTTTTGACTAGTTGGTCCGATTATTTTATACGTTAAATTTTCTAAAGGTCGCAAAAATCTAGCGAAGCGAGGAATTTTTCCTTGTAGTATTTCCTTAATGTACCAACCTAATGGCATCGCCAGAATCAATAATATAAAAAAGAAGAAAATTCCTTGAAAAATCAAGCCGCTCATAATTTTTCCCCCTTAAATAAAAACCAAAATAAATAGATCATTAATAATAAACTAACGACTGCTAAAAACAGCATCATTTTTCTTCCACTCCTTTACTCCTTCAGAATATAAAAAAAGAAATAAAGATAGTGTGAATCTTGCTGCGATTTCTTTATACTATCTTTATACCCTGATTGACGATGGAAAATGTATCCATTAAAATGTAGTAAAAATACAAAAGGAGTAACTCTTGGAAAATAATCTATCTTATGCTGAACGAATTAAATTAAAATATCATATCCTCAGTAAAACAGAGAAAAAAATTGCCGATTACGTCTTAGCAGTTGGCTTTAAAGTATCAGAAATGACTTTGGCTGAGCTGGCTCAAGCAATTGAAGTGAGTGAACCATCGATTGTTCGCTTCACAAAAGCACTAAACTTTAAAGGTTTTAGTGATTTTAAGGCACAGGTTTTGAAGGATTGGGGGAAAGAAGAACAAACTGGCGAAAAACCAGAGAAATTTGTCGATTTAAATTTTTCTCAGGAAGACACCATCGACAGTATTCCCAATAAAATCATTCAGTCTACGATTAAAGGCTTAGAGGATACTTTGAAAATATTTGATTATCAAGCTTTTAATACCGCTATCGAAACAATTTTAGTCGCTGATCGAATTGAAGTTTTTGGCTTAGGAACTTCTGGTAGTATCGCTTTAGATTTTGTCAGTAAATTGATTCGGATTGGTTTAAATGCCAATTATTTTGCCGATAACCATTTGGGACAATTAAGTGCCCGTTCCCTGAAAAAAACTGATGTAGCTATAGCGATTACCCATTCCGGTAGTACGATTGATGCCGTCAACACACTAGAAATCGCCCAAAAAACTGGTGCCAAAACAATTGCCTTAACCAACTATAAAGCCACGCATATTTCAAAATTTGCCGATATAGAATTACTGACTGGTGATCACGAAACAACATTTTATAGTGAAACTATGATTTCTCGGACTTCCCTCTTATCATTAGTTGACATGCTATACATGGGGATTTTGCTTAGTGATTACGAACGCTTCACAACCGAGCTTCATCAAGTCAATTCTTTAGTGGAAGGAAAAAATTATTAAAGCCACAAAAAAGAGTCGATACTCACATAAAAATGTGATAATCGACTCTTTCTTTGACTAGTTCATTTTATTTTTCAACAAAAAAGATGATGCGCAAACTGCCCATCATCCTAACTCTACTTATCCAATCCCAAAACAGTTGGCGTTGACCGATAGCCAATCCCCATGCGGTCGATGCCCATATCAATCAGTTGTAAAAAATGTTCGCGGGTGCGAATTGCTCCGCTACCTTTAATCTTGGCTTTACCAGCCACTTGATCCATCATAATCTGGATGATTTCGACTGTCGCACCGTTGCCTTCATGACCAGTTAAAAATCCGGTACTGGTTTTTACAAAATCTCCGCCAGCAGCAACCACGCAGTCACAACCTTTTCTGACTTGCTCTACCGTTAAAGCATCGGTTTCCAAAATCACTTTGACGGCAACACCATATTGATGACAAATATCTGCTACTGCTTTCAAATCTTGCGTCACTTCTTCATAACGCCCACTGCGTAACCAACCATAATTTGCCACAATGTCTAATTCCGCAATATCTTTTGCATAGTCTTTTAAAATAATTTCCGCTTGAGCAACTTTTGACGCTGTCGAACTTTGACCAAAAGGAAAATCACAGACCGGACAAACTTTAGTTTCTGTACCAGCACACATTTCAGCAGCTAATGGCACGGCCCAAGGATTGACACAGACTGTTTTACATTTAAAATCAATACCCTCTTGAATGTACTTTTTCGTTTCTTCAATCGTAAATTCTGGCTTCAAAACAGATTGATCAATGTAACGGGCCAATTCGATTGACGTCATATCTTGGGCTTTTTTCGTTGGTTTCATTTTATTCCCTCGCTTCGTATTTGATAGTTTCATCATAATGTATTTTTGCTACAATTGTCAATTAATTTTTGTATTTTTATTTCTTTTAAAAAATTTCAAATTCTTCTTGCAATTCGACCGCCGGTCTAGTATATTATAGATATAGACCAACAGTCGAGAAAGGAGTCACCATGACACATACAAAAGATTTTGATCAAAAACGTAGCGAGATTTTAGATTGTGCACAACAATTATTTATTTCAAAGAGCTATGAACTTACCTCTGTCAACATGATTTTAAACGAAGTTGGCATCGCTAAAGGAACTTTTTATTATTATTTTAACTCTAAAGAAGAAGTAATGGATGCCGTGATCATGCGGATTGTTCTTAAGGATTTAGCATACGCCAAAGAAATTTTAGCTCGTAAAGATTTGTCGGCCTTAGAAAAATTATTAACTACCCTATTTACCAAACCTGAGACTGACGAGAAAAAAAACATTGTCAAAGAACTTCATCAAGCCAACAATGCCTTAATGAAGCAACGAGCATTACAAAGAACGATTGAACTAATTTGCCCGATTTATGCTGAAATAATCGCCGAAGGAAATGCGCAAAATGAGTTTTCTTCAAGCCAACCGTTAGCCGACAGCCAATTCTTAGTTGCTGGTGTTCAGTCTTTGCTGGACTTGAGTAATTTAAAAGATTCTAAGATTGAAATAAAGATCGAAAATATCGTGAACATATTATTTACTGTATTAAATATTAATCAGAACAACGTGGATCAGCAAACAATATTGAATAAAATTAAAGGAGGAAATAACAATGAAAACTAAAAAAATGGTAGTAATCGCAGGTATTGTATTAGGTTTAGGAGCGGCTTCTCAGATTGTTGAACACTCTGTCGATAAAACGGCTGTAAAAAATTATGTGGAGACTAATTTCACTGAACAAGACGATAACGAGACAAACTTTAATTTCAAAGACGAAGAAGAAAATACTTTTTTTGAATGGATTGGCTTTTAGTTTAAGGAGGAAATAACAATGAAAATTAAAAAAATAGTAGTAATCACAGGTATTGTATTAGGTTTAGGAGCGGCTTCTCAGATTGTCGAACATTCTGTCGATAAAACGGCTGTAAAAAATTATGTGGAGACTAACTTCACCGAACAAGACGATAATGAGACAAACTTTAATTTCAAAGACGAAGAAGAAAATACTTTTTTTGAATAGATTAGCTTTTAATTTAAGGAGGAAAAAACAATGAAATATCAAGAAATGGTCGAAAAAGTACACCAAATAACTGGTGAAAGTGCAGCTATCTGCAGCGAAATCATGGATAGCTATGAAAAATATTGCGCCCAAGAATTAAAACGTCCCTTTGCAAAAAAAATTACCCCGGAAATGATTGCTTGGATTGGTGCCAATACTGGTTGTGAAGCACGAACAGTCGAAAAAGTCATCACGGCTTTAATCAATACGCTTCGGGCTGGTGTGAAAGACAAGTTATTATTTAGAGCTTAAAAAACAACTGACCGTTGGAATGATCATTCCATCAGTCAGTTGTTTTTTTAGTTAATTCTTTTCTTCTTAGACACAATTAACCACTCTAAATTAAAACAATTTCGTTTTAAGATCCCAAAATCGGCAACACATAGTCTTGATTAAATTCTAAGCCTGAAATGGTCTCCTTAGTATCGGTAATAATCACCATAACTGTCGCGTCTTTTCCACTAGCT
This sequence comes from Enterococcus sp. AZ103, assembly GCF_051714685.1. Classification (NCBI taxonomy): domain Bacteria; kingdom Bacillati; phylum Bacillota; class Bacilli; order Lactobacillales; family Enterococcaceae; genus Enterococcus; species Enterococcus sp. AZ103. The sequence goes on along the minus strand of NZ_JBIOSI010000002.1, from coordinate 744,620 downwards.
TCAAGCATTTTTAAATCAATGGTTCCAATTTCTTGACCTTGCTGAATCTTTTGACCTATTTCGATGTTTAACTTAAAAGGGGCGCCGTTTAATTCCACCGTATCAATGCCTAAATGAAGCAATAATTCCAAACCATCCGCTGTCACAATACCGATTGCATGTTTAGTCGGTGCAATCATGGTGATTGTTCCAGAAACGGGAGATTTGATGGTTTCTTCACTGGGAATAACCGCAAAACCTTCCCCCATCATTTTACTGGCAAAAACTTGATCATTCACCTCAGTAATGGGAATGATTTCGCCTTCAATTGGTGAATATATTTTTTCGTTTTGAGATTTTGTTTGTGTTTTAGCGACATTTTCTACTTTACTACTTTTTTTGATTACCAATAGATTGGTTAGGATAAAAGCTAAAATAAAGGTACCAATTCCCACTAAAACATAAGTAATAACTTGATAAGGATCGTAAATATACATCAAAGGCGATAATAAAACAGCTAATCCATAGCTATTGGCTTGGATGCCCAATAACGAAAGAACCATCCCACCAACCGCTGAGCTGGCTAACATAACTACGATCGCTTTCATCCCTGTCCGCATCACGACACCAAATAAAGCTGGTTCACTAACCCCTAACATTTGCGTGATTGTCGCGGAAATACCTGCTGTTTTGACTGAAGCACTTTTTGTGCGTAAAGCAATTGCTAAACAGACTGCCGCATTCGCAAAACCATACATAGCGCAAACCGTAATCAAAGGATTAAATCCAGTAGTCGCGATTAATGACGTTTCTATCATGATAAACATATGATGCATCCCCGTCATTACCGCAATCGGATATAAGAAACCGATAATCAAACCACCAATTCCTAAAGGTAAATGCAAGAACATTTCAATGACTTTTACTGCTTGTCCTTCAAAAGCATGGACGATTGGACCCAAGACAAACAATGCAACAAATACAGAAACTAAAATGACTACAAAAGGAGTGAAAATCAAATCCATTGCATTCGGCATAATTTTACGTAATTTTTTCTCCAATGTTGCACCAATCATACCAGTAATTAAGGCTGTCAAAATCGATCCCTGATAACCCACTAAAGGAATCATGCCAAACGCCATGATAGGTTCGGCTGTTCCACCAGCTACTGCATACGCATTCGGCAACGCTGGAGAAACTAGCATCAAACCAATTAAAAAGCCGATAATCGGTAAACCGCCTAATTTTTTAAAAGCTGACCAACAAATAAAAGCTGTTAAAAAACCAAAAGCCGTATCTGTTAAAACGGTCACGGTCGCATTCAACCATTCAGGAATACTATCAGCTGTCAGTCCCATCACTTTAAGAACGGTTTCATTAAACAGAACACCCTTCAACCCTAAAAATAGTCCAGTGGCACCTAAAATTGGGATGATTGGCACAAAGATATCGGCAATATTGCGCACGGCACGTTGTAAAAAGGAAGAATCATCTTTAGCCATTTGATCTTTGGAGCTCTCATTAAAGTTGTAAATGGATTGCATCGCTGCATAAACTTTATTGACAATCCCAGTACCTAAGATAATCTGGTATTGCCCGGCATTATAGAAGACGCCCTTAACTTCTTCGACTTCCTCAACTTGGCTGTCGTCAATTGCTTTACGATCTTTAACTTGTAACCGCAAGCGGGTGGCACAGTGAGTAGAGGAGACAATATTGTCTTCTCCAATCACCGCAACTAACTTTTCTGCAATCTCTTGATAGTTTGTTTTAGTCATGAGTAGGATCCTTTCTGATTACAACGGCTTGGTAAGGTTGTAGTAAGTATCTGCCAGCTCTTTCTTGCAACTGTGAATAATTGTTCAGCAAAATTTCACCTGACGTTTCAATTGCTTCGATTTGATTACTTAGATTTACAAAAACTTGAATGGTTTGATCTCCAATGCGTTCATAAGCAATCACAGCATCACTTGCCTCTATTGGTGCAAATTGACCATAAATCAGTGTCTCACAAGCACTAGAATGGTTTCTTAATTGAATCATTTTTTTGTAAAAAGCGAAAACAGAATCAGCTTGATTAACTTGCTGAGCAGCATTGATTTCTGTCTGGTCACCAGATAATTTCAACCAAGCTTGGTCAGAATGGTTAAAGCCGGCATTATCGGAAGCATCCCATTGAAAAGGCGTCCGACCATTGTCTCTTGAACGTTGATTAACAAAATTCATGGCCTCTCCTTCAGAAAAACCTTCCATTAATGAACGATGATAATTATCAATACTGGATACATCATTGAAATCTTCAATTGTTTCTCTTTGGAAATTCTTCATGCCGATTTCTTGTCCTTGGTAGATAAATGGGGTCCCTCTCAAAAAGAAGAACAACGCCCCTAATGCTTTGGCACCAATTTCATTTTGATAATTTTTATCGGTAATATATTTTGATAATGAACGGGGTTGATCATGATTTTCTAAGAAATTAGCCCCCCACCCACTAGCTTGAATCGCCATTTGACTTTTGAATAACAATTCTTTCAGATCCTGTGGTTGCCAATTGGTCTGGCGGAACCATTCACTGCCATTTTCCACATCGATATCAGCATAATGAAAATCAAAGATCATATTGAAATAGCCATCTTCGCCAATATATTGGTCAAACTCCTCATAAGTCACTCCAGGTGCTTCCCCAACGCTAACGTATTCATGTTTTTTAAAAGTTTCGGCATTTAATTCAGTTAAAAACTGTTCAATTCCAGGTCGGTTACGGGTTTTGTGCTTCACACTGCCAAGACCATCGCTGCCATCAATCGGTGCATCCCCATAATCCTGATCTTTTTTGATAAAGGTGATGGAATCAATCCGAAAACCAGCGATCCCTTTTTCCAACCACCAGTTAATCATCTCATAAATCTCGGCACGCAAGGCAGGATTTTCCCAATTTAAATCCGGTTGTCGCTTATCAAAGGTATGAAAATAAAACATATTTTCCTCATTTGGGACCGGCTCCCAGACACTACCACCAAAAATCGAACGCCAATTATTCGGCGGATTACCTTCCTTGCCTGCTTTAAAAATGTAATAGTCGCGGTAAGGACTGTCAGCGTCTGCTAAAGCAGTTTGAAACCAAGCATGTTCATCAGAAGAATGATTGACGACTAAATCTAAAATGATTTTGATATTTTTAGCTTTCGCTGCGGCAATCAGTTCCTCTAAATCTGCCATGCTGCCAAATTCGGTTTGAATACCTTTATAATCAGCGATATCATAGCCATTATCAACCATTGGCGAGGTAAAAATGGGACAAATCCACAACATTGTCACACCTAAATCAACTAAATAATCTAATTTTTGCGTAATCCCTTTAATATCACCAATTCCGTCATTATCACTATCATAAAAACTTTTCGGATAAATTTGATAAACGACTTCCTCTTTCCAAAAATTCTGTGCTTCACTTACTCGCTGCTCTTTTAATTTAATCGTCATTTTTTTCTCCTTCTTTGTGGTATCGATACCACATTTGCTAAAAAAATCTGGCTAAGCAGATTTTCGGGTAATTAAATTTAAAACTAATTCAGACTTGTCTAACTGATAAACTTTTCCTTCCATTTGGGCAATTAACCAATTAGTGGACTCTCTTCCTAAAGCATCCACCGGCTGTTGAATCGTGGTTAGAGGAACTGCCAACATACTAGTAAAAGGCTGATTATCAAAACCCATAATGGCTAAATCCTCCGGCACTGACTGACCTTTGGCTAAATATCTCTCTAAAATACCACTAGCCACTTCATCACTGCTAGTAAATACTGCATCAGGACGCCGGTCTTTCGGCAAAGCTAAAAGTTTATCCGCGACTTTTTTACCATCTTCAATCGTATGGACTTGCTTAAAAATCCACTCAATCTTCATTGGCAAATTGCTTTCTTGTAAAGCTTTTTCAAAACCTTCTGTCCGAGAATTTCCATGTCCGCCTCGAGTCAAACTCCCACCAGTACAATAAGCAATTTTTTTATAACCCTTTTGGATTAAATAGTTGGTTGCTTCAAAAGAGGCAGTCGCTTGGTTTGTATAAACTTGTGGCAACTTTGAGCCGGGAATTTGTTCATTGCATAAAACGATTGGACCATATTCGCGGTAAGCTTCGATGACTTTCGGATCACCTTCGATAGAGCACATAATTAAACCGGCAATGACCTGCTGCTTCAGCATTTCCAACATATTGGTCTCAGCCTTTTTATCATCATAAGTCTGCATTACCAACACATTGTAACCATGTTTTCTGGCATTTTTTTCAATCGAATCAACCAAATGAGCAAAAAATGGATTTACAATCCGAGAAACAAGAATCCCAATCATCGTCCCCTTTTTTGAACGTAATTGCATCGCTACTGAGCTAGGGGTATAATCCAACGCTTCCATCGCTGCCTGAATTCGTTTACGTTTATCTTCGGAAATATACGGATGATTATTTAAAAATCTTGAAACTGTCGAAACAGATAATCCTGCTTTCTTTGCAACATCTTTTATCGTTGCCAATATCTCACCGCCTTATGGTATCGATTTCATAAATATCATACTAAGATAAAAGTCGTTTGTCAACTTAAAAATATAAAAAATTGCTCGTCTCATTCTGTATCGACCATCATTCATCGGCAAGATTCCCTAATTTCTAATCTCTCGACAAAAAAATAACTCCTTAAAATAGATTTTCATCTACTTTAGGGAGCTGTCAATTTGAATCATTTGAAAAAATTAAATTATTCTGCAGCCCAATTAATAGTTGGCACAGTGATTTGTGGCACTACTGCTGTTAGTTCATCATCGGTTGAGATAGTTAAAACTTTTCCAATAATATTGGCTTGATTTTTATCATACTCAATATTTAAGTTTGAAATCAAGGTTTCTTTGATTTGGCTAATCATGTCATCAATATTTACTTGAGTCACTATATCAGCCGCATCAGCAGTAGGTGTGCGACCATCTGCTTCAAATAATTGTTCGTAATTTCCTTTTAATCCCATTTGATAGTAATCTAAGGCTGCCATCGTTTGACTGTCGTAGACTATTTCTGCCTTCATTTCATCAGTCACGATCGACTGATAAACTGATAAAGTCATCGTGTATTGATATAAATCACTCAAATTTCTCACAAAAACTAGATTGTCGAAGCTTTCTTGCAAAGTGGTATTGGCAGTATCAATTTTTGCTTGGGTGACTGTCGGATCAGTTCCCGCTGCAGCTAAAATCGTGACTGCATCTTGATAAGCCGCATTATAAGTATCCCATGTGTTGGTTGCATAGTTTTCTGCGACTAGATTATTTCCAGAAGCAGTGTTTGCTGCTGCCAATTTGTTGATGGAATTTTGTAAGGCTGTCGGATCTACTGACACTCTTAATGCCGAAATCGTATCTTCTAGGTTTTTTAATTGTGCATCTACTTGTGCTTGGGTCGCTGCAGCATCATTAAAAACTTTTTGTGCTTCAGTGATGGCTGTCGCTAAAGCTGCAGCCGTATCTGATGTGTAGATTGATTCATCATAATTTTGAGCTTCAGTTATTTTTGCTGATAAAGCTGTTTTATCTACTGTTCCTGGCGCTAAATTATTTAATGCCGTCTTGATTGCTTCAGTCGCTGCATCTACTTCGGCTTGGGTTGCTTTTTGATCAGCCGCCACTTTTTTACCAGCGGCAAGAGCTGTTGCTAAGTTTTGATATGTTGCCTCAGTGTAGTCATCTTTAGAGATGTTTTCCCCATTTGCGATTTCTGCATTCAATTCGTCTTTATCTACCACTTCGGTATTATTTCCAGGATTCGCTGCATAAAATGATACTTCTTCATTGGTCCAACCGATACTAATCAACGAATTGTGTTCAATAATAGAAGTCGTATACATATGGGCGCCAGCTTTAGCATTTTTATTATAGCTACGATAAACTGGATTGGTTTTATCAGTGTCGCTATAAAAAGCTTCTCCCTCTTGAATCCAGCCTTGTGTTTTCAACCAATCATATTCCGTTACGCTTTTCGTGTAAAAATGATCTCCAGTATGTTGATTGTATAGGCGATAAACTGCCTCTCCTTGGTCAGGTGTTGCCCAAGCGACTTCTTCGTATTTCCATCCTTGTGCCACAAGCCAATTTCTTTCACTTGTACTTTCAGTAAAAAAATGCTCACCGCTGTTTGGATTATAGACTCTAAATAAGTCATTGGTTGCTGCATCTGCTGCAGTACCGCCATAAATGACTAATCCCATTCCTACTATTGCACTAAAACCTAATAATTTTACATTTTTCATATTGGCTCACCTTTCAAAATTCGAAATAATTTTTAATGAAATTAGAATATCATAAAAGATTTTTTAACGGAATTTAATAGCTTGAAATTACAATCAAAAATTTTTTTTAAAAAAATAATAGATTGGTCATTTTTGTTGCAAAAAAATAACACTTTAGTACTTCGGAATTGCACTATTTAAAAATAAGTCTAGTGATTAGGAATCGATTCATTTAACCATGAAACCTCGACCTTTTTACCAAAGTCATCTGTATAAATAATACTATTTTTAAAATATAAATTTAGCTAATATAAAAAAAGCCTAAACAGCTTATGACTAAAACTGCTTAGGCTTCCAAAGAAAGAAAAATATATATAGTTCCATTGGTTTGGTTCTTCACAGATTGTCAGCTAACGGGGAGGTATAGCTGACAACTGTCCTCCCCAATGTAGCTAACTAATCTTTATCGGCTTTGGCTTTTTTACGTTTTTTCCATCCGCTAAAGCCAAGAGCGCCGATGATGCTGGCACCTAGTGCTTGATACCATGGATTACTGATATCGTTGGTTTGTGGCAAGGTCCTTTTGTTACTAGTTGATGGTAAATTATTGTTGGTTACTTGCACACCTGAGATGCGATTATCTCTCGGATCTTTGTTTGGATCCTTCACTGGTTTAATTACTGGTGGATCAATTTGTGGTATCGATGTTGGTTCACTTGGTTTGATCATAGTAATTTTCACCGGCTCAGCTGACGAAGTGATTTCATAATCTTTCTTCCCTTCTAACACAACACCTTCACCGGGATCTTTAAGTTGATTAATTGGTGTTGGATCAAATAGATCTGGTTTTTTCACATCATCAAAAGCTGTCGACTCATCAAAGGTTGGCGGTAAAACTGGCTCAGGGATCTCGTTAATCGTACCATCAGCATTTTTTGGATCCTCATTAGTTCCAGGGTCACCAACGTCCAATTCTGTTTTGCCAACATCAGTCATTGTTTCTAGTTCTGGTAGTGTTACGTCAATTGGTGTCACTTCTTCATTAGTAATATCGATGTTCTCAACTGGTTTAACCGATAAGTCTTCAACTGTCGGCAAAATAGGAAGTGCTTCTGGTTTAAGGTCGGTTACGCTAGGTACACTAAGAGCAGTATCTAAATCTTCCATCTCGACTGAGCCTAACTCAGCAGGTAGACTTAGTGGGCTTAGCGCATCCGGTTCAGGAATCGCCAAAGTCGGTTGCTCCACGCTCATCGGTGTTAATTTCAATTGCGGGTTCAGGCGCAGTGCAGGTTCCCCTTCCAGCGCTTTTGTTATCTGGGGATCTGCTGATGGAAAGTTATCGTTTAGTAGAAAATAGGTATAGGGAGATTCTTCATCCCATGAATAATTAGTTTCCCAATATCCAAAAGGGTCCTCACGAATTTCCTCTTTCTCAGCCTCAGACAAGCCGCTAGTAGCCCGTATAAGTCCATTCGCCAGACAAGTATTAAACGAGTCAAGAGTAGCTTGAGTGTTATCTTCAAACGCTGTTTTATATAAACCAGGAAATATATAGGCGCTGGCATTATTTTCATTGTTAGGCAAACTGCTTTTAAGAAATTTAACCCCTGTTCCTTCAATAATATTGTCAAGGTCAGCTCTGAAATCTATTTTAACCGCCATGAATGCATCACCATCAATACTCATCTGATTTTGCCAACCTTCTAGGTCAGCTGAAATTTCAGCTCGGGTACTTGCATACTTGGCTAACATGTTGTTCCAATCGTCCTCGGTCTTAACTTCACCCAGACCCTCTATTCCTAAACCAGTAAAATCAAAGTAATCTTTACCAGCAATAGGCTGTCCATTTTCCGTAAGTGCGGTAGCGTTAATGAAAGCTTTTGCTTTTTTATATGGCTCATAGTCGTCTGTAATTAGTGCCTCAGCCTTATCATGATAAATCTTAAACTCCACTAAATATTCTTTCAGCCTGGCTACTACTTTAAGATACGCCTGCAGATCCGTCAAGTTAGTATCACTTGTGTCAGTAGTAACAAACAACTTTTCAGCATCAGTAATGAAATCAGTTAGATCGAACGGATCTTTGTCTTCAGGTAGGACGGCATTATAGTCAGTTTGATATTTCTTGATGATTTTTATTTGTTCATCAAATACTTCTTTACTTGATACTAATACCTTTTGATACTCTGGCCACCACGTTTTTAATTCTGAAACTAAATCTTCATATGCAGCTAGTTGGGCGTCATCATCAACAGTATCCTGATTAATCGTTTGGTTTATTAGAATCTCAGTGTTAATCGGATAAGTATCAATAAACTCCATCAAAGGTTTGAAAGTTGTTTCATTAATTACTCCCATAGCTGCGACAGCGGCTTCATAAGCTCGCGTAATATCTCCGGTAGCACTCTCGATGTCTTCATTGTATTGTTGAATAGCCAAGATAGCAGCTGGTTGTAGATCCATCATATTCTTATGAGCTGCTTCAGCTGCTTTATAAGCTTGTTTCATGTCAGCCGCGTTAGCATCATTATTGAAGCTTTCGATTTCGGTTAAAGCTGTTTGATAGAGATCATTTGCTTTTTCAAGCTCATCGTTTAAATCATTTTCATAATAATTATTTGCAGCATCCAATTTGTCTTTCAGACCATCCGGGTCATTAATTTTATTGCCTAAATCTGTTAGAAGTTCCTCTAATTGCTCCTTTTGAGCCTCAATTGGGCCATAAAGTGATAATGCCTTGTTGTATTTTGCCTGAGCATCATTATATTGTTCCGTTAATTTTCCGTGTGCTATTTTTAGATCTTCGTATTGGTCCTCAATTATTGGTAATTCATCTTCTGCAATTTTTACTTGATCAAGCACAGCATCTCGTGCCCTTGTTGCCTCTTTAAACAAGTTGTAAACTTCAGTAAACTGTCCATGAACTATCAAATATTCATCTGAATGATCTTCTAACTGCTCTTCAAGTTCAGTTTTCGCCTTTTTTACCTCTCCCATTTCTGTATTTAATAGACCTAACTCTGTAGTCAATTCACCAAGGACTGTATTTAAAACCAGTATGTCTGCTTCCAAATTGGTTTTCGTGCCGGTCAAACTCTTAACTTTTTCTTTGGCGATAGCGTATTCTGCCATTGCTGCTCCATGATCACTTTTTGCTTTTTCGTAGGCTGCCTTAACTTCTGGGTAGTTTGTAGGAATTTTAGCGTTTATTTCATTATAAGAATTTACTAAAGCATCATATAGACCAGAGACTCGATTTTTCTCAGTTGTCAGCTCATTAAGCAGTTTTTGAATTCGGGCATGTTCATTTTTAACCTTAGAATATTGATCAGAAGCCGTTTGATAGTTTGATTTTAGTGTTTCATAGCTTGATTCAGCAGATTGTTTTTGCGCATTTAGATTATCATATTCTCTTTTAAGACTTACATATTGATTTTCTAAGGCGGTGAAGCTTTCAGTAGCTTTATCATAGTTCGTTTGGGTAGTCGTAAATTCAGCTACTAATTGATCATACGCTGCTTTAACCGGTTTATGCTTTTCAACAGTCTGATCATATAATTTAACATTTTCAATATAGACTGCATAAGCGCTTTCATATTCGGCATCGCCTTTAGCGTACTGGTCTAAAATTTTTTGCGCTGCATCTCGATTAGCCGCATAAATAGCCGCATCAGTCTCGAAAGCGCTTAACTGTTTCTCATAAGCAAGCTTGTTTTCATCATAAGACCTTTTATCTGAATTATAAGCTTCTGCTTCTTTTTGATAAGCAGCCTGAGCCTGATTATAGTCAGCTGTATTCTTTTCATAAACTGGTAATAATGCTTCGATTTTTCCAGTGGTTGATTGATAAGTAGCAACGATATCTTCATATGCTTGTTTAGTCTTTAAATAGCCGTCCCTCAACTGATTGTATCCGGCAATTTGGCGATTATACTCACCAATTTGACCTTCTAAACCAGATAGTTCTCTATCATAATTCTCCATTTGAACCTGATAAGAATCCTTAAGGTTCGCTAGGTCATCGTATTCCCCCTCATAACCCTCTTTTATGGAAGTATAAGCCGCTAAGCTGCTTTGATAAGTCTGATTGAGCTCAGCCACTTTAGCATTGAGTTCAGCTTGTTCCCCTAAAGCTTGATTATATTCTGCTAATGCTTTTTCGTACAGCCCTTTTTTTCCATTATAGTCAGAAAGGTTCGATTGATAACGTCCTTGACTTATCTGGTATTCGCCTAATAGTTTATTATAATCAGTCACTAAACCTTTATAATCACTTTGCTTCTTTTCATAAGCTTTTTTAGCATCCTTATAATCACTTAATTTTATTTTATAGATAGCTTCGGCTGTCTGAAAAGCGTTTTGCAAATCGCTTCCTTCTGCTACACTAGCTTTTAAATTATTATATTCCTGTAAAGCCGCTAAATATTGACCTTCTTGCGTTTGCAAGGTTGATTTTGCATCTTCAAATGGCGCTATTAAACCTTCATAAGCATCTTTGGCAGCCTTATATTCAGGATTCATTTCCGTATATTGTTTGTTAAGCAAATTAAATTATTCTTCAATATCATCATAATTTCCCCTAGCTTCCTCATAGGCTCCCTTTAGACCAAGATATTCGTCTTCTGCCTCCTTAAGTTTAGTCAATTGCTCCTCATAAATCTTTTTGGCTTCAGCAGCTTTTGCATATAAGGAATTTTCTTCAGTAGTGTAGCTTTCGTAAGTCTCTTTTTTCGTTTTATAATCATTATAAGCATTAACATAATCAGTGTAAGCTTGCGGAAGTTCACCACTTTCACTTTGATCATTTGCTAGCTTCTCTGATTGAATATTTTGAGTCACAGCTGCAAGGGCACTGACAGGCGTTCCTAACATGGCAATCAATGTCGTTGAATAAAGCATCCCTTTCCAATATTTTCTCTTTCTTTGCGTGTTCATTCTAATCCCCCCCGTTTTTAAAAAGCATCTCCCATCTTAGGAAAGATGTTCAAAAAAACTAATGTAATTTTTATATTATAATTATAACATCCATTTATTAATTATTCAAAATAAATAAAATATTTTGTAATATATAACGACATAAAATATCCTTTTAAACCAATATTTATGGAATATCGGTATCGAATTGTAATAAAATGTTGTCAGAAATAAAAAAATAAACCTTTTAAATAATCGGTATAATTAATTAAATAAATAATTAATCTCTTCATTTTAGACAAAAAAGCAAAAAATATATTCAAAATAAAGATTTATTATTACGTTTAAAACGAGACTTCATAATCGGTGGGTCTTGTGGATTACTTTGAACCTCAAACAATCTTAAAAAAACTAAATAGGGATAAATATATAACGTAATCGTTTGTTTTTTAAGAATTTATCAAAAAAAAAGACCTCGATCGTATGTGATCGAGATCTCTACTAGCTATTTCCCAGCAAAAAATATTTATTAATAAGTGTGCCACTCCCCTTATCCCACATATTTATTTTTTCCTCTTGATACTTTTCAAAATTTTTTTACACCTGATATCTAAGAAAAAACTAAAAATTTTACTTGAAAAAGTACCAGTTAGATTGGTTAACCTCAGCTGATTCTTATGAGTATTTTTCACTTGTTTAATCATTCATCTGTTATTTTTGAGAAGCTTAAGCAAAAAACCTCACTCAGTAATTCAGCATGAACTAAATTATCTATAATTACTCACCTCCTTTTCATCTATCCTCATCTTATTCCGTTTATTTTTTCAGTTCGTTTTAGTTATCTTTTAAAACGATTTTCATGACAGTAAATCAATTTCCGCAACGATCTGACAATAGGCGTGGCTATCCTTTTTTTATTCCCTAAGAATTTTTACGAATTTTAGTTTATTAAGGATTATTTCTTAGAAAAATGCTGATATCAGCTCATTTTTTTAATCTTCATAAAAGTAAGATCCTAGTCGTTTGGCTAGTTGTTTGCGCCAGTAAAAAATGGTGCTGCGGCTAACCTGATATTGGTCGGCGATTTCTTGGATACTACGCCCAGCCAACCAGCGTTCTTTTAAAAATATTTGTTCACCACGAGAAAGCTTGGGCCAATTGATGGTTAAAAATAACTTTAATTGGCTTTCAGCTTCAGGATTATTGATGGGTTCTTGGTATCGGTCATAGCTTCGTTCTTTAATCTTTTGCTGACGCAAATTTTTCCGCTGATGGTCTCTGACTTGCCAACATAAATAACGGAACATTTCTGGCAAATTAACTTCTTCTCGGGTTAAACAACGCTGAAAGAATGCCAGCTGCAACTGTTGGAAATAATCTTCGTAATCGGGACTGAAGGGATACACGCGACTGACATGTAATACCTTGTGAAATAGACCTTGGTAATTTTTTAGGGCTGTTTCGATTTCTGCTCTTTCCACAATGCCTCCTGTAATTATTTTCTCCGGCCGGGTACTCATAATTTAGAAGCGATTGCCGCCTTTTCCTAATTTAGAACTTGCTAAATTCTTAGTATTCTTACCTGATATGTCTTGCCAAAAAAGTGTTTAGTAACTTCTATAACAAACCTAAAGGAGTTGATCAATCAATGAAAAATGGACCCTATGGCAGTTGTAATACTGACATTTTGGATTGCAATATTGCCAGTCCTGTGTGGGATTTCTATCTTGAGAAAGCCACCCTTTTTCACCAAAATAACCGGTGTGAGATCCACGCTGTGTTGCCTGTGCCAAATAGTTTAGACACTTTGTTTTTATGTAACGACACGCTCGCTTTCACTAGTCAAAAAAGCTTCAAAGTATTGTATGAGCATTTTTTTCGTGATAGTTTCTTAGATTATCATATCGTCTGTAAAACCGTTCGAAAGTTTCAGCAGTTTCCCCAATACAAAGTCCCGATGACTGATGGGCATCAACTTTTAGTTCCACTGGAGAGTCCGTGGGGAGCGGCGATTTGGTTGAACCCTTTGAAAATTTATCAAATCCATGAAAACCCCCATCAGACTTTGATTGAGTTTGAACAAGGACCGTTGATTGTTTCGACTTTACGGAAAAGGAGTTTGAGATGGTTGAGCTTGGAGGCTTTGCTGCTATTTGCTGTGATGCGAAGGGATTTTGCCTTTTGTCCACGGGAATTGACCGACTTAAAAAAGAATCTGCCTGATTGTGGACACTCCCCTTTTTTGCAAACTATTTTGTTGGCCTTACCACGAGATTGTCAGCAGCTTCCCTTGAATAAATTCTCGCAAACATATTTCACGGAAGCTTTTAAATGGCATTACAACGCTTTGACTAGTGACCCAAATTAAGAAAGAAGGAATAATATGAAACCATTAATTATCGACATCAGCGAATGGCAAGTCCCAGCCAAAATGAATTACGCCGCTTTAGCCAAACAGATCGACCATGTAATCGTCCGCATACAATACGGCTCGGCTTATTTAGACAAACACTACGTTAGCCATATCAAAAATTTCCAAGCCTGCGGTATTCCAGTGGCGGTCTACGCCTTTGTCCGTGGGATCAACCATCACGATATGGAACACGAAGCACAGACTTTTTATCAACGAGCAAAAGAATTTCAGCCAACATTTTACTGGTTGGATGTAGAAGAAGTGACGATGGCAGATATGCGAGGTGGTGTGGAGGCCTTTCGTCGAAAATTAAAAGATTTAACTGGCGCAAAAGTGGGGGCTTATATCGGGCATCACCTGTACAAACAACTAAATCTCGTCACCGAAAACTTTGACGGTATCTGGTTGCCAACTTACGGACGAGACACTGGAACTTATCAAGGGGTCAATCCGTCAGTCACACAAAGATACGACCTCCACCAATATACTAGCCGTGGACGGTTGAACGGATATAACGGAGATCTGGATCTCAATCGTTTAACTGGGCAAAAGAATCTTAATTATTTCACCGGGGAACCACTAAAAGATCTCCAATGGGGCATCAGTGAACCCGGGCATTTCAAACTCCACAGCGCTATTCATTTACGCTGCGCACCTACGACAAATGCCTTGAAAATTGCGACATTAAAAGCCGGCGAAGTCCTCAAATACGATGCCCTCGCTCACGAAAACGGCTATGTTTGGCTGAGACAGATTCGCCAAGATGGCACCTTCGGCTATCTCGCCACCGGAAAAAGCGACGGACAAAAACGAACTGAAGCACCGTGGGGTACTTTCTTTTAAGTTATTGAAAAGTGAGAGACATTCAATAATTCTCTCCAGTTATTTTTAATAGATATTTAATATCCTAAAGTATTCCAACTAATTTTTGAAAAGATAGCTTATCAATATGCAACGGATAATAATTATTGATGTACTTGAATTGTGTGCTAGATTTTTAAACAACAACAAACAAGCAGTTAGACAAGAGAGTTGTCTAACTGCTTGTATTGGTCTATTGATAAACGCACCTGATCAGAAATGTTGAGAGATCTATTCCCTTTCAAATCAACTCTTGATTATCGTAAAATAATTAGAGGTTCACTTTTGTATTTACTTCCCGTAAAACCCAACACCCTCAGAGCGCCAACCTTCACGAACTAAACCAGTATTTTCAGTTGTACTCAACGTATAATGATGAGATCCCGCATCTTGCGCATTCGGATTAAATACACGATAGATCGGAATTTCTGTATCTTCTGATGCATAGAATGCAATGCCTTCTTTATTCCAGCCAGCTTCTCCCACTGAATCATATTCTCCTTGGTCTAAAGTATAGAAATGTTCACCAGAGTTTGGATTGTACAAACGATATGCTACTTTCCCAGTTTTTTCTCCACCATACCAGCCAATGCCTTCGTCTTGCCAACCTTTATTGATTAAGCCTTGAGCTTCTGACTGGCTCAAAGTATATAAATGTTCGCCGTTGTTTTTGTTGTAAACACGATAAAGGGGTAATCGATCTGGATCACTTGGTTCTGGAATAGTCTGTTCCTTAACGATCAAACTTCCTGAACCATAGGTCACTGCGTAATTATTGACTATTTCTGTTTTGATACCGGGATTCAAAGTGATGCAAAATGTTCCCGCTGTTTTTCCATCACTTTCGTAGTTGGCAGAAGGTAACGTGCTGAATAAATCAGTTTGTGTTTGCCCTGCCACAAATCCATCATAATTAATTGTTGCTTCTGGTAAAGCTTCTCCTTGTTGGAGGGTAACATCTTCCACCGTCACTGCTAGTGGTTTCTCACTGATAGTGAAGCTTCCTAATAAAACATCGGCTGCCCCGTAGTTTTCGGTTTCCTTTGTCCGAGCATAGACTTGGTATTCACCAACATTGGTAGAAGTAGACTCATTTCCATCTTGCTTGATGATAGTGTCGATTTCCCCTAATTCTGGGATGTCGCTAGTGATTTCAATGATTGGTTGTGCGTCGTTGTAGACATAATTTTCTTCAATCGTTCCTTTGAAGTCTGTTGCTACTGGTTGAGGTTTATCTGCTATGGTAACTTTTCCGTTAGTAATAAAATTAGCGCTGTTAAAATTCGTATTCTCACCAACAATGATCTTAATCTGATAAGTGCCGGCTTCTTTCATAGTCGCTGTCACTCGACCATCTTTGACATATCTCACTTTATAATTGGTTAAAGTCGTATCTTTTGGTTTAATTTGATTGTTAATGTTCCAACCTTCACTGCGATAAGCAATATTGGTGGTGGTTGGATAGGTAAAGTCACTTTTTGTCGGTGTAGCTTTATTGATGGAAAATGTGATGGCGTCTGTCGACTGGTAAGCTTGATAAATATCCCCACCAGCTGTCTCAAATTTTGCTTGGTATTCTCCTACTTGAGTTGGCATCTCATCACGATAATTATTACTTCCAGCATCGGCATATTTGAGGGTTATTGCGCCAAAATCCTGTTGGTTATAGCCTTCAATATCGCTTTCACTAATCCCTTGAGGTTGACCATTATAAGTAAAATTAGCAGAATCTCCAGTCAACTGACCACTGTCGACAGTTTTTCGATTCACTGTGACACCATCTACTTCAAAGAAACCTGAGTTGTCATCATTTTGATAAGCGATTCCTGAGACGCCGTTGCGGTATGCCCAGTTTACGGTTGGTGAATAAGATTACGTAGTATCAGGGGTTACTACCAGGTCTTCTTTTGTCCCAATATCATAAATCTCTTTAGTTTTGTTTCTTTCAATCACAATCGCTTTTTCTTTTGGACCATCCCAATTTGAGAAGTTATCTGCTTTGTAAATTGAATCTATACCACTAATTTTTTCATTGTAGATAACGCCATTGGTTGTGTTTAGTGTTGCTTGATTACTTGGGTCACTTCCACTTAAGTAGATATTGTTGCCATTGTAACTAGAATCCGTGACTTTGTTGTCGACAATTTGACCGCCATTCATGTTTATTATAGAAGTATCTACATATATTCCTCCGCCGTGCTGGTTTGAGCTATTATCGCGGATGCTTCCACTATTTACATTTATTGTGGAGGAACGAGCATGAATACCTCCACCGTAAAAACCTTCTGATTTATTTTCACTAATTGTTCCACCATTTATGTTCACTGTGGCATTACTAGCAAATATACCTCCGCCACCACTTACCCCACTATTTCCTCTCGTAACCTTACTACCATTATTCAAATTAAGTGTTCCATTACTGTCAACATAAATTAGTGAACCGTCACTTACTGTATCCTCACCATCTAACGTCACATCTTCCAGCGTCAAACTGGCATTATTATAAACTACGAATACTGCATTACTCCCTCTCGTTATCTTAGTATTTCCACTTTCTGGTTTCAGCAAAATATGACGATCACTTCCTGACACAGCAATTCCATTAACTAAATTAATCGCATCACCTAAAATAATCTCCACAGGATGCTCTACAGTACCACCTGTAGCATTTGCAATTGCCGTAACTAATCCAGCTTCTGTCGCGATTGGTTCCGCCACTTGCAGCGTGATAGGCGTTCGCAGCATTCCTAATTTCAAAGATTTATTCATTAAACTTCCTGTTCCTACTTGATTACTTGTATCTTCTTCCGCATATACCGGCAAACTCCCTAAAGCTATTTGGCTGACTAATAAGATTCCTGCACTGACTTGGATGAATTTTTTGCTATGAGTAACTAAATGATGATAATGTTTTTTTATCATTATTTTTGCTCCTTCCCTCTCAGTTCATTTAGTTTAATTATAGCAAATCCTCCCTGACAAAAATACATAAATTATTCTATTAAAAGTAAAATTATTTGATTTAGCGCATTTTTATGATGGTTTGTCTGTAAATGTTTTATTTTTTTGAAATTGATATTCTTTTGAAAATTATATCTCTAAAATAAAATAATTGTTTCTGTTTGTTATTTTAATCGTTAATATAAAGTCCTATCCGCTTAAAAATAAAGCTTGTCGATCCCTTTTTTTCAAAATTTCCCCGAGGATTTTGACAAAGATATATAAACGCACCAATTGACGGTACTTTTCCATTAACAAATGCCATTCTCCTGCGGTGAAATATTCTCCGAATTGATAGATCGAAACCGCCAACTTTGGCGTAGCCGGTTGATTAAAATAAATTTCCCTAACCACGGGATACAATGGCAAGTCTAACTTATCCGCTGCTAATGCCCGTCTAATAAGTAATGCCTCCGCAAATTTCAAGCACAAGGCAAAATTCATCGTATGCTGATAATACTTAGTCACTTGTCGTTGGATTTTTTGATAATCACGATTAAATAGTTGACGGCAAGTGAAGAGATGCTTTTTCATAAGTTTTTCTCCTCATTTTTTCCTCTTACATCTAATAACGAAAGTTT
This sequence comes from Enterococcus sp. AZ103, assembly GCF_051714685.1. Taxonomy (NCBI): domain Bacteria; kingdom Bacillati; phylum Bacillota; class Bacilli; order Lactobacillales; family Enterococcaceae; genus Enterococcus; species Enterococcus sp. AZ103. Next base: position 726,597 of record NZ_JBIOSI010000002.1, on the reverse strand, counting down.
TTGAAAAAAAGTCCAAAAAAATATTTAACCAATTTTACTTTGCAGGATAAATCATTTTTATTGGATATTTATTTAAAATAATATTTTCTGCAATTTTTTGGCTAGGATAAAAAAATATTTGCTTTAAAATGGGTTAAATTTTGCTGGCAGCGATTTTCCTTTTCATGATTATTTTATTTGTTTATAATAAAATCTCTCAGTTTTACTAATTCAATTTTTATTTACTTCAAAAAAATAAAAAAATTGTTATAAATATTTTTAGCCAAAATCATTTCAATTAACCATTAGCCAAGAAGGCCTTTATGGTAGAAAATACCTATTTAGTGCTTCTCATTTAGGAAATTATTGCTTATATTTCTAACAAAATATCTATTTTGACGTTTTAAGCTGAAACTTAAAAATAATTAGAAATAATGATAATTTTTTAAAATAAAGGTCTTTATGTCTTTACCGGCTTCAAACATATGCTATGTTGTTGATACAAGATACTTAGGGGGTCATTTTTTGAGAATCTTTATAATTGAAGATCAGTTTATCTTTAGAAAGAAAATCATTGATTTAATCCATTCTGCCAGTGCCCATCCTTTTGAAATAGTCGAGGTGCTCAATGAACGAACCTTTTTTCAAGAAATCGAAAGAATGGATATTTATTCGACTGATTTGTTCTTTATTGATATTGATCTTAATTTTTATTTGACGGGAATTGATTTAGCAGAGGTTATTCGGGGTAGAAATAGAGAATGTGGCATTGTTTTCTGTACTTCTTTTGAAGATAAAACCATCGAAATTGTCAATCGTCAAATTCTTCCTTTAGGCTACTTAGTGAAAGATAAGAATCGGGGGTTGGTGCAGCAGGATTTAGCGCGGATTCTTCAAAAATTTGTAACAAATACGCAAAAAGATGCCGGAAGTCATCTTAAACTTATCATCAATCAAGGGCGTGAAAAAACCATCATCAATGAAGCAGATATATTTTACATAGCGACTATTCCTAGTCATAGAAATACACTTACTTTGCGTTATCAGCAGCAAGAGATCCTGGTTCCTGGTAAATTAAGAACCTTAAAAACAGAATTGAAAAGTCCCTTTTTCATAAAAGAATTGAAGTCTTTTATCTTAAATATCAATAAAATCGAAAAACTATATTCCACAGACGGTCTGGTACAATTCATCGATCAAACAATTTTAGATATCGGTTTGGTGGGTACTAAAAAAGTGCAGCAGTTTTTACGAGAGGAAAATAGTGATGTCTCCGGGTAATTCGATGGCGCTGGCTTCTTTGTGCAACATTGTACTGTTGTGGACTTTCATTGATCAAATGTTTATTTCCAGAAAATCCAGCTATCTGCTTAATGTTTTGTGGTTAGGTAATTTTTTTTTCTCTTTATTAAGCCAAGAAATTTCGGCTTTTCTAATTTTTTATTTTCTTTTTCTACTGGAATTAATATTGATGAAACGTTATTTGTCTAATTGGTTACTGCCGGCATTGATCTTGATTTTTCAATATGCCTTAATCGTGTTTGTCCGACTGATCACTTATTATCTCCCAGAATATATTATGATAGGCGTCAATTTCAATTCTGGGAAAACGCTGTCGCTACTAGCGTTTATTCAAGTGAGTTTATTGTTAGTGTTATCACATTATTTGGTTAAGTTAGACAAAAAATATCATGTGGTCGGCTCACTAAAGGAGATGCCAAAATCATTTTTTCTATCAGGTATCAGTCTGTTTATCCTATTTATTATTTTAATGACTTTGCTCACTTTTTTTTCGATTTTTGGACCATTCACCTTACTTTTTTTACAGCTGCTCTTGATTTTTTCGATTGCTACTCAGACTATTTCAGTCTTTACTTTAAGGAGCAAAGTTTATCAAAAAAATGCCTATTTAAAAGCCTTAAAACGTTCCATGAAAGAGGAGCAGGAAAATTACGAGTTGGCTAGAGAGTATCGACATAATTTTCGTGGTATTTTATTAGGTCTCAATGAATATTTAACTAGCGAAGATCTATCTGGCGCAAAAGATTATTTGCTTCAAACTTTGGCTGATTCAGAGGACTATTTTAAAGAGTATCGCTATAAACAGTTAACTGAGATTCGAAATGCCGCGATTCGCGGCGTATTGTCTGATTTTATCAATCATTGTGAAGAAGATCATATTTATCTAGAATTAAAGATTTTTGACCAAGGTACGGACCTTCCTATCTCTCAAATTGAATTGACGCGTTCCATTTCGATTGTGTTAAACAATGCCCTTGAAGCAGCTGTGATGGAACCGCAAAAGTATATTTACGTCGAACTACAAAATACAGCAACCAATTGGCAAATGACGGTGACTAATCCCTCCACCCTGAACCAGTCAAACATCACTACTTTGCTCCAAAAAAATTACTCTAGCAAAGAAAATCATAGTGGTCTGGGCTTGTTTCAATTGAATAAGATTAGTCGGAAGTACGCTGATTTTTCATTAACGATTGATAAATCCCCCGACCAATTTACCGTCGACATTACGATTAAACAAGTTTAAATTCAGTGTAATCTCAAAGACTTTTAAAATTTTTTTGATTGCACAAACCCTTATGAAAGCGTTATCAATTTACGTATTTACTGACTATAGTTTGTTACACTTTTTACATATTCAATACGGGGAGTGGAACAAATGTTAACCATCAATTTAAAAGTAGGTACTTATGTAGAAATCAAAAAATTCGAGTATGTCTGTTACGAGTCGGGAAAAATGCTAAATAAGGCTGATTTTGATAAATTTACACTTCAGCCTAATCTTACTTATAATTTCCAAGGGGAAAACTATGTCTCTATCTTAGGATCTGAAATCATGTTTTTAGAATTAAATAATTAAATAGATCAATCACAAAAAAGCTGAACCTTTCATTATGAAAAGTTCAGCTTTCTTTGCTTAATTAATTGTAATTGCGCGACCATCTTTTTCAGCGTTGTATTGACCGACCGTGATCCATGCTCTAGCACCATTATCGTACTTCATATTTTTACCACCGCTGCCTGCACCATCATCTGCTGAATAGTACAACGGATCATAGACTAAAAATTTGCCATCTTGATAACCAGCAATGACTTTACAATGATTGCGATTGGTATCGCTATCGACTTGGTAAGATGAAAAACCATAATATAAAACTGGTTGTCCGCTTAACACGCGATTGATAATTTGGGTCGTACTTTCCCCAGAAATATCGACTGTATTGCCGCCAAACGTTTGACCATATGTGGCTAGTGCATTAGGTTTGATAACCCAGCCGAAGCCTTGACCGGTGTATACGTCGCCCTTTTGTCCATCAGGATTAGCCGGATACATCGGTAAGTTATTTTGCATTGTTTTCGGATCAGCATTGATCCCTTTTGATCCAAGTATCATCGATAAAGCCGCTGAAGCACAGCCCCATGGTGCTTTTACTGGGACGTATTGGCTCACATAAGGTACTTCTGCGATAAAACTTTTAGTCGTAACTGTTGAAGCGCCGCCGGAAACAAACCAAGAAGTCCCTTCATTTTTCCAGCCTTGACTAACTAAACCATCCCGTTCACTTGCTTCTAAAGTATAATGGTGGCTACCTGCATCTCGTGCATTAGGATTATAGACCCGATAAACTGCTTCACCTGATTCTGGTGTTTTCCAAGCAACACCTTCAGCGTGCCAACCATTTGCGACTAAATTTTGTTGCTCGCCGCTATCTTTTGTATAAAAATGTTCCCCTGAATTAGGGTTGTAAACGCGGTACAAATCATTCCCGCTACCGTCAATCTGCATACTAATCCCTTCGTACACCCAGCCGATACCCATCAGGTTATCTCGTTCACCTGAATCTAGCGTGTGTAAATGTTCTCCCGAATTCGGATTATAAACCCGATAAATTGGTACCAAAGTATTGGCAAGTGTTACTTCTTCTGCATCAGCCGCCTGTGCACCAATAGCCAATAACCCAAACGCCGACAATGATAACCATAACCATTTGTTCTTCTTCATATAGCTCCTCCTTTTTATACCATAACCAATGGAAGTCGGAAATATTTTATTAAAAATAACCACTAAAATTTAGGATTATGCTTTAATTGATTCAGCTCCTAACCACATTTTAACGAATCCAAAATGAAAAATCAAAATTAAATCCAGTTATTTTTCAAATTTATTTAACTAATGCAATCCTTTTACTTTCTTTAGCTTCTATAAAAATTTATAATCTATTTGAGGAGTGATGACATGGAGAAGAAAAAACGCCAGCCTTTAATTGCTTTTTTAGGAGGTAAAACCTCTTATTATATTGTAGGCCTAGTCGTTTTATTAGCATTAGCTATTTTATTACTACAAAAAGTATCTTTTATTTTCCATCCAATTGTAGTTATTTTACAAACTATTTTACCACCGGTGGTCTTTGCCTTGCTGCTGTATTATTTACTAAATCCTTTAGTGGACTTTTTAAATAAGCATGGTGTTCCCCGAACTTTGAGTATTACTTTAACCTATCTAGTTATTTTTGGGTTATTAATATTCGGCGGCTTTCAATTGGTCCCAGTAATCGAAGACCAAAGTCGTGACTTGGCAAATAATTTCCCAAACTTAATCAACGACTTCCAAAAAGCCATCGAAAACATCTTGGCTAATACACCGTTGAAAAACTGGGCGGAACAAGCCTTTGAGTCTGTCGATGAATGGTGGAAAGATATCGCTGGGATTGTCGGTGACAACTGGCAACAAGGCGCCCAAAGCCTCGGCAATATTTTCTCAGCCGTTTCAAGTGTGGCAATTACCCTTTTCACTGGACCGATTATTGCTTTCTTTTTAATCAAGGACCCAAGAAAACTATATCAAGCGGTGATCCAAATTACCCCACCAAAATTCCGTGAAGATACCAAATCCTTAATCAAAATCGCCAACCAACAATTAGGTGCTTTTTTGAAAGGACAAGTGATTGCCTCGTTATTATTAGGCTTAATTTATTGGGGCGTTTTCTTATTAATCGGCATGGAATATTCTACCGTCCTAGCTTTAGCAGCCGGTATTTTAAGTATCATTCCATATGTTGGCGCCTTTTTAGCTTTCATTCCAGGATTATTTATCGCCTTCCAAATCTCAACTTTTATGGTGGTAAAATTCGTGATTGCCTGGTTTGCTGTTCAATTATTACACGGCGACTTAGTGGTGCCACGGGTGATGGGCGATCGTTTGAAGATCCATCCAGTCACTATTCTTGTGGTGTTACTAGTGATGGGCGACCTATTAGGTGTGGTCGGAGTAATCTTCGGGATTCCGATTTATTCAATGGTCAAATTAGTCGTCGTCTTTGTATTCCGCAAGTTTAAGCAACGCTACAATCGTTATTTTGGTGATGAGGGCGAATATCAAGAGACGAAGTTTTCGGAAGAGGATTATTAAAAATAGTTAGAAAAACTTTCTTAAATGAAGGTTTTTCTTTTTTTGGTAAACTATTTTCACAGTTTGTTATTTAAGTTAATCACTTAGTAAATTATTGAACCCTTTTTTATAGCATTTCCATTGTGAACGATCGACTTATAGAATAATAAAAAGACGTTATATTTTTAATTAATCAACTTTTTCACTCCTCCTCCCCTTGACCTTCCCTCAAAGGGAGCCTTTAGAATCCTATTACACTAGTAAAAGGAGTGGATGATGATGCTGAAAAAAATCACAAAATATATTGCAATGATGCAAGATAAAGCTAAAAATCCTTTAACTGAAGAGGAATTGTTGTTAGGTACTAAAAAAAATAGAATCATCAACTTTTTCACTTCAAAAGATTTACACAAAAATTTGGATCATACCTTATCCCACGTAAAAGAAAAACTTGGGAAAATCAAAGGTAGCTTGATTATTAACGGAAATCTGCCTCAACCTATTATCAATCAATTAATGAATCTTGCTTTGAAAACCAAGAATCATTTCTCCGTTGTGGTCTATGATGGTTATCGATTATGGAAATCTAAAAAGCTCGAAGGTTCCCATTCATTGGCGTTAATTGTGGTCAAAAAAAATGAACGCACATCTGTATAATCAGATGTGCGTATGCTTATATCTACTACTATATAACCGATTAAAAATCCCAAAAAACAATGCCCTCTTTCTTCACAATAATCACAATCGATTGTTGCACTTCTCCCTTTAAAAAAGCTTCTTCACGATTAAGGACGGGTTTTAAATTTTCTGTCGCGGCTGTTTTATCTGAAAATACAAAGACATAATAATTTTTATGGGCAATTTTTTGAGCTAGTTTTTGTGATAGTTTCATTTTAATGTCTCCTTTGAGAAAATTTTGGCAACAGAAAATGACTGATTTTATGATTAATTAAATCAAGCCAAGCGCTTTTTTGATTCAACCATAAAATACAACCGCTGCTGACAAAACCAATCAACCCACCAGCAACTACATCGATTGGGTAATGAACCCCCACCCAGATGCGCGCAACCCCTACAAGGATCGCCGAAATCAAATACAAACTGCGATACTTACTTTGGCTAGTGAGAAATAAAAGACTCATGATCGAAAAAAATAGGAGACTATGATCGCTAGGGAAAGCATTATCCACCGCATGATTAACCAATTGATGAACACCTGTCAAATGAACGAAAGGTTGCGGATGATTATATAAAAGTCCAGCAATCTTTCCTAATAATTCTGCAAAAACAAAAGAAAGTCCGGCTAAAAAAATTCGCTGACGATTATTTATCAACTGCTTCGAGAAAAAACAGCGATATAAAATGAAAAGAATTAACAAAATCGGGGAAAAATTGGCGGCAATAATAAAAAACCAATCAATCACCTGCACTTGTCCGGCAAAATGATTGATTGCATAAAATAGGTTGTTATTGAGTTGATTCATTGGCTCACTTCTTTCTTTTATTGTCTTACATAAGATAAGAAAGAAAAGTAAATTCGATGACACGATTTGTTAAACAAAAGATAAACTCTTTTAAACTACGGCATAAATCGATAGCCTGCACCCCAAACGGTTTGAATATGTTGTGGCTCAGATGGATTTTTTTCAATTTTTTCTCGCAGCCGGTTAATATGAACTGCCACTGTACGAATATCGCCAAAAGCATCCATTCCCCAAATCCGCTCATAAATCGCTTCTTTACTAAAAACATGTTCAGGATTCTCCATCAGAAACAACAATAATTCAAATTCTTTATGTTTTAATTGGGCCACTTCTCCAGCGACTGTAACCTTCATGGTATCAGGGCTAATCTCGATTTCACCAAATTGAAGAATTTTACTAGTATTTTTTTCTCCTTTGGCTTTCAAACGCTCAGCTTGTGCCAAATTTGATTTGACGCGAGCAACCAATTCCGATGGCGAAAAAGGTTTACTGATATAATCGTCAGCACCCAAACCTAAGCCCCGCAATTTATCTAGCTCATCCCCTTTGGCTGTTACTAAAAGAATCGGCACCATGACCTTATCACGAATCCGCTTCATAATTTCGATGCCATCCATTCCCGGCAACATAACATCTAGTAACAATAAATCATATTCATTGGATAAAGCTTTTTTTAAACCTTGATGCCCATCTGTCACAATCTCGGTTTCAAAGCCGTTAATTTCTAGAAAATCCTGTTCAATTGTAGCGATAGCTTCGTCATCTTCAATAATTAATATTTTCGTCATAAATCTCCTCCGATACTAGCGGGAATGTCAGTTCAATCGTCAATCCACCACTCTGTCGATTTTTGGCAATAATCTTTCCAGCTTGGGCTTCAATCATTCTTTTGGCGATCGCTAAACCAAGCCCACTGCCCTTTTCTGGTTCAGTTCGCGCCTTATCTCCACGATAAAAAACTTCAAATAAATTTTCTAGCTGGGCTTGAGGCACGCCGGGACCATTGTCGCTAAAAGTAATCACCGCCTGATTTCCGACGATATATTGATTAATAACCATTTGATTATCTGTTTGATTACCATATTTTATTGTATTTTCCAAAATATTGATAAAGACATTTCGGGTCTGTTCTTGATCAATTTCCACATAAGCATTCGCAGTGCTAACTTCTAAGGTCATCGTTAAATGGCGCTCGCGATATTCATCTTGCACACTTGTAACAAATTGACTGATAAATGCACCTAAATTTACAGTTTTTAAATGTAACGGAATTTCTCCGATATCAATTTTTGAAAATAGAAAAAGCTGTTCCACTAGATGATTCAGTTCATCAGTCTTTTGAGAAATAGTCGCTAAATACCGACTTTTTTTAACTGGCGTCTGAGCAACACCCGCCTGTAATCCCTCTACATAAGCTTTTATCGCTGTCAATGGCGTCCGCAAATCATGGGAAATACCAGCAATCAGCTCTTTCCGATTTTCACTATTTTTTTCTTGCTCCGCCACCATGCGTTCAATCTGACCAGCCATCTGGTTAAAACTTTCCACCACTGGATAAAATTCGTCTTGATTTTGATAATCCACGCGCCAATCCAAATTTCCATCTCGTAACTGTTTTACTCCCGAAGTTAATCGATCCAAGGCCTCATTGATGGGCTTGTAAATAAAACGAATCATCATAATATTCGTAAAAATAATTGCGCTCACCGCAAAAATTCCGCAAACTACCGCCACAAAAATAATCAAACTTTTGTTGTCCACCAACGTCTCTTCAATCATAATATGATAATTATCATTAACGGCAATGAGGGTTTCATCCCCTAGTTGAAATTTCACTAACAATAAATTATCCTGTGATTGAGAATTAGGCGCATCACTTGCAATCATGGCTTGTGGCATCTCCTGATTGGAAAAGCTACCAATTTTCTGAATCAATTCCCCTTGCCGATTATAAAGAAAAGTCGTCAGGTGCTCACTATCATATTCCTCTCGTAATTCTTTCACTTCTGCCGCCACATCAGTCGAAGGTTTCTTTTGCAGCTGTTCAATACCCTCATGAAAATAGGCAAATTTTTCGTTGGAACGATACTGGCGGAAAAAGTCAGAGCCAAAGCTTTCATTAAACGCTAAAATCAATGCTCCCAAAACCGCTAATGTCACCACAATTGGCATGACAATCATCAAAATATTCGAAATAAATAACCTTCTTTGAATCGTCAAATATAGCCCTCCTGATGACACTTAATATTATCTATACTATAGGGTAAGGAAAATAGCATAGCAACTTTTTTATGCAGCATTCGGCTAAAAATAGCCTACCGAAAATCTTTTTATCTTACGTTTTTAATGAAGCATAAGTAAACCTCATTTATTCTATGACCTCAAAAAAACTGCTATTCAACTTCATCCGTCACCATGGTAGGGTTTTGCTATCCTAGATCCTATCTAAAAAATCTTGCGATAGAAAACTGTAAAATTGTTTAACTTAAATTCGTTAAACTTAAATCTCTTATTGATATAACAAACAAATTGATGTTTTTTTAGAAAAATCATAAATATTATTAATAATTAATCAACTCCTCCTTATAATAAACACTAAAAAACAAAGAATTTATCAAATAATCAAAAAATCTACCTAACAAGCGTTAAAATGTTTTTTAATAACTATTCATATTTAACAAAATATATCATATAATAACAATACAGAAAATAACAGGCAAAATAATAAGGGGGATACATATGTTAACAATCAACTTAAAAGTAGGTACTTATATCGAGCTAAAAAATTTTGAAAAGGTCGTAATCCATTCGGAAAATGATGCAAAAGAAGTTTCTAATTCAAATTTTGAGCAATTCAAACTCAATTCACAAGTTAGCTATAATTTTTTTAGTGATTTACAAATTTCAATTCAAGGAAGAGAAATCATGTTCCTAGAATATCAAAATGTATAAAAATGGTATACTAGCTTTTTTGAAATTGTTTTAGCGTACAATACGTCCAATCATTTTTCAGATTGATCAACTAGTCACTTTTTTGTGGCTGGTTTTTTTGTTATTTTTTTCCACAGTAGATTGAGTCTATAGATAAACTGGCCCCCTCAATTGCACTAACTGTACCAATAGCAGCTGAAAATTTGCATTTTAGGATATGATATAATGAAGTAAAGTTACTGTATAAAGGAGCTGTGCTATGCAAGTTGTTGGTTTATTTTTAATTGTGATCGGTCTAGGGATGATTGCTTTTGATTTTACTTACTACAAAACAAAAAACCTAAATGGCTCTTGGATCAGTTTTGGTATTTTGTATACGATAGGTATCTTAGGGGTATTGAATAACGATGCGCTAAAACAAGCATTAAATGTTGATACTGGAAAAAGCTTTTTTAGCATCTGGTCAATAATTATTTTAGTGGTTGGTATTGCCGCTGCTTATTTCTATTTTCAAATTTTATCAAACAAAGGAGATAAAAAATTAATCATAGGAATCTTGACTGCCGTAGCCATCCACTTTATTCCGTTTTTTTCCATCTACGCTTATATTTTGTCAGCAGCGTTATTAATAAATTGTTTTATCTCATTTAAAAAAAAAGAAATCTCAATATATTCTACGGTTGCCATAGATGCCGGAATCAAAATGATTATGGGACTACTTTTATTCATGCAAATATTTAACTAATCTTTCAGTTTTTTATTCGTTGAAAGCCTTTTGGTGTTTAATAAGCATTGTTGATTAAAGTAAAAAAATAACCACTTATTTCAGCATTTTATTCTCAAAAAAACAAATAACCAGAAATAGTAACTCTTTAATTCGATCGTCTTTATTGTCAGTTAGATGTATTTTGCGCAAACTAACAGTCTGAAACTTTGAGGAGGAGAACCTATGGGCACCTTTAGTTTTTTAATTTTTAAAAGCTATGTCATTCTTATTGCTGTAGGATACTGTTTATTGCTAGGCCTGACCTCTTACAGGACCAAATTATTTAAACCCGTTCTTATTTTAGCTAGTGTAAGTCAAATAATTTTTTTAATCTACTATTTAAAAACTGGCACCTACCTTCTCAATCACAGTGCTTCACTTACTTTGTATAATGAATTTTATTTTTATATCGAATGCTCCTGGTACTTCTTTTCAATCTTCCTACTCCTCACTATTTTTTTCAGATTACTGTTTAGCAAAACCTTTAAAGAGCAAAGTACAATGATAAAATCTCTCTTGGTAATATTCATCGCATTTTTTTCGTTTATTATGGTTAAATACGGCTTGTTTATGTATATATTACTGTATTATGGATTTGCTCCGTAGAAGGGTTGTAGATTGACCAATCAATATTTGATAAATACTTTGATTTTAAGCTGGCCACTCTATTGATACCAGACTGATTTTAATTAGCTATATTTTATATATCTAGGAGCAGTTTGCTATTAGTAAACTAGTTATAATTGGTCTACGATTTTTTATTCCAGTCATCCTAAAAAAGATACGACTTACTAACATCTAAAATATTACCATCATTTATCCAAAATAATACTGACTACACTATTCAAAAGAGAAAGATAAGGAAAATAAAGTATCTACTTCCAAATATCTTCCTCCATTTTATATTGTTTTTCTTTTACTTCTATTGATCGTCTCCATCACCTCTTCATTTTACTTTTATCAATCTGCTATAAAAAAGTGTTAAAAAATTTGATAGAATCTATGAAAATTATTTCCGGATAGTTACTAGCAACACCCTATCCATTTGACTGATATAGTCGCTAATATTTCAACATGCTATAATCAAATAAATCTTAAATTTAAGGTGGGGAAATCATATGATTTTAGAAACGGAGCGCTTAATTTTACGTCCTTGGTCAAATCATGATGCAGAGGCATTATTCGAGCTGGCATCTAATGAAAAAGTTGGGCCTATTACTGGTTGGCCGCCACATACCAGTGTTGAAAATAGTTTAGAGATAATAAAAAATGTGTTTTCTAAAGAACATGACTTTGCGATTTGTCTAAAAGAACAGCCTGAAAAAGTAATTGGTTCGATTGGAATCATTTTAAATCAAACAAGCGAACGACGCTCTTTTATGGGTAAAAAAGATGCAGAAATCGGCTACTGGCTGGGTTTTCCTTATTGGGGAAAAAGTTTCATGCCTGAGGCTGCAAAACGGGTGATTCAATATTGTTTTAATGATCTCGGTATGGAAAATGTTTGGGCCGGTATATTCATTGAAAATAATAATTCCAAAAGAGTAGTAGAAAAATTAGGCTTTGAATATGTCTTACAGCTTGATAATGTAGACATACCCTTGCTAAACGAAGTAAAAACTGAACTTTTTTTTAAATTAACAAAGAATGATTGGCAGTTTTAACTAAGGAAAGCAGTGTGAAAAATAATTTTTGCATCATCTACCTATCAATTTAAAATTTGCTGCTTTTTTTATATCATCTTTACTTTGCCTCAGTGGCTAGGGAGTTTTATTGAAGTATTCGCGAAAATCGCAATAGATACTATAAAATATATTTTATTAATTGTTGGTGTTGTTATTGTGACTGTCCTTTTGATTTATACTTTAGTAAACAAGCCAAAAAGAAGAAGTAACAAGTTTCAATATTTTACGAACATTCATTATTTTTATCTGACCGTTAAAAGCGTATAATATTAATAAAATTCAGAAAGTTGGTAAAAAATGAATAAAAAAGAGTTGTTTAAAAAGGCTTTTCTTGGTTTTTTTTTGTTAGTATTAGGTTATTTAGTAGCCATTTTTATTTCAAGAGTGATCTTAAATAGATAATATCCAAAAAGTTTACTTAGCTATCTTTAAATAGATGGCTTTTTTTTTTTATCTGTCAGCACTCTTCAACAAACCGTATGTTTTTCTTCTTAATCAATGGCTTCAATATTAACTCTCAATAACTAAAGTTACCCTTGCCCCACCATTTTTATTTTCTATATTAATTTTACCACCATGGTCTTCTGCAACTTTTTTAGCTAAAGCTAATCCAATGCCATAATTGACATTCGTTGAGCGACTCTGATCCTGTTGCCAAAACATCTCCGTAGCATGTTTCAGTCCTTCATCTGAAAAACCTGGACCAGTATCTTCAAACACAAAATTTATATAGTTGTCTTCTTTGGTGACAGAAATTTTTATTTCTCCTACTGTAGAATAATTTATGGCATTTTCTCCAAGAGTGATTAAAGCTCTGACAAGATTAAATACATCAGCAAATATTTTTAATCCTTCTGGAAAGGAATAAGTAATCAATAAATTTTTTTGTTTAGCTAAAGGACGTAAAATTTCATCGATTTCCTTTAGTAACGCTTTGACTGACATTTCAGTTTTTTCTTTCATCTGTAAATCAAAGTTGGATACTTGTTGTAGCACTTGAAGATAGTGCTGCGCTCGCTGGCTTGATTCAAAAATTGCTCGGACCGATTCTTTTTGCGGTGCTGTTAGCTCGTCTTCTAATAATAACTCTGAATTTCCGCTGATAATTGTCAGTGGTGTTTTAATATCATGGCTTAATGCTGCTAAATCTTGTTTTTGCTGCTGCTGTGCTTGCCACTGTTGAACCAATGAATTTTTAAGTGTTTGCCGCATTTCTTCCATAGAATTCAAGCTACTATCAAACTCTTTAATACCACTTTTCATTTTTATTGGTGAATCTAAATCTTGCCGTGCAACCTGCTGGCTGGCTTGATTAATTAATGAAATCTTGCTACTTAAATTTTTACTCGCAAAGCGAATGATAAATACAGAATACAGAACTAATAATAGCAAAGTGATTCCAAAGAAAAGAAACTCCGGCCTTGGTAAACATCTCCGTAACCAAACGTTAGTAAAAAGTGCTTGGTACTGCCAAACAAATAAAGAATAGCTGCCATCTGAAAATTTTAGATAAGCACCGTTAGAGTAATCTTGATTGAGGTTTTCATAACGTTTTTTTACATCTGTTAACTCTTTATTTTGCAAAGATGAAGAAACTACCTCTCCTTCAGCGTTGAAATAGATATAATTAAAATAGCTAGTATCAAAATTAGTCGAGAAATGTCCTTGTGCTGTTAAATCTTCAATGGTATTTCGTGCTGCCGTTTCTCCAATATTAGACGGTGCAATAAAATTTGTTTGTAGCATCACTAAAAATGTAGCTACTATCAGAAGGATGATTAAAAATGTCCCTCCAAATGCCATAAATAAAATGCGTGTCACATAATTGGTCAAACCAATGGATTGTTTTTTTGCCATTTATAGCCAATCCCCCAGACTGTTTGAATTGGTGCTAACTGATACTTTTTTAACTTGCTGCGGATATTTTTGATATGCTCAACAATGACGGTTTCATCTGAAACACCATCTAAACCGAATACAGCTTCATAGATTTGTTCCTTTGAAAAGACCTGTTCGGCATGCTCCAGTAAATAAACACAAATCGCATACTCAGACTTAGTAAATGAAATCATTTCTGACTGGAAATAAAACTGTTTGGCTTCTAAATCAACGGTTAGCTCTCCACTACGTAAAACATGATGATGTTCTCGCTTCTCCCTTCTTAAATGAGAAGCAACCCGGGCCCGTAACTCACCAATTGAAAAAGGCTTTTCGATATAATCATCGGCGCCAATACCTAAGCCATGAATCAAATCTTGCTCAGCTGTTTTTGCTGTTACAAAAAGGATAGGCACATCCACTTGCTGCCGAATTCTTTCTAAATAACTAAAGCCATCTTCTTCAGGCATCATCACATCAAGTAAAATCAAATCGGCAAACTTTGCTTTTGCAAGAGTGACTTCAGAAGGATTTTCAGCCGTCTCAACTTGATATCCTTGTCGCTCAAGTGCCGTTTTCATTAATTTTAAGATTTGTGGATCATCATCAATCATCAAAATTCTTGTCATCATTTCCTCCCAAAAAACTATTCTTCGTTCGTACGACCTTCCCAGCTTCTCATGATGGCAAAGAGAATGACACCCATCAAGACTGTTATAACTAATATTAGCAAAATAATGAGGGGAAAAGGAATAAATTTCAGTAGTACATCACCGGTAAAATCAGTTCCCATTAACCGAATCAGCCTCATTCCCCAGGCACTAGAGACAACAATCCAGAGAATCTCTCCTAAACTGGTCATCATTAAAGCTGCTAATAAAAATTCTAATGCGGCTACTCCAAAACTGACATGCTCCCCCAATTTAAGACATAAGCTCATATGCAAAAAATACTGGAAAATACTACAGCCAAAGACAAAAAGAAATAACTGACCCACCTGAAAAAAAGAAAATTGATAGCTTGCTACTAACAAAAAATTTAGCAAATGATAACCAAAGACTGCAATAAAACAAGCCAACAAACCACCTATCAACAAATAAAAGAGCTTAGATAATAAAGCACTACTACGAGACCTCGCACTCAGTAGAAAAAATCCTCCACCAGCTTCAATTTCTTGATTTATGACAATATTTGTTAGCCACGCAGCGACAATAGGATAGACTAAAGACAATACCTGACAAAAACTAATCATCATTAAATTACCGCTATGTTGAGCTATTACTTGATAACTAAAGAAAATGAAGATCCCTAGTAAAGGAATCAGTAAATGTAGCAGAAAAAAAGGAGTTTTTCTTATTTTAAAAAAATCAGCAAGCAAATTATCAATCATTTTTCTCTACTCCAATCAAATGATTTAGTTGTAAACCATGCACTGAAAATGAACAAGAAAATAGTAATAATAACCCCTGGAAGTATAACGCTTGTATTCCAAAGTGGACTATTTGCTGAAAGTGGCACACCATTAGGATTGATGCCAATAATTGGTGTCATTAATCTAGGTGGAATGGCAAAAGGAATATACCATAACTGCCCACCGGCAATATCTTGAAAAGAGCAAACGGTATTTGCTGCAATCAGACACAAAAATGCTGCTGTTGAATTGAATTTTGTGACTAACCACATCCCTAGCGGTACTTGCCATGCCCAAGTGATTGTCAAAAGTAAACCTGCTAATAGTCCCCCCCAGATTGGATATTGTGAACCAAAAAGCAGTCCAGAAATGGTTGAAAATCCAAACAGCATGACATTCATCAAAAAGAGATACGTAAAGCCAGTAATTATCTTTGAAACCCAAATTTTCTGACTTGAGATGGGTAACGTTTTTAGATTGATAAATCCCATCCGTTTTTCACTGTTAATTAAACTAATTACTAAAAAAGCAACGGCTGCTGGTAAAAGTAGGATATACCACCAATTATAAGCCGCAATTTGTGATAACTGACCGCTCATTAAAAAAACTGCAAAAAGTATGGCTACCATTGGAAAAATTATCATCGAACGTCTTCCAAAACTACGACGACCTTTTATATATTCTGCTTGGATTAATTGTTTCATTTTTAAAAACCTCCGACTTCAGTATATGTTTTGGCAATCTCTAAGAATAATTCTTCCAATGCTTGCGTATTCTTTGGTAAATCCCCTTGATAACCCAATCTTCCGTTTGAAATAATGCCAATTTTATCAACAGTTTGTTCAATTTCCGATAAGATATGGCTAGATAGAATAACTGTGATACCTTTTTCAGGGAACGAGCGAATCAACTGTCTAAAGTCTTGAATACCAATGGGATCCAAACCATTTGTCGGCTCATCTAAAATCAGTAGTTTGGGATTATTTAATAATGCCAAGGCAATTCCTAACCGCTGTTTCATGCCCATTGAAAATTGTCGTGCCTTTTTCTTACCTGTATCAGTCAACTGCACAATTTTTAATACCTCTTCAATGCGTTCTTTAGGTAATCCCAGTGTCACTGTTCGCACTAACAAATTTTCTTTAGCCGTTAAGTTTCCATATAAGGGTGGAGACTCGATCAAAGCACCAATCTCACTTAAATCTTTTCGTTTCCAAGATTGGTTCTGATAAAGAATTTCTCCCTTCGTCGGGGCTACAATTCCAGTCAGCATTTTTAAAGTAGTTGATTTACCCGCACCATTTGCTCCCAAAAGACCATATACACTATTTTTAGGCACCTTAATGGCTAAATCTGATACAACATTTTGATGATGATAAGACTTTGTTAGTCCCCTAGTTTCTAATAGAAGTTCATTCATGATATCGCTCCTCCTTTTGATAGCTTTATCATAGGAAAAAATTATCAGGAAACTATAAGGAAATATACATGGTAGCTCATGGATCACGAAGTTCTATTCTCTGGTATTTGTGGCTGTTGAAAAATGAAATTAGATTCCAGCACAACTTCACAAGATAAACAAAAAAACTACGATCAACTGAAATAAAAGTTAATCGTAGGGAATGTTCATTTATTATTTGTACTGGAGAAATCCGTCGTTTTTGGTCTACTCATTTCTCAACGCGTATACTATTAATAGAATTCTAATAGAAGCATACCTATAATGAACAGCTCCATTTTTATTTTATAAAGAAAAAAACAGATAACCTATAATGGTATCTGTCTTTATCAAATAATTATTTCTCAGAAAAAATTGATGTTAGTACCGAATTTTTACTAGTAGTAGCAAACATATCTGAGGGTAAAAAAGCACTAATGGTTATAAATATAGATAATAACATTGTAAAGAAGGTAAGCAATGGTGATCCAGAAAGGTTTAAAGTTGTTAAAGGTGTAGTAACGTCTGAATAGCTACTATATGCTGACGCCATGCTAGTTACTGAATTTAACACAGTTGAGTATAAATTCATCCCCCAAGTATAACTAAGGGCATAATATACAATAAATAAAACTAAAATTGTCTTACTTTTCAAGCCTGTATCTCTTAATCTTCTTACTGATAAAGCAATGGAAGGAATGATGATTGCTAAAGTAAATAGTACAATTATAAATAACATAAAGCCATTGATAGGTGATTCATAGTATTCTCTGTTGCTGGAAGATATCCCAGTAATTATAGTTAAAATGACATAAATAACTAAAATTCCTAGCATTGCAAACCAATATCCTCTACGTGTAGACCGTCCTCTAAAATCAGCATAACCTTTGAAAAAATCGCTCATGGCCTGAGGGAAAGATACTTTCCCTTGTTCTAATATTCTTTTCATAATAATCCCCTTTTAAATATTGTATTTTACAAAAAAATTAATCTACTTAAATTTGATCCAAGTTTAATTGGCATAATAAAAAGTGTTACCTTAGGTATACCCATAGGTAACACTTCTCATAAATATATTATTCTGATTCAGGTACTTCTACAGATTCTTCTAATGTAACTAAAGCATCTGCTAATTTGTTCAATTGGTCCTGTAATTCATCTTGAGTAGCCTTAGTATTATCTAACACTGCTTGAGACTCTGCTACAACTGCTTTAAAATCTGCATAATCAGTTGGATCATAATCCGCTTCTTCTAAAGAGTTAGCATACTCAATCAAATCTCCAAGCTGTTTTGCATATGATACAGCATAAAATTGAACGTCTTCGTTAATCCAACCAGATTTCACTAAACCATCATGTTCAGATTTACTTAATGTGAACATATGGGCACCGGCAGCTAGTGCATTTTTATTATAGCTTCGGTAAACTGGAGCGGTTGTGTCTGCAGAACTTAGGAATGATTCACCTTCTTGAACCCATCCTTGTTTACTTAACCAATCATATTCTACGATACTCTTGGTATAGAAATGGTCTCCAGCGTTAGGGTTGTATAGACGGTAAACTTTTTCTCCTTCAGTTGGTGTCAACCAGGCAAGGTCTTCTTGAACCCATCCCTGATCTTCTAACCAGCTGTATTCATCAAGACTTGCTGTAAAGAAATGTTCTCCTGAATTAGGATTATAGACACGATATAATTCTTTTTCTGTTTCTGGTGCTGGGGAAGTTGCCTCCGCATTTGTACTCAGCATAAAGGCTGCACCCATACCAACAAGCAATGTAGCTCCTAAAATAATTTTCTTCATGAAATTCCTCCTTAAAATAAATAATTGTCACTTTATTTATTATAACAAAGAAATCGTTTTTATGTTGATAAATTTGAAAATATTTTATCATTAATGATTTAAATCAATGAATATTGATAGATATATCAGCATAATTAAACACTATGAAATAAAAATCATTTATATAGAAACAACCTTTTTTGGTTTTTTATATTAGTTTTCTATTTATCTAGGTGTATAGAAGGCAATGCCTTCATCTCTCCAACCTAAACTAATCAACCAATCTGCTTCTGAACGAACCTTAGTATACATATGTGATCCAGGTCCAGTTGCATTAGGATTAAATACTCGGTATACAGGATCTCCTTCTTCTTTAGTAACCATATAGAAACCAATGCCTTCTTGCTTCCATCCTGCAGCCCCAACACTATTGTATTCAGTTACATCAGTTGTATAGAAATGTTCTCCTGAATTGGGATTATACAAACGGTATACTTTAGTCGCACTTTTATGAGTTGGCACGACACTTTGAAAGGCAATACCTTCTGGCGTCCATTTATATGTTTGAATCCAATCATATTCTTTTTTACTAGTCGTAAATAAGTGGTCTCCGTCATTTGAATTATATGCTCTATATACAGGAATCAATTCATCTTTCGGAATACTATTACTCTTATATACAAAGGTAACGACTTTAACATTTGATGTGTATTGACCAGTAGGTTCTCCAACAACTTCAATCATTGTATAGTTATCAATATTTAATTGAGTCGCTGCATAGTCAGAACCAATTGCACCACGGAGCATTTCATTTTCTCTTAAAGTTTTACCTTCAGAGTCTTGATACTGAACAACTACTACTCCTTCTTGAAGAGGATTATCATCTGTTAACAAGTGATAAGAAAGTTTAATTGTTTGTGCTTCTTCGTTCAGTAATAGTCCACTAAGAGGAGCGTATCCATCATCTGTAATAACACCATTAAATCCGTACTCAGGTACATAAATAATTGGTGCATCATAACGTTCACCGTATTTACCAGTTATCGTTTCATCCGCATGGATTTTTTTAATAGGATTACCATTTACATCGTACTCCCAATACTCAACAGTTATTTTTCCAGGAACAATTTCTGAGTAGATATAGGTTACTTCCTGAGATTCATTCGTAAAGGTTCCTGTTGTATTACCAACAACTTCTTTAAATTTATAACCAAAAACTTCTTGTTGCGTTGTTGTATATGATTCTCCTATTGGACCAGTTAAAATAATATCCTCAGATATTGTTTTACCTTGTTCATCTACATAGTGAGCAGTTACGCTTGCACCAGCCGCTGGTGTCCAAACTGCATATAAAGTAGCTCCTTCAGAAACAATTGTAGTTTGATTGCCAGCTTTTAAATTGTCATCTGGTTTCGTGGCACTTGGATCAGTAGACCATCCTAAGAAATCATAATTTTCTCTACTTGCATTTAAATCTGATTGTCCATTAATTATATTAACTTTTTGAGTATTATTTCCTACTTGATAATAAGTAGTAGGTTGTTTTTCTCCGTAATAAGTTGAGCCATCATATTTATCAGGTAAATTATCGAAATTAAATTTACCTCCATTACTATCATATTTCAACCAAGAAATTTCAACAGACCCAATGTCTGAAGGTTCTATTCTAGGAATATTTCTTTGATCTACAGGTAAGCTAGTCCCATCTTTAACTTTAGCATCTGCTAGAAGTTCTGGTGCAATTGGAATAGTTGGAACTGTTTCTCTGGTATTCGAACTTCCTGCACTGATAGTAGAATTATCTGGGACAAGACCATATGGAATATTTCCAAAAACTTGTTTTCCATCTTTTACAATGTCCCCTGTTGCTCCTGTCGCATCATAACCGATATTATTTCCTTTATCAGTCGATTTTACAGAAGAAGATGCAATGGAGTTTAGTGTTTCTGTTCCAGTAGAATAACCATTTACATTATCCACCAAGATATTGTTTGTAAAATTTCCTCCAGCACCATTAAAAAACGGCGCTCCGGCAAAACCAATAGCTCCTCCAGAAGTTACTGATTTGTTTGCAGCAAATGTGTTAGAAATAAAGTCAACCATAGTTTTTCTACTGGTACTTCTACCACCGTTTTGATAAATCTGAATTGCCCCGCCACTTTGAGTTACGCCACTGCTTGCAGAACCATTTGACTTATTATCATAAAAAGTATTGTTCTGGAAAAGGATCCCAGAAGTAACGCCATCAGTGGAAGTCGAACCATTCGCTTGTATTAGAATGGCTCCTCCGTTATCTCCGGCAACGTTAGAATCAAATGTGTTAGAATCGAAATCTATTTTGATTCCTTGCATTACATTGAAAAATGCGATCGCACCACCATCGGCTAGTGTTTGAACACCGGTCATAGAAGAAGCATTTTCCACAGCTTTATTTTCTTTAAAGTAATTATTCTTAAATTCAAAAGAAGCAGAAGTTGAAGGAGCATAAAACCACATTGCTCCACCCTCGCCACCAACAGCTCCTGTACCAAGAGCTAAAGTTTCATTATTGAAAAATTTAGAATTTTCAACTACTAATTTACTAGAAAATTGTTTTCCAGCAATAGCTCCACCACCATATCCAGGTGCATTTGTCGTATTATTTTCAAATGTGCTATCTACAATAGACGTATTCCCGCCAATATTCATAGCTCCACCATCAGAAGGATTATGGAAGTCTCCAACATAGACATTATCTAAATTGAAATCGCCTTTATAACCACTGGTATTTATTGCTTTACCAGAAGAGTTATTTCCTTGAAGAATCATGTTTTTAAGTGTTACAGAGCCAGCAGTACTAGAGCTCCCTCCAGAATATGAAAACATTAGAGTGCTTCCATCTGAAGTTAAGGTTTTATTTTGCCCATCAATTATAATTGGATAACTGGTATTTTCTTTCAAATCAATTGTTTTCGATATTGTTTGAGGAAAGTTGGAATCTAAAGTAATCGTTCTAGCTTGTGTCGCAGTATTAACTTGTGTGATTAAATCATCAACTGTTGATACTTGTACTGTATCTGCGAGCACTCCTTTACCAATAAATAATGTTAAAAAGACGAGTAGTCCATTTAACCAGAAAAACTTTTTGTTCATATTTAAATCCCCTTTTTTGATTGATAGTACTTCTTTCTTAAATAAAAGAAGTACTATCCTTTTAGAATCTACTGTATAAATTATTTTGATTGAACCCTAAAGATCATTTATTTTTGCTATCAATAGATCATGTATTGCAATGATAATTTCTATAATATTTATCTATTTAGTTTTCTTAATTTTCTTATGAAAAAAAGAACAACCGCCATCAATACAATTAATGTTCCTAAAATAGAAAATAAATAATTATAGTTCTCACCTGTATTAGGGAGTATTTTACTTAAAAAGCTCTTGCCAGAACTAGTGGGATTATTCGTAGTCGTTATTACTTTTGGTGTATGAGAGTTGGTAATAATGATGTTCCCTTTATCAGAATCATCAATAACTGTCGTATATCCAGGCACATCATCGATTTCTTTCACTGTGTAAGTAATATCTTTCCCATCTCTTCTTTGGTCTAAGTCTTTCCAAGTAGTTGTCCATTTGTTCCCACTATTTAGCTCTTCAGGATTACCGGTTTTCACACCATCCGCATAAAGTTGTACAGAGATTTTATCTGGTCTTAAACCATCTTGATCATTCTTATCATTCCAAGCTTTAGTAACAGTTACACTGGTTTTTCCTGGTGTATAACTATTGGTAATATCAGTACCTGTTACTGTTGGTGTATAGTCAGTCACTGTATCTTCGGTGATGGTGTAAAGAATCTTGCTACCGTCTTTGTACTTATCTATGTTAGCGAAGGAGTACTTCCAGTCCTCTTTTGCAGAGACTGTTTTTGAATCTACTTTTGTCCCATTAGCTAACAAGTTCACCTTGATTGATTCTGGACGCTTGCCATCTTGATCATTAGCATCATCCCAAGTTTTCGCACCTTCGACAGTTGTTTTCTCAGGCGTGTGTGAATTGGTAATGATGACATTCCCTTTATCAGTGTCGTCAACAGCAGTTGTGTACCCTGTAACTGTTCCTTCTTCTTTCACAGTGTAAGAAACATCTTTCTTATTTTGCTTTTGAGCTAAATCAACCCAAGTAGTTGTCCAGTTGTTATCACTATTTAACTCTTCAGGGGCACCAGATTTCACACCATCCGCATAAAGCTGAACAGAGATTTTTTCTGGTCTTAAACCATCTTGATCATTGTTATCATCCCAAGCCTTAGTAACAGTTACACTGGTTTTTCCTGGTGTATAACTATTGGTAATATCACCACCCGTTACTTTTGGCGTATAGTCTGTCACTGTATCCTCAGTAATTGTGTAAGAAATTGCTTTACCGTCTTTATACTTGTCTAAATTAGTAAAAGAGTACTTCCAATCTTCCGTTGCAGAAACTGTTTTTGAATCTTTTTTTGTTCCATCTGCTAACAAGTTTACGACGATTGATTCTGGACGTTTACCATCTTGATCATTAGCATCATCCCAAGTCTTCGTACCTTCGACAGTTGTTTTCTCAGGCGTGTGTGAATTGGTAATGATGACGTTCCCTTTATCAGTGTCGTCAACAGCAGTTGTGTACCCTGTAACTGTTCCCTCTTCTTTCACAGTGTAAGAAACATCTTTCTTATTTTGCTTTTGAGCTAAATCAGCCCAAGTAGTTGTCCAGTTGTTTCCACTAAATAACTCTTCAGGAGCACCAGATTTCACACCATCCGCATAAAGCTGAACAGAGATTTTTTCTGGTCTTAAACCGTCTTGATCATTATTGTCATCCCAAGCCTTAGTAACAGTTACACTAGTTTTTCCTGGTGTGTAGCTGTTAGTTATATTTGCTCCTGTAATTTTGGTTGTGTAGTCAGTTACTGTATCTTCAGTAATTGTGTAAGAAATTGCTTTACCATCTTTGTACTTATCTAAGTTAGTAAAAGAGTATTTCCAATCTTCCGTTGCAGAAACTGTTTTTGAATCTATTTTTGTTCCATCTGCTAACAAGTTCACATTGATTGATTCTGGACGTTTGCCATCTTGATCATTAGCATCATCCCAAGTCTTCGTACCTTCGACGGTCGTTTTCTCAGGCGTGTGTGTGTTAGTAAGGTTAGTCCCTGTTACTGTCGGTGTATAATCAGCCACAGCTTCTTCGTTAATTGTGTAAGAAATCTCGGTTCCATCATCTTTGTATATTTCTAAATCAGAAAAAGAGTATTTCCAACCATTTGCCTCAGAGACTGTTTTTGAATCCACTTTTTTTCCGTCAGCCAGTAAATTTACTGTGATTGAATTTGGACGTTTACCATCTTGATCATTGGCGTCATCCCATGATTTAGTTCCCTCAATGGTCGTCTTGTCTAATTTATTAGTAATTTCATAACGGTAAGTATTTTTTTCGTTAGGATCACTCTTATCCGTCTGAGTCATAGTATAGCCACTTGGTACGTCTTTTTCGTTCACAGTATATTTATTTTCCACTGCTTTTGCATTAGACATATGATATTTTTCTAAGCCTTTAATTTCCAGCGTTTCCCAAGTACCATCTGTTGATTTAACGATTTCATATGGATCAGTTGAGCCATCTTGATTAAATGCTTTGCCATCTTTTTTCAACTCAACTACGATATTTTCTGGACGTTTGGAAGTATTCCCGCCGTCTTCCCAGATTTTTGTTACATAAAGGTCTACAGTTTCAATAAGACCTAGATCCCAGTTCTCACTTCTTTGTCCATCATTTACATGGAACTCTGCAGTTACATATGGCGCATCTATCCCTTGAGAAGTGGTATCGCTCCGATCATCAAATTTCATGCTACTACCATTGACAGTTCGCTTATATGATGCCGGCATTTCTTTTAGTCCAACTACATAATCTCCTGAAGTTAAATCGGGACCAGAAAATTCATAGTATCCATTGTTATCTGTGACAGTTGCTTTTACAAAAGCATAGGTGCCATCTGCTTCCTTTTTATACAAATTCATCGTTGTACCTTCTGGGTACGTATCTTCTATACTAGTCTGCCAGATACCATTTATAGCAGTGTCTAGCCAAACATTTCCCGATATAGCTACACTATTATTTGCACTTGATTTATCTACATATCCACCATCAACGTTATCTACCTTAATTATATTTTCAGGTGTAAGATCGATAGTATCCGTAATACCTAGATAACCACCTTTTTTATCTGATAGCCAAGGAGCATAATCGTAAATGACACTTTTATCACTCATGGGTTTCATATCATTCACGTTATTATCATTTAATTCCAGATTTTTAGTTAGATCCCAACCAGCATCATAGCGATCATTTTGCATAATCACACGATACTTACCTGCAAATAATTGAGTGAATTCATAATATCCATTTACGTCTGTAGTAGTTTGATCAATAATATCATTGTTCTCATTTACTAAATAAACTGGATAATTAGGAATAACTGGTTCACTATCATTTCTGATCCCATCCCAATTACTATCTTCCCATGCATATCCGTTCAGACTTTTAACAGCATCATTCCCAACCATCAGACCTGCTTTTCTTGGTTCAGTCACTGCTATATTAAATTTATTATTTCCAGACTTATAATATCCGCCTAGTGCCACACTAGCCCATAAAGATTCTGTATTTGTGGTAATTTCTGGGACATGATAATCCATATAAACTTTTATGCCCTCACCAATACCAAGGCCACTTTTCTTAACAATTTTTATCGCTCTATAATCATCCGTTAATTCAGTCGCTCCATCCCAAGGTTCCCATGTAGAATTAGAAGAATACCCTGAAACACCGGTATTTTTTAAATCTTTTTTATTATTAGCAGCGGTGGCGTCTTTAGAAACATATATTTCATATTCATCAAAATTGACTCCAGAAATGCCGGATCCATCATCGATCGATAAACCTTTTAGATAACCTGAAATAGTACTGTTTTTAGAGACATCATTAGTTGTGACAGTGTCGTTTTTGTAAGGCAACATACTGATTAACTCTGTTTGATTTGTGGGATTTGTTCCGATATTTTCAGCACTTAACCGGAATATTACATTTTTTCCTCCACTTTGATTTACTAATGAATTTACAAACGAAAAGTCTTCTTCATTTGTTCCACCAGTACTTACTTTAATTTCACTTGAAAATTTTAAAGAAGAGTCAAAAGTAGCCCATTGTTGAATAGCAACAGCATAGTTTGCCCATGGCATTCCTGTAGCTCCTCGCCATCCAACTCCTGCCACATATTTTTGATTTGGATTATTAGATCCTAAAAAAGCTGTAAAATCAACAGCTGAACCTGTTCTACTCGTTGGTTCAATGTCTCTAATGATCACTTGATATTTCGAATCATATGTTGTAGCCGGCATAGATTCGTTAATACTAATTTTGACTAAATTATACCCACCATCACTAGGAATAATTTCAACCGTTGGTTTTGTTTTAAAAACACCATCTTCGTATCCTTTTATGGTTACTTTTTCAGGATCAATGTTTAAAGTGTTAGGATATTTAACATATACAACAGGGTCTTCTATGGCTATATTGCCACCTGCCCATCCAACATTTGCCGGTGTATTTTTATAGGAAAATGTATCTCCTGCAGCAAATGTATTTTGAGAAGTTACTGAATCTTTGTTGTAAAATGGTTGTCCCCAACCTTCCCAGCCTGGATAAGCTCCCTGTACTTCTGGGATATAAACGGTTGTAGCATCGTACTCTTTGTTAATTTCTACATAGCTATCTCCGTCTAAATACTCTCCAGAAAACTTGGCAGTGTTAACAATATTATTATTTGTACTTAAAGTAGTGTCCGTAATATTTTCTGTTGTTTTTCCATTTAATTTGAAAATCACATCTCCACTGTTAGCTGGAATAACCTTACTTCCACCATAAGAAAGATCTAATTTTACCAATGTAACATATTCATCACTTGCTAAATTTAATGAAGAAACAGTCACGGAACCATTTTTACTAGGGTCACCAACCACTTGCCATGAACTATTTTTATTGGTTTGATAAGAGAATTGACTATCTATATTGTTTAATGTCGAATTCCAATTAAAGTCAGTGTAATTATATCCTTTAAAAAAATCTGTCTCTTTATATGGATCGTCTATGATGACCATGTTTTTTGTTTCAGAACCAGATGTATAATTAACTGAATACTCAATTGATTGATCTGCTTTTTTATAAATTTCTTCGGTTGCAGTCTTTCCTAAGACTCCAGCACCTTTATATAGTGTTTGTTTTTCTTTAATGGTACCTGCTTCAGTAAATTCTTCACCGTTGTATCTTGTGCCTGTAAAAGTAGCTTTTATTTCATAATTCTTCTCATTAACACCATCAGGAAGATCTCCATCCTTTAGCTTCGGATAATTGTAATCAATCGTTAGACCTGAAAAATTCGATGTATCTACATCAAATGGAGATACATCTAGTAATATATACTTAGTTCCATCTGGATTAGCTTTTACAGTTGATAAATCAATATTTTGTCCTTTGAAATTTAGCCCATTTAAGACAATATCTGCCGGAAAATCAACTTTCAATTTACCGTTAGCTACATTTAGCCCACCTTCTTTTAATTCTGGTGTCAAATTGATTTGAGCTGAATGTGGTATATAAGCCTTGAATGTACTAACTTGGTCAATAATATTCATGTATACCGGTTTTGCAGTATTATACGGAGAAACCTCTGGTATACTTGCCGCATCTGCATCATCTGCATTATCTCCGGTAAAAGTAACCTGGCCTGATAAAATTTCTGAAGGCAAACTTACACCCTCTTTAAATTTTACAGGGATCTTAACATCGTAATTCCCACCGGCCTGAAATTCTGCAAATCTAATGACAATATTATTTCCTTCTATTGAACAAGTGTATTCACCATTAGGATCTGTTGGTAAAGTCCCTGCCTCAAGTTTATCTGAAGAAGATAGTGGTATCGTTGCAACCGCATTATATACAGTATTGTCCGTTCCGTAAGACATTCCACCAAAAGTTAATATAAGATTGAAATAATCTCCTGAAGGAGGATTATTTTTATCAACAGCAACATCAACTCCTAATTTAGCAATCTTATCGGTTCTCGTTATACTTGGGTTCACCGTTTGATCAGCTTTCTCAATAGGGGGAATTGATTGTTCAGTTTGAACTTCATTGTTTTCTATATTTGGAACCTCTTCTGCAAAGGCTGCCCCAAAAGATGAGAATTGAGAAAACATTATCACAATCAACATAAATACATTGATTACTTTATTAAATATTTTTTCTTTACGTATTTTCTTCACAATACTCTCCTTAAAAATTATCCATATATTTTTAAAAGAAAGGACTAGCGGTATATAGATACTAGTCCTTTTTTACTCACCTTTATTTAGGAGTATAGAAAGCTATTCCTTCATCTCTCCATCCCAAACTAATTAACCAATCGGCTTCTATTTTAGAAGCTGTATACATATGAGAACCTGGCCCTGTAGCATTTGGATTAAATACACGGTAAATTGGATTACCTTGTTCTTTAGGAACCATGTAGAAAGATGTTCCTTCTTTTTTCCAGCCAGCTGCAGCTACAGTTTCATACTCAGATAAACTGGTTGTATAAAAATGCTCTCCAGAGTTAACATTGTATAAACGATAAACTTTTACTGCATCTGCATATGTTGCTTTAACACTCTGGAAGGCAGTTCCTTCACCAGACCATTTTTGATCTTGAATCCAATTGTATTCATCTTTGCTTGTTGTAAATAAATGGTCTCCATCATTTGGGTTGTATGCTCTATATACAGGTACTAAAACATCTTTAGGTACTACACTGTCTTTTTGATAAACATAAGTTACAATCGGAACGGCATTAGTAAATGTACCTGTAGCATTTCCAATAACTTCCTTAAATTTATATCCAACAATATCTTCTTTTTTTGTTGTATATGGCTTGCCAATTTCACCGCGTTCTATATAGCTAGATTTGATTTCGTTTCCATCAACATCTTGATATTGGACAAGTACCATTCCTTCAGTACTCTCACCTGCAAGCTTGTGATAGGTCAACTTGATTGTGCGATCTTCTTCATCCAGTAATCTACCTGCAGCTGGTGCATATCCCGCTTCTGTATCAGTAACTACACCATTAAATCCATATCCAGTAAGATAAAGAATTTCGGCATTATAATAGTCTCCATATTCTCCAGTAATAGTTCGCTCATCAAGTTTTTTTACTGCATTTCCTTTAGTATCATATTCCCAATACTCAACAGTTAATTTACCAGGAACTATTTTAGAATATACATAGGTGACTTGTTGCGGACTAGAAGTAAATTTCCCATTTGCATTTCCGACAACTTCTTTAAATCTATACCCATAAAAATCTTTTTGAACAGTGGTGTAGTCTTCATCAACTTCACCTTCTAAAACTGTATCTTTTTCTTGTAACTTATTGCCAGATTCATCAACGTAACTAACTGTCACATTTCCTCCCTGAACAATATCTTTCCAAACAGCATATAAAATAGTATTTTTTGCAATAGTATATTTGTCACCAGCATTATATAGAGGAGATGTGCCTGCTACATAATTTTGATCTGTACTCCAACCAATAAATTTTGCATTATCTTTTTTCATATCATTTTGATCTTTTAGTACAATTGACTTTTCACCATCATATGGACTATCCGAATCAACAGGCGCTGTTCCTGAAGAATTTCCGTTTCCGTCATATACCATTACATACCCTAAACTTAACTTTCCATAGCCTGGATTAGTTTCTAAATTGATACCCACATATGGATTAGTTACTGTGATTCCAGCCAATGAAGCATATGGTAACAACGCATCTGGAACACTTACGATGAATGTAGTCTCTCCAGAAGGCGATGAGACTGTCAGCAATCTGTCAAATTCACCTTTATTTATTTGGTTAACATCATCCCAAGTACTATCTTTCATAACTAACAAGTTTTTAAATGAAAAATTCAAGGTGCCAAATTTATTTTGTAAGTCTAAAATATTTTGTCCCGTAACATTTGGTTTTACTGATACAGAAATTTTCAAAATGTTATTTGCTGACGTTACAGACTTTATCTCAAAAATATTTGAATACGCTGCAGCTTCTTCTCCATCAAATAACAAACTATTAAAATCTGTCGTAGTTTGTAATTGATTTATAGTGTTTTGATTCAAGGAAAAATAATTTGATAGCGCACTATTTAAATCAATATTCAAGTCAAAAGAGCCCGAAATCAGTGCAGCAGACTTGAACTGTCCTATAAAAGTTTGTTCAAGGGGAGAAATTGTAGATATCTGCCCTGTAGAGACCGCTTGAATAATTCCATCAATATTATTCAAATCGAATTTAGCTTGTACACCGAGAGAATTAGAATCACTTTTTAATAAAGGATTATCCCAGCCAACCACACTACCATCTTGTTTTATAAATGATACTGTTGTATCTCCAGTCGCTTGCAACGTCCCTTTATGCATAGCTGCGTTATATTGAGCTTTATCAGCATCCGTAGACGCATGAACTTTTGCCCCTCCTGTGTACATAGTTATCCCAAACATTGCCACTAGACCTAATAAAAAAAATGGGATCTTTTTTTTCAAATTCATTTTTTCTCCTCCTTATATTTTTTAAATCCTCTTTCTAATACGCTTATGTTGAGGTATTAAAATCCCCATCCTTCCGTCCAATTTTTATAATGTTCTTATGTTCAGCCTAGTTAAAGGTAAGGTTACGACTAACTGAAATTGTCACATCTGGATTAAACTCAGGTATATCCTGACATTTCCATCAGATACTCACATACAATCTAAATTTGTTCCGTTTCTCCACCCAACGTTAACTGCAACATCACATTAAGTTTTATTTGTTGATTAAAGACGTCGCTAGAATTTGGATTTTAGATTCTATATTCTTGTTTCTTCTCTTGCATGTCTTTTTTAATAGGTCAGTAAAATATTAATCTTCTAAATCCATCTGATTCATCTGTTCCTGATATCCAACATGCGATAATAGTATTCATTTTTATTAGCAAATTATTTCCATAACCGTTGTTATATATCCGATATATAGCTGCTTCAGGACTAGCTATGGATGTTATCGTGTAGTATCTTCTTTTTTCTGCTTTGTCATCCTATTAATTTACTAATTCCAAAGAATAACCTTTGCCCCAACTGGTTAAGATCTTCATATTTTCTATGCCAAATTCCTTTAGCTTCCTATTAATATTTTTTGAAATATTTGAAAGCCGGCTTTGGGTAGAACTTGTACAGTCTTTACCCCATATTTTTTCTGACAACTCTTCTCGTGAGACATATCCAGTAGCTTCTTCTAACTCTTTAAAAACAAGTTTTTCTTGATTAGATAAAGTCCTTAAAAATCTTCTTTTTTCTTCTTCCTTCATCGTTTCTTCATTAATACGAATAGATTTTTCCATATTCGTATTCATTAAAGTCAACTGATCTTCATAATGATCACACCAAAGCAGTTCCCTGAGATAATCAAAATTCGTTTCCTCTGAAATAAAATGAGTGATTCCTTTTTCCAACCATAATCCCTTCTCATTCTCACTCAGAGAGTGACTTGTTTTTAAAATAATTATTGTCTGCTTAAAACTACAAACAGAAAGAATCTCGTAAATCATCTGATTAGATACTGTCTCACTAAAAATAACTACTTGAAAATATTTTAGTAATCCGCTAACATCACCTCCGGTTCTTAAAATTTTTAACAGTTGTTCACTGCAAAAAACCTCATGTTTTATTGCATTTAGATGTTGAATAAATTTAGTTTCAAAGAATGAACAATTAGATAATAATAAAATATTCATTTTCTCCTCCTTTTCTCAAAAATTTACATCAAAGTATGCAATAATATTACTTATTAAGAAAGGATAAAAATTGATTAAACAGCATCATCTATTTCAATAAATTCTTGTTTTTATAAAAAACAAGAAAACCGTCAGAAGCTTAGACTATTACGAGATCTAAGTGGCTTACTGACGGTCAAAGACGGCTTATAATGAATTTTGGTTAGCGAATTAAATAATGAAAAAGTAGAGAAAATAAAAAAACGAGCCATATAGAAAGCGTTTTCATTAAAAGGCCCAAAAAACTTTTTTTTAGTCATATATTTAAAATAATCATAGTTTTTTTTCTCTTAAGCTCCTTTTTGATCTAATGTAGCTATTACTTGAATTCGCTGTTCTAACATAGCATCAGCATATGTATCTAATGTCATCTGAGTGGAAGCATGACCTAATAATGCGCTTACTGATGCGATATCGGCATTTTTTTCAATACAGCGAGTAGCGAACGTGTGACGCAATTGATGAAAATGAACATGATTTAATCCGGCTAAATCTCTTATTTTATGAAAGTGATAAGTTAGTAAGCGAGGCTCGCAAGGTTTCCCTTGTGTTTCTAAAACATAGTAACTATCTGACTTCTTTTTATAGTACTTTAACTGATCCAGAAGTTTTTTTGTCATAGGAATTAGTCTCGTTGAGGCATCTGATTTAGATTCGGTATAGTATAGTTTAGTATTATTTTTATCAGATAAAGAATTAATCCTTTGATACGTATAGTTAATTCTTAACAATCTTTTTTCAAAATCTACGTCTTCCCAACGCAATGCTGCGATTTCTCCTATTCTCAAACCTGCCGATAAGCCTAACTGGACTGCAAGTCTTCCTTTTCCACTGATCTGATTGGCAGCAGCTTCTATCTCTTTTTGCTGTCCTCTAGATAATGAAGAAATCCTTCTTCTTCTAATCTTTGGAAGCTGTATTTGATTGCAAGGGTTAACTGTAAGATCACCTCTTTCTACAGCAGCATTAAGACACTGATTTAATAATCGATAGATAACATGAATTGACGCATTGGATATTCCTTTTTTTTGCCACGTAGTGATTAATTCTTGAAATTGTATTTTATTTAGTTCATTTAATGGATAATCTCCAACTGATGGGTAAACGTAAGCAGTTAATTTATACTCATAACTAGCAAAGGTAGATTGTTTAACTGAGTCTTGAATGGAAGCAAGCCAGTATTTTCCCCAACTAATAAGTGGCATTACGCTATCACCATTCGTTTCTCGTAAATTCTGATACTTTGCTTTAAAAATGTACAATTTATTTTTTACTTCATGATAAGTTTTCCCATATATGTAGCCATATTTAATTTTATTATCTTCTCTTCTTCCCTTGATGAAACGACCTTCCCATCGTCCATCTTTGCGTTTATAAATGTTTTCTCCTCTTCGACTCAATTTGAAAGACTCCTTTTCAATAATATATAAATTTATGACGGCTTAATTGACGGCTAATACTTTTTTCGCGAAAATACAGCTTTCTTTTAAAAAAATAAGATATTTCGTCATAAAAAACGTTTTTAAATAAATTTGTTGATATAAACCACGAAACAAATTACAATATAAGGTATAGAAGGTTTATAAACTGCTTAACAGCACATATCTATCTCGTTTTTTATAAGAACAAGAAAAAAACAGTCATGTTTAAGCTAACTTTAAACATAACTGTTTCTCTTTTATCGTATTAATTTTTGAAATCGCTTTCTTTTTAATTTAATAAAAAATATCAATTTGGAAACACCTACTTATACGCCTTATCCCTAGAACATAAGTAGGTGTTTTTCTCTATGTTAATAGAATAAAGGTTCGCTGATATTGCTTTAAAAATGACTATTCTGAACGAATTGATAACTCTTTTACTGATATAAATCTTTTTTTTATTAAATAAAAAAAGCGCTCTTTTTCTATGATCATTTACAGATTACACGCTTATTAAATATCGAATTTTAGTATTATTTTTTTTTGGTTAATACAATTCTCCAGATACATATTATCTGTATTAAAAACAGATAATTATATGTATAATTCAATAAATAAGTTGAATAAGTAGTAATTATATATAATATTTATCCGTAATAACGAATTATTTTCATTCTGTCTGTTGAAATTATTGTTTCTTAAAATTTTTATAATTTATCCAAAATAGAAGGATTCATACTGATTCTCAAAAATCAAATAGTCATTAATTGATTCTTAAATCTTGACAATAGGCAAAAATTCAGACAATAGCTTTGTAAACATAATAATCCTGCCAGTTATTAAAGAAAGGTATCCTCTAATTGCCTATAAAGATGTTGTATTTATTTCTTTTGCAATATTAATATCATTATTCATTGAAGATCTCTGGTTTTGTTTGTTATTAGCAGATTTCTATATTATTTTGAGTTTGATATACTTAAGTCGGAAGCAGGTGTTGATATTGGAAAACCCACTAAAACTAAGATTGATGCAAGAAAGTAAATCATTACAAGAAATGGATAAAACAGAAACACTTAACTTGCTTGGTGATTCAAAATTAATCGAAAAATTAACCCATGTTGAACACAAAAATTTGTTAACTCACATTTGGAATCTAATTGGGTTAGCGGAAATTCCCAATACAATTGACCTACCTTATACTCAGAACCTAGTTTCTTATATTAATAAACATATTGCTACCGAAGAAGGATTTTCATATACAGGTATTACAGCTGAAATTGTCCCCTGCTACAACGCATTGATCCTTGAAGCGTACTGCCGTTTAGGTCTTGGCAATACTGATGAAGCTCAAGCGGCACTCAATTGGATAAAACAATATCAAGTTTTTGATCGTGTGACAAAAACTACTTGGCCGTATGAAGGTATTTGTAAACATGGTGGCTGTATGAAAAATGTTCCTTGTTTTATCGGGATTGGTAAAACGCTGCGAGCATTAATTACTTATCGAGATTTTTCCCAAAATGAAGACACTGAAGTAAATCAATTAATCCAAATAGGTTTGGAATATATGATGCAACATCACATGTTTCAAAGACTAAGCAATCAAAAACCCATTAGTCCACACATTACCGATATCATGTTTCCCCAAAGTTATGTGCTTTCGTTGACGGACATTGTTTATATTATTGGAAAAACGAATAGTTTAAATAAGCCTGAGATACTTCCGGTATTAGATGTATTAAAGGACAAGCAAACTTGTACGGGTGGTTGGAAAATTGACTATATTTATTCATATCAAGGCTATGTCCCATTTGATAACCGCCGAAAAGATTCCGAATGGATCACGTCTTTGTTTTTAAGCTGGCTGGGAACCGATGTATTTTAGTGCATTGATTCTATTTCTATTTTTTTCAATAATTATCGACTAATTTTTTCCATATTTATTGAAGTAAAATTGGCTAGAAGATACCCGAAAAAACTTAAATGAATAAGAAGTATCTTTAAATGACCCTAGTCGATGTAAAAAAGATGAAGCTACCTGACTGACTAATCCAAACTTTAGTTTTAACGACCAAAAAAGGAGCAAATAGAAATGAAAAAAGAACATACTACTGAAACAGATTTATTTAAAATTCTTGATATTATGGATGAAACAGGTATCAAATATTATCTCGATGGTGGCTGGGTGTCGATGTTTTGACAGGTAAGCAGAATCGTCAGCATCGAGATATTGACCTTGATTTCGATGCTGATTTTACAGATGATTTACTAAAAAAAATGCATGACATTGGCTATGAAACCGTCACAGATTGGTTGCCGGTGAGAATAGAATTGTGGCACGAAACTTATGGTTATTTAGATATTCATCCTTTTATTTTTGATGCCGATGGTTCTGCCAAGCAGGCTGATTTAGAGGGTGGTTTTTATCAATTTAAAGCTGATTTTTTCACGACTGTCCGCTACCAAGATCGTCAAATTCCTTGTATTTCTCAAAAGGCACAATTACTTTTTCACAGCGGCTATGAGCTACGAGAAATCGATCAGATTGATATTCAAAATTTAAAAAGCTTAGAATAATATTTTAATCAAACCTCTTACTTCCAAAAAGTTAATAGTAGTCGTTAAAAAAATTAGCTATAAAAAGAACTTGTCCCCCAAAAATCAATCATTGATTCTTAGGTGGCAAGTT
Organism: Enterococcus sp. AZ103; assembly: GCF_051714685.1. Classification (NCBI taxonomy): domain Bacteria; kingdom Bacillati; phylum Bacillota; class Bacilli; order Lactobacillales; family Enterococcaceae; genus Enterococcus; species Enterococcus sp. AZ103. Next base: position 690,801 of record NZ_JBIOSI010000002.1, on the reverse strand, counting down.
CTTTTAGTTATTGTGGGTAACTATTTCTTTGGCATTAAAAAACACAATTAAATGATCATTTAATTTTTTTCTAGCTTCTCGACTATTAAGTTTCTCAAATTGACAATTAAAAAAAAGACGTTTAAATTCTCCATTAGACAATTCAAGTTTTCTTTTTAACAGAGTTGAAAGCCTAATATCCACGGGATAATCACTAAGAATTTCTAATTTAACAGACTCAGATGAAAGGAACTTTTCCCCAATGATTTCATAATCAAGTTCCTTAATATAAACCCCATTCTTTTTCAAAGTAGTTTTATCCAAACTATATTTTTTTACTAGCTCTGGATCATTATCTAAAAATTGATTCAGCATTTTTAGATCTATTTTATTTGAATTTACTCGAGAAAAGATCGTCGCATTCCAGCTAGTTTTACATTGTTCACAATTATAGATTAACCAAATATCTAGATTTTTCTTTTGCGCATTCACACGAAACATCTCTGAACAAATAAATTCAGTATCTTTGTGGCATTTTTTACAGTGGCGAATAATCGTAGGTATGGACAAGCAATTTACTTTCCATTGAACATTTTTCATCACCAACAATCCTTTCTTAATTCACTTAAGAAAGAACTGAAACAGGTGGATCTACCGCTACCATCCTCATACCAAAACCCCCTTTTCCAATAAAAAAATCTTCTAAAATTAGTCACTTGGTTAAGTCACTTCATTTTAGAAGAAATTTGTGCTGTTGGCTTCTGAATTCTTGCTTTATTTTACTGGAATACAACAATCTAATTTAACATAACCGTTTTGCCAATCGACTTCACGATAAATACTCAAACCATATTGCTCTCGCATATTAAATTTACTTTGCGGTAACCAGATACTAAAGAGTCCCTGCAGCTCGTTAAAAATATCTGGAATATAGCCTTCAAAAGAATATACGGCATATTTTCCACCAGATACAGTTGCCATTGCTTCTGTTTTTTCTGTCACACTTAAACAAAGATCGCACAGGTTATTTTGCTGGGTGGTTGAAGATGGATCTGTATAAAATTTTTCAATCATGATGGTCGCCGAAGTCATATTTGCTTTGTTGTGATCAATAAAATTTGACCAATTCTGTTTGACATTCAAATAATTATCTAAAGTTCGTTGATAAATCACTGGATAATCCGGCAGATTTTTTATTTGAACAGCTGCTTGATAATTCTCAAATGATTTAAGCTCTTCTATTTTTTCGTTATCAAAAGGATTGATAATCCTGCTTGAATTAGCAGTCTTTCTAAACTCAGTTGGCGATACTTGGAAAAGATTTTTAAAAACCGTACTGTAATTATTTGCACTGTAACCATAATCCAAACCGATATCAGAAAATGTCCGTGTCTTTTCCAGCTTGATATCGATTGCGCTTTGTTCGACTTTCAATCTTTTGATAAAAGAATAAACACTTTCCCCAGTGACTTCTTTAAAAATTCTAGAAAAATAAAATTTCGAAAGATAAAGATAATCGGCAATATCTTCAATCAAAATATTTTCCTTATAGTGTTCCAATATATAATCAATACTCGTATCTACCAGTTTTTTCTTATCCATCTGAGCTTGCCTACCTTTAGTGATCCTGATTTGTTTAAGTATATCATCATTTATTTTTCCAAATTAAAAAAAGAGCTTCATTTCATTATTATTATGAAATGATCGCTCTAATTTTTCATGCAACGAATTAAATCTTTGTTACAAAAAATTGGTATCCGCATTCTTCAATCAAAAACATGTGAGCCACTGATGATTATTTCTGAGGGCGACAGCGTGGCTTCTTCAATGCTGGCTCCAGAATTTTTTAGATATTCTTTTACAATATGATAGCCGATGGTATATCCAGCATTTCTGGAAAGTCCAACTGGTGCATAACCCTGTTCTCGTGCAACTTCATCGCCATACATATATGCAGCAACTTCCTCAAAGCCACGTCCTTTACGACCGTCCTTTATTACTTCAATTGAGTAAGCTAATTCCTCTTCATCGTAATCTTGCACCCAAGGACCACGCTGTTCAATTCCAAATAAGGATTCGGCAAAAACTTCTGCCAAGCCTTCAATAACTAAATATTCTTCTACGCTGACATCTCCGTGATTAAAAGGAGCATAAGTAAACCGGATATTATGATTGAATTCATGGGCTAAGGCTGATTTTAAGCGTGTACGATTATAGTCGTTAGGAAAAACAATTAAAATCATGTAGCCAGGAATCCCTCCAAAACCGCTATAACCTTCACTTGCCATCACAATTTTATTCTCAGGATCAGCCAGAAGTATATTGAGAACAAATTCTTTCAAAGGAATCTCGTAACCAATATTTTCAAACCTAGCAATTCCTGTATCAATCACTGCTTGATACTCCTCAAAAATCTTTGTCGCTTTTAACTCAGAAATTTGGTCGGCAATTAAATCAACGCTTTTTCTAGGCGTCCACATCCCCATCATCTCCGACGCCATGATCACATCATAACCTCCAGGTGTTTTTGGTAGAAGTGGCGCATTTAGATATTGCCAAATCTTTTCCATTGGCTGCATAATTTCATAGCGAAAACTATTCTCGTCAGCTTGTCCATTGATTGCTTTTTCATAAAACGATAATGAATCAATTAATCGAACCTGCTTTTTTTCCATAATGATTCCCCCTTCTTTTTTAGAATAAGGGTTTACGCAACGTCAATGTCAAGTGGAGAAATTTATTTTAGCCAAGAGTATTTTTGTAACGTCAATATTTTTTGTTGATTAAGCGCTAGATTGGTTGTCTACTACATTTTTTAATACTTTTTCTACGTCCTCTTCATAATCATAATATAGTGTCTAAAAAACTAAGGAACCATTTTAATTTTAGTCTAACTATCAATAATTTTTCTTTTACCATAAAAATAATAGTAAAAATTAAATAAATATTGAATTTCTCTTTTTTATTAGGTAACATGATATTGAGAATCATTCTCAATTACGAAAAAGGAGGAGTTACTTTGAAATCTCAAAATAGTATTAGCTATTTATTTAAATTAGCTGGTCGTTCACGCTGGTTGTTACTTTTTTCTGGAATCTTTAGTCTCATTTCAGGCTTATTAGACTTTGTCCCATTCATTATGCTTTATCGAGTATTGCTTTTTTTATTCGGTAAAAATCCTAATGGTGAATTGGCAACGCAATACGCGATATATGCAATAATTGCTATTGTTTTTAAATTTTTAACAAGTATTATCAGTGGTGCCCTTTCTCATATCGGCGCTTTTAATACACTTTATGAGATTCGGTGTCGTCTAAGCGCTCATATTGCAAATATTCACTTAGGTTTTTTCACTAACAACACTTCGGGTAAAATCAAAAAAGTGATTATTGAAGATACAGAACGTATTGAAACTTTGTTGGCTCATCAAGTACCCGATCTTGTAAAAGCCGTCACCGCACCAATTATTATGTTTATCTATATGTGTACTGTTAACTGGCAAATGTCCGTCTCCCTCTTATTACCAATCGTTCTAGGGGCTGCTGTGATTATGTTGGGCATACGTAGCAGTGGCAGTTATATGCCCCTTTATCATCAGCTAACAGGCAAATTAAATTCTTCTATCATGCAGTTTATCAATGGTATGAATGTGATGAAAGCTTTTAACGTGACTGCAAAAGGCTTCAAACAGTATTCCGATACTGTTGAGGAATACCACGTGATGTGGACAGAATGTACAAAAGCCCAAGGTCCTTACTATGCAATTTTCATGGTATTAATTGAATCAGGTATTTACTTCAGCTTCCCTATTGGTGGCTGGATGTACTTAAATGATGCCATTGATTTACCCGTTTATCTTTTCTTCATGGTGATGAGCATTGTCTTTTTAACTTCTCTAAAAAGTTTGTCTAATTTTTCTGTTGCCATTATGCAAATCATGACCGGGACAGAAAAAATTAAAGAAATCATGGATGTGCCAAATCAGCACTTTGGCTCTGTTTCAACGATGAGTCAGGAATTAAATGCGCTCGATTTTGCGAATGTTACTTTTGCTTATGAAAAAGAAAATGTGTTAAAGGATCTTTCGTTGCATATTCCTGCAAATAGTCTGACGGCATTTGTTGGCGTTTCAGGTTCTGGAAAATCAACGACTGCACAATTGATTCCCCGTTTTTGGGACAATCAAAACGGATCAATCAAGATGGATCAAACAATGCTGAAAGATTTTTCTGAAAAATCACTGATGGAAAATGTTAGCTTTGTTTTTCAGGATGCCTTTATGCTCCATGACACTATCCGAATGAATATCGCTGTTGGAAAGACCGATGCTACGGAAAATGAAATCATTGCAGCAGCTAAAGCAGCACAAATTCATGATATGATTATGGGCCTTCCAGAAGGTTATGACACGATTTTTGGAGAAGCTGGGGTAAAAATGTCTGGCGGTGAAAAACAGCGGATTTGTATTGCTCGAGCTATTTTAAAAAATTCTCCGGTCTTGGTATTAGATGAAGCCACTAGCTTTACTGATATTGAAAATGAGCGGAAAATCCAACTGGCTCTTGGGGAATTGCTGAAAGATAAAACCACAATAATGATTGCTCATCGCTTGCATACCATCATCAATGCGAATCAAATTTGTGTATTTGATGACGGTCGAATTATTGAGCAAGGAACCCATCAAGAACTTTTAGACAAAGCTGGAAAGTATGCTCATATGTGGACAGCGTATACCTCAGAAAGAGCGGTGGTAAGATGATTCAGATTATTAAGAATATCCAATTTATTATTGGAGAACAAACCAAATTGTTAGTCAAACCTTTGCTATTGGCGATTTTAGATGCTTTTCTTAATATGTTTTTTTATGGCGTAATGATTTTAGGGATTGTTCGATTAGTGGAGAGTAGTTTTACTAGAGATTTTTTTATTCAGTGTGTTTTCTTTTTAACAATCGTTTTTGTGGTTCGTCTTTTTCTATCGCGGTTTACTTATAATTCTATGCAGATCAATGGATCAATCATTGTCACAAAGTTAAGAATTCAGTTGGCTGATCACGTTCGCGGTTTAAATTCAGGCTTTTTCAATCAGAATAGTATCGGCAAGCTTACCAGTAATTTCACTACCGACATTGCTGATTTTGAGCAGGTCTTAACCCACAACTTCATTGATTTCTTTAAGGCGTTTTTTATGGTAACGATCGGAATTATTGCAGCAGTGGTAATTGATGTTCGTTTTGCACTGATTATTGTGATAATGATTTTAGTTGCCCTGCCTTTACTGATTGTCGGTGGCGCAAAAGGAAATAAACTTGCTGGAACCCACAGGGAAAAAATTAACGATGTCATTTCTCGTGTAGTGGAATACATTAACGGTATTAAAACTTTTAAATTGTACCAATTGAGTGGCGCAAAATTTCAGCGTTTAGATCAATCCTTCAATGATTTAAAAAAATCAGCCATCAAAGTCGAACTGTCGTTAATACCATATGTCATGGTTTTTTCGACTATCGTCTCCTTTATTATTCCCGTGGCACTTGTTTGGGGCACTTATTTACTGACTAATGAAGCTAGTAGTCCAGAAAGTTTTATCGCTGTGCTAATACTAAGTATATCGATTTCTGGTCAGTTGATGGCCATCGGTATGCTTTATCCACAAATGAAATTCATTGCTAAATCTGCAGACAATTTGCGTGAAGTCTTATCAGCCAAACCTTTGAACTACCAAGTAGATGCTTTGGATGGAGCAAATCATGCGATTCAATTAGAGGGTGTGTCCTTTTCTTATGAGAATGATGTACCTGTACTGAAAAATATTTACTGTGAGATTCCCGACGGAACTACAACCGCACTGATTGGACCTTCCGGCTCTGGAAAATCTACCATCATCCACTTGATTTCTCGCTTTTGGGACGTTCGGAGCGGCAAACTGACCATTGGTGGCGTGAATCTTACTACAGTAAAACCTGATGCTTTAACTAAGCATATCAGCTGTGTTTTCCAAGAAGTCTATCTATTTAACGATACCATTTTAAATAATATCAAAATCGCGAAACCAAATGCTGATCACAGTGAAGTTGTTGCCGCTTGCCAGGCTGCAAATTGTCATGATTTCATTTTGAAACTAGAAAATGGTTATGACACGATTGTAGGCGAAGGTGGTTCTACCCTTTCCGGAGGAGAGAAACAACGGATTTCGATTGCTCGAGCAATTTTAAAAGACGCACCAATTGTTCTTTTAGACGAAACAACATCTAGTCTCGACGTCGATAATGAACGAGAAATTAATCAAGCTTTAGACAAACTGATGGAAAAGAAAACGGTGGTAGTTATCGCCCATCGTTTGAACACCATTATCAATGCCGACCAAATTATTGTACTGAATGAGGGTAAAATTCGAGAAAAAGGAACACACTTTGAACTCCTTGCAAACAATGACTGGTACGCCCAAATGTATCAAGAACAAGAAAGCGCTCGTAACTGGGTGATTTAACACTCGGAAAAATGTAGTGTCTGAATGTACCGACCCTCAAAAGTTAGACCAAAAAACTAACATTTTGGGGGTCGATTTTTTATGGCTAAATACAGTTTCGAACCGAAACTGAAAATTGTTCATGAGTATTTAGATGGTAAGGGAGGTTATCAGTATCTGACAAAAAAATACACTATTAATTTTTAGGTCAAGTAAGGGATTGAGTTAAAAACTATCATCCATCGTTCCGTGAAGAAGGACTGCTAATGCTCTCATGATGCCACACATAAAAAAAACAATATTGCCATATTTTCAACATACCTTCTTTTGTAAATTGGAGCATGGTACACTTGATTTGCGGAGGTGTTTTCATTTGAACAAACTTGATACTACTTGGTTATTAATCGGCATTTCCTTTCTACTTTTCGGTTTTACAATTGAAAAATTTTATTTTATATTAGCTGCACCCTTCTTGCTAATCGCGATTACAGACCGTGACTCCCATAAAGACGAGCATGAAAATGGGTAAGACAAACTTGCTCTTAATTTGATAGTTTACTTAGTGGTCAGCTGATTTTTTTAATGAAATACAGCCTGTACATCTAATTTCCATTTAGTTAATAATAGTACCATTTATGCACTTTCCAATAGGGGGAAATAAAATGAAACAAAGTATTGTTCATATTGCTTTAGTAGTTGATGACTATGATGAGGCGATTAACTTTTTTACTCAAAAGCTCGATTTTGATCTAATAGAAGATACTTATCAGCCTGAACAAGATAAAAGGTGGGTTGTGGTCTCGCCTAAAAATTCAAATGGAACCACCATTTTGTTAGCGAAAGCTTCAAAACCAATTCAAAAGGACTTTATCGGAAATCAAGCTGGCGGCAGAGTCTTCCTTTTTTTGGCTACTGATGACTTTTATCGAGATTATCACAACATGCTTTCAAAAGAAATTGAGTTTGTCAGAGAACCTAAAACTGTAGATTACGGGATAGTTGCCGTCTTCAAAGATCTATATGGCAATTTGTGGGATCTGATTCAATTCAACGATGACCATTTAATGAGTATAAGAATGAATGATTCTACCAAGTAATAGAGTTGGTGGAATCTTATTTTTATGCCCTTTCTTTGAACCGCTTAAAAATTTTCAAAATTCTTCTATCCAAAATAGACAAAAAGTTAAACTGGAAGTTTTCATAGAAAATGAAATAAAACAGTTTAAAGAAAACAGAAAGTAATTAAGAAAGACCTTATAGAATACCAACCCAGTATAGTTATCAAAAAAAGCACTAGAATGAACGTGATTTATGCAAAATAAAGAGCCTACTTTTTTAATGAAAGTAGGCTTTATAAAATAATGTTTACTTCTATGTCAAATAGACCTAAATATTGCGCCAGTTAACAGTTAAATTGAGACATGAATTTTTTATTACCAGATCCTAGATGTATATATAATATTGTGCATTCACTTTTGTTACCAAATACTATATTATTCAATTTTCTAGACAGAGAGCGAATTTATAATGCAATAGTTATTGGAGATCGCCATCCAGATAGTTGATAACTAAGTATTTAATCACAGGTCAAATTATATGAAAAAAAGAAAAGCAATTAAATTTTAGTAGTATCAACAACATTTACGAGAATATTTCTAATTTTCGTCTATTCATCAAACAAAATATATTCTCGAAATTTTCGTGCTAAAATGGTTAAGATAATATTTAATCCTACCATAGAGTAACTTCCAGTAACCATGGGACTGGGTAATTCACTGGTTTCGTAATAAAGTTGATAGTCTGCCGCATCACTCAAAAAGTTTTTCCCAAAAAAAGTAACGGAACAAATCGGCACCTTAATTAATTGCAGGTTTTTTATAGCATTTTTAATAGCTGGTGTATTGCCACTCAATGAAGTAACAATAACTAAATCATCAGCCGTAAGTGTTTGGCTAATCATTTCAAAATTAGTCTCACCAGAAATTAAATAATTAGGTCTCCCCGATAGAAAAAGATCGTTAGAAAAATCTTTTGTATAATTATTTTGAGTAAAACCGGTTGCGTACAGATAAAGTTGATTGGCTTGTTTAATTTTATCCAATAGTGGTTGAAAATTAGTTTGGCTAGCATATTGGAACGTTTGATCAATTTCTTTTTGTAGAGTAGCTACTAAATCAGTCGGTGCAATCGTTGTTTGAAGTAAAGATTGTTCGATCGAGTATTTCATTTCTGAGAACCCTCTAAAACCTATTTTTTTTGCTAATCGCAAAACAGAACTTTTTGAAGATAGTAGCTTGTTTCCTAATTCATTTATGGAAAGTGTGATTACTTCAGTCTTATGATTGAGGATATAATAAATCATCTCTTGTTCATTTTTAGACAATTTTTCAAAATTAATTTTAATATGTTGGTCGAAATTCATCAAAAAAGCCTCCTGTCTTCTTAATACTAAAGAAAAAACTATCAGAAATCAAACAATCTCCGATAGTTTTAAAACTGATTATTTTAAAAGAAAAACGACTGCTTCGTAAGGACGTAGAGGCATTGTTTTGGAAAGCGTTTCGATTTTTTCTGGATAGTTTCCGATTAATTTCTCACCATTTTTTTCTACTAAATCTTTTGGAATCTCAACATTAACTGTATCTGGACTAAAAGAACATAGCACTAATAAAGTTTCTCCTTGATATTTTCTCAAGTAACTATAAACTGCTGAGTCCTCCTCATTAATCAATTGATACTCACCCAACTGAATAATCGGATATGCTTTTCTTAAAGCAATTAGTTTCTTGTAGTAGTAAAAAATAGAATTTTCATCCTGCAAAGCTTTTTGAACATTGATCGTCTGATTGTCTGGCGAATAGTCAATCCAAGGTTTTGCCTTTGAAAAACCACTGTCAGACTCACCATTCCATGGCATGGGTGTACGAGCGTTATCCCGTGATTTTAAATAAACCGACTGTTTAATATATTCCTCAGATTCCCCTGCTACCAGCATTTCTTGGTAAAAATATTTAGTTTCAATATCTTGATATTCCTCAATTTCAGTAAAGGGAACGTTTTTCATTCCGATTTCTTCACCTTGAAAAATAAAAGGTGTTCCCTTCATCATATGAAGCAAAGTTGCTAGCATTTTCGCTGAAGTTTCTCGATAAATACCATCGTCACCAAATCGAGTCACAGCTCGCGGTTGATCATGATTGCTCCAGTATAATGAATTCCAACCATTGGCTAATTTATTTTGCCACTCGGTTAAGACTTTTTTCAAATCACTTAACTTAAATCGAATATCTGAAAACTTTCCATACTTTCCGTAATCCAAATGCATATGATCAAAATGGAAAACCATGTCTAGTTCTTTTCTTTCAGGAAAAGTATATAGTTGAGCTTGGGTGCTGTTTGTATTCGGCGTTTCCCCCACTGTCATAACATCAAAATCACTTAAAACTTCGTGATTCATTTCCTGCAAAAATTCGTGAACTCTAGGACCGTTAGAAGCGCCTGCATAGTATGATTTTGTATATGCTAAAGTTTGAGACGCATCTGGATAAGCAGGGTCCTTACTGATTAAGCTGATGACATCCATCCGAAAACCATCAATTCCCAACTCAAACCATTTTCGCATCATTTGATAAATCTCTTGTCTGACAGTTTCACTTTCCCAATTTAAATCCGGCTGTTCTTTAGCAAAACAATGAAGATAGTATTGATTACGACTTTCTACATATTCCCAAGCTGGACCACCAAAAGTTGATCCCCAATTATTTGGTGCCGATCCATCGGGTTTAGGATCTTTCCAAATATAGTAGTCAGCATAGTCATTTTTACGATCTTTTTTAGATTCAATAAACCAATGATGCAAATCGCTAGTATGATTCACTACCAAATCCAAAATAATTTTTATATTGAATTCATGGGCTTTATTTAATAGTTCTTGAAAATCAGCCATCGTGCCATATTGAGGCAATATTTTTTCGTAATCCGAAATATCATATCCGTTATCAACTAAGGGGGATTCAAAAATCGGATTCAACCAAATAACATCAATTCCTAAATTAGCCAAATAGGGAAGTTTTTCAATAATCCCTTGGAAATCTCCAATCCCATCATTATTGCTGTCTTTAAAACTCAGGGGATACACTTGATACACAACACTGCTCTTCCACCATTCAACAGCCATTATTCATCCTCCTCATCAATTGTTTGTTCTGTTAAAAAATCATTTACATAAATAATTTGTTCTTGTCCTTCTATAATTCCTTGTCGTAAGTTCTCTGGATCAATTGCCTCTTCACCCAGAGGTAATAAACAAGCCATAATTACCGGTAAATTCATTCCAGTAATGACATGAATATTCGGCAAACTTAGATATCTAATGAAATTTTGATTGACCGATCCTCCTAAAAGATCAGTGAAAATAATTGCTTCATCTGTATCTGTAAGATCAGCCAAAGCGCTATCAATTTCCTGATCAACTGGTGTATTTGCTGTATAGGCAGCAATTGTTGTGACATCTCCAAGATTAGGCATGATATATTCTAAAGTTTCTTTCATCCCTTTGGCCAGATTATGATGGCTAGCTAAAATAATTTTCCGCATAAAATGCTCCTTTTAAAATATAATTTGAACTAAATTTTAAACCGCCAAAACACCGAAGAAAGAAAGAATCAAGGCTAAAATAATTATGGAAAAAATTATTTGAATCACACTCATCTTTTTCGAAGTAATTAATTTATAGACTGCAAAAGTCAATAAAGCTGGTAACAAAGCTGGCATAATACTATCTAAAATTTGAGACTGAATCGGTAACTTAACTTTTCCTGATTTAAAAACCAAACCGACATTTATTTTAACAACTGATGGGATTAAGGCTCCCACTACTGTAAGGCCCATAATCGATGCTGCTTCAGTAAATACAGAAATTTTAGCGCCTAAAACAGTCACTAGCTTAATTCCGGAAGTGTACCCAATTGAAAATAATTTAAACCGGAAAAGTAAAAAGAAGATATTTAAGACCAACCAGATAACTGCTCCTGTTGGATTCCCTTCAAGCCCCATATAAGCCGCAATTGAACCCATAATAGTTGGATATAAAACCCAAACCAAAGTGTCCCCTACACCAGCTAATGGTCCCATCATCCCAGTTTTAAAGTTTTGAACTGCATCTAATGAATCAATACCATCATTTTCTTCCATTGCCAAACTTGCACCTAATAATAAATTGGCCATCCAAGTAGTAGTATTAAAATACTTAAATTGGTTATTCAAAGATGCTACATAGTCTTCGTCGTTAGGATGGATTTTACGCAAAGCTTTTTCTAGTCCATATACGACAGCCGGTCCTTGTTGGTTCTCATAATTAAATATATTACAAGCCATAAACATGTAACGAAATGCTGCTCGATTGATATCTTTTTTCGTCAACTTTTTATTCAGATTATTCATCAAATTCATCTCCTTCATCAACAACACCTGTTTCAGTGGCTAACTCTGAGGTATTACTTTTTTTCATTTCAGTAGTGAAGAAATAATAGGCCAATGCAAAACCAATAATTGACACACCTAAAATTGGTAATTTTAAGTAAGCTGCCAATACAAAACCAATTAACAACATAGTCAAATATTTTTTAACTGGCATCACCTGTAACAATAGGGCAATCCCGACTACTGGTAACATGCTTCCAGCAATTGACAAGCCATCAGTGAACCATTTAGGAACAAAATCCAAAATTAAATTGATGATACGATCACCGAAAATTACACATAAAGCAGTTGGCAAAGCTGTACTCAAACCAAAAATGACTGGACCCAACCATAAAATACGATTCATCTTTTTAAAGTTCATTTTATTTGCCACATTTTGTGCCGCGTGAGTCACGTAAGTATTTAATATTTTTGCTAAAACGTCTAATTGAATTCCCAACATACCTACTGGAACACCCACCGCTAAAGCAACAGCCTTTGCTTCTTCAATATTATTTGTCGTTCGAATTGCTACATAAATCCCGACTAGAGCAGCTAATCCCCAGTTGGGAACAGAAGATCCGCCAATATTAGCCACGCCTAAGGCCATTAACTGAAAAGTGCCACCAATAACCATTGCTGTCTGCATATCCCCCATAATGATTCCTGCAAAAAGTGCTACCATTATTGGGAACCAAGTTGTTATTACTAAACCTTGTTGATCCCATACCATCCAGATTGATAATCCAACAATCAAAATTCCTTGAATAGTTTCCATAAGATTTTCTCCTCATCTATTTAATATATGTTTCTAAGCTCTCTTCAGGATCTCCAGGAACAAAATGAAAAGTTACCGGCACACCATCAGCTTCTATTTTTTTCAAATCAGCAATTTCTTTTTGATCAACAGAAACCATTTTCTTCACAGTTTTTTTCCCATCACCATCAAACATAATACCGATATTAACTTTAGGAATCTTTACGCCGCCTTCAATCAAACGTAATAAAGTTTCTGGTTCTCGAACAATCATGAAAACATTATGATTATCATATTTACCACTGTTAAAATTGGTAATAGCTGTTTCTGTATCAATAATTGACATCCCAGTTCCTGCAGGTTTACTCATTCTCATAGCAGCTTTTTGCACTTCATCTTTACTAACTTCATCATCTACTACCATCAAACGCTTTGCTTTAGTGGCACCCGCCCACTGTGTCACCACAATTCCATGAATTAAACGTTGATCGATTCTTGCTAATACTAACCCCATAATAATGATCTCCTTTTATAAAAAATTTCTTTTGTTATCGTTTACAATTTGTAGTTTATGGGCAAATCAATTGCAAAACAATACTTTGACAAGGAACTGGGAAGCAGTCTTTATTATTGGTACAAGTGTCAATTTTCCGGGAAAATTCCCATAAATCGATGGAAAGATAAATGATATAAATATAAGATTTTTAATTAAAAAAAAGGTGCTGTCCAGTATGTTTCAAATGGGAAATATTTTACTACTTGAGATGAAGTGATTATGCAAAATAAATAGCCAACTCTATGTAAAAGAGCTGGCTTTTGGGAGTTCTCATTATGCTAATTTGAAAGTTAAATTGATTCATTAGTGATTACTACTAATAGTACGAGGAAATAGTTTCTTTTTGGCTATCAATAAAAATCAATTTATCAAATTTTACTTATTTTTCCCCAATGATTTCATCTGGAGAGTAGACAATCATATCACTAACTTCAAAATCTTTGAAATTTCTAGTTACAACTTTATCAATATCATTTCTAAGAGCAATTTGTACCATAATGCGCCTTCTAAATCTTCTAGAGAAGACGCATTATAACAATCGTCCTCATTTTCTTCCAAATGAATCGATTAAAAGCATAATTAAAGAACTGAAAGAAATCGTAAAATGAACTTTCTGTGTTTCTCTCATGCTTTAGAACTCATAAAAAGTGCCAACCACAATTCCATGATTGGTACTTTTGGTAGATTACCTTCAGTTATTCAGAAAGCTTTTCCGATTTTGATAGTGGATGAAACCGCAATAATTTAACCAGATCATACCAGCAAACTGAAACCATTCCTAAGATGAAACAAAGAAACAATTGGCTACCTGAGAGAGGTGCCAAATCTAAAAATCTATTCATTGGAGAATAGACGAGTAGGAGTAAAATTGACACTGTCCCTCCCAAAATTCCCCAAATGACTTTATCATGTCTTAATTTTAAGAAAGTTTGGATACCAAGAGACCTATCTGAACTATTCACCTGAACAAGGAAAATATTCGCAATTACTAATACGGCTAGCCCCATTGTACGAGCCAATTCATCATTACTTGGATCTTGCTGTAGAGTAAAATAGTAAACGCTAAAGGTTGCCAGAAAGATCACGAGTCCTTGAATCAAACTTTTTAACAACAAGCCTTTTGACAAAAGGCTGTCTTCAGTACTTCTTGGCGGACGATCCATAATATCAGGTTCACTTAGTTGTCTTTCCAAAACAACAGAACACGTTGGATCAATCACCAATTCTAATAAAACGACATGGGTTGGCAATAGTAATAGTGCGACTTGCGGTATACCTAGTAACGGACCCACTAATGCAGCCAATGCAATTGGAATATGAATAACAAAAATATAGCCGATCGCTTTTTTTATATTGTCGTAAATTCTACGACCATCTTTAACCGTATTCACTATAGTTGAAAAATTATCATCCATTAAAATTAAATCTGCAGCTTCTCGGGAAACCTCCGAACCATTCTTTCCCATAGCAATGCCAATATCAGCATATTTAAGTGCTGGCGCATCATTCACACCATCTCCCGTCATAGCTACGACCTCGCCATTCTGCTTAAAAGCTTGAATAATTTTCATTTTATGTTCTGGTGTGACACGAGAAAAGATATTTACATCTTTTACTTTTTTTGCTAATTCCTCGGTAGTTAATTGATCTATCTCTGCACCTGTTAAATAATTCTCTGCGTTCTCAATCCCTACCTGAGAAGCAATCGCACTAGCCGTAATTCCGTTATCTCCTGTAATCATGACAACTTTTATTCCTGCTGTTTGACAAAGGCGGATATCTTCTTGGACTCCTTGGCGTGGGGGATCGGCCAAACCAACAAGTCCTAGGAAGGTCAAGTGAAGATCTTCCATATTTTCTGGAACCTCAGAATAGTTGGTTACTTGTTGTTCAGCTACACCTAAAACCCGCAACCCTTTTTTCCCATAATCAGCAATTGTTGCTTGAATATCTGCCTTTTCTAATTCTGATAAATCAGAAATATCTAAAACACTCTCAGGTGAACCTTTAACTGCAATCACAATCTTCTTTTCATTATATTGCCAGACATGACCCATCATTTTTAGTTCATCCGTGAAGGGGTATTCCGTCATCAAATCTTTTTCAAAGAGGGTTTCTTTTAGCCAGCCATGTGCTGCATCATAGTCTAGAATTGCTTTTTCCATGGGATCATAAGGGTCTGTTTCACAAGCCAACCCCATGATTTCATTCAAACGCTTCTCCTCTTGACTCGCAACTGTCCATATTTTTTGAACACTCATTTTATTTTCAGTAATAGTTCCTGTTTTATCAACCGCTAGTAAGGATACTGCACCCATTGTTTCAACCGCTGGGAGTTTACGAATAAGGGATTGTTTCTTAGCTAAGCGCCAAGCACCCATAGATAAAAATACTGTTAAGACTACTGGAAACTCTTCTGGAATCATAGCCATAGCAATCGTGATACCAGAGAGAATACTTTGAATAATACGATTCGTAAACGCCAAGTCACTATCGTTGAAAAATGACACTATCGCAACTAAGAATAACAAGACAAACGCAATGATGGCACACACTTTGACTAACTTATCAATTTGTTTATCCAATGGCGATTTTTCAGACGGAGCGACGGCTAAGTGTTTCCCAATTTTCCCATATTCGGTTTGTGAGCCAGTTTCGTCAACTAAAATTGTGGCACTACCAGTTGTGACTAGCGTTCCACTGTAAACATAATCCTCTCGCCAATAATCTTCTGTTTGTTTTTCTTTTTGAGTCGCTACTTTTTTCCAGACCGCCTCAGCTTCTCCAGTTAAAGAGGATTCATTGATTCGTAAATCGTTGGCTTTGACAACATAGCCATCTGCCGGAATTTTGACACCTTCTTCAATTAACATGAGATCATCTGGAACTAATTCTTCACTTAGTATTTCAATAGTTTCGCCACCACGAATCACATTGATTTTTGGTGCAGACAAGTCCTTTAAAGCAGCTAGTGTCTTATCCGTTTTCCACTCCTGATAAATTTCAATGGCAATAATAACCACCACAAAAGTCAGCATAATCAAACCATCTTTTGGTTCCCCTAAAAAAAAATAAATTAGAGCAGCAATGACCAGTAATAGGAACATCGGCTCTAATAAAATATGGAGTATTTTTTTATAGAATGGTTCTTTCTTTTGTTGTTCTAAACGGTTTTTCCCATACTGTTCTTGTTGCTTATCAACCTCATTTTTAGATAAGCCATTCCAGTTAACATCCTTCATAGTTGCTCCTCCTTTTTTAATAACGTTTTTCAAATATACCGATTTTAGCCAGAGAAAACTAGGCGGAAAAAATTTTTTTAAGTTTTCCTTAAAGCTTTAGGCACGCCTTGATGAATGTCTCAACAATCCCTTTTCTAACTGTTTTATGTGGCTAAAAAATAATATAACCTTACATCATAAAAATCTGGAGGTTAACAATCACTTTTTTAGATATTAGTTATTTATTTAATCTTAAACAAGTACACAGAAAATGACTCCGAGACGCTCTCAGTAAAGTAGAGAAGAATAGAGAAAAAATTTCAAATCTACTTTTATAGAAAGTTTTTGTATGTCAAAAAGAAGCAACAAAGAAGACTACATTCTTACTAACTAGGAATGTAGTCTTCTTTGTTGCTGTAAACAATTTAATAAGTCACGCTGTATTCTTTAGCAACTTTTCTAATTCGTCAACAATATTTCTATAAACTGCACGCCGCCGAGATTTTTAGCATTCAGGTCCAATTAATTTCAGTCGTCTTTTATAAACACTATTACGCTTAGCGATTTTTATCCCTTATGCGTACCTTATCTTAGATTCGGCTTTTTTTAGCTTTGATACCATATTGGACAATTAGGTTTTATGGTAACACTTAGTTAATAATTAAAACATAAATCACAGATAGGCTACCTACATTACTTAAATTCAATACATTTACTTCTTTAAAGAAATTTTTCTCTTTTTCCGATTTTCATAATTATTTTTTAGTTTTTCTAAATAATTACCTTTTTAGAAGATTGAATAAAATTTTGTATAATTGGTAATTCTAGTTGGCTTTTACGAACAGCAATTCCTAATCTCCTGTGAATTAAGGGTTCGGTTGGTTTAACTAGTAAATCTGTCACATGTTTATGGTCGATATAGCTTTTAAAAAGTAACCCCAAACCTAAGTTTTGTTTGACCATTTCCAAAATTGTTTCTTCATCGTTAGTGGATACATTGACATGCTGGTTTGATACATTGTTCTCTCGTAGAATTCGGTTAATATCATATTCGTAATTTACAGAAGAGCCAATAAATTTATTTTCTTTTAACACTTTTAGCGGGATTGCTTTCATGTCCTTATAAGGATGATTTAAAGGCAAAACAACTAATAATGGATCTTGAACTAAATCAATCCATTCAAAATCAGAACGATTGCGGTAGGAAGTAAAAGCAAAGTCAATTGAGTTTGCTTTTAAACTTTTTTCAATCCGTTCACTGGATCCTTGTTTAATATTCACGTTTACTTTGGGGTACTCTTCAAAGAAATTATTTAATATTTTAGGTAGCCAATTGATTGATATGCTTTTGTATGTTCCGATTATAAGATTTCCATTTGCAATTTTATTAATCTTTAAAAGTGTATCATCAAATTGTTCTTCCGCTTGAAGCAGACTATCAATCTGAGGTAATAATTCTTTCCCATTTGTTGTTAATGACATGCCACTTCGATGACGGATAAATAAAGGAAATCCAATTTCAGCTTCTATTTTCTTGATAGTATAGCTAATTCCTGATGCACTAATGTTTAAATCAATAGAAGCATCAGTTAAATTTCCCTTCTCAATGACTTTCCTAATAATCCTCCAATTTCCAGTATCCAAAGTATATACCCCTCTGTAATCAATATTATTGAAGGTTCCCTTCAATAATTTGATTGTTTAAAATTTTTTTTAGGTGCTATGATAAGTGCGTAAACACCAGACACACTTTTTAAATCATTATACCACTACTTTCTTAGTAAATTAGTTGTTAAAAAGGAGGAATTTTATGGAGATATTAACAAAAGAAGAGATAAAACAATTTTTTTCAATGAAGGATTGTATTGCCACGGTTGAAGATGCCTTTCTGTACTTCTATGAAGGTAAAGTTGAAGTACCATTAAGAACTCAGATTCAGACCGCTGAAAAAAAAGGCACATTTTTATGTATGCCGGCATACTGTGCTGATTATGATGCGTCTTGTGTGAAAGTTCTAAACATGTTTCCCGGAAACATTGACAACGGCTTATCTTCAATTAATGCACAGATTTTAGTAATGGATACGAAAACAGGTCTCTTTAATGCATTACTGGATGGAAATTATGTTACCCAACTTCGAACAGGTGCGGCAACTGGTGTAGCTATCAAATATTTAGCTCGAAAAGAAGCAACAATCGGAGCACTGATTGGCACCGGTGGGCAAGCAGCAACGCAACTAGAAGCGATGACCGTAGCAGCAGATCTAAAAGAAATTCGCGTAAGTGATTTAAATTTTGATCGAGCAAAAAAATTCGTTGAAACGATGAAAAAAGAATTGAATACGACGATTGATATCAGGGCTGTTCAAAATTCTGACCAAGCTATTAGTGACGCAGATATTATTGTAACAGTTACTCCTTCAACCAAACCCGTCTTCAATGCTGAAAAAGTCAAACAGGGGGCACTAATTTCTGGTATCGGTTCTTATCAACCACAATTACAAGAAGTTCCTGCTGAATTAGTCAAGAGCGCAAATAAAATCTATTTTGATTCTGAGGAAGCTGTTCTTTCAGAAGCAGGTGATATTTTAATTCCACTAAGTAATGGAATCGTTACCAAAGAAGATTTTACGGGAGATATTGGTGCAGTGATAAAAGGTGAATTAGTCGGTCGAGAAAATCAAGAAGAAATCATTTTCTTTAAAACGGTGGGGATTGCGGCACAAGATTTATTTGCTTCCCAGGCGATTTTTAAAAAAATGAATGAAAAAAATTCAAATTAAATTAGGAGAGATAGTCCATGATGAACTTTAAAAACTATATTCAATGTGTAGATACTCACACTGGAGGAGAGGCGCTACGAATCGTGACTTCCGGTTTTCCAAAAATCCCAGGAGATACAATATTAGAAAAACGAAAATATGTCTTAGAAAATCTTGATGATATTCGAAAAATGATTATGTTAGAACCTCGAGGACATAGTGGCATGTATGGCTGTATTTTGTGCGACCCGGTAACTGAAGACGGTGATTTTGCGGTACTTTTCACTCACAATGAGGGATTGAGTTCTATGTGTGGACACGCCGTTATTTCTTTATCGAAAACGGCGATTGAAATGAATTGGATTGACTACAAGTAAGGCTCAAATCATATAAAAATTGATGCACCAGCGGGTCGAATTGATTGTTTTGCAGAAGTTAAAGATGATGCAGTGACAAAAGTTAGTTTCCAAAATGTTCCCTGCTTCGTTTATCAAGAAAATGTCACTTGTGATGTGGAGGGTTATGGAGAAATAATTGGTGATATCGCTTATTGTGGAGCTTTTTATGTCTATGTTGATGTGACACAGTTAGGTATGGATGTATCTCCTGAAAATGCTGATGATTTAGTTCGAATAGGAATGGAAATTAAAAGAAAAGTTTGGGCAAAAACTAAATTTATTCATCCAACAGAACCTGGAATTGATTGGTTGTATGGCACAATATTTTATGAACCAGTTAAACAAGATGGGGAAAACGTCCTTACTAAAAATGTCTGTATCTTTGCTGAAGGTCAGATTGATCGTAGTCCAACAGGCTCTGGTACAGGGGGACGGCTAGCTATTCATTATGCAAAAGGAGATCTTAAAAAAGATCAGACTTTAATCAACAATTCAATTGTAGATACGCCAATGGAAGGAAAAGTACTATATGAAACAACCGTGGGTGATTATCCTGCAGTAATAACTGAAGTTTCAGGCACAGCTAATATTATGGGGTTTAATAACTTGGTTCTTGATCCTACAGATCCATTACCAGTTGGTTTTAGAGTTACAGGGGGATAATTCAGTAGAAAATTGAAGTAGAAATCCCTTTATTACTTTTACTTCAATTTGCTATTAATCATTCTTATTTTTTTAATGAGATTATATAGTGAAGTAAATCATAAAAAAAGAATTCAGTCCTCATCAACAATGGGTTTCCATGATATTCAGTATCATGATGGATTACTCTATACTACATTGTACATTATGTAGAAGTTTGACTGTAGATAGAACTCAGTGTTTGATAAAAACTGAAAGAGACACAACCGGATTGTGTCTCTTTCAGTTAAATGGCGCAAATCGTAAAATTAAAAAACTTTGAGGGTAGTTCCCTTAAATCACAATTGTACAAAGTAAGTTTATTCAAAAAAAGAATTAGTTTGCTCCGTTATTTCTTTATATCTCGTCCAATGTAAGTAATGGTGTCCTTTTAGAGGAACTACCTCACCTTTCACACAATTCTCAATTTGAGTTTCATAAAATTGAATATTTTGATTACCGTCTGCTCTTTCTCTTGCAAATATCAAAATAGGTAATTCATTTGGAAAGTTCAGTTTTCGTGTTTTTTCAGAATTTGATTGGATACTATTTGTCTCGTTTACAACAGTTTTATTACTTAATTTCCAAGAGGTTATAGCTTTAGTCTCAATTAAATTTTTTTCAGAATACACGCCTTTTTTTGCAATAGGTAAATAATCCTTAGCATCTAACATCACGGCTAGTTTTGTCATACCTAATGGTGCTAAATAACCCATATAATTTGGAACAGAAGGAGCAGTTTCTTTAAAGTAGGATAAAGTCTGTGGTAAGGAAGGGTCAATTCCTACAATTCCTTTAATTTCACTGGGATACTTATTTGCATAATACATACTATATATACCTGATAAAGAATGGGCCATTAAGACAAATGGGTCATCTACACCTACCTTTTTTATCGCCTCTCGTATTTCATAAGTTATATTTTCTACGGATCGTTCTCTGTCCGTTAAATCACTCCACCCATAACCTAGCGGCTCCACTACGACAACTTTATTTTTTTTAGATAATTCATCGATTAAAGGTTCAAAATCAAGTACTGGAGAGGCAGTTCCAAGCCCAGGTAACAGTACTATTGTATTAGTTCCAGTTCCTTTCGTGTATACATGTAACTTTTCATTTTTAACAGTTACTAACTGTCCAGGATAACCATATTTACTTTCTTCATATTTTTTAGACACATTACTAAATAAAATCCATAATACGCATACGAGGATAATCCCAATAATTATTTTTTTTAACATACCGAAATTTTTTTTCATATTTTACCTCCATTTAAAAAAACACACTAATAACAATTTGTATTGAATGACAACAAACCAATCATTCAGCTAACACTTCCGAAAATTATAGTAAGACCTATAGCTGTGAACATTACTCTTTTCATTCCCTATGCTACCCTTTTTCAGCGTATTCATTTTCTAATTTTTCTATCCCTCCGTATAGCTTCATTAAGGTTTTAAAAAAGAGTTGCAATTCAGAATCCGAGTAGTTGTGAAATAGTTTATTTAACGATTGAGTATGTAAAGAAAAAATCTCCTCAAAATACTTTAATCCATCAACTGTTAAATATAATTTTAGTTTCCTTTTATCACCACTATCTGAGTGGATTTTTATAAGGTCGTATTTCTCTAAAGAAACTGCTAATTTTTTTATATTCTGTCTTGAGCATCCCAACAAGTTTCCCATGTTAGTGAGAGTATTTTCTTCTTCGCTAGAAAATTTTAACATCACAAGTAACATAAACTGTTTTAAAGTGACTTTAGGATCAGTTTTATCAAAAATAGTCTGAAGTCTATTCTCCATGATAAATAGACTTGCAAAAATAGCCCGTTGCTGCTGATCTCTTGTTTCTTGATGGGACTGAATCAGATCATTAATTTCCAAAGTAATCTTCCTTTCCTATAAGAATAACTTGTACAATATTTTCTATAATTGATTTTTTTAACATTAGAAAGATTTACCAAATCAACCTCTCTAATAGAATTAATCAATTCAGTTTTTGAATTTTCATCTTTTAAGTTACTGAGCATTTTTTAAAAGTATTTTTTCAAGAAGACTTAATTTAGCCCTCGATAATCGACCTCGAAGGTGAAAATTCTTTGCTTGAGAGACTTGTTCACGAATCATCTCACGTACTTCTAAGATTTTCTTTTTATCATTTATTGAGGTTAAACCAACTGATATAACCGAACTAATATACATTTTTAACACTCAATAATTTTTCTATAGAAATTTGTTTATCACTAATTGCAATAGTATTCTTTCTCTTTGAAAACTGACTCGCTTATTCTTCAGCACTTCCTCGTTTAGATTCATACATTACCAAATCATTCATATGATTCTCCCCTGTTTACTTGTAGCCATATTCTAAAGTTGTCATTTCTCCATCAAAATAGACAGAATCGCCAGTTTCATAATGCCAGATTGCCTTAAGATGCTTCGGGTGTCTCATTTTATTTTCTGACACATAGTTAGAAAATATTGCACTCCAGGCCGCTTGTGTTTTTTTACCAGATGAATCAATTGCTACACGATCATTCGTTGTAAATTTTTCAAGTTCTCCTTTATCATTAAAATAGAAATTCCCCTTAACTTCATATCCGTTGTATTTCAATGTTGCTTCAAGCACATGATTATCAATTTTTTTCCAAGCGATGAAATCTTGAAGTGCTGCAGTTGGTACCAGTAAGCACTCAGATAAGTAAGTAACCAGGCTCCCTGTATAAAAGTCTTCTCCAGATTCATCAAAAAGAGTAATACTCTTTCCTAAAACACCTTTCATAGATCCGTCTTTACCGTCGTATGAATCAACCCCTTGAAAAGGAATGCCATAAAACTTCGTATCAATAAACGCTAAAACATTCGGAGTCACTCCATCATTTACTCTTTCATAATCAATTTTTAGCGGTTTTTGCTTAGTATTCAATATGAAATCGACATTTTTATACTTAGCAATCGAATAAGTCATTTTAGATTTATCTATGAATCCACAAACCCTAAAATAATTTCTTAAAGCTTCTGGATATTTCATTAATTCATCATCAGAAAAAACAGCATCTCTATGATTTTGTTTTCTGCTAATTATTTTTTCTTTCTTCTGTTCGAAATCACTCTTCACTGGAGAGTAATCGATACTTTCATACATAATAATTAATCCTGAAATTGCAAATAAAAGACCTAATGCTATTCCCATTTTTTTCATAAAACCTCCTAAATGAATTAATATCACGCGCATATATAACTTATGCTATATTAGGTAACTAGTTACCTAATAGTAATAGAATATCATAGAGTTAAATATTTTTTATCAGTCTGAAGTACTATTTGATTAAAATATTCATCATTTAAGATATTCTCCTAGGAAAAGGGTTAAATCGATAGGAGTTCCAAGATTACTCAAACTTATTTATTCATTGATTAATAACCTATATGTTGCTCAATTTATTATTATTTATTCTCAAGAATCACTGACTTCTACATCGTCATCTAACAGGTGAATTATATTTAGTGAAATGGATAATCCTAAACCGTAGTAAACTATTTTAATCTCATCAATATTAAACCCTTAACCAGGTTACGGATTTTCTGCTGACAGGAATATTTTTAAGCTCGCAAAACATACTAATATTGGTTTGTAA
Source organism: Enterococcus sp. AZ103 (assembly GCF_051714685.1). Lineage (NCBI taxonomy): Bacteria > Bacillati > Bacillota > Bacilli > Lactobacillales > Enterococcaceae > Enterococcus > Enterococcus sp. AZ103. The sequence continues at coordinate 666,882 of NZ_JBIOSI010000002.1, read as the reverse complement.
AAAAATGGACGGATTTTCTTACCGCTATAACCTCTTAAGATATAGTAGAAGTGAAAGAAAGCTCGAATCGGAAGATGGTTCATAGAATCCTGCCGTAAAACTGGCTTCTTCACTTTCGTTTCTGAATCAGTTTAAATTATGTGGGGTTGCGAGCTCGTGTATAGGAAAATAGAATCGAAATGTCTGAATGAAGATCTTTTAAATATGGTTAATTCTTGTTCTAATTCACCAGACATTATCTACGAATCTACCGGTGTTTATTCAAAAGTTATTGATAAATTCTGTAAAGAAAACCATCTTACTTTTAATGCCTAAACCCCTATCTTGCTAAACATCAACTTGCTCAAGATACCTTACCAAGTTGGAAAACAGATATACATGGTGCGCATAAATTAACTCAATCACACCTCCGTAACAACCGAGTAGCTTGTAGAAGAATTACTAGCTAAAAAGCTATGAACTTTCTAAGCTTGAATTGTCAAATCAAATTTAACACTTCATTGAAAAATACTTCAAATGGTGTTTCCCAACCTAAACATTTTCTAAGTCGCATGTTCAAACGATAGACATATTCTTCAACTTGTTCATCAAATACTGAATCCATTTCTTTTAGTTTAGGGAAGTATTCTCTTAATAGGTCATTTGTATTTTCATTTGTTCCTCTTTACCAAGGTGCGTGAGGATCAGTGAAATAAAATTGAACACCTTTAATTCTTGAGTAATTTCTGCATGCTTAGTGAATTCTTCACCCCTGTCAGTGCTAATAGTTTTGGTTTTAATTTTGTTATCCAACATTAATATGCTAAATTTATAAGGTATCCTACTATCAAACATTTGATAGTCTAGGGGTATCTAGAACATAATTGAGTGTGCACTTCTGATACAAGAATTATTCCAAAACAATTATGAGAAGTTTAAAAAATTAAAATGATTCTAGATTTTTTCAGCAAGGTGTTAGAATTAGTAATATTTTGACAGTGAAAAATAATCAATGCAGCAGAAAAAATTGTTGAGGTCTATGCTCATATCAAAATTTTTTTAGGTATTCGATAATTGAGTAGACCTGATCTAATAGAAATTTAATTTGAAGGAGGAAACATAATGAGTGAACAACGAGTAATTCCATTTTTAACTTTCAATGGTGAAGCCAAGGCTGCTCTTGAATTTTATGCAGAAAATTTACCGGAAGCAGAAGTTGTAATGGCAGAACCCTATGGCACAGATAATCCTCACATGCCGGCTGAAGAAGGTCAACGTATTATGTATGGGATGCTATCGTTATTAGGACAAAAAATCATGTTTTTAGATATGGCCAGTCAATATCCAGCGCCAGATTTTAATTGGTCCTCTTCACTATACTTAGAATGTCAAGATGAAGCCGAATTTGATTTAATTTTTGCTGCCTTGTCAAAAGAAGGTAATGTAATGATGGGCCCAGAAAGTGTAGGCAATATACGCAAATGTGCTTGGGTCGTGGATAAATTCGGCGTTACTTGGCAACCAGTTTGGGTTTAAAAAATAATAAATACACTGGGAATTTTTTTATCTATTTATGTGGTGAGGTTTTATTTGAAAATCTTGCTAGAAAGAAATAGAATCCACTAAAGATAGAAGAAACTGATTAACCTAAATAGTTGGATGAAGTTAGCTAGGGCTAAGTAGGAAAAAAAGTAAACAATTTGTTAAATGCAACTGAAAAAGGGCCTAAAAAATTAGTTGTCAGTAGATTAAGACCTCGTTCTACACATTCAACAGAAGCACAAAAGGATTTTATCTCGATTAAAAAGTAATCAGACACCGGTTCTTTTCCATAATTAATCATGTGAAAATCATTCCTTCAAAACAATTATAGTAAACATTGTTCGCATGACAAATAAGAATACTCTAAAAATTTAAAAATGCTAGAAACACCTAAAAGTTGTTTTTTTATCTTAATACGGCACAGATGGAGTTTGACTAGTAACTATTTTCTCGATACTCTTGATACAAGCTAAAAATAGCAGAACGAATAAGGAGGGATAGTATGAGTGATATTACAAAAAGTATTGAATTATTAAAGAATCAAAAGTGGGTTGATCTAAGCCATAATATTCATGAAGGAATTCCTTATTTTCAATCATTTCGACCAATGAAAGAAGAAACATTGATGACAGTAAAAGAGAATGGTTTTTTTGCAAAAGAATATCAACTTGTCACACAATACGGAACACATATTGACGCTCCGATACATTTTGTAGAAGATAGTTTGTCGGTGGATCAACTGCCAATAAAAAATTTTTTACTGCCATTAATTGTTATTAATAAAGAAAAAGAAGTCATAAAAAATTCTGATTATTCATTAACGGTTAAAGATATTAATAATTTTGAAGATGAATATGGAATAATTCCAGAAAATAGCTTTGTAGCCTTTGCAAGTGGGTGGTCCAAGCGTTGGAACAATCCTACTTCTTTCTACAATACTGGAAGTGATGGGCAAGCACATACACCTGGATGGTCAATAGGGGCTTTACAATTCTTACACGAAAAGCGAAATGTAACCGCGATAGGTCACGAAACATTAGACACTGATTCAGCAATTGACTGCAAGAAAAATTCTGGACTAATTGGAGAATTATATTGGTTACAACAAAAGAAGTTTCAAATTGAGGTGCTGAATCATTTAACGGAGCTTCCTGCGATCGGTGGAGCAATCTCTATCGGAGTACCGAAAGTAGAAGGTGCCCCTGGTTTTAATGTTCGAGCAATAGCTATTGTTCCAAAAAATTAGGTAAATATAAGTATAAAATCAATGAAGTAACATATGTTTAGATAAGGAATTAAAATGCACTCAAATTATAGTGTGAAAATTTTAAGCTCGTGATCTTTTTATATTGATAAAATTTCCAAACTAGAAAAAAAGAATCGTCCATGATATACTGAATACGTAAAAAGGAGCTACGCTCGATACGTAACTCCCTAAAATGTAGCCCGTTTAAGACGGTGGCTTAGATTATTTAGTCAAAAATAGACCGTAACCTGCCAAAGTTACAGCGGTCTATTTTTTGTTGTTTTTGCTAAGAGTCACCATCAAGGCAACCAGTGCAACAAGCAGTGTTCCAAACTGGAACATTAAACTGATTGCTTCAGCAACAGACAAAAATGCTATTCCCTTCTATGAAGTAGGAAAATGCTCATAAGCACCACCCCCTGAAATAGCCAACCGCCATAAACTTACTACGTCGTTCAGTATATCATATTTATAATCCTAATTCTTTTGCTACCTTATCAGTATTTCTGATAGTAAATGAATACACAACCAGCTATTTATTCCTATTGAAATGTCCCTCAATAGGAATAGGTTACCAAGCCATAACTTTAACAGCTGTAAATCATAAATGCGATAAACTGTATTTATGTTGAACAACGTACCTATGATATAAGTACCACCCAAAAGAAACATCTTTCGACTCTAAAGAAAAGTGTAGTAAAATAAAATTCTTGAAAATATTAAAAGTGTTACTTTTGGGTATACCCAAAAGTAACACTTTTAATTGTACATAAAGCACACACTATTTATTTAATTATTGCTGAAACTTCTATTTCAATCAATAACTCTTTATCAATTAAAGATGATACTTCAACCATTGTTGAAGCAGGCTTTATGTCTTTAAAGAACTCACCATGAGCTTTTGCAATTTTTTCCCAATCAGCAATATTTGTTACAAACATTCTCGTTCTGACAACGTCTTCCATTTTAGAACCTTCCGAAATAAGTAATTTCTCAATGCTTTCTAAAATAGATTTAGTTTGTACATATGGATCTCCCACCCCGATTGTTTTGCCATGTTTGACAGCAGTAGTTCCAGCAATTTCAATAGTATTTCCGATTTTTACTGCTCTTGAATAGCCAACCACATTTTCCCATGGTGAATTTCCAGAAATATTCTTTCTTTTCATAATTTTCTCCTAATTTCATATAATATTTTTACAGTTCAAAACACAAAAATTGTTTTACATATTTTCACCAGTAACATAGTCCAACGTATAACCATCTTCCACATTATAGAAAAATACATTGTAACTTATCGTGTTATCTTCCACGCTTTGCGCCTCCATTTGCACCCCACGACAAAGTAACTCATTGTCTTTAAAATAAGGCGTCACACGGTATCGTACATGATTTTTCGTCTGTCTCAGATAGTCTGCTACTTGATTCTCATATTGTACCATGGTTCCTTGGTTCATTTGTTCTGTCCCTGTAAAAAGGTTCTTCCAGTTGTCATTTTCTCCTGTTAGCTGGTAACCAATTAAATGGCTACGATTGTATAACCATTTCCCATTAGATAGCTTTTTTTGCTTCCAACCTGTCGGATAGACGGACGAGATATCGCCTCTTTCTTCTGTCGGCATTAAATCGTATCCTAACAACGCATTTGCAACACCAACACGATTCAAATTGTCTAAGTCTGAGAATGTTTGCCACGAGCCATTAGCCAGGGACAAATCTTCCTGATTGAAATTTGCTTGATTATTATTGATAGTTACGACTTCGTTTGTACTGTCATAGCCTAAATTAGCAGCGTCTTGAGTCATTGTTAAATTGCTGATTACAGAGTTGATAGTTATATTTGTCTGGTCTTTTGGTGTCTGTTCAGTATCTAAGTAATTACTTCTCCATACAAACAATCCTACATCTATTGGGATCAATGCTCCTAATAGACCTTTATTGCTTTTTTTCTTTTTTTTTTTTTTCATAGCCAGCTCCTAAAGGTAATCCCGTTTAAGTGCGTAGGTTGAGGTTCACTTTTATTTCGATCGCGATATTTATACCATAAACACATCTATACTCACTTGTCTCTTTATTGCTGTCTTTTTAGATGTAATGAACCTAAACCGATAGAATTTCATTCCAGTCACTAATGATCTCTTCAAAATAGTTTTTCACATCTCCTTTGCTAATGGCCGTTATGAGTCGAGGTATCTTTTCATTTTGTTCCCCGCTTGTTTACCAAATTAAAAAAATATCCATTTCTTCACTCCTTTATCTCGGTCGTTTACGGAATATTACTCCCATTTACTTCTCTTAATATTTGATTTATTATTAATATTCAATTAAATAATTCATCACTTTCATCACTTAGGAGGATTTATATGAATTACAAAGAAAGAAAAGATTATTTGTTTTATGTTTCAATAGCTTTTTTAGTAGGGTCTTTTCTCTATGGTTGCTTGGCTTTTTTCCCATTCGTTGATTCTTCTCTTGATCTTCCTATGAAAACCAAAATTATTAATTTTATTTTGTCTACGCTTCTAGGTGGATATTTAATTTGTTCCATCCTATCTGGTATTTTACAATTCATTCGATTCATCAAAAAACAATCTAGACTAGTCAAAATTTTATCGATTGTCTTCTTCTTAATAACTATACTAATCATTATTGCAGTTGGTTTCTTTTCAACTCTTCCATACTATATCTACAATATTTGGCAAGTCAAAAAGAGAAAAATTCTGATAGAGAAGTAAACCATATTTTTGTAGGCAGTATGTCTGTCTTTTGTTTTTGATAGCGGTGCCACTTAATCTATTGATATTTATATTGTCTCGATATTACTAAGATACCCTTTGCTTTCATTTTTTTCATAAAGTAAAATGGTGGAAATTATCCTACAACAACATACCAAAAATAGCTTTATGCAATCTCAATCATTAGCGGAATTAACTATATAAATTTTTTTGGTATAATTAAATAAAAAATATGGAGCGACCTATTGAATAAGTATATGACGGGTAAAAAAAAGACGAAAATTAGCAAACCTGTATTAGTGGCTGTAATCCTGACTTTTCTCTATGGAATATTTTTTTACTTCTCTACTTCATTTTTATGGAACAAAGGCTGGTTAATTTCGTTAAAAGATATCACCTCACAAAATATTTGGATTAAGTTTTTATCAGACATTATAAATAATCTATTATTTGTCATCCTAATTTTTGCCCTGATCTTTTTAAAAAAAAGACCATTAAGTGAAGTGGGCCTCACGAAAAAATCTCGGTTGGTAAGTGTGCTGCTACTAGTAGTTTATTTAATTATGTTTTTGTCTAACGGAGACTTCACATTAAAAGGGTTTTATTTAGCTTTCTTTTACTTAGTTATTGTCGCCTTCTCTGAGGAATTTATTTTCAGAGGCTACTTATTCACAATAATAGATCAAGAATATGGTTTTCGAATAGGAATAATCGTTAGTGGTTTGCTATTTGGTGCTATGCATGGACTTTTACCAACAATTATTGGAAATGGTTCACTTGCAGATTTATTTACCAACATTTCAAGCAATTTATTAGGTCAAGGGATTGTTGGTGGCGGACTATTTGCTTTGGCTTATAAAAAGAGTGGAACCTTGTTTGTTCCAATTTTAATCCATGCAATTTTAGATTATTCGAGTGTCCTATTTGGGTAAATTAAAAAAGCATCTTTATTTTTAGTCATTAGTTACACAATTGTCTCAACTACATGAACTTCCATTCCGTTAAAACACCTTTTTATATTCAAAATAAATTGATTTTATGAATAGTATATGGGATAATTTCCTTTAATATTTTGAAAGGTTTGATTCTAATGAGTGACTTATATATAAAGCTTGCACAACATCCAGTAATCAATTCGGAACGCTTAATTTTAAGACCTATGACCTTAGATGATACGAATGCATTATTTGAGTTCACTTCAGATTTAGAAACAACAAAATACGTGTCCAATATCCACAGAAACTTAAACGATACAGCTGATTATATCGTAACCAAATTCTTGAATGCACCTTTGGGTCAATTTGCTATTGAAGAAAAATTAACTGGTAAAATGATTGGCAGTGTAAGTTATAATCGCATTGACTCTCTCATGAAAACTGCTGAGATTGGCTATATGCTTAATCGCCATTACTGGAATAAAGGGTACATGACTGAAACTTTAAAAACTATGCTTGAATATGGCTTTGAAAAATTTGAATTTAATAGCTTGATGGCTGTTTTCGATAAAAATAATATAGCATCACGCAAAGTTATCTTAAAAAGTGGCTTAAAATATCTTTTCGAAGATCCTTATTCGAGAAAAGACTTTATTGACCCACAAAAAAATGTCACCGATGTTTTTTATCGTCTGACAAAAGACGAATACTTTCATCCAGAATAATTTCCCATAGAATATCTAGTGATTTTTTACAATAGAAAACTAATACTGGAGGAAATACATTATGATTACAATGGAGCAATTTGACGAAGTTGAAATGAGAGTTGGTACAGTTACAAATGTTTCTTTGAATAAGAGAGCAAGAAAGCCTGCGTATAAAGTTACAGTTGATTTAGGGGAATTCGGTAGTAAAAATAGTTCAGCACAACTAACTAATTATGAGGCAGAAGAACTTATTGGTAAACAAGTAGTCTGCGTCTGCAGTTTTGCACCAATCAGAATTGGTGACGTTAAAAGCGAGATTAGAATACTAGGTAGTGATACAGATTCTGGCTGCATTTTACTAACATCACTAAGTAAAGTAAAAAATGGTAGTAAGATATTTTAACCTCAACAATTTAAAATAATATTACTAGATTACTGCTTGTCTTCTGACAGGCAGTTTTTTTTAGTCCGAAATCTATTCCATTCATCCCCTCAGTTATTTGCATCGTTTACGGATTAAAACCAAGAATTTTGTTTTTTTATATTTTTTGAAATCATTGTTATATCGGCATTTATAGCTGATTATTCCGTAAAAAATATTAAATTACTCGATTTTTTTGCTATTTTTTTTATACTTAGACTAGCTTAATAATTTTTTTTAATGAATAATCATTACACCTCTATTTAAGCTAGTTTGATATTAGTTTTTCTTTATCTATCTTCACTTTTTACGATAGATAAACAATTTATTATTGTGGTTGAAATTGGTATTTTAATTATTGAATATGGCTATAAGTAGATACTTGTCACATTTTAAAATGTAGGTTCGATTCCTACCCTCCACATCAAATCCAATTAAGCGAAATACTATCTTTGTTATCAGAAAGGAGAAATAAAATGTTTTTAATATTCTTAGTTTTATTTACCACAAGTTTTTTAGCATTCACAACCTATGACAGCTATCCTTCAAAATATCAAAAGGTATCTCTATTCTTTTCATTTGCTTTTCTTGTCCTATTTTTATACTTTTTACCAATCACACATATACGAAGCTCCTTGTCTTTCTTTGAAAATTCTGCTGCAAAAAGGGAGCAAATGATTCAATACATAAGGAATCCACATAGTATTCTAATTCATACATTCAAGTAATTTTTTATTTACTGAGCCATCACCTTTTTAATATTTTCAACATCTTTCTAACGTCCACAATATGTTTCATTAGTAGAGTCTAATTCATTTTATTTCTAGTGCAATGAATTTTTGAATTCCTTTATTATCAGGCTTTATATCGACTTTTAACTTATCTTATAACAACATTACTAGTATTATATTAACCAGCATTTTATAGTATCTCTAAACCAAAAAGGAGATGATATTATGTTATTAGCAACAATTTTACTTGTTAAAATGGTACACATGTTTAAATTCTAATGAAAGGTGGGGATAGATCATGAAATTAATTCTTTTAAGTTTTTTAGTAATCAGCTTTTTAGTTGGCTTTTTGGGGACTTGGTACTTTAGTGAGAGAGATGGCAAATACTATAAAATTTCTCTTGTAACTGCTGGGGCTTCGCTTATACTTTTTTGTGCCTTCTTTCCAACAGATAAAGTGATTGATCACATGAGTACGATTGACACATCTGATTCTGTAGTTAAAACAGATGTTTATACAACACGAAAAATTTCACACAAAAATTTTTAACAAATTTTATAGAATTTAAATTAATTCGAGAGGAAATCCATTTGATACATTTAAATCATTCAAAATGAAAGCATCTATACTAATCAAATAGTAGGTGCTTTTTTCTTTTCTACAATAGTTTCTACTTAACAACACTTTTATTTCCATATTAGCAGGTTAGAAAATAAAAAAACTTCCCACCTGTAGGAATAATATCTTGTCCCAAGTATGAGGCGCTCTTCTAAATATTTTTATTATCTCTGAAAACTTCTTCCTGCCTCCCTGAAGTAACTAACCATCACTCAGATCTCTGCCTATTCTATATATGAACAGTCAGCCTTTCAACATATTTTTACTTAAGCGTATCTGTGATTTTCTGGATGTAAAACAAGTGAATACAACGTTAGGTTTAGTTAGGTTTTATTCACCAAAATATGCGTCTAATAAACTCTGAGTTTGCCTACTCATAAAATCGATTAATTTTAGTAATGTAGAGTGAAATAAATTCCATTAGGACAGCAAGTTAAAAATTAATCTCACAAGATGACTTGAGTACGAAGTCAATAATAGTAAGGATCCTCTACCTAGATTATTTAAAAATTTCCCTTTTTCACAAGAAAAAACCCGCCAAAAGCTGGTCTAACGGGCTACTATTGTTATTTAGTTAGGATGTCTATTTAGTAAATAACTCATAGACTAGTATTTTCAGTCTTCTTGGCTGTCAGAGAAGTATTTTTCTTCAACCAATTTCAGAATATCAGCTTCCGTTTGCTTTTTTGTTTTGTTAGCAAAGTCATAGTAATTAGGTTTTTGGTCATAATAGACTTCAACTGATAACATTGCTTCCTCTTGATTTTCAAATAAATCTATTGGAATACTATAAGAATCAGTTGGTTTTAAGTAATAAAACAGGTTTGATCCGCAAATTGAGCAAAAGCCCCTTTCTGCCCATTCAGACGAATGATATCTAGAAATAAATTCTTCATTACTGATGACAATATCTGACGTTGTTCCTGCTTCAATTGTTAGAAGTGGTCCTGATCCCCACTTTCGACACATAGAGCAATGGCACGCTCCTACTACATGAGGTATTTCTTTTACTTGAATCGAAATTTTCCCGCACAAACATGATGCATTTTTCATTTTATTCCCTCCTTATAATAAAAAAGCATACCACAAACGAACATACGTTCGCAATCGTTTTTAATTAGCTTTTTTATATTCAATCAATTGATAGACATTTGTCAAATCTTTTTCATTATAAATATCGATTTTAAGTGTCGTAAACTGATTGCCACTGATTGAAGCATTGGAAAATGCCTCTTTTAATTCGTCTGATATGTTGAGGTCAAAAACCCCTTGTTTATTTTTTTCATTAAAATGAGCAGCGATCGTGAAAAAGCCCACCTCAGGTTGCCCCCAAAATATTGTTTTTCTTTCTCGAGTGGCCTTTGCAAGCCAACCGCCATCTTTATAAAAACGCCATTCTAGGTTAATTTCAAAAGCTGGTAGTTTTTCTAACAGTAGCTTATACGCCGAAAAACTATCGCCCAAAACAACACTTAGATTTTCATCAATTGGCTTTATATTTTTGTCCTTTTTAAAATCTACCATAATCTGTCTCCTTCATTCTTATTTTTTATAGGCACCCAGTACTCAAGAATGTTTCCTATCGCGCCATCTTCAGCATGTACTGAAATATCTGGACCGCAATCATTTTCATATTCGCTTGTTGGCAACCATTCTGAAATCACTCGTTTCCCCAAATTTTGTGTTTCTTCAATTGTCTTTTCAGCGTATGAAAAAATTGCCCAAGTATAAGCACCCATCACATACTCCTCTAAAGATTCCATTAAAGGTTCCTCTGTTGGAACTGAAATTAAATAGCGCCAATGTTCAACATTTTCATCAGGAATCATCACTTCGAACAATCCTAATTGATCGTTTCTTAGCAATTTTTTTAGTTGATGGATTGTTCCATTGTTCTCAGCTGCTTCCCAGATTTTTTCAACTGGCTCAACCATTCCTTCAAAATCTCCATAAAGTGATATAGAGACGCCTATCACTCGAAAAGATTCCTTTGTCTCAATTCTAAAATCGAGACTCTCTGCCCCTTTTATCTCCATTTTAAAACTGATAGGTGAGTAGGCTTTTATCAATGCACCATCTAGTTTAGCACTTGAAGGTGATAGCCCATGAACACTTTGAAACGCTCGATTAAAAGCAGTCGGCGAGTGATAGCCGTATTTTAATGCAACATCTATGATTTTCATATCACCCTTTTTTAAATCCGCAACTGCTAAAGACATTCTTCTACGTCGAATATATTCTGATAAAGGAATTCCTGTCATATAAATGAACATTCTTTGAAAATGATACGTCGAGCAGTCTGCTACTTTAGCAATATTTTCAATATTCAATGCATCTGTAATGTGTTCTTCAATGTAGATAATAACGGTATTCATTTTTTCTATCCAATCCATTTTTACCATCTCCAATGTAGTTTAGATACTTTATTTTAAAATATAAAAAAGGTTTCTTCCTCTCTTTTTGCACAATATTTAGAGAGTATGTAAATAAACACCTATCCTAAATCGGGAAATAGTTTTCAGCAATGGCGTACATCCTGAGTTAGCAGCTTAACTGATGACCTTCACATAATTGAATAAAGGTTAGATAAAAATTTGAAATTTTACTTTCCATTTTTATGACAATGAAATACAAGAAAGCGAGTTGATTATTATGGCTATGATTACAATCAGAGTAAGCGATGATGAAAAAGAATGGTTAGATTATATGGATGAGTTCTATGGGATTACTTTATCTGAATTGATGAAGAATTATTCGATGGAACAGTTAGAAGATGAATATGATAAACAAACTGCGGATATTTCTCATAAATTATGGCTAGAAGATAATAAAACCCTTCCTATGAACGAAATACTAAAAGAATTTGGTAACATGTGATGGTTTACCATTTAGAATTTAGTAAAGACGTGCAAAAACAACTTCGAAAAATGGATAAACATCAAGCCATTTTAATCGTTCGATAGTCATACAAGAATGTCGATGGCACAACTGACCCAAGACAACAAGGGAAAGCATTAACTGGTAACTTAGGTTCTTATTGGCGATATCATATTGGAAATTATCCTGCAATCGTTGAAATTGAAGATGATCGCTTAGTGATTACAGCAATTCAGGTTGGTTACAGAAGGAATATTTATGTTTGAGTCCGTTAAGTCAGTCGTTTACAGACTTTTTAGTTTTTATTTCCAATAATTCTCATTAAAATGTATAATATTTTCTGGAGGTGAGTATTATGGAAAAAAGATCAGGTTTTAATTGGGCACCATTTCTTTTGGGAATTATCTTTATTTTCGTTTCCTTAGTTACATTTCGTGACCCAGAAAGTAGTTTGTTAGCAATTGTTTATGTGTTTGCGTTCTCTGCAATTTTTAAAGGTGTCTTTGAACTATTCTTTAGACGTAGTTTGAACGAATTTGCTGGACAACACTCAACATTGCTAATCGTATTAGGAATATTTGATATAATAATCGGAGTATTTCTTTTATTCAACATTTCAGCGGGCTTAATTGCACTACCTTTTGTGTTTGCAATTTGGTTTATCGTTGATTCTATTGTCGCATTAGCTACATCAGGTATCTATAAAGTTGCAAGTACTGGTTATTATTGGTTTAACGTTATTGTTAATATCATCGGAATTATTTTAGGAATAATGTTGATATTTAATCCTATATCTTCTGCATTAACACTTGCATTTCTAGTTGGTTTTTACTTCATGATGATGGGTATTACACTTATAGTTTACGCATTTTAATTGATAGAGGTTTTTTAGCCTCTATTTTTTTTTCGCAATATGTTTCTTTTGCTGACTATCCTTCCTATATAACTAACTACGACCTAAGTACTATATCTATTTTTCTTGAATAGTTTATATTTATATAAAAATGAAAGAAGATAGATTAATTTGAACATTCTTATAATTTACGCTCATCCCAATGCTGAAAGTTTTAACTACGCAATACTTAATACATTAAAAAATAATATTTCATCACAAAACAACACCAAAATTCTTGATTTAAATAAAGAAAATTTTGATCCCGTTCTACGTTTCGATAAAGAAAACAAAAAAAGAGATTTAAAAGACGACCCTGCCACTCTAGAACTTCGTTCCCAGTTGACATGGGCTGATCACTTAATTTTTATTTTTCCAATTTGGTGGGGAGGAATGCCTGCGATACTTAAGGGTTATATTGATAGAGTTTTTGCAAAAGGATTCGCTTACGAATACAAAGGCACATTACCCGTAGGACTACTTCCTGGGAAGACTGCAGCAATTATAACAACCCATGATACTCCAGGATTTTATGCCCATTTTTTCCAGCAAGATTATGGTAAAGTTTTGAAAAAACAAGTCTTAAAAATGTGTGGCATTAAGACTAATACTTTTATCGTCTTTCCTTTTACACGTAATTCTAATCAACAAAAAAGAAATACTTTTTTGTCTAAGATTTCTGCTTACGCAAACAATCTTTAAATTTCTTTCATAATAAAATTAGTAATGTTTGAATACCACTTAAATAATTCAGAAACTTACTATTATCATGCTGATAGCAGAAAAATAGCTTTTTCTGCTATCTCTCCCATTAATGGACTATGACAATATCACCACCAACTTGTTTAACTGAACACAGCGCAAATCGCTTATCCTTTAAAAAGAGTACATCATTCAATTTTATTAAAGAAAAAAACAATCCTTCAAAATAATTTGATGGATTGTTTTTTGCTTGCTAATATCCGTATTTTACTAAATAGACCTAATTATCTTTTTTAGTGGGTACATTATTTCAGATATGAATAGAAACTATCCTAAATATTTTTTATAAAACGGTACTAATTTTTCCAAAGCTAATCGCGTTGGTTCTGGTTGATCGTATAAATCATAATGTGACCAGCCTTTTAAGACAACCAATTCTTTTTCTTTGGAACCTGCACGGCGAATAATTTCAAAACCATCACGATAAGCACCAAATGCACCAGGTTTATCACCAACAATAACCAACAGTGGTTGCGTCAAAAGTGTTTCGATTAAATGATATGGATCGTAATTTACTAACGCTGCACTATGTGAGTAGACTGATAAGTTAGTGCCATTTGGCTTTTGCCCACGTGGGGTGCGATAATATTCGATAGCTTCAAGTGGATCAATATCGTCAATCCCCATTTTTTTAGCTTCTTCTACAGTATCAGGTAGCGCATTATCCACACGAATTTCAGCACCTCGAGCTTCTGCAGTTCGTTGTTTTGCCATTTCTTCCAATTGTTTAATCGGATTAAATTCCGTTTCTCTCCAAAGACGACCAATTGATGCGGCTGTCACTGTACCGATAGCTTTGAAGCGACGTTCCATTTTCGCAGCGTCAATTGTGTAAGCACCGCCGCCACAAATACCTAAAACACCAATTTTTTCTTCATCAACATAATCTAATGTCACTAAATAATCTACTGCATAACTAAAATCTTCCGTTCTCATACCGGGGTTTTCCAGATGGCGTAACTTCCCACCACTTTCCCCTTGGAAGGAAGCGTCAAAAGCTAAAACCAAAAATTCTGCTTGTGCTAACGCTTGTCCATAGATATTTCCAGCTGTTTGTTCTTTACTACTACCGATTGGATGGGCGCTGACGATTGCTGGATATTTTTTTGTTTCGTCAAAATGATCTGGAAAGTATAAATCACCAGCCATATTCCACTCTAAATTTTTAATTGTTACAGATTTTTTATTCATGTTTTTTCTCCTTTGTATTGAAACTTCAGTCATAGTCTTTATTTATTTTCCCATTGATGTCCAAAAGTTGCCTGTTGTGTTTCGATATGTCCACGATGTCCGTGAATCGTAATTCTATCGAGCGCTACTTCTAATCGCGCAAACTCATCATCTGTCAATCTGACATTCCACGCACCTAAGTTTTCTAAAATTCTTGCTTGATTTTTTGAACCGGGAATTGGCACAACATTAGGATATTTGTGTAACATCCAAGCAAGAGAAATCTGAGCATTAGTGGCTTTTTTTTCTTTTGCATATTCAGCTAAAATTGCTAAAATCGGTTGATTCGCTACCATGTTTTCTTTCGAAAGTTGTGGCACGAATTTTCGCACATCATCGCCTTCAAAACTTGTTTCAACGGTAACATTCCCTGATAAAAAACCACTAGCAATCGGAGAAAATGGTACAACAGTTATCCCATTTGCCAAACAATAAGGAAAAATATCTTTTTCTGCATCACGTTCCATCATTGAATACAAATTTTGGACCGCAGCAACCGGCGTAACTGCATGAGCTTTTGCTAAAATATCCACGCCCACTTGCGAAAGCCCCCATTCTTGAATTAGACCTTCCTCAATCAGTTCACCCATTACCTCAGCAACAGCTTCCACTGGAATTAATTCATTCACACGGTGCAAATAATATAAATCCACATAATCTGTTCGCAAATTTTCTAAAGATTTTTTCAGATGACTATGAATAACCATAGATAAGTCCATTTCATCAGTAATCTCATTTTCATCAATATGCAATTTTGTTGCTAAAACAACTTGATCTCTGAAGCCTTCGACAGCTTTTCCTAATAGTTCCTCATTGTGACCGGGGAAAAATAATTCTCGACCATAAGCTTCGGCAGTGTCAAAAAAGTTACAACCAAACGCATAGGCTTTTTGAATTGCAGCAATGCTATAAGATTCTTCCGGGACCTCTCCATAACCATGAGAAAATCCCATGCAGCCCATTCCGATTGGCGAAACTGTTAAACTACCGATTTTTCTTAATTCCATCTCAATTCCTCACTTTTCTATATGATTAATCCTATTTCTCTGGATATCTGACTTCATTAAATGATTTGGCAATATCAGCGGTTAAATGATCAATAATTTTGAAGCCTGTTTCTAATAATTTGATTTCATCCATATCTTCTTTACTTAATTCAAAGTCAAACACATCAATATTTTGTTTCATGCGATCAACATTAGCTGATTTTGGAATCACCACCGTATCTCGTTGTAATTGCCAGCGTAAAATTACTTGCGCAGGAGATTTGCCATATTTTTCGGCAATTTCTTTTAATATTTCATTTTGAAAAATATTGCCGTTTCCTTCTGCAAAAGGTGCCCACGCTTCTGGTTGAACGCCATATTCTTCCATCACTTCTAATGCGCGACGTTGTTGACGCAGCGGGTGAATTTCGATTTGGTTAATTGCTGGTTTGATTTCGTTGTTCACAATCAAATCCACCAAACGATCTTCACTGAAATTACTCACACCAATCGCACGAATTTTGCCTTCTTTATATAATTCTTCCATCGCCCGCCATGAGCCATAATAATCATTAAAAGGTACATGAATCAAATACAAATCTAAATAATCTAAGCCTAATTTATCTAACTGGCGTTGGAAAGCTTTTTTAGTTGCTTCATATCCGGCATCTTGTAGCCAAAGTTTCGTTGTGACAAAAATTTCTTCACGAGGAATACCACTTTTAGCGATTGATTTCCCGACTGCTTCTTCATTCAAATAACCTGGCGCTGTATCAATCAGACGATAGCCTGCTTTCAATGCTTCTGTGACAATTTTTTCACTTTCTACCAAATCTGGAATTTGAAAAACGCCGAATCCTAATTTTGGCATTTTTACGCCATTGTTTAATGTTACATAGTCCATAATGATGACTTCCTTTCGGTTTGTATACTTGGTATGAACATAGATTATCACCCGACGAATTGTTTGAGAATTTGTAAAATGTTAATATCGTATTAACCAATAGTTAATGGAGGGGAAATTTATGTATAACCACCTTTTAGATACTTTTATTACCGTTGTCGATATGGGAAGTTTTGCTAAAGCATCAGAGTCTTTATTTATATCTGCGCCGGCTGTCATGAAACAGATGAATTTATTAGAAGAACAATTAGATTTACAGCTAATCGAAAGAAGTCACCAAGGAATTACCTTAACTGAAGTTGGTCAATCTATTTATGAAGACAGCAAAAAAATCATCGCCTTTTCGGAAGAAGCGATGACTCGTGCCGATAATCTAATGAAAGACCATCCTTGGAAAATTAAAATCGGGAGCTCATTGTTAAATCCTAGTCAGCAAATTTCCAGTTTATTAGCCGCTATCCGTAAAAAAAATAATCGTTTCTCTTTTGAAATTGTGCCTTTTGACGATAATCGCGATACGATTATTTCTGTCCTTCATCAATTAGGAACGACTTACGATATTATCGCAGGATCTTACACTGCCGATATTACCGCAAAGTTAGCCGGTTATCATGAACTTTATCCGGTAACTTTTACCATTGCTGTTCCTCTAAATCATCCGTTATCACAAAAAGATCATTTAGAAATAGAAGATTTATTTGGAGAAACCCTTGTCTCAGGAAAAAGTTCACCGAATCGTCCGGTTGGTATCCTACAAGCCGATTTAGCGGAAAAATATCCCGAAATCAAACAGGAAATCACTTCAGAATTTTACGATATGAATGTTTTTAACAAGTATGATCAGTCCAATAAATTACTGCTTTCTTTACCACAGTGGCAATATGTTCAGCCGAATTTCGTAACATTGGCAGTCAATTGGCCGTATCAAAATATTTTTGGTCTACTCTACCCATTAAAACCAAAAAGAGAAGTAAAAAAATTTTTAGAATATGTCTCACTTGTACAAAAAGAGAACCCAACTGAATAAAGTGATAGAAATCAAAAATATATGTATTCCAAAAGATTGACTGTTTTATACTGGTTAAATATACTTCTATGAGTATTTACATTGTACAAGGAGGGAAAAAATGTCTTTTTTAACAAAACTATTAACCGTATTAGTTGCATTGGAGTTTTTCTATATCATGTATCTTGAAACATTTGCGACAACATCAAAATCTACAAGTAGGGTATTCAATATTCCTCAAAAAGAATTACATTCTTCATACTTAAACACCCTATTTAAAAATCAAGGTATCTATAATGGGTTGTTGGGAGTTGGATTGATATATAGCATATTTTCTCCAACTGCATCTTTAGAAATTAGTCGCATCATTTTAATTTATATTATTTGTGTTGCGATATATGGCAGCGTATCTAGTGATAAAAAAATCATTTTCACCCAAGGCGGATTAGCTATTATCACATTAATTACCACTTTCTTTTGAGTGTCACTTAATCCCCTAACTATTTCGTACACGGACTTCGGTTAATCTGAAACATAATATATTCTCTAAATTGCCTAATCCTCTAAAAAATGGGTAAATTGTCTAAAATAATCAAGTAAGCTATAATCATCAATAAAATATGAATAAAATGGAGTTATCCCATGAATTTTAATTTTGATAAAAGAAAACAATATCTCACACTTAGCTTGCTCTTAATCCTGATTGGCGCAAATACAAACATTGCTGTATCATTTATAGGCATTCTTGTTGGAATAAAAGGTTTTTGGGCATTCAAAAGCAATTAGTTAATCTACTATTTATGACTGTAGCCTTAGGGCTTTTTTTTTCAATAGCTTCCATTTATTGACTCAGCTATCTCCGTCGTTTACAGACTTTTTACTTTCGCTTTGTTATACTTTCAACATGGAGGTGAAAGTATGATTAAACGAAAATGGGCTTTTGTAGTTGCAGTTATTTTTTCTTTATTCGCGATTTATAAACTATTTACTGGGTCAGTTGCTGATCCTAACATGCCTGCTGCTTATAATACTGGCGGGTTATTGGGAACGTTATTTTTTCCTGTATTATTCTTTGTTATTGCATTTTTTCCTAAAAAGAATAAATAGTTAATGGCTATCATTAAAAGATAGCTTTTTTATTTGCCACAATCTGTTTCGTTTACTGACTCAGCTATATCCGTCACTTGCAGTTTTGTATTTTTATAAATTTTTGTTCACTCAGCTAATTCATTCTTGACTTAAGATTTACCTGAATTAAATTCCTGATTTATCAATTTTTCATAGTCGAGTAATTCAGTTAATTCCGCTTGTAGCAATGAATTATTTCTATTGTCGTAACTTTAATTTAACAGAATGGAATTCCTTTGTTTGCACTAAATATTTTACTCTATCTATTTATTAAGTTATAGTTATTAAAAAAGGAGATTGTACATGAAAATAAATAAAATAAATGTTCCATTATCAGTTATACAAGTAGCAGCTATTACTGATATTGATTTATCAGTATCGCCATTATTTATAGGAAAAACAGAGGACGAATTATCTGTTGTATTACCTACCCAAAATGTACCTTCAATGACACTATCTCGTGAAGATGATTGGAAGGGATTCAAAATTGAAGGTGTTTTAGACTTTAGCTTAGTTGGAATATTGTCCAAAATATCTTCTCTTTTAGCTGACGCGAATATTAGCATATTTGCTATATCTACTTATAATACAGATTATATTTTAGTGAAAGCGACTCATTTCGATAAATCTATCGAAATATTAGAGAACACAGGGTACAAAATAGTTTAGTGATTTAAATATTTGCTGTTACTGTATCCTCTTTTCTATTTCGTGTTTCAACTGTTAGTTAAGCTTAATGGAATTTACCAGTAAGTGATCGAGTCGATAATAGGCGATACGGCAAAGTTTATTTTGGATGCTGCTACAAGCTTTAACACCGTTCAAAGCACGTCCATAGGAAGAATATGTTTTAAGTTTCTTTGATTTATAAATGGAGTTATCTTCTAACGAGTCGATCAATACTGGATACTGTTCCATTCCCTAATACTGTGTCCAATATTCACAATAAAACCCGCTTAAACTTTCATTACAGGCATACAAAACATATTTTTTCTTCACTATCATCATCCCACCTCATTCCACTATTTCTTCCACTTACTGACTCAGCTATAGACGACGTTAACGAACTATTCATTTTTTCCGACCAAGTATATAATTTATCTATATTGGTAATTAAGGGGATGACATAATGAAAAGACGTCAAAATCAATTAATCAAAAAAGATAACAAACTATTTTTGATATTTTCTATATTTACTTTGATTATTATTGTCTTAGTCGCATTTATTTTTCTATTCTCTTATAAACCTTCTTCAAATCAACAAATAACAAGTTATTCAACAAACTCATCTATAAGGAACTCAACAAATAAATTACAGCAAAGCTCAAATAATGACAGTTCTCATACTACAAATGAATTTCCATATGAAGTCTCATTTCACTCTGATAAAATTTTAGTAGGTCAATATAACGAATTTGGTTTCTCAGTAACCACCTATAAGAGTAATCAGTCTATTACTGTTGCGTATAATACAACAGATAGTGATAGCTACGGAGAACGCACAGGTCAAGTTGCTTCACTTACCCCTACTACAGTTTCCACACAAACAATTGCTGTTCGAGAATATGAAACCCAAAAAAATGTCCATGTAAATACAGAATTGAAGTTAAGTGACGTAGAACATGCTGCAAGTATTGACTTTTTCACTCCATTTAACGGAAATGATACAAAAATATATGCATATTACATGGACAATGGGAATATTGCACTAGCCTTTACGCCTGCAAATGCAGATACTTATCAAGTTGTCGTATATCAGGTCGTTGAGCTTTCACTTAAATAACTGATCTGAATAAAATTTAACATTCTGCTAAAGGCTGAGTCTGTGGATCAGTATTTTAGTGTGCTACAATATTTTCACGAGTCTAATGTGTCTATTTTTCTGTTATGAAGAGAGGTTGGAAATTTGAATAACTCACTGTGCTATATTAGTCAATTAACAAGTAGAACTCTGCAAAATATTAAATTCGAACATCAAAATAAAGATTATGAAGGATCTACTTTTTCTATCAGAAACTTTACTTTTCGTTGTCGTTTAGGCAAATTAACACCAAAAAAGAAAGGTTATTTCGTTGCTTTTTGGGAAAAAGATTCTGTAGGAAATAATCAAGCTTTTTCATTTCAAAACTACCCTAATAAATTGATTGTAGTAATCATCGATGACAGCTTATCTGGGCAATTCGTTTTTCCTAAGGAAATACTATTAAAGAAAAATATTTTAAAAAGTCCCGGCTCAAAAGGGAAAATGGCTATGCGAGTCTATCCAGATTGGGAAACTGACTTAAATACGAGTGCTACTAAAACACAAAATTGGCAATCAAAATATTTTATCGACACTTCATCGATTATAGATTCAGAAAAATTGAATACTCTTTATTATGAATGAAATCAAATTTCGCAATCTTGGTGGTTAGCTGACTCGATTCATTCTAATTTTTTTGTGTTATATTATAATCATTAAAAATAGAAAGAAGTCTTTTTATGTCGAAAGCAAAAGAATTTAAATATCCCCGTCAGTTTATTAATGGTGTCTGGTTAATTACGGCTGGGATAGCAACCCTTTTACTACTCATCCCGGTTCAAACAACACCCGTTTTTCTTCCTAACCCTATTTTTTTCATCATTGTCTATTCTCTTGGATTGTTTTGGCAATTAAATAAAAAAACTAGGGCAAAATTTAGTATTCATCAAGGAACAAAACAACAAAATCGTTGGGCCAACTTTGCATTGATTTTATTGTTAGGTTTAGTTGCACTTTCGATTATTCCTTCAATCGGTCAGACAAATCTCTCGGCTCCTCATGTTGTAACTATTTGGAGATTAATTTTTCTATCAGTGAGTATCCACTTTTTAGCCTTCACTCCGGTTCATGGAAAATTGATGCTGATTCTTTCAATTCTTACTATTGTGAATGTTTTGATCAATTGGCAACTTTCTTTATCACTGAATTATCTTTTTTTAATTGATGGTTCAATAAAGATAATAATTGGGATCATTTACGTTAAGGTATCTCCTATCAATTTTTGAAAACCATTTATAGACTTTTCTAAGAAGTCACTATTTTTATAGTGGCCTTTTATTATATCTGTCTTTCAAGTCAATCCGATGCGACTATGCAAGAAAGATTTTAGGATTAATTGTAATCAGTTTATTGTGTTTGTTTTCTCTAAATGTTAAACAATCTATTTTTCCAGCATTATTTTTTTCTAAAAACTCCAACCAGTCTTCCCCAGTCAATTAGTCAGTTGTATAGGTCACATCGTAATATGGATTATTTAATGTAAATTCTATTGCGTCATCTCTGTCATTAACGAGCTGTACCGGTACAGCTATCCCGCCAATCAAATCTATTACATTATCTGCATCTTCTTTTATTAAGAAATGTTCTGCGTGAATTTCGATATTCAGATGGTCATTAATTAAGAATACCTGGCAAGTTCCATCTTCACCCCAATTCAAAAAATACATATTATTTACTTTTACAATCCACTTAGATTCTTTTTCTACCTTATATCCATCTATCCATTCTTTAACGAATAATTCTTGATTTTTGTTGCTTTTTCTTCATTAACGTCGTCAAAGTCATCAAAAATTTGCAGCCAACTAGTTATTTTAAAACTTTTGTTCCAAGTCGTGTTTAATACTTTTCCTAAAAAAGATATGACCTATTTTTTCATTCTTCTATATAGTCTACGATAAATTGTGGGATTATTACTTTTCCTGGTGTTTGTATTCCTTTAATTATCTTAAGGGCATATAAAATACGAACCATTTCACTTGAGTAATTACTAGTATATTTACTCTTTTATTTTATTTTTCGATTGCTTCTTGCTTATTCATACATTTCTCCTTTTCTGCCAAATTCATCATTACTGGACATTTTTTCCTAATCCATGTAACCTCATTTAAAGGAGTGATTCTATGTTAAAAAGATTATTAACATCAATTTGCGTAACATTAGTGTATCTTCTTGTATCCAACCTTGGAAATCTGTTCTTCGGAGTTAGTGAAACTTTCAGTTGGACGACAACACTATGGGAATCTTTATTTTTCTTTATCTTTATATTTTTGCTTTTACAGTTTAAAAAGAAATGATGCCTTCCGTTTATTGATTCATTTATATCCGTTGCTTCTTTAGTCTTGGTGGGTAGCTGACATGTCATACCTATCAAAAAGGAGATTTTTTGATGTCAAATTTTGTTAATCCATTCATGGGCCTACTAAGCTTAATTCTGAATATCTCTGGAATCCAACTAATTCGTGGAAAATGGCTATTTCTTATTGCCGGATATAATACGATGACAGAAAACGAAAAGAAACACTACAATGGTGACACTTTGGGTAAACTTGTAGGTTTATACTTGCTTGTTGTTTCTTTAGTATGTCTTTTCTCTAAAGTCCTCCCTCTAATTTTCCAACTTATTATAATTGTTATATCAACTATTTTTATTTTGTTACTCAGTACCATTTCTACGAAAGGTAAAGTTTAGCTAGTTATCTCTTTCTTTAATAGAATGTCCCGCATATTCATAAATTGGTTTTCACTCAGCTTGTTTTCCCATATAATCAATTATATATACGATTTAGAAAAGAGTTGGTTATAATGAAAAATGAAAAACTGATTGTAAAACTGAGTTCCTTTTTAAATTTTTTTATTGGTATTGGAGCATTTGTAGGAAGTTTAATGGCGTTTATTCCAGCATTTCATGAAAGTATGGGCTTATCAACGGCTATGTTGCAAGATACTCCTTTTAAAACATTTCTTATTCCAGGCTTATTTTTATTATTTATCTTATGCGGTCTCAATTTTCTTAACGGTATCTGTTACTTCACACGTCAGGTTGTTGCTTATTTCTTCTCATTTTTTATGGGAGTAATCTTAATGATTTGGATTGTGATACAGTGCCTGCTACTACAAATGTTACTGCCGATTCAGGCTATTTTTTTCCTATTGGGGTTCCTGCAAACATTTTGCAGTGTCTATTCCATCAGAAAACGTCAATTAATATTTCCTTCTTTAAACAAATAAAAAAAATGAGTAAAGTAGAAGGATATAAAAAAAGAACGACCGTTCCTTTTTTATTTAGCAAGTAGTAGGAAATGTTTCGCTAACTGATTGTCTCACGCATCTAGATTTTTTTACGGAGATTGTTTTTTGTTAATCATGGGATGATTTATGCTAACAATTTTTAAGGAGGGTTCATATGAATGAATTATATAGAGAAATTTCAAAAATCTTCATCCAAAAATATCTAAAATTTATTGATAATGAATACTTTCACCCAGAATAATTCTTCAAAAAGATTTCTAGCGATTTTAAAAAATAGAAAACGATATTGGAGGAAAATTAATGATTTCAATGGAACAATTTGACGAAGTAGAAATGAGAGTCGGTACAATTACAAATATTTCTTTGAATAAAAGAGCACGAAAGCCTGCGTATAAAGTTACAGTTGATTTAGGGGAATACGGTAGTAAAAATAGTTCTGCACAACTAACTAATTATGAGGCAGAAGAACTTATTGGTAAACAAGTAGTCTGCGTCTGCAGTTTTGCACCAATCAGAATTGGTGACGTTAAAAGCGAGATTAGAATACTAGGCAGTGATACAGATTCTGGCTGCATTTTACTAACATCATTAAGTAAAGTAAAAAATGGTAGTAAGATATTTTAACCTCAACAATTTTAAGAAAATATTTTTAAATTACTGCTTGTCTTCTGACAGGCAGTTTTTTTTCTACAATAGTTTCCATGTATAGACTCAGTTATCTCCCTCGTTAACGGAAATCAATTTTTTGATATATATATTTTAAAGAATAAGATAGCTTGACTTATTTTAATAATGATGTAATATTTGATTAGCCGGCTAACTACTTTTCGGAAAGGAAGTTTTTTTTGGGATATTCAAACTTTTCAGATCGACCTAATATTGAAAGAATTGCTGCTATAGCAAATAAATTCAACTTATCTAGTAATCCAGATTCTGTACATCTATATTTACAATTTCAACAAACCTACAGAGAAATTGAAAAAGAATACAATCAATTACTAGAAAAATACAAATTAAGTGAGTCCAGATTCAGTATTTTAATGTTTTTATCCATTGCAGAAAATGAAAAGCTGTTGCCTTCAGAAATTGCGGATAAACTTAATGTTACAAGACCAACTGCTAGTAAGTTAATAAAAGGTATGAACAGTAAAGGGTTAATAACTATTCAACAATCTTCAACGGATAAAAGAACGAGCTTTATAAAGATAACCTTAGAAGGTAAAAATTTACTTCAAACATTCTTACCCTATAACTATCAAGCGGTTGACAGTCTATTTGATGGATTTTCAGCAGAAGAAAGAAATCAGCTTTCTTATTTACTTGAAAAGCTAGCAAATAATAAAAGTAAATTAAAAAAATTGGAGGATACAAAACATGCAAACAGCTAAAATTGACCTACTTGAAACTTATTTAAGTCTATATATCAATCATTTTGAAGTCCTAAATCATATGGATACGAAAGACTCTCCATACGTGATTCTTGACGTAAGAAACGCACCCAGCGCAGTTAAAAAGGATCAAATTAAAGGTGCTCTAGCCATCCCTGCTAAAGACCTCCCTTCTAAAGTAAATGAATTAAATAAAGAAAAAACATACGTAGTTTATGACTGGACTTCGGGTACTATTTTAGGAAAACAAGCCTTGTTAATTCTTTTAAAAGCAGGATTCAAAGCTTACGAACTTGGTGGTGCACTCGAGGGTTGGAAAGGTATGAAGCTGCCAATAGAAACTTTAAACGAATAGTTTAGATTTAAACTACTTT
The DNA here is from genome assembly GCF_051714685.1 of Enterococcus sp. AZ103. Classification (NCBI taxonomy): domain Bacteria; kingdom Bacillati; phylum Bacillota; class Bacilli; order Lactobacillales; family Enterococcaceae; genus Enterococcus; species Enterococcus sp. AZ103. The sequence continues at coordinate 641,370 of NZ_JBIOSI010000002.1, read as the reverse complement.
TTTCAAGTAGTTTTTTCGCTAAATATTTCGTTAATAGACTCCTATTGATATTGTTGATATATTTAAAGAAAAAAGAAATTGGAGTTGTTAAGAATGAATATTAATGAGGTTTCTTTATTCGCTTTATTCGGAATACTAATTACAACTTTCTTTTTTCTACTTGCACTTTCTATCAATAGAACAAATGGATTATTTTTTTCACGATTACCAAAGCAATTCTTGAAGGATAGTAATAACCCTCAATACGAGCTGGAACGAGAATTTGGAAAAAAATTCGTAGCTATTGTTTTTAAAATCTTCCCTCCCATTTTTCTTGGTTTTGTCTTCATTTTGATTTTATCTTTCTTATTTCATCAGTAAGTTCGCAATAGCTTCAGTTTACTGACTCATTTATATCTGTCATTTATTTTTCTCTGATATAATTAAGTAAATCGGAATTTACTGTGAAAGGGGATAATTGTTATGGAAAAAGAAATCAGAAAAAAATCCAAGGTAGGATGGTATTTGTTATGTTTATCTATTGGAGCAATTTTAGGGATTGTATTGTTTAATAAGATAGGGTGGATATTTTAAAACTGATAAATATAAATTGTCTACAGCGTGAGTCAGTCACTAGACTGACTTTTTTAATTCAGTAATCTCCGTCATTTATAGAATAAAATCAAAAATTTCTATATTTATAAAATTTTGAAAATATGATTAAATCAATGATTTTAAGCTTTTTTTACTAATTTGTAAAACACATATATAGCGGTATTTAATGTTTTGCCTTATATTTTACCTAAGCTTAAACAGCTTTTTTTCTTTGAAAAGTATTCTATACTTACTAAGCCAGACAGCCTATCTGGCTTTTTTTTTTTGACAAAATGTTTCGTTAGCTGATTTCTCTAAGCAAAAAAATCCCCTCTCTGGTAAAATTAAACTAAATATTATATTAAACGGAGGGTTTATCTATGAAATTAAGTAACTCATTTGAAACCTTTGCTAAAGAAGCTCCTCAACATCAACAAGCTTTTGCACAATTAGTCGAAACATGGGGCAATATCAGCTCTTTAGAAGAGAAAACAAACCACTTAGCGTATCTCGCAGTTCTTGCAGCAACGGGAAAAACAAGTGGAATAGCTTTTCACGTCATGTTAGCCAAGAAAGCTGGTGCTAGTAAGGAAGAAGTGATTAGTGCTGTTCTTGTTGGTCTCCCAGCTATTGGAAATGAAGTGATTAGTGCATTACCAATTGTTGTAGAAGCATATGACAACAACTAAATCTTTAGTCTTTAGAAAATGCTTAACTTGTGATCTTGAGTTAAGCGTTTTTTTTCGCAATATCTCCCACTTAACAATTTGGAAAGTATATTCAGTTGATTTGATGGTTATTGTAGGAAATATTGAATACTACTATCGCAATAGTTCCAAACTGCTTTAAAATATATGTTTCATCCACTTATTCATCCAAAAATTTCTTAAAAAAAGCATCTTTATCTATCATTAACTAATAAAGAAATGTAAGCTATAGGTTCCAAAATTCAGTTCTGAATAAACTAGATTATTAACAAAAAATTAGCTCCCCTTAAATTATTTTTAAAAGTAGATTGTCTTTTCAAAAGGTAATCCATCGAGTCAGTGCCTACCATATTCTTTTAATTTAAAATATCCTCATGGCAGTTTAAGCAAAAAGTCTTCGGTTGGATAAGAAAAATTGACAGATTTCTTAGTGGGAATAAAATTTAGCCTCAACAACCTTTCTCTCCGTCCAATATCTAACTTGTCCTTTTCACGAAAACTGGTTATACTAAGGAAATTACTTGTAAAAAGAAAATTTTCTCTAGCAAAATCTAAAAGTAATCTCTCAATATCCCATTCCCAAAGTGTGGGTAAACTATCTAATAACTCAATTGAGCTAGCTTTCAAATCGACTATCATCAAGCCCACCACAGTATTTTCAAGGAATGCAACAACAATTTCTCTAGTTGCCATTTTTCTTAAAATTACTTTTTTTAATTGCTCCAACGATAGATAAGGAAAGCCATCTTTAATCTGTTTCATCAGATTAAGAATCGATTCTAACTGTTTAACTTCTTCCTTAGTCGTGGTATGTTGTTGAATAATCACCGATTCACTTTTTCTAATTTCTTGTAATATTTCCAACCAATTCTTTTTTTCTTCCAGAGTAATCTGATCCACAGCACTCATCCTCCCCCTGATAATCTATTTTCGAATAATAAATTTTATCAGAAGCTCGTAAAAAAAGTTGCACCAATCTTGCTAAAAGAATTCGACACAACCTTTCGTTCTTTTTTGTATTTCCCAATATATATTTTTTAAAAATTTTGTTGGAAAGCATTTTAAATGCTGATATCATCAACTTATGGAAAGATTGGCCAATCTTCCAAATATTTTTTTGGAGGATTTTAAATGGAACTATCAATAGAAAATATGGATTCTGAAACAATATTTTATAAACGACGTATTGGAACATACGGTCCTGAAAACTTTATTCTAATGGATACTTTAAAAACACTTATGAAGGACAAAAATGTTTTTAATAACGATACTATTATCTATGGAATAGCCTTAGACAACCCAAACATTACTTCACCACAAAACTGTCGATATGATGTAGCTACTAATACTGAAATCTCAAGCAATGAAATTAGTAAAAGAGAATTGCCTTCCGGAAAGTATGCGACATTTCTAATTGATCACACTACCGAAGCAGTTCAATCTTTTTGGAATACATTCTCAGATCATCTTTCAGAGAGCTCACTAGAATTTGATAATTCCAGACCAATACTAGAACGGTATAAACAATCTTTAGTATCTAATGGTTTATGTGAAATACTTGTACCTATTTACTAAATCTTTTCTTGACAGAATCCATTTTTGGATTCTGTCTCCACATTATGTTTCATTACTCAACTCAGACACTTTTTTTCAAGTCTCCTCCTACACAACTACTTTTTGCTATAATAAAACTAAAGATTCAAAGTCTTAGGAATGGAGCTGATTGCTTGGAAAATACACCTCTTGATTCGGCACTCATATTAAAACAAAAATATCGTAGTCTTCGTGCCGCAGAGCTAGATGAAAAAGAAATTTTGAAGCTGTTAACCGAATCAACCTTGATTCAAGAAATCTTGTCAGACAAACACAGAACAGACACCTTTACAGGCTTACGAAAAATTGAATTTTTATTAGCTGAACTTTCAGAAATTCCTTATTTTGAAAAATTACCAGAGGTACAAGTACTTCTGAAAACTCTCTACGAATACACCGCTACAGCAGATGGATACTCTTTAACAGGACAGTCAAAAGGCATTTTGGCATGCCATCAAGCAATTTGTACGTTGATCTTTATTCGAGCAAACGAGCAAGCCTGGGCTAAAAAAGGGATTGATTGGATAATTAACTACTTGCCTTTTGCAAAAAATGAAGCAACGACCTGGCAAGAAACCGATTTATTTGAGCGTTTTGGCTGTGTTGGTAATACGCCTTGTTATGATGGACTAGTAAAATCAGTCAAGGCATTGTCTGAATATCGTCAAAAATTTCCATCCGATCCTATCTTAGCTGAAAAACTTACTCAAGGCTTAAATTATATTATGAAGCACAGAGTGATTTTCCATCAGGACTCCGACGATTATTTATATGATGATTTGATCACGCTGTTTTATCCTTATCCCTATAGAACGAATATCATTGAAGTCTTAAGCCTGCTCAAAAAAGAAAATCTTTTGAAGGACCCACAATGTCAGGATGCAATTGCCTTTATTAAAAATAAAGAGCTTGTTAATGGCGGTTGGCAGGCAGAAAAAATTTTTATGAAAAGTTCTTGGATTCCTTTTGATGCGATGAAGAGAAAAGGAAATTGGATTACTGATGAAATTAATTGGATTTTAAGTTAAGTTGAGGAGAATGGCTATTAGACATAAGTGCATCTTTTTTAAAATTGGTTGCTCCTTATCCATCTATCTCGTTAGCCGCTCACTTATACAATTTTTCATATGATATAATATTCCAAAAAGTTAGGAGACTACCATGATTACTATCTCAATCTTTATCATATCAATGTTTTTTGTGGTACTAGCCCTGATATTTTTTGGAATCTTTCTTTCTATCAGTGGAATAGTAACTGGAACCACAACGCTATTTTTAAAAAATAAAACAGCAAAACCTTTTTTTGGTATCTTCTCAGCTATTCTTTTTTTAGCAGGACTCGTTATGTTATTACCTTTTTCTCTCGGGTATCTTGCTCCCATTGCAGTTACTACTTTATTGATTATTCTATGTATATCTATTTCAATCCTTGCAATCGTTGGAATTTTCTTCTCTAAGCGGTTAGATACCTTACTACTTAAAACCCTCCTGATAGGTGTCTATATGTTAATAATCATTTTATCGCTATCCTGCTTGTTCTTTTTTCTCTTTTTCTTGATATAATTACTAACGCTTAATTTACGCTTTGATCCATACTTATGAATCCTAGAAACTTTTCATGATTTATTTCATTACTAGAACTAAAAACTGGTAAAATATCCTAAAAAGGGAATCCTATGCAGAATTTCTATGTCCTATTTAGTTTTATTTGTACATTTGGCATTATATTAATGATTATTACATTCTTTAAAGACTATAAAAGACTCACAGTATTACAAAAAGCTTCACTTATTCTCATTTCAATTGGTGGCTTAGCACCAATGATTTTAGGGACTATCCAAGGATTTTTGGCTCATTAACAGCTCTTATGGGCTGTTTTTTTGTATCTTAAATTGACAAAATGCAACATAAAAATGACTCATAACTGTAACCCATATAAAATAGGTTTGTTGAAAACACTATTAAGAAGAATCTATGACTGAAATCGAATAAAAAAGTAGGCAACAATTTATGTTAGCCTACTTTTTAAAATCCATTAGATTTGTTTTAAAGTATCTCCTATTTTATCAACACTCATGTCCTGATGATTATTAGGAACTGTAATATTATCTATAAAAGAAAAAGCTTTGGGATATCTTCTTTCATGTCATTTGAATTTATTGCCTCTTCACTTTCATATAAGAGGACTTTCGATTTAACTAGTACCTGATAATTATTCACATTGTTATATATCTTTTAAGATTTTTTTCAGTTAAGCTTTGCTAAATCTTTTTAATTTTCTCAGTACAATCGCTATCAAACAAAAAATTACTCCTAATAACATTAAACTGTTTTCTAACGGTTGATTGGTTTTTGGTAGCGAACCTTGATAAACTTTTACCTCGCGAAATGTTTGTGTTGATTTTCTCACATTCGATTCTGGCAAACCTGCATCAGTTGGTGCAACACCTAATGTGCCACGAACCTCAATTTGGCTGTCCATCCTGTTGCCCCCTCTTAAAAAATGCTAATTACCATTTAATTGGAACAAATTTCAAACTAAGATCATATGTTTCAGTGATGGTTGCTTGTGATGATCCTGCTGTAAAATTACCATCATAGTTAAATGTTAATTCTTGAGACTGTCCAGTTGGTCCAGCATTAACTAATCGACCTTCACTATTTGCCAATTCTCCTAAAGAAGTTGTTGTTAATACTCCAGAGTCTCCATCCGTAATTACTGGTGCTGTCACTGCTGTGGATGTTTTCAAGTCTAAATCTAAATCAGTAGCAGTAATCCCTCCCGCCGATTTTGTGGTAAAGCTTTCCGCAGAAACGGTTACTGGTCGACCAGAATTATTTTTTACAGTATAGGTTGGAGAAGATACACTACCCGATGAACCAACACTATAGAAAATTGTTTTCATTGGGACGGTGACATTGACCCATTTTTTGTCTCCTTCGTCAATTGGTGCTGTAGGATCCGTATTGTCTATTCCTAAAGTACCCTCTACTTCAACTGTCGTATCATTTTGATCAATGACCGTTTTTAGACCCGCGCTAGGATCATCGGTGGTTTCAGTTGCTGATACCCCAGCCGTAAATCCTAGCACTCCTGAAAACAATACAACACCTGTTAAAAATTTCTTCATTGTAAAACGCTCCTTTTTTGTCATTATATTATTGAACCATTAAGGTCAACACTGATTGAACTTCCCCTTGTTTCTTTTTTGAATCTGGATCATACACCTTGAAGGTTGCTGTAGCTGGATAATCTCCTGGCTGCAGTTCCTTTTCTAGCTTGGCTGTTTGGATTTCTTCGCCTGGCTGAATGGCCCCAGAATTATAAACTACTTCATTAGTCTCATCGATTGTGACAACCACGCTAACTGGTTGAGCGTTGCTAGGTGGATTTTGAATCGCTAAATTCCCTGTCATGTTGGTGCTATCAATCGTGGCTTCTGAAACAATTCGCATGTTAAATTGACTTTTATCTATATTTGATTGAGCAAATTCCGCAATTTCTTTTTCTGTCATCCTAGAAGCATCCTTACCATCTGGCAAAAAATCCCCTGCGATAATATTTGCTGGGACTTCCTGAGTTTTGAAAAAATGATCATAAACTACGTAACCTGCAGCTAACAACAATAGTAATAATAATAAAAGCAAGTATTTTTTTTTCTTAGCGTCATCTTGCTTCTCAGTTTGTTGATTGGTATGTTCCATGTTTTCCTCCTAAGGCTTAGTCTGACTAATTTTAAAATTGACTTGATAATTGACTTGTTTTTCTATATAAAACGAGCCTGTATAACCGCCTAAAAAACTTAAATTGGCTTTTGAATTAGTTTCAAAATAAGGACTCAACTCTAAAGTCTGACCAGCGCCATCATTAGCCATTGACCAAGTGGTATTGGTATTACTTAACGCAGCTAAAATATCCAATTGTAATAAACCTTCATCACCAGATAATGTTTCCACCAAACGAATCGTAGAATCACTGTTTGCTCCAGTCGTTACTTTAGTCATAGTGATATAGGTTGGCACATTGCTATAACTTTCTAAAAAATAGTCATTTTTTTTAGTAATTAAAGGTCCATCATCACTTAGAAAAGACAGAGCCATCGGAAAAACAGTTGAGATATGTTTTGGTACTTCCACCACATTTTCTTTCCACAAGGTTGAACCTGATCCACCGTTACTGGTACCAGATACGCGACCATAAATATAATAATTTTGTGCCAGTACATCATCTAAAGTTCCTCTCGTAGCTGAATCGCTACTAGAAAAATCCTCTCCAGTAAAGGTATAGACACCATCAGGTTTGGTTTGATTATTAAAATCATTAGTTAAAGTCGTTTGATCCAAGCGACCATCACTGTCGGAATATGGTGTTTTTGACAAAATAAATTCCGTTCTAAATGTCCAACCATTCACTAAGTTAGTCTGAAAATCTTGTACATCGCTTAATACTTGGCTTAATCTATTCCCAACAGTAGAGCTAGCCGAAACACCATAAATCGACATAGCGGGATCATATTTTATCCAGCTTTTATTTTGATAATTGGTACTATCAAAAGTGACACGATTGTTTGGCGAAACTGCCGACTGTACCACACTATTATTAGTAATTGCTTGATAAAGACTGGTGCCTGTATTAGTGATAGTGATGCTCCCGGCACTAATCGGACTGCTGAAATTGTTCGCGTCTTCTGTTTTACCAACATAAAAACTGGCAGGATCAGTCGCAGATACATTTAACTTTTTCATATTAATTGCTCTGCTTTTAGTCAGATATTCAAAGCTAGAGCCTTCAGCAAGTCTCATATCAAGTGCAGCAGAAGCCACTAATACATTGGATTGGGCGCCCGCACGATCACGCACTTTATAGATAAACTTTGCATTATCTTCTAAAATAAGTTTTTGATTCACCGTTGCTGCTCCATAATAAAACATATAAACTCTAGAAGAATTCATATCCAAGACAGCATTCTTTTCAACAGTTACGGTTAAATCCCCTGCGCCATACATATAAAAGAATGCGTGATTTTCGTAAGTATAATTTGAAATATTGGTTTGACTGCCTTGCTTGAAATTCACATAACGAAAACCTTCCACAAATTCCCCACCATAGGCTGGACTAGTATTAGGACTGTTGTAGCTACTTGTCCCACTGATATTTAACGTACAATAGCCAGCTGCAGCAAAGAAAGGCTGAGAACCCCTTTGAATGTTATAGTTAATATTTTCAACATTCAGCGTTGTACTTGCGCTAAGAACTCTGACAAATCCGTAATAAGTATTTTGAGAGTAGCTATCTGATCCTAGATTTAAATTTTTAAGCGTAATGGTTAGACCACTTGTACCAGTTTTAAACATTGTGCCATTAGCTACAGCCGAATAATTTAAATACCAATAATTTTCAGGTGTGCTAGGTTGCGAAGGATCTTTTATACCATTTATTTCAGTGTTTCTATTGAAAGCTAAATCTGCTGAATTACTTTCATTGACAAGAATATCTGCTAGTAATTGAATATATTTAATGTTGGTCACAGGATCCACGTTGCCACTCTTAATTGCGCTTTTCAGTTCACTATAACTAGAGACTGTAAAAGGATTATTCTCTGATCCATCCCCTCCCATTGCTTGCGGGTCAATACTATCTGTAGTTATGTTATCTTTATTTTCTTCATCTGAAGAACTAGACTGGGTCTCTTCTTCGATAACAGCCTCCACCCACTGACTTGTTTCTGACTGATTCGTTTCTGCTGGATTATTTATTTCTTCAGTGGTCCGTAATGTCTCCAAATCATCTACTTTATTCTCAACAGCAAGTACGTTTGATACCCCTACAAAAGAAAAAAGCAAGAGAGTTAAATAAAGTATTTTCCTCACAATCTTTCATCCCCCCTATTCAAAAAATACTTTTTATCAAAGTATTAAGACAATGTTGTTAACCCCAAACATTATCTTTTCATAAGAATTATATTATTAATTTTAATGTAAATCAATATAAATTAATGTATTTGATATAAAACGTGCGTTATATTTAGAAGATATCCTTTATAAAAGTGCTTGATAACCGTAACAAGTTATAGATATATAATTTCTCCCCTTTAATAGATTCTTTGAAAATAGCTGACGGTTTACAATCATTTAAGTGTGTGCACATTTATGCAATCGATTGGCTCAATCCCAGTGAATCTCTTACTATTTTCCCATTTAACTTAATGTCGATTTTAAATGCTAGACTTAGAAGAATTCCAAAAAGAGAGGACGAGATTATGATGGTGAAGATTGTATTAAATAACGGATTGTAGATGAATTGATTAGGTTGTGGTGTGTTTCAACTAGAGGATTTGGCAGAATGTGGGCAAGCTGTTTTAGCTGCATGTAAAACAGGATATCGCTTAATTGATACAGCCAGTGCTTATCGAAATAAAGTGGAGTAAACCTGATTCATCCTCCTTCAGAAATTTTTGAGGGAGGATTTTTTTATCTTTCGTTTCGTAAAGAAAACATACATGATTATTTCTTGCTTTTTACTTTTTTAAGGAATTTGATTAATAGAGCTAAAAATTTACGGATATTTAGTTCTTGTATTTACATTTTATAAGTAAAACACTAGAATATTTAAAAAAGAACGGAGAAATATTATGGATGCAATTGATTTACTTATTATTGCCGAATTGAAGGAAAACAGCCGTCAATCTGCCTCACAAATTAGCAAAAAAATACACATGTCTGTCCCTTCTGTATCTGAAAGAATTAAAAAGTTAGAAGCTAGCGGTGTTATCGAAAAGTACACTATCAAAATCAATCGTAAGAAAAATGACGAGAATTTGATGGCCTTTATCTTAGTAAATTTGGATCGAAATAAAAAAACCGAAAACTTCAAAAAGCTGATTAGTGCCCATCCAGCCGTTTTAGAATGCCATCATATTGCTGGTTCCTCTGATTTTATTTTAAAAATTGTTTTGAAAGACACCGATGCTCTAGATGATTTTTTAGGCAATTCACTAGGTTCGATAACGGGCGTCGTTAGTTCAAATACCATCATTGTACTGAAAACTCTAAAAGAGGAACTAAATACATGACCCCTCGGATAAACCCTGCCCTTCTAACCGGTTTGCGTTTTGGCATGATCTTACAATTAGCGATTGGTCCGGTGGCTTTTATGATCTTAAATACCTCAGCCTCAAAAGGTTTCCTAGCGGGATTACAAATTATGATCGCTGCCGCATTAGTTGATAGCTTATTTATCTTACTATCTTTTTTAGGTATTTCAGCAGTGATTGAACGACCTAAAATAAAAATCCTCTTCAAAATAAGTAGCAGTATCATTTTAAGTCTTTTTGGAATGAATCTTGTCTTAAGTTTTTTTCAAATTTCACTGATACCTAACATTTCGCTTTTTTCTGAATTAACAGCGACTAGTCCTTTTGTTAACGGACTTCTTTTGACGGCTTCTAATCCGTTGACGATTATTTTTTGGGGTAGTATCTTATCAAAACAAATCATTGAAAATAACTACACTAAACGGCAACTTTGTCTATTTGCTGCCGGTTGTGTTTTAGCAACTATTGTTTTTTTAACCTTTGTTGCAATTCTGGGAACACTGTTGAATAATTTTCTTCCTGAAAAAATATTGAAGCTGTTAAATATTTTTATCGGTGTTCTATTGATATTCTTGGGAATAAAGCTTCTACGTGATTAATTTCGTGATAAACTTTAGTAACTATTAAAAAGGAGACTACTATGGAAAAAGAATACTTAATTGCTGCTTGCACCGGACAAGCGATCGATATAAAAAAAGGACAACAAATAACAATTATTGATGTTGAAGGAGGTCAAGTTGCTGATTTCTTTGCCGAAAACACTGCTGACCAAAATGAATTTTTATCGACTGCAGTCACAATTGATTGTAATGAATCCATTCGTTTAAATATAAATGATACGATTTATTCAAACCTCTATACGCCAATGTTCACCGTTATTTATGATGAAGTAGGTCAACACGATTTATTGTTTCCTTGCTGTCGCCCAGAAATGTATGACTTTTTTTATCAAAATGGCGCCAATCATCCTAATTGTTTCGACAATATCAACAAAAGCTTAGGTGAAAACCGACTGATTATTCAGCCACTTAATTTATTCATGTATACAACCATCGACGACAAAGGAAAAATAACTATCCACAAACCACTTTCCAAAGCTGGCAGTAAAATTATTTTAGAAGCCAAAATGGATATGAAAATTGCCGTAGCTGCCTGTAGCGTTTCAGAAGCTGACACTAACGGTCGAAAAAACTCTCCGCTAAAAATAACTGTTAACTAATTTAAAACCACTTCAATATCACAAAAAGGAGCGCTAATTATGATTCTGACAATTCTCGGTATCCTGATTTTAGTTAGTCCGATTGCTTATCTTCCTCAGCTATATATAGATAAAGCAAACACTGGATTTAATTTCCCTCCTTTTTTACTGAAGTATTTGTAGCAAAACCAAAATACATCTTCCACTCCACCTATCACCTCTAAAAATTTACTTTCAAAAAACCAGCCCAACTCACTTTTTTCACTTCTTTTTTACATTTGTTTATAAACTGTTTAACTTTTCTTACCATTTTATTTGTAATTAACCGTTAGACTAAGCATGTGTTAGAGAGGTAAGTGAAAAGTATGAAAACCGATGCGTATCCTGCGCTTCCTAAAAAATTGATTACCCTTTTGAAATATTTGGGGATTATTGCCGCACTGGTGTTAATATATATCATCTTTCATAATGGTGTGGCACCATTCCAACATCATTTGTATGCTTTTATTTTGAAGGCTGGGATTTTTGGTCCGATGTTCTTTATCTTATTTCAAATCATTCAAGTAGTGATTCCGATTTTACCAGGGGGCTTGAGTTTGAGCCTTGGGGTATTGGCTTTTGGCAGTACTTGGGGATTTATTTATAACTATTTAGGCATTGTGATGGGTTCTATTATTTCATTTTTATTGATTCGAAAATTTGGAAAACCGTTGATTCAGCAGTTGGTTTCAGAAAAGAATTACCAAAAAATCATGCACTATTTAGATAATAAGCAGCGTTTCACCAGATTTTTTGCTTTAGCCATTTTATCTCCAGTTGCACCGGATGACTTACTATGTATGGTGGCCGGTTTAAGCAAAATGAAATTAAGTACTTTTACCTTGATTATTATCTTAGCTAAACCATTTTCGATTTTCGCTTATGGTTACGGACTAACATTTTTATTACAACATATCTAATTGGAGGAACAACCATGACTATCGATAAAGGTTTATCACAAGCAGCAGTAACGCAACGGATTAAGAAAGGTCAAACCAATGATTACCGACCGAATATGACCAAGTCAACCAAAACTATAATTTTGCAAAATACCATGACTTTATTTAACTTTTTAAACTTTGCATTGGCGGCAGCATTGATTATTGTCGGCTCCTATTCAAATGTTTTTTTCATCAGCATTATTATTTTCAACATTGTTTTAGGAATTGTCCAAGAATTACGGGCAAAAAAAATGGTGGAAAATCTCAGTCTGATTTCTGAAAAGAAAATTAAAGTCCGACGTGCAGGTGAAACCCAAGACATTTCTCCTAGTGAATTGGTTTTAGATGATATTGTCCTACTAAGGAGCGGTGATCAAGTGCCTAGTGATTTAGTAGTTTTGGAAGGTTCAGCAGAAGTCAACGAATCATTATTGACCGGTGAATCTGATGCTATCGCAAAATCGATTGACAGCCACGTTTTATCCGGCAGCTATCTAACTAGCGGGCAGATCGTGGGTCAAATCGAACATGTGGGAGCCGATAATTATGCCACCAAAATTGTCAGCGAAGCCCAAGGTGATAAGGGTTATGAATCTGAATTGGTTCGCTCCATTGGTAAAATTTCGAAATTTACTAGTTGGGTGATTATTCCATTAGGTTTAATTTTATTTGCAGAAGCGTTGTTTTTCCAATCTACTTCAACCACTACGGCTGTTGTTTCTACAGTTGCGGCGCTGATTGGGATGTTACCAAAAGGTTTAGTCTTGCTGATTGGTTTGGCTTTGACGACTGGTGTTTTGAAGTTGGCTAAGAAAAATGTCTTGGTACAAAATAAATATGCGATTGAAATGTTAGCTCACATGGATATTTTAGCCTTAGACAAGACTGGTACCTTGACTGAAGGAAAAATGTCAGTGGAAGAATTGTATCTTTTGAACGATTATTATCGCAAAGAAACACCGGATTTTATTAGCAGTTATCTTGCCGCTTCAAACGATAGTAACCTGACTGCCCTAGCTTTAAACAATTATTTCGACTCGAAAGCAGTCTATTCTGCGTCATCAGTCACAGCTTTTTCTTCTGAAAGAAAATACGGTGCAGTCACTTTAGAAGCTGTCGGTACGGTTTATCTCGGTTCGCCAGAAAACTTAATGCCGGATTATTCGCTACCATCGATTGCTCGTGAAGCGCAAAACAATGGCAAACGGATTTTATTGATTGCTTTAGCAGAAAATGATCAAGCTAATTTGACGGCCCTAGCTTTAATTATTTTAAGTGATCCGATTCGGGCGAACGTCAAAGAAACCTTGGGCTTTTTCAAAGAACAAGGGGTAGCGTTAAAAATTATCTCTGGTGACAATCCCATCACCGTTTCTGCCATCGCTGCCAGTGCTGGTTTAGATAATCCCGAAAATTATATTGATTTGTCTACTTGCACAGATGAAAAAACCGTCCGGGAAGTCGCCCATCAATATACAATTTTTGGTCGTGTGACACCTCAACAAAAAAAATTATTAATCAACGAATTGAAAACATCTGGTAGCACTGTTGGTATGACTGGCGATGGCGTCAATGATATTTTGGCTTTGCGGGAATCCGATATTTCGATTGCTATGGCTGAAGGCGATGGTGCCACTCGACAAATTGCAGATGTGGTGCTATTGAATTCAGATTTCGCAACTTTACCAGAAATTATTTCAGAAGGACGGCGGGTAATTAATAATATTACTCAAAGTTCTGGCGTTTTCTTTATTAAAACTATCTACTCCTTCTTACTTTCAATCTTTTGTATTTTGACAGCCACGGCTTTTCCTTTTATTCCGTTGCAAATTACCTTGATTGACTTGGCGATTGAAGGTTATCCAGCTTTCTTTGCCTCATTTGAAGCCAATGATAAAAAAATCACTGGAACTTTCTTAAATACTTCCATCAAACGGGCGTTACCAAGCGCACTTCTCGTTTTGTTTGGGATTATGGTCAGCTGGTTGATTCATGCTTTGGGCTTCATTTCATTAGCGCAAAGTCATTCATTGATGTATTTCTTATTGATTGGCATTAGTTCTATCGGTGTGGTTAAATCCTTGCAACCATTTAATCCGTTGAGAGTCTTTTTAGCAGTGACTTCCATTGTGGGAACCTTTGTGGCCGTCTTATTGTTCCATAAATTATTGGTAGTTAGCTTGATGAACCTTCCAACTTTAGCCATTTTCTTAATCGTGATGCTAATAAGTGGGCTTGCTTGGGAACCAATCTATCGTAAAGTTTTATATTTAGGCGCTCGTTTAGTTCGGGCATAAAAAAATCCCTTCAGTTATTGATACTTAACTGAAGGGATTTTTAATTTAGTAATAAACCTATTCTAATTCACCAATTTGTTCTTTAGCTCCATATTTCCCTAAATCTAGCTTTAACTTTTCCTTAGCTAAATTAGTGAAAATGACCATCACGTCCGTTGGTTTTTCTTGCGCTTGTAGATATGACAAGTCTACATTGGCTAATAAAGTATTTTCATCCACTTGATCGTCAACCTCGACAGAAATATCAAAGCCTTCACCATTTAATTCTACCGTGTCAATACCGATATGAATCAATACTTCGACGCCACCTTTAGTTACTAATGAAATCGCATGTTTAGTTGGGAAAATAGCAGTAACTTTAGCTTTTATTGGACTGTAAATATCTCCATTAGTAGGAAATATGCCAAAGCCATCTCCCATCACTTTACTGGCAAACATTTCATCATGGACGTCTGCTAAAGCAACGACTTCGCCAGCCACTGGATTGAATAGTGTCACAGCTTTATTTCTACTAAATAGTCCCATTTAAAATTTGCTCCTTTATTTTGAAATAATTTTCATTTCTTTTGCTAATTTTTTATCAGTCTGGTCAGAAATCAAAGTCACCTCAGCTAAATCAAACGCCCGAACAGTTGCCGCTTTGTGGAATTTGGTGCTGTCACATAATAAAAACGAATTTCTAGCTTGATTGATTATCACTCGTTTTTTAGAAGCTTCCACATAGTCTGGTGTGGTGACGCCATACTTCACGTCGACTCCGTTGGCACCTAAAAATGCTTTGTCAAAGATATATTGTTTGATATTTTCTTCCGTTAATGGTCCCGAAATCGAAGAAATAATTGGGTTAAAAGTGCCTCCCAGCAAGGTGATTTCACAAGAAAAATCTCCTACTAACGAAAGTGCGTCCGTGTTCGTGGTAATAATGTGGACTTTTTTGTTTAAAATTTCTTTGAGTAAAGCAAAGCAGGTAGAGCCAGAATCCAAATAAAGCGTGTCACCATCATTGATTTGCTCGGCTGCTAATTTAGCAATATATTGTTTTTCTTTAGTTTGTAGATTGGCTTTATCAGAGATCGGAATTTCCGTTGTGCTAGTAATTAATTTTACCCCGCCACCCGCCAATAGATGGACTTTATTATTTTTTTCCAACTCTTTTAAATCACGTCTTAAAGTCGAGGTAGAAACATCGGGAATATAATTTTGAAACTCTTCAATCCGAATCAGCTCTTCTTGACTGAGAATGTCTAATATTTTTTCTTTTCGTTCGTAAGGAATCATTTTTCAATCCTCATTTCATCTTCATATGTTAACAATAATAATAACACAAATCAGCCATGTCACGAGGATCGATTGCGGATTTCCTAAGCCAATTGGTCGTCTTTATTCGTAAAGATATAGCCTAAAATCGCAGAAACAACTAATGAGATCAACAAACCAATCATTGCTTGAATAAAGTTGGAACTATTTTCTGTCACAAAGGCTGGGAATGTCGTCACGCTACCAAATACGAAAGCATTGGTTACCACTTTCATCAAACCAAGATACGCGCCACCGACTGCACCACCGATAATTTGTGCTAAAAATAGCTTCTTGTTTTTTACTAATAAACCAAACAATGTCGGTTCAATGATTGCTGAAAGCGCAACCGTAATTAATCCAGTCAAAGCAAACCCTTTTAACTTTTTATTGCGTGCCTTGAAAATAACACCAATCGTCGTACCAATAACCGCAAAGTTACAAGCAAAAGTGAAAGGTACAATATAGTCAAAACCGTAAGTTGAAACATTATTAATCATGATTGGATTAACTGCCCAGTGAATCCCGAAACTTACCAAGACACTCCAGCCACCACCGACAACTATACCAGTTAAAACACTACTGCGTTCAATTAACCAATTGACGATATTGGCAATACCTTCACCACCATAAACACCGATCGGTCCAATCACAATCACAGTTAAAGGAATCATTACAACTAATGAAATCAAAGGAATAATAACTAATTTCAACGTTTCTGGAATATGTTTATCTAAGAATTTATATAAGTAAGAAAAGGCCCAAATCGATAAAATAATCGGTACTACAGTAGAATTGTAATTCATTAAGACTACTGGAATTCCCATGAAGCTTGTAGTCGCACCGTTACCTTGATTACCTAGTAGTGCGATAAAATCTGGATGCAACAAAGCAGCCCCGATTAAAGCTGAAAGATATGGACTCGCACCAAATCGTCGCCCAGAAGTGAAGGCTAATAATACTGGTAAGAAATAAAAGACACTCATTGCTGCTGCATTTAAGATTGCATAAGTTCCGCTACTTTCACTTAACCAGCCTAATTGAACGGCTAAAATAGTCAGTCCCCGTAAGATACCTGAACCGGCTAATGCTGGCAGTAAAGGGGCAAAAATTGCTGAAATTGCTGAAAAAATATTGGTAATGATACTGCCGCTTTTTTCATTACTCGTAGCTACTTGTGCTTGACCATTATTATTGACTAACTCTTCGAATTCATCATAAACCTTTGGTACTTCAGTTCCAATCAAGACTTGGTATTGACCAGCTTTGTTGACGACGTTTGCTACGCCGTCCATGTCTCTAATCTTGTCATCGTTTGCTTTTGATGGATCTTTTAACGTCAAACGCAAACGTGTGGCACAATGAGTCATGTTTGAAATATTCTCTGGTCCACCAACTTCGTCTAGAATGTTTTTAGCTAAAGCTTTATAATCTGTCATTTTGTACACTCCTCCAAAATTTTATCCTAAAAAGGCAAGAATTAAATCACTCGCTTTTACTGCACTATTTTCATTAATTACCGCTTGAATCTCTGCCATTCCCACTCTATCAATTAGTTCATCTAACTTTTTAATCATTTTAATATTTCGTTGGCATTCTTCCACCGGATCTTCAATCACTGGGAAAGTATCAAAATAAAAAGCATAGTCATAATCATGCAACTTCGCATAATAGAGAAACTCGATTGTTTTAACTAAATTACTAGTCCCAATCATCAAGCCATCATCGTTTAAACCATAACCGTCATTCAAATGTACGCCATATAATTTCTGGCGACTCCCCAAAATACTAGCACCATAAGCTGGATTTTCATGCTTCATTAACATGTGACAAAAATCTAAAGTGATTCCCAAATTATCACGCTTGACTTCATTCATCATCGCCAATGCTAATCCAAATGAATCAATAAAAGCATAAGCTCGCGGCTGAAATGGTTTGTATTCAATACTAAACTTCACATCTGGTGCATAATCAGCTATTTCAATAAAACAATCACGAATTTGGTTCCAAACTTTTTCATAATTGATTTGGAAAGAATAATCAAAACCATCAAATCCTAGCCAAATAGTTACAATATCGCCACCTAGCTCACGACAATAATCCGCAGCTTCTTTACATAGTTTTAATGCCTCAGCTGAAATCGTTAAGTTAGCGTTTCCAATTTCACCATTGATAAACTCTTCTCTAAATCTTAAAGCGACACCATTTGGTTTCAAATCATTCTTTGCTAAAAGCTCTTTCATATCAGCTGGTGTGTGATTCACTACATGCTCCGGATAATTTAAATCAACATGACTTAGACCTAGATTTTTAAACTCTCCAAATACTTTTTCTAGGTCATGGTCAAATTTCGGTAAAAACGAATTAATTCTAGTTGCCAATTTCATATGATGATTCCTCCTTAAATCTTTTACTGAAATCATCATATCATATGTTTTCATATTATTCCATATTTTTTCAAATTATTTTAAAATTTTTCAAATTAGATTTGGTCAATCATTTCGATTCGGTTGGCATGTCGACCACCTTCAAAGCTGGCCTCTAGCCATTCTTTCACGATCATTTTAGCCAACTCACTGCCGATAACGCGTGAACCAAAAGCTAAAATATTGGTATTATTATGTTCTTTAGAAAGTTTTGCAGAATAAGGTTCGCTACAAACAACCGCACGAATCCCTTTCACTTTATTAGCTGAAATCGAAATCCCAACTCCTGTCCCGCAAATCAAAATACCGCCGTCATAGTCACCGGCTGCCACAGCTTCCGCAACTTTTTTACCATATTTAGGATAATCCGTTCGTTGGTTTGTAGTTGGTCCAAAATCTTCTACCTGATGTCCTAATTCTTTTAAATAATCAATAATTGTGGGCTTTAATTCTAGTCCCACATGATCACTACCAATAGCTAATTTCATAAAAAAACCTCCGATTTATTTTTTTAATTCCGTTAATATTGCTTCATACGATTGGTCTTTGTTGAACAATGCTGAAGTTCCTAAAACAAATCCATCCACACCGATTTTACTTAATTGTTCTATTTTTTCCGGTGAAATCGCACCGTCTACCATTACTTTAAAAGCATAGTCAGCCTTCAGAGCGGTTAATTCTAAGATTTTTTTATCTACAAATGGCAAATACTTCTGACCAGAAAAACCCGGGTTAACCGTCATCACCATCACATAATCCACTAACGGTAATAATTCATGAATTGTAGCAACCGATGTTCCTGGATTGATAGCAATTCCAACTTTTTTCTGCTGATTTTTAATTAAATCAAGAGTTCTAGTAATTTGCGGATCTGACTCAGGATGCACATAAATAATATCCACGCCCATTTCCGCAAATTTCTCAACATATCGACCGGGATTCTCAATCATCAAATGAACATCCACCAGTTTATTGGTACTTTTTCGAATGGTTTCTAAATCTTGTATCCCCATCGCAAAATTTGGCACAAATTGACCATCCATAAAATCCAAATGAAAAATATCAGTCCCAGCTTGATCTAGTGCCACAACTTCTTTTTCTAAAGCAGCAAAATTTGCACACATCATTGACGGACACATTATTTTCTCCATCATAAAATCCTCCTTCATAAATTTTCTTTGAGTAATCGTTTACTCAACGGAGCTAAAAATAAACAATACAAACTATATCTGTAAATGTATTGTTTGGGTAAACGTTTACTCTTAATGTCTATAAATTACCACGATTACTCGTCGCTGTCAAAGAATTTTTTTTATTAATTATGTTAAACTGTTCATAGACAACTATACAAGGAGTTCATTATTATGAAGAAATATTCCATCAAAGATATCGCTAGACTGAGCGGTGTATCAGTGGCCACCGTCTCTAGAGTCATCAATAATAACGGACGATTTTCCGAAGAAACCCGTAAAAAAGTTTTAAGCGTGATTGAAGAAACCAATTATAAAATCAACTACAGTGCTAAAAGCTTACGAATGAATAAATCCTTTACCATCGGAATCTTAGTTCCTGATATTAAAAACTATTTTTTCTCAGACTTGGTTCAAAAAATTGAGGAAATCCTATTTGAACAAGGCTACACCACGATTATTTGTAATACCGCTCGCAATGCTGAAAAAGAACAGGCCTATTTACAAATCCTACAAGCCAAAGGAGTTGATGGCTTAATTATCATTTCAGGCGTTGAGGCTTTTTCTATGAATGCCGCTTCATCTGAAAAAAAGATTCCCTATATTTGCATTGACCGAGAACCACAAGACAAAAGCAAAACAATTTTCATCTCATCAAATCACTACCAAGGTGCCGAAGCTGCTACCGAAAGTTTGATTGCTTCAGGCGCCAAAAATCTAGCCATTGCCTTATATAACCGGATGTCTTCTGCCTCACGAAGCCGTCTATCAGGATTTGAAGAAACATTAAAAAAACATCAGCTTGGTTTCGATGCTGAAAAAAATAGTCTTCGCATCAGTTCCGACGACACTATCAATCAAGAACTAGATAACTTTTTAAAAAATAATCCGACTGTTGATGGTTTCTTTTCCACCAATGATACATTGGCTATGAAGTTAAATAGTCGGCTTAAAAAAATTGGTAAAAACGTCCCTCAAGATATAAAAATGATCGGTTTTGATGATACGCCTTATGGAGAATATTCTAGTCCAACTCTTTCATCTGTTCGACAAAATACACAACAGCTGGCTCAGAAAACTGTTGAAAGCTTACTAAAATTAATGGATTCTTCCACCACGTTAGGTGAAACTATCCTAATCCCCGTAGAATTAATTGTACGAGAATCCAGTTCCCGAATATAAAAAAACTTCGTTAGCTAAAATCGGCTAACGAAGTTTTTTTAGTGAGATTGTTCATCCGTACTACTTTTTTGTAGGGTTCATCTTACTACTGGTTAATCACTGGTTGAGTGATTCAGATGACCAATAATCAGCTGCCTTCTTCAACCCACACGCTTAAGTTTTGTATGAATGATGTAATCTCATTTGTACAATTATATTAACATATTTTTCGATATTTGTAAAACTGAAATCTCTATAAAACGCCGGTGTTTCAACGTTTATAGCACCTTTGATCATTCATGTATTCATCTCGCCAGACAAAAATTATAAGCTACAAACTGCATATATTATTTATGGCAACCCGCCTCATCAGGAGGTGAAATCATGGAGAAATTAATCTCGTTAATCATCGCGCCACTTTTTGTGGGTCTAGTACTTCGACTAGCTGATCATTGGTTGAATGATCACGATGAAAAATAACCGGTTGCCATTCTTCAACCCACACGCTTAATTTAAGCGAAAAATAAACCCCAGCCTATCACACTAGGCTGGGGTTTTGTGTATGGAAAACTTAATCTCGTTTGTACAGATACATTAACATATTTTTCATCATTTGTAAATGTTTTATCTTCGTAAAACGTTGGCGTTTCAACGTTTATAGCCCCTTAGGTCACTGGGCTTTTTCATCTCGCCAGACAAAAATTATAAGCTTCAAACTGCGTATATTATATATGGCAGCTTGCCTCAGTAGGAGGTGAAAGTATGAATGAGTTAATCTCATTAATCATCGCGCCACTTTTTGTGGGACTAGTTTTACAATTAGTTAATCACTGGTTGAGTGATTCAGATGACCAATAGTCAGCTGCCTTTTCTCAACCCACACGCTTAGTTTAAGTGAAAAATAAACCCCAGCCTAGTAGGATAGGCTGGGGTTTTGTGTATGAATGATGCAATCTCATTTGCACAATTATATTAACATATTTTTTATCAATTGTAAAACTGAAACCTTCGTAAAACGCCGGCGTTTCAGTCTTTTAAACCCATTCGTTCATTCAAAATAAGAACCTAGATATATGAATTATTAATGGTAATTGTCTCTCCAACCTTGTGCAACCTACCAAAAGTTATCTGCACTATTCAACCGATAAAGATCCAAGCCGGTTTCTTGTGAATTCAGATTAAGCATCCGAAAAATTGATATACCTTGCTATTTAAAAAACCACACCTTCTTTTATCCAGCCAGTTTGCGTTTCAGAATCTTACTCACTATTTTTCAGTACGAGTAGATATCTTTCGGAAGACATATTTTTCGAAAAAAAACCAAAAAAAGAAACGCCGTAGCGTCTCTTTTCAAGCACACCCCAGAAGGACAGGAATAGGGACAAGGGAGAGTTTATTATTGTCCTTTCTGGAAATGTGCCTTTTCAGGGCAAAAATTTATGGAAATGGGGGATGTTTAGTTTAAATACTGTTGTTACTTCTTTTACTAAGCAGTTGTTAAACCATCAATTGTAGCTTGTAATTCTGTTCTTGCAGCTGTTAATTCGATAAAAGCGGCTACTCTAGCATCTGCTGCTGTGGCATTAGTCATGGCATCTCTTGCATTAGTTGTGCGAGTATGTGCTGATTGCATCGCATTCCAAGAATCATTTGTATAACTTCCTTGACCACCTTCATTTGCAACACTGTAATTTGCAATAGCTGTAACAGTAGGAAGTGTGTTTACTTGCAAACCTACAATCGCTGCATTAATAGAATCAACTGCATCAGTTACTTCCGTATGAAGTTTTCCTAATGGTGCATTTACAAGATCATTTCCAGCATTCACAGCTTCAGTTAAAGTTGCATTCGACGCGGTAGTAATATCAGCAGTGCTTCCCGCAAGCGTTCCTGCAAAAGTGATGCGAGTTTCTAACGCAGTCGTAACTGGTACTACTTGATCCATCGCAGCTTCTAAGTTCGTTCTGGCTGTTGTTAAATTATTAATCGCTGTTGCTCCTGTAGTAGTATCAGAACTAGCAGTTTGCGCTGCAGTATAGATTGTAGCGTAATTAGCAACAGAATCAGCTACATATGCTGAAGCTGTTACACCAGTATTAATTGTACCAGCATCAGTCATCAATATACCTAATGCAGTTTTATTTAATACTAAAGCCTCCATTGCAGTATTTAATCCTGTCAATGCTGTAGTAACAGACGCAGGTGTACTATCAGCACTACCTGCAACAGTAACTGCTAGAGAAAGTGCATTTGTAAATGCTACCGTTGATGTGTAATCAGTTGCGTTTAAACCTTGAGCAGTAGCAATTGCTGTATTTAACGCTACTTTGTTAGTTGCTAAATTATCAATAGCATCAGTAATAACTTGTGTCGCAGCAGCTACTTCTTCGTTTGTATAGTTGTTTGTTCTATATTTGAATGATTCTCCTTCAGAAATAGCTAATTGTAACTTATTATAAGATTCTGGCGTATACATATCATTAGTATTAGCAATTGCTTTCCCTGCGGTAATTGCAGCATTCAAATCTTCAGTACTTACTAGGTTAGCCATAGCATCACGTAATGCAACTCTTGCTGCTGTAATTTCAGCGATTGTAGCAGCATCTGTATCAAGAGCAGCAGCGGCAGTATTTGCAGTGTCGGCTACACTATAACTGTAAATTGAGTAATCATCTGCGTCAGGAGCTAACTCTTTATAAGCTTCTACTTGCGCATCTAAAGCAGTAGTATCTTTCACCAATCCAGTAGCTGCTTCTTCTAAAGCAGTAATTGCTTCCGCTACTTGTGTTGGTGTCACGCCTGCTGGTTCGTTTACATAACCATTAGCAGTTTCTAATGCTGTAGCCATTGCTGCATAGCTAGCTTCTGTAATATCATCTGCATCGAATGCTGTTGCTACTTCGATTGCTGCTGATAAAGCAGTCATGTCAACAGATAAACCGTCGATTGCTGCACGTAAACCAGTTCTTGCTGCAGTAACTTCTTCAACAGAAGAATCAGCAGTGATGGCATTAGCAGTTGCTAAAGCTTCATTGAATGTTGCAACAGATTCTTCAGAGTAGCCATCTGTTGATACTTCATCAGCTTCTGTAATTACTTCGTTTAAAGCAGAAGTATTTGCTGCTAAACCAGCTAATGCTGCATTTAAGTCAGCTAAAACTTCTTGTGCTTCAGCAGGTGTTTTACCAGCTGCATCTTTTACAAAGTCTTCTGCTGCTTTGATAGCTTCTTCTAAATCAGCATAGCTATCAGCAGTGATATCAGCTTCATCATAATTGCCAGCTGCTTCGATTGCTGCATTTAAGTCAGTTAAGTTTGGTACCAATGCGGCAACAGCTTCATTTAATGCTGTTACTTGTGCATTTACTTGTAATTGTGTTGCGTCAGCATTGTCAGCCACTGCTGCTGCCGCTGTGATCGCTTCTTGTAAAGCTGCGAATGTTGTTTCATCGTAATCTGCAGCATTTAAAGCTCGTGCATCTGTTAATGCAGTGTTTAACGCTGCTTTATCAATTGCTGGTGCTGCGTAGAATGAAACTGCTTCATTTGTCCAACCTTGATCAGTTGTTAACCAATCATGTTCAATAGATGATGTAGTAAACATATGTGCACCTGATACTGCGTTAGGATTGTAGCTACGATATACAGGTACTGATTTATCAGTTGAGCTAAAGAAAGCTTTTCCTTCTTGTGTCCAGCCTTCTGCTTTTAAGTTTGCATATTCGCCTTCATCCGTAGTGTAGTGATGATCACTCGCATTTGGATTATACAGACGATAAACAATATCACCTTCTGTAGGTGTAGCCCAACCACCATCTTCAGGAATCCAACCTTGATCATCTAACCAATCTCTTTCATCTGCACTCTCTGTATAAAAATGTTCACCAGTGTTTGGGTTATACAGACGGAATAATTCAAGATTAGCTGCATCAGCATTAGTCCCTCCGTAAATTGCTAGACCCAAACCTATTACTGCTCCAAGACTAAGTAATACAGTCTTCTTCATAAAACTTCTCCTCCTAAAAAAAAATGAATAGTTGCTTCGTTACAATAATAAGAATAACATATTAAAAAACAAAAACAAAGCAAATTTGTCACATTTCATAAATTTTTTTACGTTTTATTATAATTAACGGATAACTAACGAACGGTTGTTATCAACGGGTTTTTATTAACAAAAAATTTTCTATTTTTAGTTATTTTTGTATGTTTTTTTGGAGAATTGGAAATTCCTAAATAACAAAAAAATGACTCCCTCCATAGATTCGCAAAAAAAATTCAAAATAATTGATGATTAATATAAGAAAATATTCTTTTACTTTTCATAATCGATAATACGTCTCGGTTTTCTCGAAAATCTATTTATCTTATCTCCAATACTCTCTCAAATTACTTTTTATACTCCACAGATTTTTTAATGAACTCCAAAAAATAAACACTCCGAACTTTTCAGCCCAAATTAGCAAATAGCATCTTTCTTTCTAAACAAAAAGCTCCCGATTATCGTAAAATAATCAGGAGTTCATCTTATCTTTATTTTCCGTAAAATCCGATTGCTTCTGAGATCCAGCCGACACTTACTAAATGATCATTTTCACTTCTTTCGACTGTGAAGTGATGTGACCCTGCATCTGTCGCATTTGGATTATATAGACGATAAACTGGTACATTTTCTTCTTCTGATGCATAGAAGGATACGCCCTCTTTCGTCCAACCAGAATTTCCGACAAAGTCATATTCCCCTCGGTCAACTGTGTAGAAATGTTCACCTGAGTTAGCATTATACAGACGGTAGACTGGTACGCCAGTTGCTGCGTCGCTACCATGCCAGCTAGTGCCTTCATCTTGTAAGCCTTGATCCCTTAACCAATCTGCCTCTACTCTCGAGCTAGTGAAGATATGCTCACCATTATTTCTATTATACAGACGGTAAACCGGCACTCGTTCTTCTGACGGTGTTGGTTCTGGTGTAGGCTCTGGATCAGGTGTTGGTTCTGGATCTGGGTCTGGTATTGGTTGTTCAACTGCATTGACAGTTAATTTTCCATCTACATAGTTGATCGTGTAATTGGTATCTGCTTCGGCAGTAAGATTCCCTGGTGTAATGGTGATTGGGAACTCACCGACTGTTCCACTATTTGAACCATAAGTAGCTCTTGGTTTTTCTCCACCAACGAAGGCTGTATCAGCACTTTGCCCGTCAATAAAACCAGAATATTTTATATCAATCTCTGCTGGTAATTGCCCATTTTGATCGACCACTACATCGGCGGCTCTTACTTCCACCGCTTTTTTGGCAATGGTATAAGTCTCATTTGCTTCGTAGGTCGGATATTTGTCTCCACCTGCTACAGAAATTTTCGCCTTATATGTGCCCGCCTGGATCGGTGCTTCTGTCGTATAACTTTCTGAACCTTCGGCAGCGTACGTCACTGTGATTGCGCCAAAATCTACTTCACTATAATCGGCAATGCTGACATTCTCAATCCCTTGAACTGTTCCATTGTATTCCGCATTTTCTGGGATATTATACGTCAAAGCACTTGTTGGGAAGTTCAATGCGGTAACAGTTAATGTGCCAGATGTGTAGTTAATATTATAATTTTTCGGTTTTCCAGTATTTGCTTGATTGATTGAGATACTTGAGGTGCCTTTTTTATTTGTGGCTCCAGTAACATAGCTCACTGTTGGACTATTAATCTCAGCAAAGACTGACTGCTCAGTTTCACCTTTTACAAAGTCTTTGTAAGTAATTGCTGGTTGTTGAACCGTGCTCAGATCTGTCCCCACAGGAACACTTAGATCACCAATAGTTGCTTGTATGGCTTTTTGAGTGATGGCGTAATCTAAATCTTTTGTAGATGATCCTTTATATTTTCTACCCTCTTCACCGACAGTAATTTTTATTTTGTATTTGCCAGCATCTTTTGGCAAAGTATCCTCATAATCATAAGGTCCCTTTTCTGCTGAACTTGGTACATTTGTATATTCGACTGATATTGTTCCATAGTCGGCTAGATTTCCGTCATCTCCTGTAATTGTTGGCGCAGAAATTCCTTGTTCAACCCCATTATATTCAACATTTTTAGCATATGGATAACTTAGCTCACCTGTTGCAGAACTTAGATCGATTTTATTGACAGTTAGTTCCCCTTTAACGTCTGTAAAGTCAACAACATAGTTATTATTATGATATGTCCCTTTTTCTAAAACAGTGATATCTTTTTCACCTGCTGTATAACTAGGACTAACACCCGCAGAAACATCCTTGTACTGTAAGGTTGGTTCTGATTGATAAATAGTAGATGCTAAAATAGAGCCATTCTTTTCACCTGTATAAGTGATCGTTGGATTCACAGATTCATCTACATCAACTGTAGGGCTACTAATTGTTGGTGTAACTTTTTGACTAGAAATTATAAAGGTTCCTATAATCTCTTCAAATGCTTGATACTTACTTCCTGTATCATCAGTCTTGATTTTTACCGCGTATTCACCGACATCAATAGGCTCTGTAGAACTAAATGCCTCTGGATCCTCTTGCTCAGCTACTGATGCATAGGTGATTCCATTACCTACAATCGCTCCAAATTCTTCTTTATTATAATTCGTAATATTAGTTGATGTAACCTCATGTCCCTCTCCATCATAAATCAAGTCGCCCATGCCGGTCGAATCCAATGATAATAGTGCCGATTTAATAGGAATTCTAACGTCTACACCTTTAATAGGAAAGAAACCTTGGTTATCACCATTAGTGTATGCAATTCCTGAAATATCATCTTGTCGATCCCATGAGATAGATGGAGTAATCAGTTGATTTGCACCTCGTCGTAATAATGCCTCATCTGTATCTTTGTTAAAGAGGGTATTATTACTATTTTTAGCAATTAGGATCGCATTACCGGAAAAATTTCCGCCGTCATTTAAGTAGTTAACATCTAATTCTCCATCACGCTCTCCGTAAATCACACCTGAACGAATAACAAGAGTCCCACCGCTTATGGTACTCACTGCATTCCCAGCATCTGACGTATTATTAAGTAATACGCCTCCATCCATATTGAAGGTACCTCCAGTATGACCAACACGCACAGCGCCACCAGTTCCATCACTAGTATTCACTGCTTGGTTATTGCTGACAGTCCCTGCCGTTAACGTCACTGTTGAATTGTTGCCAACATAAAAAGCACCGCCAGCACCGTTTGTACTATTAGCCTTGTTATTGTCAATAAGTGTGGTGTTATCGTTTTGCTCATCAATGGTGGTCGTTGCATTGTTTCCAGCTGTTCCTACAGAATAGATGGCTCCTCCGTTCCCAGTCACGGTGTTTCCTTCAATGGTTCCACCAACAATATTGATATCTGCACCATTAGCTGCATAGATAGCGCCTCCATTAACTGCACTATTCTGCTCGATTGTCCCCTCTTCCATTGAAACGTCTGTATAACCTGAAGCATAAATAGCACCTCCGTTTCCGGTACCCTCCTTTGCATTGTTGGAAGCTATATGTGTATTTGAGCCTTTAATGCTAAGGGTCGTAGGATTTGTGTCTGTTCCCGAAGCATAGATTGCACCTCCATGTAGTGCGGACTCATTTCCGTTCATATCACCACCATCTATTACAACATCTGAGCCGCTTGCTGCATAGATACCACCACCTCCATATCCGGTAGTAGTATTTGTCGTTTCATTATTTTTTATAACTCCCGTACTTCCCACTATAACAGATGAATTATTAGCCCCTGATCCGGTACTATATATCCCGCCACCTCTAGCCGCTTCATTATTCTCAATAGTTCCAGCTACTGAAATTTTTGAACCAGAGGTCGCATAGATGGCACCACCATGAGCTGTAGTCTTATTCCCACTAATAGTACTTTCTTCATTCACATTTACAATTGACTTGTTAGATGCGGCTATTGCCTGTCCATTTACTCCACCATTTCCGTCCTTCACTGTACTATTCTCTTCTAAATTTAAAGTTGAATTAGAGACCGTAATTAATGATTGGCTTGAAGTATATGTTTCTTTTTCTCCATCTATTGTTACATTTTTTAAACTAAGTTTCCCTTGAGTATTATTGTTTCTGGAGTCGGTAAGATTAATCACTTTCCCTCCAATAAAACCAAGACTAATCTCATAATCTTCGCCCTCTTCAGACTGAATAATAATATTTTTACCTGCAATGTTAATCTGTGAAGAAATCGTTACATTATTCTTTAACGTAATAGTCGTAGGCGTCGTAGCACCTACGGTTGTGTAATCATCAATTACCTCTTGTATTTCGCTTCCTTCGGTCACTGTATATTCATTTTCGTCTACTTTAATCGCCGCTCCCACCACCAATGACTGGTAGTTCAACAATGTTTCTCCGATAGTCGCTTTGGTGGTGTTTTCAGCTGCAAAAGATTCCACTGATCCTAAACCAAACGACGTCAATAAGATGACCCCAGTTGCGACACTGACTAATTGCTTGTTCCACTTGATCTTTCGATACCGCTGCCCATTTTCTTTATTCATTTTTTTATTCTCCTCCCAGAATTTTTCTAGTTGCTTCGTTACACAATAATAATATCATAAAATTACAAAAAAATAACTAATTTTTTTACAAAAAAATCATGTTTTTGTTTTTTTATTATAATAAACAATTAGTTAACGCGCTTATACATATAATAAAAAGGAAACTTTTATCAAATTATATTTTTTACGAACAAACAGTTTATGTTATCTTTAATTTCAATATAAATAACAAAAAATATTCCAAAGAGTCGATATCAACCTCGCTGGAATATTTTTCTTTGACATTTTTGTCTCATATTCTTTCAAAAATTCAAAATATTGGTGTAATTTAGTCGTCACGTCAAAGTATTCCCCTATTTATTCTTACCTTTAAGCCACTTTCAACATATACCCGACATTCCGAACTGTCATAATCTTGAGATGATCCAGCTCATTTTCTTCTAGTTTATCCTTGATCCTTTTTACCAGATTAGATAGTTGGCATTTGGTAGACAGGCTGAGTTCTTTATTCCAGATTTTCTGACATAAGTCTGCCCGTGAAAAAGGAGTGCCCGGCGTATCTGCTAATATGTTCAATAGGGTTCTTTCTCTTTTACTTAAACCTAGACGATCTACGACATCTTCTAAAGTTTCCGCATAACGTCCCATTTTTTCTGGTGAATCATAGTGACTAAGGGCTTCTCTCAATTCGGTTAAGGAAACTCTTGGGGACATATAGGTCACTTTTTTTTCTTGATGATCATCTTCTGTTAACGGGCCATCTTTTAATTGGATGATGCCTAAAGAGCTTAAGCCAATATCTTCCAAAATCACCTTAGTTTCTTGATTGGTCAACGTTTCACTCAGGACTACTATTTGGAAAGTTTCGAGGAAACTTTTTGGTAAAGCATGTTTTTTGATTGTATTTAAAAGAGTCGTGCTGCATAAAACTTCATGACCCAGATGTCTGATTTTTTCTTCTAATTCGATTTCTACTGAGATACTTTTAGTTAAAAATAATACCCTACACATTCCTAATCACCCGCTTGTCATTTTTTATGTAACGGGCTGTGAGTAGATGACCCACAGCCCTTTTTTTAACTAATAAATTGATTTAATTGTTCTTGCCAGTTGAGATACAACAAGACTGCCGCGATCACTGCCAGCAACGCTACACATAATAGTCCACCGTCAACTAACAGTGCGAGAGGATTTTTTTGTTGTTCCACTCTCAAGCGACTATCTTTAATAAAGAAAAACATGAAACTGATGAGACTGACCATTCCCAGTCCACCAAAGATTGCGATCCATATCGAGATTGTCATACTCTCATCCTTTCTACGGCGTATTGTCCAAGGACCAGCTCACCGTTGCATTGTATTTTTCTCCAGTCTTTCCGGCATTTGATGGTAATTGTAATTCAACACCATTAAATGGGATTTGAAGTTGCCAAGTACCAGCTCCTTGTGCCTGATCTGCCGAGGTCAGTCTCTGAGGCGAACCTCCAGAAGCTAATTCAGTTGTACCTACAGTACTAGGTATACCAGTCGGAGAGTCATTAAATATCTCGTCTTCTGTATCTGGCTGAAGTACATTTTTGATTGACATACTGCTAAAGTTCAAACTTGTACCATTACCAAATGGCATGATCCCTTGTTGATTACTAAAGTTTGAAAGACTTGCTGATAATGACCAGCCGCTGTTCGTTGACTGATTATTTTGCACCCGCACATAGAAACCATTTTGCGGTACTTTCGTATTGTACTGATAATCAGATTCTCTCAAAGGATATAAAGCTTCTTTATCCGATCTTGAGCGATAACCAAAATTGAAACCAGCTGGCACCGAAGTAATCGCTAAACCTTCATTACTTGGTGTATAACTTTGTTGGTCGTCTTTGACTTGGACTTTTGTAGTGGCGGTACTAGTGAATCTTGTTGCATCACCCGTTGTATCCGCCCATGTCACTGTTCCAGTCGTCGTTAACCATTTTAAGACTTCGGTATCTTGGACAGTAGCGTTAAAGGTAATTGTCGCCGAAGCTCCCTTAACAATATCGCCGATACTTATTTCATTATTAAAGTCTGCCGGAGGCGTAATAGCAGTACCATTTGTGACTTTAATACTCTCTGCATCCACTGCTAATCCTTCTGGTAAATCCAGTTTAGCTTGAACATCCTTCATATCTATGTCACCGATACTATAAACATTCCAAGAAAAACCGACCGTTTCTCCAATCTCAGCTTTCGTCTTATCTGCTTCTAAAGTTTGATTGGTATCACTGACCTTATCAAAAGTGACTGTACCATTAAATGATTTCGTACCTGATGTAGCACCTTCTTGCAGATTGCTGTAACTAAAATTATAAGATTTTCCGCTTAGACTACTTCTTGTTACATTTGATAGCACTGCTTTATCACCAACAGAACCATATTCTGCTTCTGGCGTAATCAAGTTAGTGCTATTTCTAGAGGTAGTCAAAATACTTCCAGCAGTTGTTTTTAACAGATCGACTTCTGCTTTTTTGGTCCCATCAATTAATGGAATAGAAGTAGTCAGTTTTTGATTACTGACGTTCATTGTTGCTAATTTCGTTAAATTAATGAAGCCACTAATATCACTAATTTGGTTGTTGCTTGCATTTAAATATTTCAAGTTAGGCGTATTACTTAAATCTAACTCGGTCAGACCTGTGTTATAGATGACTAGATGATCAAAATTATCTTTATTATTTAAAGTAACCTTTTTGAGATTAGGGTTATTCCCGACATTCAGTTCTTTCAACTTTTTATTATTATCTAAATCAAGTGATGTCAGATTATTCTTGTCTTCTAGTTTTTCATCTGTTTGATTATAGACATTTAGGATGGTTAAATTCTCATTTTGACTAGTATCAATCGTCCCTTGGATTTTGTTATCACTCATCAAAAGCGTCGACAATGCTTTATTCTGAGTCACATCAATTGTTTCTAATCGATTGTAAATTAAAGTAATTTCATCTAGCACAAGGTTTTTCGTAACATCTACATCTGTAAGTTGATTACGATCCACATTCAATTTTTTCAAATTTATGGCGTAGTTAATGCCTTTCAAAGAAGTAAGGTTTCCATAGTTTGAACTAACTCCAGCACCATTAATCAAAGTCAATTGTTCCATATCCAGATCCGTTATTTCGTGTTTACCTTTTTTTAGACCACTCCAAGCATTTCCCAGATTCGTCACATTGGCTTTATTCCAAGGATTCTTCTCTTTACTTAGTAAGTCACCTAAATTGGTATCAAGATCATAATCAGTAGGATATAGGTCTGTCGGACCCTCTCTAAGCGCTGTCCCAGCATACTCATCAAAGTCAATCGTCCCTGTGAAGGTTATTCCGGTGGTATTCCTTTCAAAACTAATCGTTTTACCATTTAGAACCGATCGTGACGAGCCAGTTATGATGATTTGGCTGGCGTCATAAGTAATCTCTGCATCCGAATCTGCGATAGTTGCGCTTAATGTCGACGAGTCAGTCATCTTCAAGTGATCGATTGCCGTCGTATATTTGCCCTCTACCTCAGTAAAAGTCGGGTAAGCTAACTTGAATGTTTGATTACTTAAGTTTGCAGTTAGATTTACAGTTGTTTGATTTTTCAAGGCTTCAACGTTTGTAAGATCACGGATTTGATTATTCCTCAATGTCAATGTTGTTAAGCTGGTCAGCTTTTCAAGACTAGGGACCTCACTGACTTGATTGGTATTAATATTCAAGTAATTTAACATTGTCAATTCACTTACACTGCTAATGTCTGAGATTTGATTTTCATGGGCATTCAAGCTGACTAACTTGGTCAAGTTCTTAAAGCTACTGATATCACTGATTTTATTGACATGAATAATCAGCTCAGTCAATTCTTTGTTGTTACTGACATCCAGAACCTCTAACTGATTGTTATCAATTTCTAAACGTGTTAAATCTGTATTGTTGCTAAGATCAATCGTTTTCAATTGATTTTGGCGAAGAACCACATTACTCAGCTTCGTATTGTTAGTCAGATCTACTTTAGTAATCCTGTGATAACGCGCGTTCAACGAAGTAATATTTGTCGCAAAGTTCACACCTTTTATTGATGTTAAATTACCTCTAACTGAGCCAGATCCACCTGCAACAGTAATTGTGATCAATTCCTCCATATCAAGGTCAGTGATTTCATTTGTCGGTTTATTTGTGCCGCTCCATAAACCAGTGTTTGTTGTCCAATCACCGCTATTTTTTCTTAATCTGTCTGCTAAAATCTTATTAAGATCGTAGTCTTCATTACCACTTGCGTCAGGAACACCTTCGATAAGTTTCCGACCGGTATACTCATTAAAAGTAATCGTTCCGTCAAATGTCTTAGTATCTGCAGTAGTCGCACCTTCACCTAAACTTGCACCAGCGTATTCAAATGAAATACTTTGTCCTGCAAAATCTCGTGCGGCTATACCGCCGATAGTGATATCATCACTGTCTGCAGTATTTGTTACAGTTACACCTTCAAGATCACTTGCCACCAAATTTGCAGTCAATCCAGTACCGTTGGTTGTCGTCAGCACATCGACGATCCCTGTGCCTTTACTAAGATCAAACCTTGGAATGTCAACTTGGATCTGTTGATTACTGGCATTCAAAGTTGTTAACTTAGGTTTGCCACTTAGACTAGAAATATCACTGATTTGATTCTGAGAGATATTCAATGTAGTAAGGTTCTTCAAGTCACTTAAAGAATCGATATCGCTGATATTATTGGCGTAGAACTGCAATGTTGTCAGGTTTGTCAAAAAATTGATTCCTTCAACTTCAGTAATTTTCGGGTTGCTACGGCAAAACAATGTCGTCATTGCCTTTGCGTTTCCTTCACCAAAAATCATTCTTTCTAAGTTATCACATGAGTACACCCTTACGTCAGCTAAATCAGGTAACATCGAGAGATCAATTTCTGTTAATCCGGTACTCCCCGTATTAATTGTGGTAAGTTTCGTGTTCTTACTGAAATCAATCGTTTTGAGGCTAGAATTAGATTGCCCCTGAAACGATATTAATTCAGTATTCTTACTGAGATCAATACTTTGTAGACTATTAATAGAAACGTCCAACGCTGTTAATGCCGTATTCTGTGTCAGGTCAATTGATGTTAAGGAATTACGTCCTATATTTAAGCTTGTTAATTTGATATTTTTTGTCAAATTAACATCTGTGATAGCGTTCTGATATGCACTTAATGAAGTTATATTTGTTGCATATTCGATACCTTTTAGAGAACTCATGTTGCTCGGACGGATATATATCCCGATCAACTCTTCCATGTCGAGATCGGTGATTTGATTTCGAGCTTTTTCTTTACCGACCCATTCACCACCACCTGCGATTGTAACGCCATTTATTTTTTTGTCTCTTAACCTAGCAGCTAAGTTTGTATGCAAATCGAAACCGTGTCCTGAGTTTTCTGAACCCTCTATCAGTTTCGTCCCTGCATACGCAGCAAAGCTAATATTTCCATTAAAGCTGACTGCAGGGTTCATAGGCTGTGTTACAGAAAAGTTAAGCTGGTGACCATTTAAGATTGATCGCATTAGGCCGGTGACATCGATTGCGGCGCCATTTGGTTTGATTGTGGCTTTTTTGTTTTGTGTCTCATCAACTATTTTCGCCGACTCGACTGAATAACCTGTCGGCATCTTCAAAGGATCAACCGTTGTCTTATAATTAGCACCATCTGCTGTAAAGGTCGGATAATAATCCACCGTAAACGCTTGGTCCTTTGCATTAACTGTCGTCAATTTAGTCAAACCTCCAATAACAGAGATATCATTAATCTGATTTTCACTTGCATCGATAGCTGTTAATTCTGCATTTGACTTTAATTCATTCAGACTGGTTAACTTATTCTGGTTAACATTGATTGTTTGAAGATTCGTCGCATGTTCAATCCCATAGAGTGAAGCAAGGTTTTGACTCACTGCTTTGATGGATAAAATATCAGCCATGTCTCGTTTACTAATTCGATCAGCTGGTTTATCTTTGCCACTCCAAGGATTGCCGCTGACTGTTGTCACCTCAGCTTCGCCGCTTCTTAGAGCTTGGGCTAGTGTAGCGTCAATATCATAAGGCTCTGTATCGCCAGGACTACCTTCTTTTAAAAATTCTTCAGATTCAATGTTGACCATACCCGCAAAGAGTCTATTTGGACCTCGCCATTCAAATTCAAGACTCAATTGATCCATTTTTGGGAAAGTAGCTGAAGATAAGACTAACTTATTTGAGCCTGCTTCTTTCGATGCTGTAACCGGGCTGTCTTCATTCCCATCATCATAGAGCATATATCGTTCTGTCGTCCAAGGTGATGCGCTCATATTTGGTATTTTCAAGAGATCAATGGTCGCTTTGTAAGTTCCATCACTTTGCTTTTTAAAATCAGGAAAGTCCATACTAATGATTTGTGTACCTGCAGCTAACATTCCGTTGTTGAATGGTATTCCAGTGATATCAGAAATCTTATTATAAGGGACATCAATAGCAGTTAACTTACCATTTTCACTGAAATCATCCAGATTGGTTAAGTTATTCTTTTCGCCACCAAAGTACTCTAAATTTTTTGCAAAATTGAGTCCTTTCACCGAATCTAGCCCTATGTCATGAACAATGACTGTTGCGATTGATTCCATGTCTGCTCTCGTAAGGGTATTGGCTTCTTTCCCTCTACCACTCCAAGGAGTGTAATCACTTTTCTGCGCGTCACCAGATCCTTTTCTTATAGCCTCCGAAAAATCTGCATCGATATCATAATCGCCATTCGATCCATCATTTGGTCGACCTTCGGATAAAGTAGCTTCACTATACTCCAGTGTCCCACTGAAAGAAATTCCTTTACCAGTTCGTTTAAAAGAAATCGTTTGTCCTTCAAGATTTACTTTGCTTCCGCTGATAGCAATAATATTGTTTCCCTCAGTTTTTACTGATACACCACTAGCGTTATCTGTGTCGGCTGTAAAAGTAACACCATTAGAGACATTCATCTTCAAATAATCAATCGTCGCTTTAAACTGATCGCCATCCTTCCAAAAACGTGGGTAAGATGGTTGCAATGATTGTTCATCTAAAGTGGCATCTTTTAGATTACTCATTTGCTCAATACTTGTGATATCTTTGATTTGATTCTTATCTGCATTCAAGGTAGTTAAGTTTTTTAGATCACTAACCTTGCTAATATCACTTAATTGATTGTTACTAATATCCAAAGATTTCAAGTTTGGAAAATCGTTAAGAATATCGAGATCACTGAGTTTACTATCGTTAACTGCCAAAGTAGTTAAGTCAGTCAAACCACTAATACCATCAAAGTTATCGAAAGAATTACCACCAATTTTCAATGTTGTTAAATTAGTTAATCCACTAAAAATCTGACTATTGGTCATCTGATTCGATCCACAGTCTAAGGAAGTCAACTTTGTTTGATTCTTCAAATCGAGCGTCGTTAACGAGTTATGATTCAATTCCAAAGTTTCCAATTCTTTGTTCCCTGTGAGATCTACTTGTCTGAGATCTACTCGTCCAATATCGTTATTATTTGCTTTAAAACTTTTTAAAAATGCAGCAAATTCAATCCCCTGTATAGAAGTTAAATCACTATTAGAGACATCAATACTGGTTAATGCTTCCATGTCTAAATCTGTCAGGCGATTTACTGGTTTACCATCGCCACTCCACGCTTCACCACCATTTGTTAAGTCACTGTTCGTTCGTAATAACTCAGCAAATTTAGTATTTATTGTATCGCTGTAGCTTAGGTAATCATCTACTTCTCTTAGTACTGTCCCAGTGTATTCTAAAAAGCTGATATTTCCAGTAAAAGTGATATTATCGGCGAGAATATTTTTATCTCTTTCAAAATAAAGAGTAGTACCATTGTTGAAAGCTGATCGTCTTAAAGCGGTAAAGTTTACAGAATTGGGTACAGATACGGAAGCAGACGCATCAGGTTCAATACTATTATCGGACCGCCTCACACTAAACGCATAATTAGTATGATCGGCAGTACCAAGGACATTCAAACGAGCGAAATAATTGACAAAGTCATCATTAAAACGTCTTATCGTAAATTGTGGACGGTACCTGCTTTGGATTCTCTGTCCCTGAAGATCAGCCACTTCTAATTCTGAAAAACCTTCAACCGTTTTGATATCTATAATTTTATTATTTTTTGCAGATAACCGCTTCATTGACGTATTGTTCGCCAAAGGATCCAAGTTAGTTAGTTGATTATCATTAACACTAATTTCTTCTAGTGTGGTCATATCTGTCAGACCATCCAAGTTGGTTAATTGGTTGTCATTAAGGCTAATTTCTTCTAATTTCGTCATGCCTGCCAGATCATCTAAGTTAGTTAGCTGATTATTATTTGCAGATATTCGCTTCGTTGCTAAATCTTCTGCAAAATAACCAAAATTTAAGCTAGTTAGTTGGTTATCGTCAACATTTATTTCTTCTAATAGTGTTGTTGTTAGCAGGTGATTTAAGCTAGTTAACTGATTATTATTTG
Source organism: Enterococcus sp. AZ103 (assembly GCF_051714685.1). Lineage (NCBI taxonomy): Bacteria > Bacillati > Bacillota > Bacilli > Lactobacillales > Enterococcaceae > Enterococcus > Enterococcus sp. AZ103. Next base: position 603,795 of record NZ_JBIOSI010000002.1, on the reverse strand, counting down.
CTTTAAATTTTATTAAGTTTTTAGCATGATACATACCAAACAATGAAGTCAGCTCTTTTCCAGAAACATCAATACTAGTTAAGTTCTCCATATCGGCTGCCGTTATATTATTTACTGGCTTTTTAAAGCCGCTCCATGGACCGCCATCATTGGTGGCAGCTTTATCTGTCCTTAAAATTTCAGCTAATTTAGAATCAATCCCAGCCTGTCCTTCACCCTCCAAACCTTCAAATAAGTAATGATTATCATCTGCTTCAAGCACTAATCTTCCATAAAACTCTATTGTTTCAGCTCCAGTCAATTTCGCACTGTCATATTCAAATGTATAATAAATACCACCTGATAAATCTCTTCTCGTATATCCGGAAAATGTGATTTGATCACCATCCCATGATATGGTACTTCCTGATGGCTGAGGATATGTTGTCTCCACGATTGTCATTCTATCAGTTTCCCCAGTAGTCCTTAAATTGTTGAGAACTAACTTTTGATCCTCTATAGCCGACCATGTTTCAACCGGAATAGTAATTGATTGGGATCCCATGTACAAACTAGATAGTCCTGAAAAACCTGAGATATCACTAACAGAATTATTCGATCCAGTCACTCTATCTAAGGTTTTTGATGTAAACAGACAGGACACATCACTCACTTTATTTTTGGAAAAATCTAAGACTTCAATAGGCAGATCTTTGATCGGCTCTAGACTGGTCAACTGATTATCCCTACAATTTAAATCAACAAGAGGCAAGCCCTTGAGCTGTTCCAAACTAGTCAACTGATTGTTTGAACAATTTAATTCCGTCAGATTGGTCGCAAACTCTAGCCCTTTTATCGACTGAAGATTGCGATATGACACAGCTGCCTTTGTAAGAGTAACCATATCATCGACGGTCAATTCCCCAGCATTTTTTCTATAACCATCCCATCCACTTTGAGCCCGCAAAGCTGTTGATAAATTCTTGTCAATACTATATTCCAGACTATTGTCACCTTCACTTAATAGTTGAGGATTGTAGTCTTCGAAGGTGATTGTGCAAGCATACATAAAAAAACCAGAATTAGTCGTACTTTCATCACTGTCATATAATATCGAACCTTCACTAAGCGTTTGCTTGGATATGTTCTCAAAATTCATCGTATTACCTTCAATGGTTGCCTCTTTCTCTGAGTTAGATGAAGAAGAATTGGGTGTATATGTCGCTGTCGTTAAATCGATATTGTCAGATATTTTTATAGTGTCGATGATCTTTAGTTTATTTTCTGCATCCACCTTCACATCTGATAAAGGAATCGTAATTTCTTGCCGATCAGCATATATCTCTTGCGCTTGTATGACCTTCGTGAAGTCAGCAATTTTATTACCAAAGCAGCTTAACGATTCAATATTAGCGCCATTATTATAAAGCGAAAAATCCGTAATTTTATTACTGCGACAGTTTAATTTCGATAGTTTAAGATTTTTGGTTAAATCTAAAGAAGTTAAGTCATTCATGCTACAGTCCAATTCGTCCATATTGATTGCATATTCCAATCCTATCAGATCCCTAACTAGTGAAAAAACTGGAGGATGTCCGCCATCACTAACGATTACCACCTGTAACGTCTTCATATCTCCTATAGTCAATTTACCAGGATCTTTTAAATCGCCACTCCATAGACCCCCACTTATAGTTATATTCATACCACTACTTCTCAATGCAAGAGAAAGTGTATCATCCAGCATATAAGTCTCAGGATCATCTTCTCCAAAAGTCCTTTCTACCATCGGTGTTTTATCATTCACGGCAGCTGGTTCAATACCATGGACTTTTGCAGCCTTTGCACGCAATGCATCACTAATGTCACCAGTGGCTACCTCATCTGTTTCACTGTCACTTTGTGCTTCCACCTCACTATCAACGGCTTCTTTCTCCGAATCACTGGTAGCTTTAGTAGTTACTTCTTTTGCCGCCTTGTTGGTGGAGCTGGTGGTATTTGTCGTACCTTGTGCTTTACTTTCAGATGAACTACTTGAACCGGCTTCTGTGGTCAGGGTATCCGCTGGAACATCTTTGTTGATAATTGATTGGGCGGCGACTGTCGGTTCATCAGTGATTGTCGGCATCGTTGCCTCTGTATCTGTTAAGGGATCGACGGTCTCTGCGAATATCGTTGGCGCAGGGAAGCTCGATCCTAGGATCAACAAGGTACAGACACCTGTCAGTATTTTTTTAATCATCAGTGGCCTCCTTTCTCAAACGCGAGAATAGGAACAACCAAAAACTTGCCAGTACGCAGCCGAGACCGATGATCTGCCATTGATTAAATGTCCCACCGGTCTGGGGAAGTCGTCCCCGACTGACTGGTGTCCTACTTACATTAATGGTTAGCGGAATCACATTGTTTCTTTCCACTGGCTCTGGCGGCGGTTGCGGACTCGCCTCACTGAAAGTAATCCCAATCGTGTCTTGCCATTGAGCAGCAAAGGATTGGGTAGGAAGTACCGTCATACCTATACAAGCAGCCAGTACTAGCCAGCTTTTTTTTCTTTGCCTCACACCCCTCACTCTCCTTTTATCTGCCATCGACGCTGGCGTCTAAACAGATAGAAAACTAATCCAAGCCATATCACAAATAATCCTGCCGCAATCCACGGTACCCAAGCGGGTATCAATATTTTGTAGACTGTTTCCCGATTGATTTTCGCTGCTCGATTCCCACTGACGGTGAACTCTTCTTCCCATTCCCAAGTCCGACCTGCACCTTCTGCTTTTCCAGTAAAGACATAAGTCCCAGCTGAAAAATTATTCAGATCAAGGGGTAATTGGAAGTCAAAATTAGAATTCGGTGCCACTGAGAAGTTAGTCTGACGATTGCTGACGATCGTATCTGATTGTCCTTGTCGTCTGACTTGACCTTCGATCACCATTTCTTGCAAGACTTTCGATTGGTCATTTTGGATATTTGCTGCAATGACTTTTCGACCATTTGATAATTTTAAATTAACGTTCTTTAATTTCAAATCCGCACCTAAGTTAAAACGCTCTCTATCTTCCGTCAACATCAATGCGATCGTATAGCCATACTCCGAACTCAATGCTGCCTGTCCGGCTTGTTGCGTCCCGCCATCTCTGTCAACGAATCGTAGCGATCCTAATTTCACCCCAGTAAAATTTTCTGCTGGTGGCTGGATCGTATACTCGATCGTTTTTTCCTCATAGTTGGCGACGGTGACTTCTGTCTGTCCACCATTGATGGTCACCAGATCCGTCACTGGATTTTTTAGGCTTTCATCTAGTTTAGGATTCACTCTCGTGTAATCGATCGATCCTCCCGAACTACTGACCGCATTATGTACGGTTAAGTGAACAGTCGTGGCTGCCTCTTGAGTACTTCTTACTTTTACCTGAATCACTTGCGGCGTATCAGGCTCGATCCCTAAATAAAAATAGGTCTTCATGACATCCACTTGATTATCAGGAATCACTGCTTCTACAGTAAAACCCGCCGCTGATTGTGCCTCGGATTCATCTGCCGCTTGAACTTGCCTCGGAAACAACCAGACACAACTGACCAGAACTAGGAGGATGACTCCTCGAAATGTTGCTTTGTAATTGTTCATCATTTCCTCCTAAAAAAGGGGAAAAACGATGTTTTATTCCCCTTAGGTTTTTGTGTGGTTTAAACTAGATCATTTAATGACCAAGTGATTGTGCCTTTGTATTGACCTGCGTTCGCAGTATCTTGAACAACAGTCATATTAATACCTGACATTTCCAAAGCTGAATAACCTTCTCTAGAAGACGCACCAGATGTCCCATCTCTTAGTAATTCTACTGGAAAACTTTGACTAGAAGTCGCTTGATTAAGTACAACATTGGTAGTTGTTGCTACAGCTGTTGAATCGCTTTGATTGCCGATAGTCCCATTACCTGCAGCTGGAGGTGTCATCCCATCATTGGTTGGATCTAAGTAATCTCTTGATGCTCCAGTAAACCGTAATGTTGCACCTGATAAAACATCTAAAGGATCACTCACATGTGTAATTTGGCTAAGACTCGCTGACAACGCCCATTGATTTCCTATTGCTTCAGTACGATCATCTTGAATAACAACATAAGCATTCCCTGTCTTGTTAAAAACTCCATTCGAACCAGTTGGAGCAGCATTACTTGTACCAAAATCAAAAGCGTTCGATACTGGAATGTGTCTAAATTGTAATGTCCCCGGAACTATGGGCTCTGTAAACCCAATCGTTGCATCCGAAGACCTCTCTTGTGTTGCTGCAAGCGCTGTCGTTCCCGATAAACATAAACCTAATACACTGACACTCGCCAATAAACCTGCCAATACCTTTCTTTTCATGTTAAATCTCTCCTTTTATTTTTTTATATTAAATGACCTGAGCCATTTGATATCTTTTTCTAACAAAAAACCTTAAACTTGTAGGTGACGCGCTTGTTATGGCAGCCACTTATTTTTTCCTAGTCGTAACAAAAACAAGAAAACAGTTATAAAGTCTTTTGTAGCAAGGCGTTTATTTATTGACGGCTGACTTTGACGGCTTTGGCTTTTTTTTGAAATCAAATAAATAACAATATATTTAGTGAAATCTATTTTTTGATTGGTATTAATATCAATATATTTTCAAGAATTATTAACAAGTCGTTGTTAGCGCTTACTTTAGAAATCCAAAAAAACCTTCAGAATTCGCTAAAAAAGTAAGCGCTATCACCTAGGCGCTTTTATATTCTAATCCTTGAATCACAGCTCTTCTTTGTTCTAATAGAGAATCAGTATATATGTCTAAAGTCATCTGCGTAGAAGCGTGTCCCATCATGGCACTAATGGATGAAATATCTGAGGACGACTCTAGGCAACGGGTCGCGAAAGTATGGCGCAATTGGTGGAAATGGATATTTTCTAAGCCAGCCATTTTTCTGATGCAATGAAAATGGTACGTCAATAAACGAGGTTCACAGGCTTTTCCTCTGACACTTAATATGTAAGGACTATTTGTCGTTTTTTTCATTTTTTCCAATAGTTCTCTGACTTCACTCAACATGGGGATGACCCGATGAGAAGCCGTTGTCTTAGCGGATCCTAAGGTCATCTCGGTACCTTGTCCTTGGTTATTTGCGATTCGTTGATATGTATGATTTACCGTAATGATATTTTGTTCAAAATCAATATCTTCCCATCTTAAACCAGCGATCTCACCAATTCTTAGTCCTGCATGCAAGGCAAATAGGACCGCTTTTCCTTTATCGTCATCATAATTTTCAACCGCCTTTTTTAGTGCATGCTCTTCTTTTTGTGATAGTGCATGGACTTTTTGTGGTTGTATTTTTATTTTCGGCATCTCTTGAACAAGGTCTTCTGACACGATTTTCTTTACAACCGCATGGCGCAGGGTTTTATTTAGTATCCGCAAAATGACGGTACAGGTACTGTTAGACAAACCCATTTCTTGCCATTTAACGGTGATTTCCTTTAAAAAAGATTCAGTTATTTCATATAAAGAAGTCTTCCCCATGAAGGGTAAAAGGTAGCGCTTAATTTTATAACGATAACTTGCTACAGTCGAAGGTTTCAAGCCTTCAAAGATTTCATGACCGGTATAGTCGATCCATTCTTGATAAGTCACCGTGCTTTCTCCGTATAGTTGGCGCATCTTTTCTGTCTTTTTCCTTAATGGCACTAATTTTTCTGCTACTTCCTCAAAAGATTTTCCATAAATGTAACCATATTTAATCTGTCCATTGAGCTTTCGATTTATTTGATAACGACCCTCCCATCTTCCATCCTTTCTTAGGTAAATATTATTTCCTTTTGCTGTCATAAAATAATCATCCTTTCTCTTTTATTGACGGCGCAGTTTGACGGTTTAAAAAAACAATTTTAATATTCCGTTTTTTAACATAAATAAGGCACAAAAATTCATTTTAAATGAATAAAACTAACATTATAAAGACATTATTTAAATAATTCCCAAGGAAATAAATTATTTAATGTTGAAACTGATCATCATTTATAATATAATTTATGTGAAAAGAATAATGCTTTAAAAATAGTCTCAAAAAGCACTTTTTTCCTGTTTTTGTTACAATCAAGATACGTTTTATAAATAACAATGGAAATTTATAAATTAAAAAAAATTCATTCACCTATAATAATATATGCAAAATAAGCCAGAATCGTTAATCATTTTGTTAAACGATTTTGGCTTATTATAATCCACTTATTTTAAACAAACAAATAAATCTTAAAAATAAATCATTTGTTATTAAAAATAACATATCTTATCTAATTTTCTGTATACAGGTGATATCACAACCAACTAAACAATTCTCGATTACTTCCCGTAAAACCCAACCCCCTCAGAGCGCCAGCCTTCACGAATTAAACCAGTATTTTTAATCATTAATATAAAGTCCTATCCACTTAAAAATAAAGCTTGTCGATCCCTTTTTTTCAAAATTTCCCCGAGAATTTTGATAAAGATATATAAACGTACTAATTGGCGATATTTTTCCATCAGTATGTGCCATTCTCGTGCGGTAAAATATTCTCCAAACTGATAAATTTCAACAGCCATATCAGGTGTCGCTGGATTTTTTAAATAGATTTCTTTGACGATTTCTACTAGTGGTAATGCTAGTTTCTCAGCTGCAAGATTTCGGCGGATTAATAACGCTTGGATGATTTTCAGGCAAAGAATTAGATTCGGCGTGCTTCTGTAATATTTCGTCACTTGACGTTGGATTTTTTGGTAGTCGCGGTTTAATAGTTGGCGGCAAGTAAAGGGTTGCTTTTCCATAAGTTTTTCTCCTCATTTTTCCTCTTACACCTAATAACGAAAAATTTCTCGAAAAAGTCCAAAAAAATCTTAAAATTATTTTTTCACTCCTCCAGACCATACTCAACTGTTTTAAAAATCCACGACATAAGAAAAATCCCATTTTATTTTTCACTTAAAAAACCTTGATCTAAAGCCTTAAAAAACAAATGTCGCAGATTTAAAAATCTGTTGAGTGTCATTGAATTTGGTGAATTTTTTTTAAAAAAAAATTCCAAAGCTAAGATTTTTCATCTGCACTCAAGGTGTCCCATCTTTTTGAATCTCCTTCTTGCGACACATAATATAACAACTTTCTTCATAAAAACTCTCTACCGAAACAGATAATATTTTATTGAATAAATAATATTCATGTCTATTGATCAGGCTGTGATCTCGTTTCTTAAAGAACTAATCCTACTGGATAATGACCGAATGATATGCATATAATATCAATCATATTCAAGACTATTTATAATCATGTGAATCGCTTTTTTAATACTTATGCATCTTTTTCTTTGTAATTTAAAATCAATGAATAATTGGGTTAGCTACTTCTCAAAAGCATAATTTACTGTTTTCCCTTGCTTTAAAAATATAAGGTGCTATGATAGATATATATCGTTTGTTATTTTTTATCAAGAATGGAGGTGATAGTTTTGCAAGACAAACTAGCGCAGGACTATTTCCTGCAAACAATAATTAAAAACTGAGAGGAAGTTAAAAATTGTTTATTCTTGAAAAGAAAATAGAACCTACACAACAAATATGGAGTCATATTAAACAACATTATCCAGGAGAAAAAATTGCGTTCATTGGTATAAAAAAACAATTACCCCACACCTTCTTACGTAATAAGCAGATCACTTTTTATGAAAATTTGGAAGATAGCCCATCATCTCTACTAAACCAAGGGAAGGAAATTTTATATAAACTGGCAAAAGACTACTCTGCTATAGTTTTTTATGTAGATTGTCCAAAAGACGTGGCAGAGCAGCTGATTGAGTGTGGAAAAAACTTATGTATTAGATTGACCGTAACTACTGAAGAAAAGGTTGCCTAGGGAACGATCATGTGGAATAAAGTCATTCGAGAAAAGACTGTTCACAATACTATTTTGCGGAATGGTTTGCGACTATTGCATCAAAAAGGTGCCTGCCAAAATACTGATAGAACAGTATTATTAGAAATATCTGAACATCTTCAAAATGTAATGCAACTGCATTTAGAAACAAGAAATCTGGTTATCGGAATACCTGGCTTCGGAAAAGAAGTCATGTTATTGGAAACAGATGTTCAAGAATTTGTTCCTCATTATAAAATAGAACAAATGATTGAATCTGCTGAAGGCCATTTTATTAGGTTAAAACCATTGAAGACTATATAAAAAGTGGAATCTATTGTAAATGTTTCTGAAAGGACAGATGGTGGTTTTTTTAAAAGGAAGTCATTTCAGATTATTCTGACCTTGATCCCCTTATCTTCGTTTCAATCTAAGCTATCTTACAGTGGAAGAACTTCTCTATAATCAAAGAATGTATAAAGAAAAGCCAAAAAGTAGTTACTCTTTTTGGCTTTTCGGTTTATATGGAAATAAAGATATCATTGAAATTCCTACCTAATTTACTATTAGAAAAGACAGCCCCCTCATTTTTTACTTTGCAACAGAACTGACTGTAGCTTTATAAAATTGGATTTATTTTTATATTGGAAATTTCAAGATTTACCTACGGATATATAATATGTAATTAACAAATCATATTACTATTAAGATTAGAAAGGAAATCAAAATGAAAAAAACAAACATGTTAGTGCTAACTTTTTTGGTAAGTGCACAACTTTTAGTACCAATTAAAAGCTTTGCAGTTGATGTCAGTCCTAGTAATAATAATACAGTGAGTGATAATACCTCTAGTTTAATGGATACAAATCCTAATGGAGTAAATGGTACGTCAAATTGGTCTATTGATGATTCAGGCACATTACACATCGGAGAAGGCGAATTAGCTCCATCAGATAAAGCAAATAACTCCGGTTATTCTCCTTGGTATGCTTATTCGGCAAACATAAAGACAGTAACTTTTGATGGACAGGTTATTGCTAACACAGATTCTAATGCATTATTTTCTGGTTTAAGAAATGTTACAGAATTTCATAATATGGAGAACTTTAACACTTCCAATGTAACAGATATGTCACAGATGTTTGCAGGAACCAGTAAATTATCTAATTTAAACCTATCTAATTTCGATACTTCTAATGTGACAGATATGAGTGATATGTTTAGAGGGTGTAATGCAGAAACAATTGATCTATCTGGTTTTAATACCTCAAACGTACTAAATATGTCAGGCATGTTTTATAGCTGTGTGATAGAATCTATCGATCTTACACATTTTGATACAGCAAAAGTAACAGATATGTCGGATATGTTTAATAATATTAAATTTATGGAAACAATCGATCTTTCCAGCTTTGACACCTCTAACGTGACAGATATGACCCGTATGTTCATTGGAATGTGGTCTTTACAAAGTTTAGATTTATCAAATTTCAAAACGCCAAATTTAATCAATGCTGCTTCAATGTTTTATAATGATTTAGAACTGTCATATTTAAATATATCGCAATTTTCTGTGTCAGGAACAGTGTCACAAATGTTTGGAAATTGTGACAAATTATCCACTCTAGTACTGGGAGACCACTTATCTTCGGACATTACTTCTGTTCAATTGTCTGCCATAGAAAAAGAATATCCTTATACAGGATCATGGTCACGTAAAGAAAACAAACAAGTTATTGGAAGTTCTCAAGACCTTATGGCAAATTATAGTGAAGCTGGAACATATATTTGGCAAAAAGATTTATCAAGCGTAGAAGTTAAAGATTCATCTATAAAGCTAAATAGTAAATGGACTCCTGAAAGTAACTTTGTAAGTGGAACCGATGGAGAAGGAAACCCATTAGCGTTTTCTGCAGTAGTTACTACTGGAGATGTTGATACTAAATCACCAGGAGATTACACCGTAAAGTATGAATATATCAGTAAATTTGGTTATTCAATCTCTAAAGATGCGACTATTGAGGTTTTAGAAGCTCAGAACTTACAATCAATAAATGGGGAAAACTATACAATGACTATGGGATCCGCCACCCCAACAGTGTCTGATTTTAAAGGATCTGCTACAGATACTGACGGTAATGCTATAGATGTTACTGCTGATTTTTCTAAAGTGAATTTTTCTAAACCGGGAAATTATGATGTCACATTGAATAGCTCAGATGGACAGTCTAAGATTGTTATGCTAACTATTGTAAAAAAAGATGATACTCAATTAGTCCCAGTATTAAGAGCATATAACTCAAACGATGGAGATCATTTATATACTACTAGTCAAAAGGAATACGATTGGATAACTGGTTTGAAATGGCATGCTGAAGGTGTGGCGTTCCAAAGCGTCCTCTCAGACTACGAATCAGCTCTTCCTGTTTATCGACTATACAATCCTAATTCAGGTGAACATTTTTATACTATTAGTGATAAAGAATACAATTGGGTAGCAGCTAACGGTTGGAGAAAAGAACAAATTGGGTTTTACATGGTTCCTAAGGATCAAGGAGAAAGTGTTTTTAGAGTATTTAATCCAAATACCACAGGACCAGGTTCTCACTTATTTACTTCAAGTAAAAAAGAAGCTGATTGGTTAATTAGACTTGGGTGGAGAGATGAAGGCATAGCTTTTTATAGTCCCAAATAATTGATAGATAATTGAGGCGCCGTATTAACTACTCGTATGGTGCTCTTTATATTAACTAGCAAGCAGAATCTCAAATATTAAAAGTAAGGCAAAAGGGTTCTAAATTCGAGAAATTTGAATTTGGAACCCTTTTATTCTGTTTTATATCAAAATTAGCGGAAAAAGTGACGACCTTCTGCCCTTCTTTCATCTTATTCTCTATTAAGTATATTGGTGCCAGGAATTTAGAAAGTTTTTGATCCTTTAATTTTTTCTCTATATACTTGAATTTAAACGGGTCAAAAACATATATTCAGAAAGAAAGTAAAAATTTAGTTGATTTATAGGTACTCTAAAGTAAGTACAAGTAACTAAAATTATAAAACTAGAAGAAGCTGGGGCAATAAAAATCTTTAGCGAAAAATATACTGGAATGAAAAAGGAAGGTAGAAAAGAATTAGAAGCGTTAATTTCCGTTGTGAAAGATGGTGATCAGGTATTTAGTCACTAAGATAGATCACCTTGCAAAAAGTATTATTGGTTCGAATGAAATTATTTCTTCTTTCAATCAATTTGGATTGGCTGTTTGTCCTTAATCATTCAGACTGTAATGTTTGAGTTGTGAAATAATTTCCTTTTATAAAAAACTTATACGAATAAATACTTAAAATACTCAAACTGTAGACCTGAAAGAAATAATTTTTTAACGTTAAATACAGGTGTGTGACAAAATTTTCAAAATTTCACAACATACCCGAAAATACTATTCGATTTTATTATTGAAGTAATTGATCATGTGAGGAACTATAATACGAACATAAATCCACATGAATGAAAAAATTGTAGCTGATATAAATACATTGACTGGCCATGTAATTTCTTTTTTTAAACGAATATGATTGATAATATAAACGATATAATAGCTACAGAAAAAACTTAACATTAATTCTTTGAGGTAAAAAATTCTGAGTTTCAACTTTTGATTAATTTTTTTATTATATCGTATTTCATAATTTTCAGGATTTATAAATAATGTGATGATTGTTCCAATAATGCCAACCTTTCCTGTTTTATCAGCTGCTAAAATCAGTAGAAAAAAGCAACAGATGAAAGGAATAAAAATGACCATATCTCTTAAATCACGCTTTATCAAATAGACACTTCCTTTGTGAAAGGATTTTTATAATATATGTAGAAGAAAAAATATCAAGTCAGTGAAATTATGTACTAGTATTTTCCAAACTATTGAACAATTTTATTGCTTAATTCCTAGTTTTTATTATATTTTATGAAACGGTAAAAAAATCAGGGATTATATGAAAAAAAATAATATTGGATATGTATTCAGATGAAATTATCAAATATGGAGGCCAAATAATTTTTGGGGTTATGGCATACCTTCATAAATGTTCGATGGTCATAATATGCAAGCAAAAAATAAAAAACCATACACAAAGAAATGTTAGCACTAATGAATCAAGATCAGGATTAGATGGAAATGGACCACTTACAAATGAAATAAAAAATCAGCTCAACTTTTGACAGTAGCTCCCCACCATGGCTACCATTTCCTAAGAATTATAAGAAATGAGACAAGCTGAGAAAAGTATTTTTTCAAGGTTACAACATTGTCGATATTGTCCTTAACAACTGTCAAAAGATAAGCAAATCAATTTTTAGTTATTTTTTTGTTTGTATAGTCCAAATGTTAGAAAGAAACTAATCAGTATAACAATAGATGAAATACCTATTGTTTTCACTAAACTATTTGTAAAGTTAATATCTAATTTTACAACCATATTATTTCGCATAGTTTCTGTTATGTTCAATATCTTTGGATTGGATACTTTTAATGCATGAATAGCTGATCCTGCACTATTTATCACACTTGATTCCAATGAATGCTGCATTTTTGCTGATATTCCTAAACCATCAAGAGTATGGGGAATATCATTTTGTAGTTTTGAATTAAATATTGTTCCGATAATAGCAACACCTAATGCAGATCCAATTTGTCGTGTAGTGGATTGAATACTTGATCCTTGTCCTGACTGAATAGGTGGGACATCCTTTAATACAATGGATGTTAACTGGGCTGAAGCAAATCCAAGTCCTATACCGTAAATAATAAGCCAGATAACAATCCAAGCTAAACTATTATTGGGATTTACAGTTTTGAAAAAGCCAAAAAATCCTAAAGTTTCTAAAAATAAACCAAGAGATACAACAAAAGATGCTGATGTTTTTTCAACAATAAATGTAGCCATACCACCTGCTAAGAACGCTCCTAACCCCATCACTGAAAGTATAATTCCAGACTTTATTGGACTAAGTACTAAAATATTTTGCAAGAATAATGGTAATAAAAATAAGAGTCCAGATTCTCCGATAGCAACGATACCGGCAATAATATTTCCTAATGAAAAACTTTTAAACTTAAATAGTGATACATCTAGTAAATGAGATTTATTTTGTTTGTTCAGACGCGATTCCCATACTATAAATAATGAAAATACTAATATACCAATGGCAATTAATGTAGGTATAATGGATAAATTAAAGAACGTTGGATAGCCATTATTGGCATGCCACCAGCCGTATGTACGACCTTCTATAACTCCGAATACAAAAGAAATTAAACTTATCGTAGAAAGTAAAAAACCGATAAAATCAAATTTCCCTACTATTTTTTCACCATAAGTTTCGGGTAAATATTTTAATGCTGAAATAATGATGAAAACACCAATTGGAAAATTAATCCAAAAAATCCAGTGCCAAGATAAGTAAGTTGTCAAATACCCACCTAATAATGGACCGATTGCTGCCATACCAGCAATTACTGATCCCCATACTGCAAAGGCAACAGTTCTATCCTTTCCAAAAAACAATGAATTTACAACTGATAAAGTTGTTGGTAAAATAGATGCTCCACCGACTCCTTGTATCGCTCTAGCAGTTAGCATAAAAGTAATATCTTTTGAGAAGCTTGCCAATATTGATCCGAACAGAAAAATTATAATTCCTATAATTAATATTTTTTTTCGACCAAAATTATCTGCAAGTCGTCCCATGGTAATGAGCAATGAAGAAAAAAGCAGAGAATACAGAGTAATAATCCATTCGGCATTTGTAAAAGATAATTTCAAATCCTTCATTATGACTGGTAATGATACATTCACAATTGTGCCATCGATAATAACTAATGATACGGATAACGCTAATATTGTTAAAACCCACCATTTGTGTTTAACAGTTTTAGTATAAGTATTTGTTACATTTAACATTTTGCACCTCTTTTTTAATTTGATAATATAATGTGCTTTCAGATTACCGCATTACCTGTAAAAGACTAATCAAATAAAAATATTTCTATTTTTAAATAACTTAAATTTGTCAACAAGTGTCATCAAAAAAGAGTATAATTGTCATAAAAAAACTATATCCATTTTTTAAAAAAAAATAAAAAAATGAATTATAAATTAATGGCTATTTTTAGGTTAAACACATAGGATCTAATAGTAAAACATATAGGTCTCTGTTAACTATCGCATGATTTTTCTAAATTAATTACTACCGTTTCAACAAAAATATATTTGTGAGGTAAATGATGAATTTAATTAATATTTTAGAACCCTTATTATTTAGTATACTTGTATCTTCTATGATTGGTTATAATAGAGAAACCAAAAGTAGTCCTGCAGGAATGAGAACTTATAATTTAGTTTGTTTGGGTGCAGTCATTTTGACAATCATATCTAAAGAATTATCTGAAGCTACTGCTCAAGCAGTGATCACTAACCCTGAATTAAAGGGAATCATCAGTGCTGATTCTAGCAAAATCATTGCTCAAATAGTTAGTGGTATTGGTTTTTTAGGTGCTGGAACAATTATTGTCTCTCAAAAAAGAGTAAAAGGTTTGTCGACAGCCTCTTCTTTGTGGGTAACTGCTGCTATAGGGATCGCTGTAGGATTAGGATACTACCTGCTAGCTTTATTTAGTTCATTATTAGTGGTAGTTATCTTAGCAACTTTTAACAAAATCATTCCCTTTCAATCTTTAAAAAATTTAGCCATAACTATTTCATCAGTGGAGACAGAAAAAATGATTACAGAATATTTTAAAAATAACCAAATAACTGTTAAAAATTTAACAACAAAAGTATATACAAATGAAGATAGGAAATACTATACTAATATGTACACCATCAAACCTCGTCATGTCACAGACATGCATCACCTTATTATTGATTTAGCACGAATAGATGATATCAGCTCAATAGAAATACTCGATGTGTAGGAGGCTCTTACGACAAGTCTCTCACACATCGAGTATTTTTGTTTATTTTTGTATATAAATTTTTTGAAATTGTTCAATATAATCATCCTGCAATTTAAGACCAGATGTTAAGTAATTATCCAAACTTCCAAACTGTTTAATTAATATTTCCTTCGCATGTTCTAAGTAAGAAGAATCTACAACTAAAGCAACCTTTAAGTCATCTATTTGAGAAGCAGACAACTTGCCTTCTAATGAATTGAGAATTGACTGATTAGCAATCTTTCGAGATTCATTTGTTTTCAAATAGTCCTTCATAATTTGTTCATCAGAGGCACCTGAAATTTTTAATATCAAAGCAGCGGCGAATCCTGTTCTATCTTTTCCTGCAAAACAGTGAAATAATATAGGCTGTTTTGTTTGTAAAATTTCTGTTAGAAATTTTGAGTAACCATTTAACGCTGACTGACTTGTCACAATCTCGGTATAAGTTTCTAACATAGATTTATGAATATCAGAATTACTTAGCATACCTTCTAAAGAAGCACCGTTAGCTGTAATAGAGGCTAAAATATCAATATTACTTATTTCTATACCATTAATTTTTAAATCTGGATTTTTCTTTATTTCATCAGCACTTCTAAAATCATAGACTTTTTTTATTCCGCATTTATTTTTTAAAAAATTTATATCAGATTCATTTAGTTCCGTGAGTTCTCCACTCCTGAAAAATAGTCCGCTCTCTAATTTTCCTAATTGCGTAGTTATATCACCAATATCTCTAAAATTTGTTATCATAAAATGTATCCTCCAATTTTATTAATGGGTTTATTGTACAATTTTTTTATCAAATAAGAAATTTTTAAGACATAATTTTCTGTTGCTTATATTTTTCTAGGAATCACATAGTACTGTTAGAATAACCACAGGTGACACCTTTTATTTTTTCGAGAATGCTGTTCTACCGCCTTTTCTATTAGGTCAAGAAGTGTTACTTTTAGATTGTCCACAAATAATTTCAAAAGCGATATTCATATTTATCTTTATCTTCTTTTTTGTTGATTTTGTCTATTCATATTTTTTCATCCGCTATCTTTTGATACCCTTCTCATCTGAGCATGTAGCTGGCTACTTACTTACTTGATTCAAATAAAATCAATCATCTTCAACTTATAATCTTTCATTTTTTTATAGATAAATGGATATGAATTATTTTTCATCCAATAGCTGTACAAGTTGTACTAAATAATTGATAATAATAACTTAGAAAATGATCTTTTATTCTAGGCAGTATCCATCGAAAGAAAGATGATTTACTTCTCTAATTTTGGATTTTCAAGAATTTCGGATAATTGTTCTGGAGAAATAGGTTCATCAGAGGTAGTTGTTTCATCTAGATGGGAAAGATCTTCCATATACATTTCATTAATTAAGGAATCGTCTATATCGAATAGCTCATCCAAAACATTTATTTGATTATCAATAACGGCTATTGAATCGTCTGTATCTACCTCTAAAGATGGATCATTCTTTTCCTGGGTTTCTGTCTCTTCAAAGAGATCAAATAATTGTTCTGAAGGATCGATACCGTAGATAGCTGTCGTCTCATCAGGAAGAGAGACCCCCTCAAGGTATCCTTCACTCATCATTGAACCATCTGTGTTCTTTGACTCTTCTAAATCTGTTACCGGCTCGCTCCCTATAAAGTCCCAGATTCTTTCAAGAGGTGATTTAGCTGTACTACTAGTTAATTCTAAAGAGCCCCCTATGGAATCAATTGATATTTTTTTATGTTCCCCCAGCGGTAATAAAGTAGTGTCCATATAAGAAAATTCTGATTGAACAAATGACAATAAATGTATTTTTTTAGTGGAGGTGTTTTTTAATACCTTGATTAGTTGAACATCAAAAAAATAGTTCAATATGAGACCCAAAGAAATAAAGAGTAAAGCAGAAATGCCTACAGATTTTATCATATAAGGAAATAACCCAAATAAACAAACCATACTAAATATAAATCCTAAATTAATTAATATAGTAAACATCTTTATTTGATCTTCTTCTTTACTTAATTGAACGCGTACTTTCTCAATATTTTTTTTGAGTTCTGTGTGCCCTAACTGCTCATCTATAAGCAACTGACTTAGTTGACTTTCATAGCGGTTACTTCTTCTTTTTATTAAAAACCGTCTGACTAAATAACATAAAAAAGGGGCTAAAAGAAGAATAGACACTTCATATAGAATAAGTAATTGTTGACCATTTAAGTATCTAACTGAAGTAAATAAAAAGCTAGTGATTAGATAACATAGTCCAAACACCCCCATAAGAAAACAAACAAATGAAACTGTAGGAAAGTACCAAAAGGATTGAACCCCATATCTGTACACTTGTTTATAGATCTGATTAAACTCTGTTTCCTTCATATTTATAATCTCCATTCCAATTGGCATGTGAAATAAACTATGTAGGCTACTCATTCTAAACCAAGCAGCCCCATAGTTTACTTTGTATGCTTATTTTTTCTAATCTTCTCTAACAAAGTGTAATAACTGTTTTTCCATTTTTTCATAGATTGTTTGGCACTCTTGTTGTGAGACTACTAAGCTTTGATACAATTCTTTTGACTCATCTTTTTGTTTTTGTACTTTTTTTTCTGCAGCCAACATGATTTCCTCCGCCTGTTTTTGTGCATCTTGAATGATGCAGTCTCCTTGCCTTCTAGCAGAAAGTAAAATTTTGCTGACCTCTTCTTGATGGAATAATTTATCTTTTTCTTGTTGCTTTATCTTATTGTCTAATTGTTGTGTCTTTTGTTTTTCCTCCTCATAAGTGCTTTGTAGTTCTGCCATTTTTTTATTTAATTCATTCAATTGTTCACCAGTAGCTATCAAATGATTATTTTGATCTGATAATTGTTTATTTAGTTCATGTTCAATAGCCGCTTTTTCTAGACTTTTTTTGTGTAAAGATTCTACAGTATTGGTTAATTCGATATTCTCTCTTTTTAAAATGTCAGAATGCTCATGTTCCTTCTTGACTTGTTCCTGCAACTGGATAATATTTCCGTGTGCAGTATATAGGGCTTCTTTTAATTGACTGAATTCTTTCTCAACTTCTTCATTTGATGTGTTTTCTGTAGAAGATATCAATTCTTCTATCTTTGTTGTTAATGTTTTATTTTGTGAAATGAGCCCTTCTTTTTCACCTAATAGCTGCTGCTGCCTTTCTTTTAGTTCTTCCATTTTATTTGATAACATTAAGATTGCACTTTTTAATTGTTTCTTTTCATGTAATAGTTCCTGATTTGCTATATCATCTTGTTGTTCTTCTGAAACTTGTTTCAACAGTTTCTTATTTTCTGTTTCTAACTGCTCTTTTTGCAACGTTAATTTCTTTGTAATGGTGGTAATTTCAGACTGATTATTCACCATGTCTTGTTGTATCTTTTCTAAAAATTCTAGTTGCTTTCGTAATTGCCGATTCTCATCTTTTAATTTTTGAATATCGCCTTTTTCTTCTTTATTTTTCATAGGTAATATTTTGGGAACTGTTGCGTTTACTTGCTGATTCTTTTCGTCTATAGGTTTGCTCACAACTGCGATAGAACTAGCTTTTTCCGCCATTTCTTTCTGCGATTCATTTTTTTCCTCTTCTTGTTCTTCTTCAACTTCCTCAGATAATTCATTTATCTCTTGCAATAAACTTTTACTAAAGAACCAACCGTCCTTTTTCTGTTTTCTTGTCATGTCCACATCATTACTCCTTTTATTTATCAGTTGTTTCATCAACTAATTTAAACGATTGTTTATCATCCTTACGATCATACGTACAGCTATAAACGGTCGTATTTTTTTCTGAACTATTATTAATCTGAAAATGTACCTGTGTCAGTTTAGGAACATCCTTTGCTTCTGCCACAAACTTCTTCATATTTTCCTCAATAATCTCTTTACTAGATGATTGGTTTAAATCACCCACCAGAGATAAACTAAGCGTTTTAGTTGGGATATTTATAGATAATATACATGTAGAATAGCCAAAATAAGGAACTAATTTTTCACTCAAATCATTTTCAATACTTGACTGTAATTGATTTTCTTTTTTGTCTTGAAATAATTGCTCCCAAGAATAATCTACTAAATTTAAGCCTTTTTTAGGATAGTTTTCCACTGGTATTTTTGTAACAAGCTGCTTTTGTTCCTTTTTCAATGCGTAAGTTTCGTCATTTAATCGTCTACTCTCTGCCTGTAGTACTTCCACGTTCCTCTCTGTCTGAAAGGAGTACATAGATACACATAAGATGACTAATCCAATAAGAAATCCGTTGACTAAAAAAACTTGGATGTGTTTTGATTGTTCTTTTTCCTTAATATATTGCAGCTTTTTCTTCGCTTGATTAGATAAAACTCCCTGTTGCTCCACTTTTCGAATGCGTAAATTAATAAAGAACCGATAACCGTTCAACATTAATATAATCAAAACTAAAAACACAATAGCTACTTTTAGAATAATCGATAGAAACATACTGACTCTCCTTTCTTAGTTAATTGGTCGCAATTTGTAAAATGGATAAAGGCTGTACTGTACTTTTCCTTCTATATCTGATAACTGAACGAGCCCGAAAGAGCGACTATCTTTTGATACAGCTGTATGATCTCCTAAAACAAAATAATAGTCCTTAGGAATTGTTGTTTTTCCTGAAAGTTGATAGGCTACTCTAGGATCTATCTCAAAGATATAAGTCGTTGAAAACTCTTTATCTCCTATACTTAAGATTAAACGATTTCCTTGGATGAGTATGGCATCTCCAGGTAGTCCTATAATTCGTTTAACAAACATTCCAGATTCCTTTGGTATAGAAAAGCCAATAATTGAATAGCGACTAATAGGTGATTTTTTATTAACTAACACATAATCTCCATCCTGTAGGGAACCTTCCATAGAGGTTCCCGCCACAGGATGAATTAAATAATTTGTATGCACCCAAAACACCATAATAGCAACCATACAACAACTAAAAATAACTAAAAGTGTTTTTTTTAAAGACTTCTTTTTTGTCTTTCTTGTTCTTTTCATTGTGGTTTTATATAGGAAACTAGCTGAGATTTGGCTAAATTATTCGGGATAACTCGGTAGGATATGACTGTCCCTCCTATAACATTACCTTCAGAAATTAAAATACCCTGATCCGTTACAGCTTCCACAAAAGCAACATGTCCATATCTAGCATCTGAACCAGCTGTCCCAGGACTAAAGGATATTAAATAACCTACTTTAGGTGTCTGAATAACTTCATAGCCTAGCGAACGTCCTTTTGTTCCCCATTCTCCTCCATTTCCCATATAGTCATCTACGTGACCGCCTAACTGAGTTGCACGATTATAAGCGTACCATGTACATTGCCCCACAGGATATGAACCTGAAAGATTGTAGTTTTTTCCATCATAGTCTGGTAAAGTCATTTTTTTTCGATAAGCTTCAGGAATACTGTCTTTACTTTGTAAGACAACGCCAGTGGCTGCTCCTTCTTCTGGGAGTTTTTCATCATACTTTGTTAAATGATAAGCTGAAATGATAGAGCTAATCTTATGGTGATATAAAGTATCTGTTGCGTACTTCCCAGTAAGGGATTGCGCAGCTCTTAAATAATTTTTAGACTCTGATCGCCAAACTTCTTGATAATAATTAGAATTCTCAGAGATACCTTCTCTAATAAGCGTCACATAATCTCCAAGGGATTCTGAGTAACTAGGATATTTCCGAAATGCTGCAGAAATTGTGTAAAGTTCACCTGCTCCATTATCTTCTTGTGTTGCCAAGTTAACTGTCTGACCTTCATAACTTCCTTTTACACCAAATAAATTGTAGTTAGGTGCAGATGATAAGCCACTTGATCCAGAGCCACTCTCTAAAATCGCTTGTGCAATCATGACAGAGGCAAAGACATCATATTTTAATCCTAATTTTTGTGCATCATTTCCTATCTGCTCAATAAATTGTTGTGTATTTTCTGAAATATCTATTTTAATATTTGATGGGTACGATGATAATATTTCTTTCCCATAAGTTGTTTGATTGAACTTGGTCATTCGTTTACCAACAATAGTTTCCTCAGATTTTCTTTCAGATAATAAAGCAACCTCCACACTATTTTTTATTTCTTCTGTATCTTCTTCTTTCGCATTTTCTGTTTTAACAGTTAAATAGTGGTCTTCCCCTAAATACATCCCTATCGGTTTGTTTTTTACCAATAAAGTATCTCCAGGTTGTAACTCTTCTAAATGGTCAATTAATTGGCTCTCTATAGCGGTGAATTCTTGATTGAATAATTGAACATACATTTCAGACAATAACTGCTCATTTGTATAATTTTCTTCCTTTTCTCCCAATTGTCTCAATCCTTCATACACAAGA
The DNA here is from genome assembly GCF_051714685.1 of Enterococcus sp. AZ103. Classification (NCBI taxonomy): domain Bacteria; kingdom Bacillati; phylum Bacillota; class Bacilli; order Lactobacillales; family Enterococcaceae; genus Enterococcus; species Enterococcus sp. AZ103. The sequence continues at coordinate 582,545 of NZ_JBIOSI010000002.1, read as the reverse complement.
AGTCCTTGATTCTCGTTATTAAAAGAAGAAAGTAGTGGGAGTTCATAACCATTTAAATCAGATTCAGCCACTTGACTCACTTTTAAATCTTCATTTAATGTCACCTCATGTTCTCCTAATGGGTTTGTATTCCCAATAGTAGGTACTGGTGAATAGTTTGTTGATACTGATGGTTGATACGGATAAGGAACAATATTTGGTTGTTCTACACTGGGAACTACTGCTGTTTCATCTTTTCCACTTTCCTGATGAGGTTTTGTTGTGCTTTCTGTAGTACTGGAACTACTACTCGGCTTTGTTGTACTTTCTGTAGTGCTGGAACTGCTACTCGGCTTTGTTGTACTTTCTGTAGTGCTGGAACTACTACTCGGCTTTGTTGTACTTTCTGTAGTACTGGAAATGCTACTTGATTCCGTTGTATTCTCCATAGCGCTAAAACTATTATCTGAATTTACGGTGCTTTCAACACTAGATTGTGGCACTGATTGTTCGGGTGTAACTTCTTTCACCGCTTCAGAAAAGGAGATAGAACTTTCCTCCCCTGAAGGTGTCGTTGACTCTACAGTTTCTTCCAAAATGGTGGCTTCAGTTGTCTCTACACTTATTTGGCTACTTTCGCTTATTTCTATCTCATCACTTGCTTTAAGACTTTCTCCCTGGGCCATATAAATAACCCCTCCTAAAGCGACTAACAATAGACTACTTCCTAAAATTATTTTTTTCATTTCTATCTCCTATCTTATTAGTGCAAAAAATAGTATGGGTAAAACTAGGAAAATAAACATTGGTACCATAGTTTGAAGAGGTTCTGATACAAATTTCCCAGCAATCATCATGGCAAATTGATTAAAAGGAGATACTGGTTGTTTCTTTACTAACTCTTGGGAACTGGCTCCTTTTTCTTTCCTAAGTCCTAATTCCTTCAATCTTTCTTTAGAGACGTCATTCACAGATTCTTGAGTGACTAATTCTCCTTGGACAACTTCTCGATAAGTAGTCCCTATGTTTCCTTCACAGCGAAGTAACGTAATTAGTGGTGCGCCATTGACGTTTTTTTCCACTACACCTACTTCTGTATCCTTAATTACTTCATTACGTACTACTTTATACGTATAAACATTTTGAAAATCGGTAGCATAAATCAAATCACCCTCATTTAATTGCTTAATACGATGAAGCAAAACATCCTGATCATAAATATTATGGGCAAGTAAAACATAATTATCCTTACCTAACTGTTGATCAGAACGATAAGTAGCTGCTCCTGTCAAAAGATTCTCATTAGTCAAACCCGCCAGAATAGGCAAATCAATAGATACCTTAGGTATCGCTAGCTTACCTACCCCCCAATTATTTGTAGATTCCATTAACATACTTTTTGCTTTTGCATAATCTGATACATTGACACTGGCAATTTGCCGCTCTTCATAGTTTGCCCGCTGAATTTTATCCAGATTATAATTACTTAGACTCTCCGTTTCACCAATCTCTATAGGTGCAACGGCTGTATCTTCTTGCATGGTGAGATAACCATAAGTCGCAATTCCTAAAATCGTTAACATAAATAAAAAGATGAGAATAAAGTATGACTTTGTTATTAAGAACAAACGTTTCAACCGTTTTCGGCCTTTATTCACTTTCTCCGGGTTCAATGAACGAAATTGTTTTAAGTAATGGCGATAAAGAATCAATAAAAGTAAAAATAGGAAGAAATTAAATAGGAGAGCAAATAAAACAATGTTTTGATAGCTCCATAAATTTCTTTTTTTCACCTGTTGTTTTAACGCTTTTTGATAAGGAATACGGTGGCCGGTTACTAATAAACGATAAGTGTTTATTCCAGGCGGCGTACACGTCAATAAAGTAACCTGATCCTTGCCTGGATTAATATGAACCTTCTCAACTTCATTTGGCAATATTTCTTCAAATGAGTCGATTTTATAAGCTAATTTTTTCCCTAAAATATTAATGTAGAAAATATCACCTTTTTCTAAGCTTTTAATATCACTAAAAAGCACCTGATTTTTAACGCCACTATGACCAGTAATCACCGATCGCGTATTTTTTCCACCAATCGGAATTGAACTATCTTCATAGTGACCCAAGCCTTTATCTAAGGTTTTATATGACGTGCCGTGATAAAAAGGCATTTGTTTAATAGATATCGCTGGAATATCTATGGTTCCCATCACTTTAGAGGATTGTTTAATGACCTGTTGATAATCAATTTTCGGCACTTCATTTCCTTGTTGCTTTTGAAATATGTAATGATTATATTGTTGTGCCAATTGATATTGTTGTGCTCTTTCTTCTTTTGTTAAATGTTTTAATTCCTCATTATATGAACTTGATGCAGAACTGCGTTCACGGTTTGCCAACAGGTTCCCTACAATCGGATATAATAAAACGAGAACACCAGAGACAATCATAATGATGGCAAATACCATTAATCCAGATATTTTCTTTTTAGGTTTTGTTCCTTCTTGTTTAGCCACAGATGGTCTCCTAACTTTTTAGAAAATTAGGAGTAACCTTTCGGTTACTCCTATTGTTACTATTTGTAATGATTTTTTTTTCTGATAGTCCACAACCCTAACATTCCCATGATTATAAGAAATCCTAAAATCATAATTAATGATAAATATGTGCCTATATTGCCACTTGTTTGAGGTAGTCGACCAGAAGCTGTATTCCCTCCTCCAGTTTTTGTTCCTGTAGAAGGAACCTTAGTATCAATAACACTGGATTTTGGATAAAGATAAACATCATTTAATGCCGGACCTGAACGTTGTGGTAACGGAAGTTCCAAAATAACTGGATCCATCACTTTAGCTAATAAGCTATTGCTTTGCTCTTCTACCCTGTATGTTCCTTGCGCCAAGTGGCTAACTTTAGCTAATCCATTACCATCTGTCGTAATAGTCGTTGAAAAAGCATCTGTTCCTTCTACTGGTTGAAAATCTGTCGTTTCCTGTACAGGAGAAACACGCGTAATAACATAACTAATACCGGCTAAAGGTGCTAGACTATCTGAGCCAACTTCTGCTTTTGTCCCATCTATAGGAAAGGCCTCTGTCTGTTTACTGTCAGTAATTTTATATTTGACAATCGTAATAGATAAGTCCGTTTCTTCAGCTTGAACCTTTTCTGAAGCGAATGTCAGACAACTGATTGGAAGAAGAAAGAGTGTCAGTAACCCTAAAATCATTTTTTTTCTCATCTTATTTTCTTCCTTTCATTTTTCTGGGACGATAGTAGAACATTACCACTAGAAATCCTACCAAAGTAACACTTGTAGCGACAATCAGAAGAAGCATGAATACACTATTTCCTCCAGTAAATGGTAAGCCTGTTTTTTCATTATTAGCCACGTACAGGGGAATCGTTTGATCTCCTTGACTAACGGTTATTTTAATTGGGTCTTTTAATTTTTCATATCCACTAGGTGCTTTTGTCTCTACTAAGGTATAATCTCCTGGAAAAAGTTTATCGAAAATAATCATTCCGTCTGCATTCGTCGTAGCAGTATCAATTTTTTCTTCTTGATCTCCTGTATAGATATCAAACACAGCACCTGATAATGGTGTACCACTATCCTTTTCCGTATCACTTAACTTACCATCTTTATTGGCATCAACTGCTGTTCCTTCAATATATTTGAATAATCGAACATTTCCTGGACGAATCAAGCCAATATTTACATCTGTCACATGGTAAACAGAATCATCTACCCCATAGACCGCAGCTAAATCATTGATTATAGGTAATAGATAATCGGGTGTTTTATAATTTGTTGGACTAGCTTTTGAATTTAACTTGGGATCACTTCCTACTAATTGTTTGGTGACTTTTACTTCTTTTCTAGTCACCATGCCATCCACCATAAATTCTGCGACATAGTCCCCTTCCGGTAAGTTTTTAAAGATATATTTCCCATTAATATCTGTTTTGATTAAGGAATTGCCGGAGGCATCCACAAACTTCTCACCTGTGAGGCTTTCCTTAACTAACTCATCTTTATAACTAGTATTATCTTTGCTGGTGCGATAAAGTTTGACAGGAATATCTTTAGCATAATCTTCTGGTATGGTACTAGAAGTTTGATTCCCAATTAATCCATCTAAACTATCGTCATACCAAGCGACGCCAGAGATATCTCGACCGATCACGCGAACCCCTCGGTTTACCCCCTGAACAAATTGATTCAAACTAGAGTTTAATGATGGAGAGTTCACATAAATATCTCCCGCCTGTTGTTTATCTGGTCGTAAGGTAATTTTGAAGGATAGTGTCTCTCCAGGCTCCAGTTTGTCATAGGTAAACATAATCGCTTTCGCATTTTTTACGACAGATAAATCACTGCCAATGGTATACCAACCGGAATTCAAAGCAATGCTATTGGGATCTCTATCGACAGCTACGGCGTTATTGGTGTATCGTTTTGTTCCTGTCGTACTGCCGGATACTTGATCAACATTCACTACAGAATAGCTACCATTATAATTCGTCCCACGGTCGTCCCCTATAAAAGGTAAAACATCCAATACCCGTATATCACTCATGGCCACGGTTGAGTGGTTTTTAAAGGAGACCGTATACGTAAAGTCTGTTGGGTGGGTATCACTACTATTGGCAGGGTCCACTTGATTTCCTGCTTCAATATATGGTTTATCTACCACTTTATCGACGGTGATGGTCCCTGAGTTGGTGACAATCACACTCGTTCCTGCCGTTCGTTGACTTTCTGTAGAAGAATCTCGAATGGTATCATCCTTTTCTAGCCAAATATCACTGACCACAGAAGCTTTTAACGTGGCAGAATTTAAGACGAAATTCAACTGAGAAGGGATGATTGATGTATCAAAGGTTATCTTAGGATTATAGGTACTCCCTGCTGCATAATCTAATTCCCAAGTCAGTATCCAACTACCGTCGGAATTTTTTTCCATCCCACTGGGGTCTGGTAAGGGGTTTCCTTGATAGTCTATCGCCGTGCCATTGGTATATTGGACTTCTTTTGGAATCGTCACTTTAAATTGAACCTTATGATTTGAATCTGCGCCACTATTTACATTCCCGTCAACAGTCCATCGAATCGGCTCTGATGGAATATAAGCGGTTTTATTGGCACTAATAGTTGGACGAATGGTCATGGATCGAATGTATAAGGAGTCTGTCCATTCTAGTTTTGGTGACATCCCAGTCTTTATAACTCCGTCATCTGTATAAGTAGGCGCTTGATAGTTTAAATCTTTGGAGGTCCCAGGAGCATACGTAATTTGTTTATCATCTGAATCATAAACAAATGTATTAGTAAATAACCCATTGGGATTACCAGAAGCATCTTGAATCCCTACTTTTCCACTAGCAATTAATGGAACATACCATCTTGGATTAGCATACCCGGAAGGGTCGACTAAATTCCAAATAGATTTTATTGCAGAAATTTCCCCATTAGCTTGTGCAGTAGCCACGTCTGGATACCATATATATTCGTTGTCAATTTGATTCTGCGTACGATAACTGACATTAGGATTGGAAGTTCCTACTCCATAAAATTGTTTTGTTAATTGAGAGCCGGCTGTCCAGTCGCTAGCAGATGATGTTCTACTAGAATCATATTTAAAACTTGCACTATTCCACCTACCATATTGTATTATTTTTTTTGCCTGATAATTTGTTAAATTTGTATAAATAGATCCCCATATTTTATTACCTTGAGTAATCGATCCATCACCATAAGAGCTATACTGCCTTTTAGTTTCTGGAGCAGTACTTAATCCTTGTTTACCAGAGCTCAAAAAAGCACTCAGAGATTGAATACCGCCTGGCCACTGTTTATTCCAAGACATTAATATACTAGAATCAACATCTTGTTCAACTCCTTCGTATTTTACTTTTGAGACACTTAAGGTATAGTCCATACTGACTGAGGTAGCACCAGTCCCTGTTTGTTTCTCTAAATATTCATACGGAAATAGTATTTGCATGGCTGCGACTGAAAAAGGTTCTGCTCCAGAAGACATCTGGGGGCCTCCTAAGAACCATTTATTTTTCCCTACACTAGCTGGTGTATAATCTGTATTAGTAATTTTAATAGTATTATTTGAAGTAATATTTTCGACTTTGGGATTCCCAGTGTCATAGATGCCAATATTAGGGTTGTTAGTAGTTTGAGAGGGTGGGTATGTTGCCCGTGTATTTCCTCTAGGCGCTAATATACCTTGACGCGATATTGATTTATAAACAGAGGCGTAAGCATTGTATTCGGAAGTATAGTTAGGATTTGGTACAGAAGTTGATGATAATCCATCATACATGATTACTTCCATAGGATCTGTATCCGTTCCGATAGACAAATTTTTACTGTCTCCATTTCCGTTGTATACCATCTTTTGATTAAGTGAATATTCTATCCCACCTACTGGATAAGTACTTCCTTTAATACTCTTTTCTGCAGACCCTGTTCTCCCTGGCAAAGGTTTTAATTGCGCATAAGCAGCTACGTTCTGTATCATAGTATCTGGCTTATCTTTACTACCTGTCGCACTTTCAAAAGATGTTTTACGGTCTGTTGTCCCAAATTTTATGTCTATATAAGGCTTCGCAGTAATCTCGGCCACAGCCCCTGTGGCCATCTCTGGAATCACACTACTATCCACTACTTGATTAACAGCTACCATTGTCCCATCAGTTTTCTTCGCACTAATAATCGTTAAAGCAAACTTTGGTTGAAGCAAGTCTCCATTAACGCCTCCATAGGTGTCGATATTTACCGTGAACCATCCCTGTCCAGTCCCTGATAAAGTTGTCGTCACACCATATTTAGAAGTTTTTGAACCATTTGCTTCTGTCGTGACTGTCCCATTAGTAATTTCTGCAGTTTGTCTTAACTTACCAGAAGAATCTTTTCTCCACGCATTCGGTAAGACCGTATCTAAACGAACCTCTAAAGATTCGTAATCTGAACTAACTGGAATACCATAATTAATCGTATATTGGACGGCATCGAAGGTACGAACTAAGTCATTGTCTTTCCCACTGTCATATCCATCCCCACTTTTTGTATCAAAGGGGGCAACACCTGTTTCTTTTCCTACATCTACAGTCACTTTAAAAGGGGTATCGTTACTAACTGCCCGTGATTCTAATAGGGCATCGTTTGATAATTCTTCACCTGCTTCTTCAGGAGTACCTTCTTCTGTAATCTCATCTTCAGTTTCTTCTGAAGGATTTTCCGGGGGCACTTCAGGAGTCACAGGATTGGCTTCTATCGATTCTTTTTTTACAAATTTCATTAAGGTTTGTTGATTCTCAGGCGCAAATGCTTCTTGAATAAATAGTTCCATTCCTTCTTCATTGTGTTTCGTCACCCGAATTTTTTGTCCTTGATTGGCTTCTAATTTCAAATATAAATCTTTGTTTCCGTTCCCATTGTCCACTTGCAAGTAAGGAACTAATTCCACTTTAGGGATCTCAGAAGAAGTTGTTGTTTCCCCCGTTTGTTCTGTTTCTTCGGCTATTTCAGTTAATTGAGACTGCCAACTCTTGAGGGTTTCTGTTTGCGCAAATTCTTCTTGGCTCATCTCAGGAAGAGAAACTTCGTTTCCTGACTCACCAATAGGAAGAACTTCGAATTGTTCATTTATTGGAATCTTAACTATCGTGGTTGTAGTCGATTGTAAAGTCAAATCGGTTGACTCTTCTTGTGTTTCATAGCCTGTCGCAGGAGCGGCTTCTTCTCCTACAGTAATAGATACAAAAGGATTTTCATTAGAGGCTTTTAGTCGATCGCCACGAGGAATCATTACTACCAATATACCTATAATCACTAGGAGGGGTAAGACGATTACTCCTACTCTTTTAAGATTTAATTTCTTCCGCATCATTTTCTTACCTTTCTTCCTTTCTTCCTAAAGAGAAACTTTAGATAACATTATTTCCTTCCTCGCTATAGCAATAATTCTTTCTATAGGGGCTAAGAGATTTCAATAGATAAACTATTAATGACATACTTTTTTTATTGTGACGTCTTATGATTCATTAGTTTTCTATGGCTAGATCACTCAAAAATAAAAGACGTATATTTTCATTAATTATTTAAGACTGTTGACTGAATAACTGAATAGATATCATAGCTGAATCAATACACAGTATTCTTTCCATTACATGCTGTTGAAAATGTTACGCATGAACTATTTTTTACGAAGAATAAGATAGTCGATTGTACTGTTTATAAGAATGTGTATCTTTGTATAGCATCTTTAATCGTTTTTTTTTGACAAAAAATAATTAAGGATAGTGAATATACTCACTATCCCTAAAAGGTATTATTTAGGAATAAGAAAAATATTTCTGAAAAATATTCTTTTTACTTTTCCTTTCAACTCTTAAATTATACAGCGCGACGTTTCTTTTCAATTACTACTGCTGCAGTACCTACAGTAATCGCCCCTAAAGCAATCACAATCAATAAAGTCATACCAGCGCCACCAGTAAATGGTAAATCACTTTTCTTTTTATTCTCTACATCTACTACAAGATTTGTATCTGTATCTAATTTGACTGTCACTTGTACTGGTTTTTTCAATAATTCATATCCTGACGGTGCTTTTGTTTCCACAATCCAATAATCTTTTTGAATTTTGTCTTTTGCCCATGTCGCTTCACTATCGATATTTGGATCTTGTTTGCCATCGCCATTAGAATCTGTAAACCAATTAAGAGCTAGTCCATCAAATTGTGCTACTCCGCTGGCATTAGAAGTTGAAATAAGGTACGTAACACCACTCGGTAAAACAGGATCTGATGATCCATCATCTTTTAATGTGTAAGATTTACCATCTGAAGCCAGATATTTTTTAGCATTGGCATTCGCTTCACTATCTGCGATATAAAATTCAGCACCTTCTAATTTAGTATCCTTAGATTCTGCTGTTTTATTAATCTTAAATCCACCATTATAAGATTCTGGTTCATTACTTTCTTTATCCACTGGTTTTTGTCCAGGTATTAAATAATTCAATTGGTATTTATTTGAAATTGTTCCGTTAAAATCTTTATTCACGTGGGTTTTATAAACCACTCGTAGATAAGGCATCTTCTTCTCAGTTAATTCTTTCATCCCTGCTTGTGTTAAGTCTACAACTACCTTTTTAGCATCTCCTGCAGTTGTGTTAGTCACAGGGTCTCCAGCTGCCACCTTTGTACCATTTAAAGTAACTGTATACTGGTTGTCATTTGTTAAAGTAGTCCATGAAGAGCCATCAGTAGAAGATTGTACTTCAATATCGTCTAGTAATAAGGCCGTATTTAAATCATCGGTTACAGTTACATAGTTGGCATAAACTTCGTCTCCTATTGCCACTGGCTTATCTGAAGTTGTTCCTGATGTTGGATCGTATACATCAGTAATAATCATTTCCTTATCTGCTTTATAATACAAACCATCAGGTAGCTTAGTTGTTGCTTCCCATTGGAAATTATTACCCGCTTTAATCGAATATCCTTGCCCTTCTTCGATCGTCTTATCTAATTCAGCATCTGTCACAATATTTTTGGGATAGACATTCACGTCGTAAATAAGTTTGCTTGTATCATCTCTTTTTGTTTGTGGTAACCACACGAAGAATGGATCCATTGGCTTCGCCACTTCACCAGTTTTACCTTCTGTATCTGTATAACTATATTTACCACTAGAATCTTTCACTTCTCGAACCAAATAGATGCCATCTGCTTCTTTTTTATTGGTTAAATCTTTACTTACATTAAATGTTAAGCTACCGTCGGCAGCCGTCTTGCCAGTCATTTTCGTAAAGCTTGAGTCTACTGTATAATCGGTTCCCTCTTTTTGTTTTAATGGGTCTGTTAACGACACGCCATCTTTCGGTATCACACGGACCAATTCAAAATTGACATCCTTCATCACTTTTTTTCCATCTAAATCAGGTGCTGAACTAGGATCCAAAGTCTCTCCATCTCCTCGACCGCCTAAATCAGAATTACTTTTAATTTCATATTTCCATACTGTAATTGTCCGATCTGTTGTTGTATCTGAGCTGGCATTACTGCTAATTGTTTGTTCTGCATAAGCGCTTGCACCTAATCCTATAGGTAAGCCACCACCTAACATCACCAATGCAGCTGTGGTCACTACTAATTTTTTTGTGAAACGAATTTTTTTATTCATTTTCCCACTCCTTTTATTATTTATATTAATAAGACAACCTACTGTTATTCCTTCGTGTATGTTGTTTATAAATATCGATCTTTCTAAAACCTTTAAATGACTTTTAAATCAGTATTTAATTCTTTGTAATGTACTTTATAAAACTCTTCATTTAAGCAATAACCTTTTCCCCAATTCGTCATAATGGCATCTGCGAAGTCAAACACTTCCTGTATTTTGCGATTTAATTTTTTTATTCGTAAAGAAAGTTGACTCAAAGTAGAATTATTGCTTTTATGCCAAACAACATCAGACAGTGCTTGTCTCGTAACAGGCTTATTTTGCGAATCTATCAATGTACCAATGATTAACTGATCTTTAGGAGATAACTGTTTATAAAAAACATCAAAGGTCGTTACATAACTATTCTGATTTCCTAAAGCAGTCACGTTGGCACTGTATTTAAACATCATTTCTCTCATTTCAGAAAGCGAAGCTCTCGCTGAAAAGCAGTGGATAATTCCTTTATTGAGCCACTCCTCTTCCTCTTCTACAGATAAAAAGCCATCTATTTTTAATAAAACAACGTGTTTATCCCTACTTAATTGAACACTCATTTCTTTAGCTTCTGCTTGAGGAATTGTTTCGCTAATAATAATCACTGGAAATATGTCTATCCAAACAGGTAAAGATCTATTTTTTTGCCAATAAATAAATAAGTCGTTGGTTAAGAAAGCTTCGTGACTTAAGCGACGTAATTGTTCATAAAGAATCATTTCATTTTCTACATTTTCTGTTAAAACAAGCGTTCTAACCATCTCACTCCCCCCTCTACTTTTTTTTCATTTAAAAGCGTATAATGAATTACTTAACAATTTTTCATACTTGGTATAGAGAATTCTAAGTACAAGACTATAAACCTTGATATCAATAGTTTTTGAATAAGCTCATTGACGACCATTGACGGCTATTACGGAATAACGAGGTACTTTTTATCTTGAAAGCTAGCGATAACATAAACGGAAAATGTCACAGTCTTAAAAGAGGAAGAATCTAAAAAAAAACAAAAAAAGCCCCCCTCAGTTTTCTCATTTCATTTTTTAAATGAATATTGAAGAAAAATGACGTTAGGCGATTTGTTCTTTTTTTAAGATTGCTTGTTGGCGACTTTTTAAATTTGCATCAGTATAGACATCCAGGGTCATTTGAGTAGATGCATGACCAAGAATTGCACTTACTGCTGTGATACTCGCATTAGCTTCAATACACCTCGTAGCAAAAGTATGACGCAATTGGTGAAAGTGAATATTTTTCAAGTCACATTTCGTTAAAATTTGGTGGAAATAGTAAGTAATTTGCCTAGGCTCTTGAGGTAGTTCCCGAGAGGAACAGACGTAAGGTCCCGTTGCTTTTCGTGCACCCTTTTTTAACCATTTGTAAAGATTCCGACCGATAGGAACAACCCGTATCGATTGCGCACTCTTTGCCGATGTAAATAATAAAGTTGTTTTCTGTTGTTCCTGTTGTAAAGGAACCCGTTGGTAAGATTGAGTAACGCGAAGTGTTTTTGCCTTAAAATCGATATCTGACCACTTTAAAGCTGATATTTCTCCAATCCTTAATCCAGTATTTAGCGCTAAAATAATAGGTAATCCCTTAGACAAGGGTAGTTGCTTGGCAGCAATTTCAACCTTTTCTTCTTCCTCAGTAGACAGAGATCGAATCATCTTTTTTTGTTTTTTTGGTAAGTCTATATGGTGACAAAGTTGTTGATTAATTTTTCCTTTTGTAAGAGCATCCTGTAAGCTCTTTTTAACAATTTGATAGATAACGTGAATGGTTGAAGCGCCAAGTTTTTGGTCACTCAAGGTATCAATAACTTGTTGAATACTCTCTTTTGTTAACTGATTTAAAGGAATATTCCCTATATGAGAGAAGACATAACGCTTTAACTTATAAAAATATGTGGCATAGGTGCTTTCCTTTAGCGTCTTTCTTCGTTCTTTTAGCCACTGATAGACCCATTCTTCATAGGATTGCGCACTTAACCCATTTTGTTGACAGACCTTTTGATAAGTCAATTTGTAATAATAAAGCTTCTCCTTTACTTCTTTATAGCTGCGTCCATAAATATAGCCATAATGGATTTTCCCATTTTCTTTGATCCCTTTTTTATATCGGCCTTCCCACCGTAAGTCTTTTCTTTTGTAGATATTTTCGCCTCGTTTAGGCATTAAAAAACACTCCTTTTTTTGACGGCTTAATTGACGGTTGTTAAAAATATTAAAAAAACAAAAAAAAATCAAATTTATTTGTTAATTTTCAACTAACAATTATTTTTATTTGAAAAAAGATTGAAATTAATATGATTTTTGGTTAACATACCAATATAAGCTATCGTTATATTTGCTTTTAAATAGTGTATATTGATTTATACTTGGTATTCACTATACCAAGTACAAAAACAGTTAAAAGAAGTAAAAAAACTTGTACAAATACCTTCTCCTGAAAAGAGTAGATATCTGTGCAAGTTTTTTTGTAGCTATGGTACCTAGAAACAGGCTAACTAAATAACTATTATTATAAATCAATTTCGCAATTATTTATAAAAATAAAACATAAATCTTATACTATTTTAAATAATAATTAAAAACTATTTAAGGCAAAGAAAAGGAGTAACGCAATAATAGAATTCATTTTCATCATACAAAATAGAAGTCAAAATTTTACCACAATTTTTAAAGGATGTTCTCATTTTTGAACCGCATAAAAATATCAGAAATTTAAAAACTCTATTATACGTATACTCATATGCAACACTGAGAATACATTTGATAACTGCCACAATGTTGCAGAAATTGCATTATTTCTTGCAACATTGCACAGCGTGCTTGTGTAACGTTCATCAGTTCCCATTTAGAATAGGGACGTTCTTTTTCTCAACAAGACATTTCTATCTATACTAATATATTTGGCGATATCGACAATTAACTCTTTGTATTCTTGTTATAAAGTTTCTTTAGTATTATATACCCGAGAAAAACTATTAAAATCAAACCTACAATTAAATATAGCTTATTTTGATTTTCACCGGTTGCCGGAAAGCTTTGCTGTTTTGATTTTGAATTAGATCCATCTTTTTTTACAGCATTGTGAGAATTGGTAATAATAATATTACCCTTATCATGATCATCGATGCTAACGTCATACCCATCCAATTTATCTACTTCTTTAACTGTGTATTCAATAGCCTTTTCTGATTCTCTTTCAGGTAAGTCATCCCAAGTAGTTGTCCAATTATTGGAATCATTCAATAGTACAGGCGATTTTAGCTTCTCCCCATCTGCATATAATTGCACTTTAATGCCGTCGGGGCGAAGACCATCTTGATTATTACTATCATCCCAAGCTTTTGTCACAGTGACACTTGTTTTACCTGGCGTATAGCTATTTGTAATTGTTGTACCGTTAATACTAGTTGAATAGTCTGGAATCGTATTTTCGGTGACTGTGTAAACTATTTCGTGTCCTTCTTTATACTTAGCCAGATTAGTAAACTGGTAAGTCCAGTTCTCTTTTTCAGTCACCACTTTTGAATCTATTTTACTTCCATCTGCTAAAAGATTTACAGTAATAGCATTTGGACGCTTTCCATCTTGGTTATTACTATCATTCCAAACTTTTTTACCATCAATTTTTGTTAATTCAGGTGTATGGGTATTCGTAATGATAATGTTACCCTTATCATGGTCATTGACGCTAACATCATATCCATCCAATTTGTCTACTTCTTTAACTGTATATTCAATTGTTTTTCCTGCTTCTTTTTCAGGTAAGTCATCCCAAGTAGTTGTCCAATTATTGGAATCATTCAGTAGTACAGGCGATTTTAACTTCTCCCCATCTGCATATAATTGCACTTTAATGCCCTCGGGGCGAAGACCATCTTGATTATTACGATCATCCCAAGCTTTTGTCACAGTGACACTTGTTTTACCTGGCGTATAGCTATTTGTAATTGTTGTACCGTTAATACTAGTCGAATAGTCTGGAATCGTATTTTCGGTAACTGTGTAAACTATTTCGTGTCCTTCTTTATACTTAGCCAGATTAGTAAACTGGTAAGTCCAGTTCTCTTTTTCAGTCACTACTTTTGAATCTATTTTACTTCCATCTGCTAAAAGATTTACAGTAATAGCATTTGGACGCTTTCCATCTTGGTTATTACTATCATTCCAAACTTTTTTACCATCAATTTTTGTTAACTCAGGTGTATGGGCATTCGTAATTGTGTTGCCATCTATACTTGTGGTATACCCAGGCACATCCTGTTCCTCAACAGTATAGACAATTTCTTTTCCATCTTTAAATTTCGGTAAATCAGTAAATTCATATGACCATCCTAAATTTTCATTAGTAGTCGTAGTTTGAATAGCTTCCCCGTCGGCCAACAAATTGATTGATATATTATTTGGGCGAATGCCATCTTGATTATTAGCATCGTCCCATTTTTTTATTCCGGCTAAATTAATTTGTTCAGGATCATTTGAATTGGTTAGAAGAATAGCATTGCCATTATCTGTATCTTTTATCGTGAGATCATAACCAGAATTTTCATTTAATTCTTCTCTAGCAGTATAATATAATTTTTCTCCTTGATCGTTCTCTGCTGGTAAATTTGCCCAAATATATTCCCATCCATTCTCTTGGTTTAATAATTGTGTATCACCAAATTTGTTTTCCTTACCGGACGTAGTGGCCTCCGTATTTGTATATTCATATGGTGTATCACTCTGATACAATTGCACTTTTAAGTCTTCAGGCCTTTTTCCATCTTGATTATTATTATCATCCCAGTGTTTTAGGACTGAAAATGATTTGTTGGAGGTGTTTAAATCAATACTAGCTCTTGTGGTTAGTATTTTTTTAATAGGTTGATATCCTCCAATAGGCTGTACAAACCCTGTGGTCCCAAATACCAAATAATAAGGTTGTCTCGTCACAAGAGCAGAATCTATATTAAAATAAAGACTAGCATCTTCTGAAGGATTATCATCAATAAGTGTTTTTGGTATATTTATTAAAATAGTACGATCTTGATAATTATTTTCAATTGTCACATCTTTGGTAATATTTTCTATAGTAGAATTTTTGTATAATTGAACATTAATATTGGTCTCGTTACTATCAATTTTAAATAGTTTTTCCGTTTCCGAGTCTAAATTATCTTCAAATTGAAGTTTGTAAAGATAATTATCGCCATCTTCCCCATGAGGAGTTATCTCACTGGCATTTATTTCGACATTGTTCAATCTATCAATCATTTCTTGATAAGAGTGGTCATCAGTTGGTTTTGCTTTTGCTTCATTATATAGTTCATTAACTATCGGATTCGATGTGAGTAACTTGTCACTAAATTTTCCTCCAGTAAATTTCCATATAACAATTTGAGTAGCAGCATATCTGGTCAATTCATTTGCATCTTTGTAGGCAGGGATATTTTTAACTTCTTCATTTTTTCCTTGATTTTGATAAAAATTTTCCATTAACCATAAAACAGAACTAGGTAGTTTTTCATTTAAATCCGCCCGATAATCATTTCCAGTAGGATAATATTTACTTTCATCTAAACAAAAATATAAATTTTTATCATTGTCCACTAAGGTATAAAGTCTAGAATTAAGCATATCTAAGTTATCCAACTTTACTTCTGCATTATTTTTTAAATTTGTATCAATTCGAACATTGGTTATAGGGTTAGGAGGTAGTATAGTAGTTTCTGCATGTACTGTCTTTGTAACAGTTATAACACTAAAGAGTAGCGCCAGTATAAAAATTATTTTCTTCATAGTTATCCTCTTTCTTTTTTGATTATTTTATTGTAGCTAAATTTAAATGTAACTAGTGTAGTTTATCAACAAAAATATGGAGCAGACATACTACAAGTGTTATTTAAATAAATTATAATATTCAATTTAAAATCAATAAGAGGCACTTATATAGCGAAAATAAAGAGGATGAAAACATGAAATTAACTACTCTTATAATGTACTGATGTCTTGATCTCTTAAATAATCATTATTTTATATTTAATATATTTAGTGAACTTCTAACATCCATAATTGACTGGGAGATAAGTTTAATGCCCACAAATCATAAAGGGAACGTAACATAAGTCATAGTTGTTATTTTGAAAAGTTGGCTCCTGGAAACTGTAAATGATTTCTGGGAGCCAACTTATTTATGTACTCAAAATGTTGATATATTTTATTGCAGTTAGAGTGCTCATATTTAATGCCCTAATAGGAGGATTGGTTCTTTCTTCACCTCTCCTATCCCTCCTCATCTAGTGAACTACAACGTAGCCTTCATTCACGCAAAGACTGATTCTAGATCAATTTTTCTTATTGCGCAGATTTTTCCATTTCCAAGTTCTGAAAGTAAGGCACATTGTTTACATTAAAATAATCCGTCGAAGGACTAACTTTAATGATGCATGTATTGCCACCTTGGATTAACGCTTCTTGAATTGCTTCTTTTTCGTATATTTTTCTGTTTTGTACTCTTTGATATCTCGAGCATAGCTATAGATTTTTTGCGTATTTGTTCGGTACGGATTGAAATTGAGGGGAAAAGAACTAGCTTTAATCTTCCCGCTCAGATCATAATTTAGAGGAGGTCAAAAAAGATCAAGATCATTGATTTCATGGGATTCGACGCGTTCATTAATAAACTAAGTGGTATTATCTTCTTTTGGGTAATAGCAAGTTGAGATATCCAAAGTGAGCATATTTACTTTAATTCCTTTCGGAGATTGAATGATTGAGAGTACGACTACTACTGCAATCTTTTATTTTACAAAAAACTCCAGAAATGGACGGTTTTCCGCCATTTCTGGAGTTTTTTCGGAGACTTATGTTACAGACTCAAGGAATTAAAGAATTTCAATTACAATACAATTCCCGCAGTATCTTTTATCTTCTTTCCCATTTCTTTAACTTTTTCTCGACTAGTTTTAACGTTTTTAATGATTTGATTAAGTGAGTCTAGCTCGCTATCAGATAAATCATCAACAATATCTAATAATTTTTCGTTACCATTAAACTTATCTTTAACAACTTTTTTAGTTTTGTAGCGAGTTACCTCACGTTCAAACTTACCTAATATTTTTTCTGAACAGTTAATTGTAGCGTATGCACCAGCAATAGTTAGTGCACCAATTCCAATTTTCGTACATGTTTTCATAGCATTCATTCCTTCTTTAAAAGATATATTTTTGTATCTTCATTTTATTCAATACTAGGCTTAAATACGTTTTATGTCTAATCATAACTAAGATTCAATTAAATTCCATGCTAAAGTAACACTTACAATTTACAGCATTTTAATTAAGATAGATGAATATTGAATATAATTACTCTATGATTTCTTTATTAGTATGGAAAAGAACCTCTTTAATAACTATGTTTCTCTTACACAAGAATAAAAGGTATGACAGACTAGAAAAACCATATAAAGACCACGTGAACCAAGCCTGTGATCCTTTCTGAAAATCTTGTAATCTATATATAGAAAATAAATCCTCAAGTAGTTCCCCATAAAGTGCTGAATTTAATTGAACCTTACTGGCTGTAAAAATTACTTGGATTACCACTTGAATCACAAAAATGGTAATCCAACCGATCAAATAATGTAGACCACCTTTCACGGCCACTTGATTTTTATATATATTCTTTTTTTCACCATTATCGTCAAAGTAAACATACATCGGGATTAAGTGCTGCCTGATCATTGCATATTTTGCTTGATAATAGCCTACTGAGGAACCAATAAAAATACATAAAAGTAAAATGATTAAATTATTTTGACTGTAATGAAATTGAAAGATCACTTGTAGCAAGGAAAAAGAGGGTAAAAAATAATAAGTTAATTTACTAACGGATTCATACGAGAATTGCTTTCTTATAAAATAAAGCAACATTAGGATTATTAAAAATGAAATCAAATTAGAACCTCTTTCCTATTAATAGGTTTTTTCTTCCATATTAAAAGCATTTGTCATGTCTTTATCAGCACTTAATACAGGTACTGTTTGCTGTAACTCTCCTTGAACAATTACTCTGTTTATTCCACTCACATCTCCACATGTAACTAAAGTAACTAATGATTTATCAGGTACTTCATCTAGCCATTGGACTGCTGTGGGATCCACCTTTTCTTTTGAAGTGACTTTGTACTCATAAATATTTTCTAAGTCAGTTAAGTAGATAGTTGCGCCCAAATTAACTTTTCCTAAAGGTGAAAATAATAAGTCATCCTCATAAGCATGGTGACTTGCTAATCCATAGTTACCCACACCCATTTGCTGATTCTCTTTAGTCGTACCAGCACCCCACAACAATGCTTCGTTGGATAATCCCTTAAATATGGGTAAATTGATAGCTACGCTAGGTATCGCTACTCCACCAATAACTGGTAAGCGTTTGTTAGATAATTTAGCTTTTAATACAGCTTCACTACTGATGGGTTGCACTCCATCAAAATCAAAAGTTTCTTTCTTTTTTTTATTTTCTTGTATTTCTTTTTTTGTTACATTGGAGACTTGATACTGTTCACTTGTTTTACTAATGATAAAATTTTTTATCTGATTGTTAAAAATTAAAGCTAATCCAATTAATAATAAAAGAATCAAAGGGATTGTTTTAACTATTTTTTTCATACATACCCCTCTTTATTTAATATTTCCAGTAACATAGTCCAACGTACAACCCTTTTCTAAATTGTAGATAAATACGCTATAAATAGTCGTGCTGCCTTCGACACTTTGCGCCTCCGCTTGAACCCCAAGGCAAAGTAACTCATCGTTCTTTCAAATAAGATATCATACATAATCTTTCATCTGTCTCAGATAGTCTGCTACTTAATTGGCATATTGTACCATTGTTCCTTAGTTCCCTATAACTAATGAAATTCGATCATTATTGTACCAACGAATATAGTTATCAATTCCAATTATTGCTCCACCTATTGGCATAAACGCTTGGAAGTTTATATGTCCACGCTTCTAATTCAAGTGAAAACACTCTATTCTAGCATTATCTTCTGAGCATCTATTACGAGAATGTGTATGCTTTATCTGATTATTTTTTCATAGATTTCTATATGGAATCAAAAATATACTAAGCCAGAAAAAATAATACTATGATTAAACCATAAAAAAATCCTACATACAACAAAGACGCGGCTAGGCAAAAGAACACCTATCCGCGTGAATTACTCTATTGATTTTCTTTCAATAGTTGGCAATTAGCTCAAGTATGAAATGAATTTTTTATCTAATTTTTTTTTGTCTTGAAATAAATATACCTATTCCAATGACTAGAATTACTCCACCAAGTAATGTGAATAATATAGTCTTTGATTCACCAGTTTGAGGAAGAAATTTCATTATTGGTTTTGAATTAATAGGTATATTACTATCTGTGGGAATTACAGAAGAGACCTGATTATTCGTATAAACGTAGGTAACCGTTTGTGGATCAGTTGTAAATGTTCCTGAAGCAGCTCCTTTAACTTCTTTAAACGTATAACCATCAATAGTTAGTTTCTCTGATGTATAAGGATCCCCAACATTACCGGATTTAACCACATTAGGTGCAATAGTATTACCTTTAGTATCTTGATATTGAATAGTTACCTCAGCTTTTTTATCAGGATCCTTTGTATAAACGTAGGTAACCGTTTGTGGATTAGTTGTAAATGTTCCTGAAGCTTGTCCTTTAACTTCTTTATACGTATAACCATCGATAGTTAGTTTCTCTGATGTATAAGGATCCCCAACATTACCGGATTTAACATCGTTAGGTGCAATAGTATTGCCTTCAGTGTCTTGGTATTGAATAGTTACTCCACCACCTTTATCAGGATCCTTTGTATAAACGTAGGTAACCGTTTGTGGATCTGTTGTAAATGTTCCTGAAGCATTACCTTTAACTTCTTTAAACGTATAACCATCAATAGTTAGTTCTTCTGATGTATAAGTATCACCAATATTTCCGGATTTAACATCGTTAGGTACCAGGGTATTACCTTCTGTATCTTGATATTGAATAGTTACCTCAGCTTTTTTAACAGGATCCTTTGTATAAACGTAGGTAACCGTTTGTGGATCTGTTGTAAATGTTCCTGAAGCATTACCTTTAACTTCTTTAAATGTATAACCATCAATAGTTAGTTCCTCTGATGTATAAGGATCCCCAACATTACCAGATTTAACCTCGTTAGGTGCAAGGGTATTACCTTCTGTATCTTGATATTGAATAGTTACATTCTCTCCTATTTCTATAGGTTTTTTCAAATATATATCTGTGTTTAATTGTGTACTAAAACGATAATTACCTAATAAGCTTCTAGTAGGTATTAACATATGATATAACGATAAACTAGTACTTAAAGGTTCATCTAAATCAATATCTGATAAATCGATATCACCTTTCTTTAATTTGAAAACCAAATTATCATTTTCTAGATATATAGCATAAACTAACTTTATATTTTCTTGAGAAACATATACATAATCCAAAAAATTTAACGGGTTTTCTGCCTCTTCTGTTGTATCAAAATCATTGTCCCATACCGCTTCTAATGGATCTATGGACAAGATTGCACCACTATATGATTCCGAAAATGGTGTTCCTTTTTGATAAAAATTAGAAATAGGTAGGACTATATTTCTGTAGTCATCAATAGTTGTTTCTAAACGTAAATTAGTTGTTCGATTTATTGACTGACTGTCAGCTAAAGAAAAAGATGAATAAGTATTATCACCATTTAAATAATCCCAAAATAGAGAAAAATTTGTGAATTCCGAGTTATAATTTTCATTAAAAATCGTATGATTTCTTTTTGAATTATTTTTGATATCTAAAAAGTAGGATTGATCTATACTCATAAATGTATTAGTTGTATGATACAAGCTAATATCTACATTTAACATTCCTGAAATAAATTCTAAACCTTTCAAATTCTCTACATAGTAACGTCCGCTATCACTGGCTGCGTTAAGATCATCTGTTAACATAAGGTCCACATAGGATTCTTGATTATTTTCTAATATTTCTTTTGTTAAATGATCAACATCAACATTATACTTCTCAGCCACCGCTTTTTGTAAATTTTTATCGGGCATCCAGGTATCAATTGCTTCACTATAACTTGTAGTTGTTTCAGCAGCAGCAGAAATCGGCAAAATTAATTGACCTAACAATATTATGATTATACATAATAAACTATATGATTTTTTCATTTTGTTCTCCTATAAATTATTTATTTAAAATATTTTGGATATCGCGTGATTGTGAGATTATATCGGTTAATTTACAGTCATTTTTTCTTTATTTTAAATTTACTATATATTATAAAAACACCGATGATTAGAATTTCCCCGCTAAGTATTGCGAATAGTATAGTTTGTGGATCAATGGTAAATGATCCTGAAAACAGTATGACTGTTTAAACAAAATTAATACTTAGTTTTTCTGATGTATAGCACCCCCAACATTACCGGACTTAATCACATTAGATGAAATAGTGTCACCTTCGATATTCTGATATTGAATGGTGTAATTAATAGTAAACATAATTCAGAACTCACTATTAAAAATATTAATAAAATACCAGCCAATATTTTATATTTTAACCAAAACCAACAATTATTTCAACTTTTATTCCAATAAATGAAATAAATTCATTTTATTTAATAATAAAATGAATTTAATATTTTTTTAACTGTTAATTGACTTTTACAAAAAATAGATATTTTATAAGAACTAACTTCATTTAGAGTACATTAAGAATTATTTATAAATAAAGAATCTATTTTTGTTATGTTGGTTGAATTATTTATTAACCCAATCAATTATGTTAGTTGAATAAATTGTTTTTTGATTGACATAATAAAATCATAAAAAGTTAGCCGGATGCAGGCGTAATTTAATTGGTAATTTTAAATAACTTTATATATCTATAAATTGAAACATACAATAATTAGAGCTGACTGCTACTTAATAAGTTCATATGGTATAATTAATTTCCAAAATATTTCAAAATTTTATTACACAAGGAGGAGTTATATGAAAAAAGTATTTTTAGGTATAGGTTTATTGGCATCTATGGGGTTAGGTGGATTGTTTGATACAAGCGCAAATGCTGATGTATCGGAAGTTTATAATACGTCAATTCCCAGCGTAAATTTTTTATGGAGAGAATATAATCCAAATACGGGTGAGCACTTTTTAACTGAAAGTTTTGAAGAAACCGAATGGTTAGAAGAACAAGGATGGATAACAGAGGGACTTGCATGGATGACACCCACTAGCGGAGAAGAAGTATACCGTCTTTATAATCCTAATGCAGGAGATCATTTTTACACTAAAAGTATCGTCGAATATAACTGGTTAAAGCAACAAGGATGGCTACAAGAAGGAAGATCTTTCTTTAGTTCTGAGGGTAAAGACACAGCCGTATATCGTAGCTATAATAAAAATGCTGTAGCAGCTGGATCCCATATGTTCACCATTAATAAAGACGAACACGATGGTTTATTGCGTTCTGGATGGCTTAATGAAGATGTACAATTTTATGCAGTTTCAATGTATACTCATTTGGAAACTCTAACTTTAGTAGCTGAGAGTATCACTGAAACAGAAATCGGAAGTGCAGATTTCGCAAAATTACAACAAGTTATAGCACAATCACATACAGTGTTAAACAAGGCAAATATTTCTGATAACGAATTAAGAAATCAGTATCAAACACTATACGATACTATTAATACCTTGAATTATCTATAAACATATTTTAAATATGAGTCAATATTATTAAGAATGAAAGTGCTCCCTTATAACTCTAGGGAACACTTTCATATTCTAATTTTTATCATAATCATGAACTCTAGTATCAAGGGTCTGTTTCCAAAATTCTTTTCTAAGGTAAATCACACTATCAAAGTCTACTCGTGTATCAAAGATTTCTAAAATTGAATATTGAATATTGAATATAATTTTGACTTTATTATTCCCTTTTTCTTTTACAACAATTATCAAATCAACATCTCCTCCGGCATGATCCCCTTTTGCGTATTGCATCCATCTTTGCCACAATCCGTTGCTATTTCCAGAAGATGAACCAACATAATGCTTCCTTGTTGCTAAATCAGTTTGTAAACAGATAACTTTCACATTTGATAGTGGAGCAAGCTGTTTAAGCTGTGAAAAGTTACCTAAACCATTAGCATAATCTGGAAAATCACTCATATTGCTTTCTACTGGAAGTTCATAAACACTTAATAAAGTTACAACGCTTTCGTATTTAAAGAAAACTATTCCTAATGTCAGAATCAACTTTAAAAATCAATCTTCCAATAAATTGTTTACCCATACTTAGTTTCTCAAAGTCATTTTCTGTTGATTTTGCATGCTTATAGTACGTATTTCTCTTTTTATAAACGCCGGTGAAAAGATAGTAATTATTCCCATATCCAGGTTCTGTATAATGATTTAAGAATACTAAGTTTTCACATGAAACATCCGAGGTATCATAGCCTCTTTTGTTTTTACGCGAATAATATAAATAGTAACTTCTATCACACAGATTCGTTCTAAGTAGTAAAGCCTTCTATAAAATAAAAAAATCCCAAAAGCCGATGATTCAGCTTCTAGGATTCTATTTTTAAAATTGACAGATTGATAAGAACATCAAGACTGCCCCCAACATCACAAACAAATGCCAGATGACGTGGGTGAATTTTTTATCTTTCATGGTGTAAAATAATGAACCAACCGAATATGCGACACCGCCGAAGAATAGTAAAATCAACGCTTTTAATCCGATGGAATGATACAGTGTCGGCAAGGCAAAGACAATCGCCCAGCCCATCACATTATATAAAATCGTCGAGACCTTTGAAACTTTGTTCTGCCGTTTTAAAGTGACACTTTTATAAATAATACCGCTAATCGCTGCCACCCAAATCACTGTCAAAATAATGATGCCTTTTGATCCGGGAATTCGTAATAAGCAATATGGTGTGTACGTGCCAGCAATCAATAGATAGATCGAACAATGGTCAAAGACTTGAAAAACTTTTTTTGCCTTAGTAAAAATCAACGAATGAAATAATGTCGAGGCTAAAAATAGTAAAAACAACGAAAGACCATAAATAATAAAGGAAACATAACTCAACGTGGTATTGGCTTTTTGTAGCAAGACCACCAGCCCAACAATACTCAAAATCGCCGCCAAACCATGGGTCACTGCATTCAATACTTCGTTAGTTATCAAATATTTCTTACTAAATTCAACCATAATTTCACCTCATTCATTTCTACAGACAATATATCATGATTTTAAAAATAATTCAATCTAGTTTCCAAAACTATTTGAGATTTTATCCTAACATAATTCCTGTATCTACTATTTTATAGCCAAAAATAACCTGATCATCTGCATATAAATAGGCTTCTTTCTTCCGATTCAAAACCCGCACAAAAGCACTCAAAGTCAAAGGCTTAACCCGCGGATTGGCTTTTAAAACGATCCGATCAGCTAAAACAATCATTTCTAAACGATTAATCGGATTTTTCGCAGGCAAATAAACAAAGGAAATCACTGGTACTTGATTGGGCTCACTACTAGCCACTTGTAAACTTACTAATAAATCTTTGGCTTTCATCTAGTTTCCTCATTTCTCTAACAGCTATTAAATGGCAGTTTACCACAAACTTTTTAAGCAAAAATAAAAATCTCCAAAAGTTAGGAAAACTATCTAACCTGTGAAGATTCTTTTAAATTAATTTAATCCTTTTATTTCTTCGACAAGCATTTTATTTTTTCAGTTGTAAATTACGCATTTGCCGCCATGCCTGCTAAATAATCCGCCCGATCATTGTATTTGTCGCCAGAATGTCCTCTAACTTTGACAAATGAGACACTGATATTGCGGCTTACTTGATC
Organism: Enterococcus sp. AZ103; assembly: GCF_051714685.1. Taxonomy (NCBI): domain Bacteria; kingdom Bacillati; phylum Bacillota; class Bacilli; order Lactobacillales; family Enterococcaceae; genus Enterococcus; species Enterococcus sp. AZ103. The sequence goes on along the minus strand of NZ_JBIOSI010000002.1, from coordinate 557,365 downwards.
AAATTCCTTTTTATAAAACTGAGATATCGGTTTATTGGTTTTCCAATCGCCGACTGCCCACGATTCGATGCCTTGATAATCATAGTGAATGATGATTTTGTCTAACTGATGATCCACCGCCCATTTGACCGCTTCCAGTGAGGCGATCACTTCACCAGCAATCTGAAAACTATCGAGAAAAGTTGCATCATTTCCGGGAATCGATAGTTCATCCACCACTTCACCATTATTCAAAATAACGACACCCGATCCGTATTGTTGTTTGCCTTTATTGAAGGAGCCATCCACAAAAGCCGAATACCCACTGAAATCATCCGTTACTTTAGGAGCTTCTAAATAGTTTTGCGCCTCTGCTTTTGTAGGAAAAGATTTATATTTTGCGCCGGGATAACCTTTGACTAAGCGGCTGGTTTCTTCCCAAGTTGTAAAGATGCCGGTTTTTTTGCCGACCTTAATTGCATAAAATTTTGCCAAATCGCTGTTCACCTCATTAATTATTGTGCTTTATTTTAACATGTTTGCATTCAAAAACAAAAAATCCCCAAAAGTTAGAAAGAACCAACTTTTGAGAAAGTCATTAGTATAATTCTGGTCGGCGATCGTTGAAAACAGGAATATCTTTGCGGGCTTCTTTTAATCGTGAAAAATCAATTTCTGTCTGAAAAACTGTTTCATTTTCGCCCAATTCCATCACGATTTCCCCAAAAGGATCGGCCAACATGGAATGACCATTAAATTGATTATTGGGATCACTCCCCACTCGATTAACCCCTAAAACATAGCATTGATTTTCAATTGCTCGCGCCTGTAATAGTTTTCGCCAGACTTGAATCCGTTGCTTCGGCCATTGTGCTGGGACGACAAACAGTTCAGTTCCTGTGGTCCCTTGTTTACGAAACCATTCTGGAAAACGCAAGTCATAACAAATCACCGTAGAAACTTGATGCCCTGCCCAATCAAAGAAAACTGCTTGATCGCCGGCAGCCAAATATTGATCTTCTGCCATCAAGCCAAACAAATGGACTTTGTCATAGTCACCCACGATTTCCCCTTTTGGATTAAAAGTGTAAGCCGTATTAAAAAATTCTGCACCCACTTTACGAGCAATTGAACCTGCCACGATATAAATCTGATGGGTTTGGGCTAATTCAGCAAAAAATATTTGGGTCTCCATTCCCTCTTCATCAGCAATCTCTGACAAACGAGTCAAATCATAAGCAGTATTCCACATTTCTGGTAAGACGACTAATTGATTAGGCTGAAAAGTTTGCTGGGAAAAAATTTCCTTAATATGGGCAAAGTTTTTTTCTGGTTCACCAAAGGCTAAGTCGATTTGCATGACTGTGATCTTCATTTTATTTGCTCCGATCTAATTGATTTGCGATGAGATTCCCCACCGTTTGTACCAATTGTACCAAAATAATCAAGATCACGATGGTGGCATACATCACACTCGGTTCATTTCTCAAATAACCATATTGATAAGCAATACTCCCAAGTCCACCTGCCCCAACTAAACCAGCCATCGCTGTCGCACCGATTAAACCAATCAAAGCAATCGTCAAACCACGAATAATTCCGCCTCGCGATTCTCTTAACAATACTGTTTTAACAATATTAAAATTGCTAATCCCCATCGATTGATAGGCTTCAATCACGCCAGGATCAACTTCTAACAACGAGGTTTCCACTAGACGAGCCAAATACGGCGTCGTATATAAAATCAGTGGAGGCAGCACGCCAGGAACCCCAATGGTTGTCCCCACTAAGAAACGTGTCACTGGTAAAATTAAAAATAGTAAAATAATAAATGGTAATGAGCGAAAAATATTGATCAACGTGTTGGCAATTGAATAAATCACTGTATTAGGAGTTAACCCTTCTGCTCGCGTCATCACCAGCAAAACCCCTAATGGAATCCCAAAAATAATCGCAAACGCCAAGGCGATTCCCACCATGATTAAGGTTTGACCAATCCCTTCATAAATCACACTACCCCATTCTGAAATCAATTGACTCATCTACTTAACCTCCTCAATAAAAACGCCTTGCGATGCAATATATGCTTTAGCTGCTTGAAACTCAGCCTCACTGCCACCCTCTAGCTGCACTAACAGATGTCCATGAGGTTTTTCCTTCAAATAACTGATATTGCCGCTTAAAATATTCGCCGCAATCGGATAATCCTTGGATACTTGTGACAAGATTGGTGTCGTCGCCTTTTCACCAATAAATTGCAGATTCAGCAAACGACCCGTTGCTTTCGCTTCTGCCAAGACATCTTCAGGTACGTTGTAACTTTCATTGGCACCAATAAATCGTTTGGTGGTCGGACTCTTTGGTCGCGTAAAGACATCGATCACTGGACCTTCTTCAATCACGGCACCCTCTTCCATCACCGCAACGCGATCACAGATTCGCGTCACCACATCAATTTCATGGGTAATTAAGAAAATTGTGATCCCTAATTCTTGATTAATTTTCAGCAATAATTCTAAAATTGATTCAGTCGTCTCCGGATCTAACGCACTTGTCGCTTCATCTGACAACAAAATCTCCGGTTCATGTGCCAATGCCCGTGCAATTGCCACCCGTTGTCTTTGTCCGCCAGAAAGTTGCGCCGGATAATTATCCTTGCGATCATTCAAGCCTACCAAGGTTAAATACTTATCTACCCGTTCTTTAATCACATCGGCGGAAAGACCTTCTAATTTTAAAGGCTTCGCAATATTGTCATAAACTGTCGCAGTCGATAACAAATTATAACCTTGAAAAATCATGCCGATTTTACGACGCGCCAATAGCAATTCTTTTTTTGACAACTGGTTTAGGTTTTTACCATTAACTAAAACATCGCCAGTCGTTGGTGGCTCCAAAAAGTTCACCATCCGAATCAAGGTGGATTTCCCAGCACCTGAATAACCTACCACTCCGAAAATTTCGCCTTTATTAATCGTTAAACTAACTGGCTTAACGGCTTCAATCTGACGCTTTTTTTGTACATAAGTTTTTGATACATTTCTCAACTCAATCATAAAATTTCCTCCACTTTAAAAACTCTAAAAAAAAACGATAAGACGAAGCCGCAGCCTCGCCTCAGATGGTTATTCAAACGCCGGAACGATTGCTCCTTTAAAGGTATCTTCGATGTATTTCACATTTTCAGCCGATTGGTAATATTTTTTGATTGTTTTCACGACTTCATCATCTTTATGACCTTTTTGTACAGCAAAAACGTTGTAATACTCGTTTCCTTCTGTTGGTTCACCGAAAATTGCATCGTCTTCCACACTTAAACCAGCATTTACAGCAAAGTTTCCGTTGACCACTGCAGCACTTAAATCATCTAATTGATTCACGATTTGAGAAGCTTCTAATTCTTGAATGTCCAAGTTTTTTGGATTTTCAGCGATGTCATTTTTAGTCGCTGATTCATTTAAGCCAGATTTTAATTTAATCAAACCAGCTGTCTCCAATAATTTCAATGCCCGATATTCATTACTTGGGTCATTTGGCACGCCAATTTTTGCACCATCAGGAATATCTTCTACGCTATCAACATTATTTGAATAAATCCCCATTAAAGCATAGATGGTTTTGAAAGCCGGTACGATGTCATAGCCACGATCTTCCACTTGCTGATCTAAAAACTGAATCGTTTGATAACTGTTACTATTCAAGTCACCATCATTTAAAGCTGTATTCGGCGTATTATAATCATCAAAAGTGGTTAATTTAATCGTTAAACCATCTTCTTTTGCTAACTTGGCTACATTTTCCATAATTTGTTCGTGAGGTCCCGCTGTCACCCCAACTGAAATTTCTTTTGTGCTTAACGCTTCATCTGAACCTGATTTCGATGCGCCGCACCCTGATAATAAAACCGCTGCTGCTAATGCTATCCCACCAAAAATTGTCGCTTTCTTAAATACTCCTGCTTTCATGAAAATGTCCCCCTAATTTTTTATTACTAAAAGAAAAAACTCGCCCTCTCTACCCAAATTTATTGAGCAAAAAGGACGAGCAAGTCGCGTTACCACCTTTAATTCGTAGCCGCCTCACAGCAAAAGCTACCTTGACTAGTACCATTGATACTAGAGCATTGTTAACGGAAGCTACTCCGTCACTGCCTACTTATCGACAATGCCGTTCAGAGACCATTTTTCAACCTCAGCTTCTTATCTCCTTTCACCAAGCGGAGACTCTCTACAAAGAAACATGAAACTTACTTTTCTCTTCCACACGTTTTCTTTCAGTTGTCTTGTTGAAGTTATAATACTCATTAACATCTCATTTGTCAACACAAATATTTATTGAAATCACATTTGACTTTAATAATTCAGAAGATTACAATAAACAAAATTTAAGAACTGGAGATGAATACTTGAATATTGCCAACGAAGTCCGTCCTGGCGCCAATCGTTACGTCAGTGGACAAAATATTTTAGAAGAATTACCAGAATACTTGGCTTCTTTTGAAAAAATTGCTGTAATTACTGGAAAAAAATCTTACGAAGTTTTCACTAACTACTATAAAGAAGAACTACCCTACCCGATTTATCGCTATGACGAAACAGCCAGTCGCGAAGATGCGCAGCGTTTAGCAGATGAAATCGGTCAAGTAGACGTGATTTTAGCTATCGGTGGCGGTCGTCTATTAGACGCTGCCAAAATGACAGCCGAAGTTTTAGATGTAGAATACATTTTGATTCCAACATTGATTTCAAACTGTGCGCCATTTACACCAATCGTAGCAGTTTACCATCCCGATCGAACTTTCCGTTCAATTGGCTATATCACTCGCGCGCCATTTCTTTCATTAGTAGACTGGGACTTTTTATTAGAAGTGACCCCGGTAGACTACTTTATCGCTGGAATCGGTGATACTTTAGCAAAATGGTACGAAATTGACGGCATTACTCGTCGCTTAAGTGAGGATAAAAAATCAGCTTATGTACGCCTTGGAATTGCTGCTGCTAAAGCAATCTTAGACATTTTACTACAAGATTCCGTCGCAGCGATTGACGATTTAAAAAATAAACGCCTATCTCCAGCCTTTGGACGCATCACAGACTGCATCATCGCACTTGCTGGTGAAACTGGTGGCTTTGCTGCAACTTATGGACGTAGCGCAGGTGCTCACGCTGTTCATGACGGCCTTTCTTATATTGAAGCAACTCATAATCAATTACATGGTAAAAAGGTCGCATACGGCATTCTAGTCCAATTGGCACACACTCAAGAGCATGACGAAATCCAAAAACTGATTCCCTTCTACCAAGCTACCGGTTTACCATTAAAATTAGCTGCATTAAATGTAGCCGATACTAGCCAAGAAAGTCTTATAAAAGTGGTCAACCACGCGGCTTCTGCCAATGAAACCTTCAACATGGTTGATCCTGATGTAACGGCTGAAGATGTCTTCGCAGCCATTCAAGTTATCGAAAGTCTTTAAAAAGTTTACTTCAAAACCAATTGAGTATACCTCAATTGGTTTTTTTGTGGTTTACTTTTATTTCCAAAGTAAACTCAATCATACTATTTTAAGGTAAACTTTTATATTTACAGTTTACTTTTTATTCTCCTTACGATCACTGCAGTAATTAAAAAATTGTTTACCTAATATTTTTGAGGTTTACTTTATTAAATTAAATAAGGTATACTCTTTTAATTTAGAGTATACCTTATTTTTTATATTTCGTTTACCTTAAATATTTGAAGTGTACTTTAAATATCATAATTAAGTTTACTTCTTTTATTTGAAGTTTACCCTTTATACTGAATTAAAGTTTACCTACATATATTAGGTTTACTTTATTTCAATTGAAGTATACTCTTGATGTTTTATGATTAACTTTTATAATTTAAAGTGTACTTTAAATGACTATTGTAGTTTACTTCATTTCTTTAATAGTTTACCTCTTTTATATAGAAGTTTACTTTATGAAGATATAAAGTTATCCTAAAAGAATTTCAGTAAACTTTTCTATTTGATTGGGTAAACTTTTTAATAATTAAGTTAACCTCAAATAAAGCTTTTATATCAGTGTTTTAATTTAAAGTTTACCTTTTAGATATATTTAAAATTTACCTTTTATTTAAATTATAGAGTTTACTCTAAATATATAAAGTGTACTTAAAATGATTTATATAGGTTCACTTTTACATTCTAATAGAGTTTACTTATTTTATTTGAAGTATACTTTTTTATTGTCATAAAAGTTTACTACAATTATTTAAAAGTTTACTCTTTTTAATTAAAGTTTACCTATGTATCAAAGAGTATACCTTAAATCTTTTCAGTATACTTTTTTAACTTTATTAAGGTTACTTTTAATATCTATTACAGTTTACCACAAAAAAAGAGTTGAAGTAAACTTTTACAAACGAACTATTATATGGTAAACTTTATTTGAATATAAAATAGATTGGAGTTTACCTTATGGCAAATAAGAAAGCTGAAACATATGTCGTTGGTAATTTTAAAGGTGGGGTAGGTAAATCTACCACTGTACAAATGCTCTCATTCGAGAGCGCCTATCAGACTGAACGAAAAACCTTAGTTATCGATTTGGATCCTCAGGGCAATACCAGTGACGTTTTAAAGTTAACTGCTGAGAATTTTGGTACCCACGATTTACCTGATGAATTCGACAATACGATTTGGGAAGCAGTTAGGGGAGGGGACATTAATGATTCCATTTACAGTATCATCCCCAAATTGGATCTGATTCCTGCAAATATCTCTTTTTCTGATTTTCCAGATTACATGATCGAAAAGTATCCCTCTGATAAATTGGCTCAATTTCAGTATATGGAAAAGCTATTTGCGCCATTAAAAGATATTTATGATGTCATTTACATTGATGTACCACCGACAATTAGTACTTATTCAAATGCTGCTATGTATGTGGCTGAATACGTTATTGTCATCTTGCAAACCCAAGTAAAATCTCTAAAAGGGGCACAAAACTATATTGATTACATGAACTTTTTCATTGAACAATACGATACTAGCCTAGAAGTGGTGGGTATTGTGCCTTTCATGATGCAAAAAAGAGACTCAGTTGACCAAGAAATCTATCATGCAGCTAGAGATTTATACGGTAATCACTTATTGGACACCGTTGTCTTAAATCAAAGCCGTTTGAAACGATACGATGGCTCTGGTATTACTTATGAAATCAACAAAAACGGCAAAGTAGAGCAATGGGACCGTCGAGCTCATGAAGTTTTCTTGTCAATTTTAGATGAAATCGATCAACATCGTCGCTTACTAAGCGGTGAAGAGTAGGGGAGGGGAGAGCTAAATGGCAAAAAAAATGAAGCTAGACTCCCTTTTAACTGCCAACAAGAAGAATAAAGGGATCGAAAAAATGTCCCAGTATTCCAATGAGGAAAAGAAAGCACCTGCACCAAAGCCAACTTCAAAGGAATTATTGTCAGCAAAGAATATAGAAAATACCAGTAGCTTACGGGAAACGCACTTGCTGAATCAGCAAAAAGCACTTGCCCAGGAACAAAGAGCCAATCGAGAAAAGGGCACGCCTGCTAAAAGGGGACGCAAGCGTCAATATAATGATCCTCGAAAAAAAGCACTCGAGATGCAAAAAATCTCTGCTCAAACAAAAATCCGACTACAAGGCTTGATTGATTCTAAATTTGACGGCTATACACCAGACAAAGTGATTGAATTTTTATACGATTATTACTTAGAAAAAGAGTTGCTGCAAGACGACCGAATCTTCTTAAAACAAGTCGAAGATGCCGCGATGGAAGAGTATAAAGAGAAGCCTAAATATCAGAAATTATTTGCTGAATTAGAAAATGATGAGAATTAATTACAAAAAAAGTAAACCGCAAAACCTTCTTTTAAGAGGTTTGCGGTTTACTTTTTTTATCTTTGTACTTTATTTTAAGTTTACTTTTATTACTTTTGAAACTTGATTTAAAGTTTACTTTTTTAATAAGGGGATTCTGCCTTGTCCTGTGGATAATTCAATTATAGATAGCGACTCACCAATATTTTTCCACAAAAGACCTTTTTAAAAAACTTTTTTTTCTTTTATTTAAGTTTACTTTATTGAAAGATTTAAAAGATTTTAGGGTTAACTTAAATTATCTTTAAACAATTAATAAAGTTTACTTCATTCATATTTGGAACTTTTATAAAAGTTTACCCTAAAAAAAGATGTTTATAAATTGCTTTACAATAGGCTTTATTTCGATTATTCTAAATGCGTAAAGAAAAAAAGAGTTCAAAGATTTGGCGATCTTCAAACTCTTCGGTGAATGATGTTAATTTGGCGATTAACATATTCAGTAGTCAAAATAGATTGTTTAAATCCTAAAGATTAGTGAAAATTTGGCGTTCTCCTAATCTCTATTTATTGTACCACAAATTTACTCAAATCTCAATCACCTCAGACTATTGAACCACGAAGTTTCACCAACTTTTTCTTAAGTTTTCCTAGAGAAAGGTGAGTATTATGAATAGTCTTACATCAACATTTATGACCGCAGATAATCTGCCCAACAGCAATTTTTTACCAATTGATTTTAATTTTTTAAATAATCCACAATATGCCGATCTATCGATTGAGGCAATCTTTTTGCATGCTCTTTATACCCAGCGTATGACTTGCAGTATCCACAATAGTTTGCAAGATGGCAGTTGGCTGGATGAAGAAAAAATTCCCTTTATTTACTATAGTAATGCAGAAGTAGCCGAGGTTTTAAGAATTTCTGAGCGAAAAGTGACGACTTTACGAAACCAATTGGCTGAACTTGGCTTAATTAAAGTGGTTCGTCATGGTTTAAAAAATTATCGGATTTATGTGGCGAATCCAAAAGCTCCTGCAGAAGGGACCGTCATGAAATTTACTTTCAAAAATTATCGCGCCCCGCAAACTGTGGATAAATCACGAGATGCAAAATCTGCTAGCACCAGTTCGCAAAATTTGCCGATAAGTACAAGTAAACAGCTAGTAAAAACAACAAATAAAACAAGTGAAACAGGCGTAGCGCCTAAAAAATTACAGCAACCTGTGGATAAAGAAGCCGCTTTGCTGGCTGGTTTACAGGCTCGTTATGCTCATTTAATCCCTGAGACAGTCTTTATGCGCTTTTTGCCTTTTTGTGATAATCGCTATCTTAAAGCCAAAAAATTCGTTGATTTAATCTTTAAAGCTAAATATGTAGCTAATCAACAATTTATTAAAGCTGGATTACCGCCAGAAGCAGAGGCTTTAACTTTTGAAAACAATCCTTATTTTAAAAACGGCTTAGCTGATGCTATAGCAAAAGCCTGTGAACAAATCTATCGTTATGGCAATGTTTCTCAACCAGAAGCGTTCTTCTTTAGCTTTTTGAAGGGTTTCTTTGTGGAAAAAACCCGTCAGTTTCTAGTGGACAGTTATGAGGTGAATGACCACCTGGCTGCTACTTTGGAACGGGTAGAAAATTTTCAGAAAAGGAAAGTTTTAGTAAAATCCGCTTGATTTTCTGAAAAAAACCCGTAATTTAGCTACTAATCATGGCAAGCTTTGATATAATGTAGCAGAGTCTATGTTGAAAGGTATTTATTTATGGATAATTTTAAGTTACGTTACTTTGCCTATAGTGGGCTATTTGGGCTGGCTTGTGGGGCAGTGATTGGACTATTTTTAAGTATTGTCACCTTGTGTCACAATTTTATTTGGGATTATATTCCCGGTCTAATCAATGATCCGGCGTTGTATCCTTTACTAATCTGTTTGATTGGTGGGGGACTGGTGGGAATGTTTGCCCAACGTTTTAAAGCCTACCCTCGTTCGATCAATGAAACATTGTCGGAGTTTTATAGTCGGGATCGAGTGGATTATAAACAAGGTCAGATTTGGAAGAATGCCGCTGCTGGCTTTTTGATTTTATTATTTGGAGCAAGTGTCGGACCAGAAGCTGCTTTGATTGCGATTATGGCTGGCTTATTGACTTTTGCGGCTGACCGGATTGGTTTTGTTTCAGAATACCGGGAAGAGTTGCTAGAGTTCGGTGTTGGAACGACTTTGGGAATCATTTTCATGGCACCTTTGTTTGGGATTGGCCGGACATTGGAGGCTGATGATTGGCGAAATTTAACTGAAAGTCGCTTGAAGCGGTATGTGATTTATATTTTCACGACCTTTGCCGGGTTTTTAGGTTATCTTCTGATGAATCAATTGCTGCCAGGACAAGAACAAGTTTTTGCGATCCGCAGCATGGATAATGGGATTACATGGCAAGGATTATTACTGATTGCGCCGATGATCGTTTTAGGCGCTTTATTCGGACAATTTTTTATATTTGCACAAGAAAAAGCGGAAAAATTTAATCGCCGGATCAAGAATCCGTTGCCGTTAGCTATTTTAGCTGGATTTATTTTCGGCTTAGTGGGAGTCTTTGCACCGAATTTATTATTTTCTGGTGAGCATACTTTATTATCTTTTACTCGTCAGGCTGAAAATTTAAGCTTTGTGATGCTTTTGGTAATGGCATTAGGGAAAGTTGCTTTGACTATGATGTCTTTGGCATTTAATTGGCGGGGGGGAACTATTTTCCCAATGATTTTTGCCAGTGTAGCTTTTGGATTAGCACTTACCAATCTTTTGCCCTACTCTGAAGGTCTGTTAGTGGCGATTTTTACTGCTGCAAGTTGTGCAATAATCTTGCGTCAACCCTTTGCGGTTGCGTGTTTGTTCCTCCTATTGTTTCCCGTGGAACTTTTTTTATGGATCTGGTTAGCTGGTTATGCAGCCACCGTTTTCATGCGTCATTTACCCTTTGGAAAAAAAGCACCGGTTAGCCGTCGAATTGCGGATAGTCAAACAAATGGCAATCGCAGACGTAGCCGCAGATAATTTTTTGAAACGATTTTCGCTTTTAGCGGGAGTCGTTTTTTTTGTAGATTAAAAAATTTACTTAAAAACTGTGGTGATTTTCTCAGAAAAATTTGATACGCTTATTTGTGGAAGCGTTTTTGTTTTCAAAAATAAAAGCAAAGAAGGTATGAAAATGAACGAGGAAAAGATTCGCGCGTATTTAGCTCAAGAAAAAATTGATGGCTTCTTTTTGGCCAAACGGGTGAACATTCGCTTTGCCAGCGGTTGGACTGGTGATGATTCCTACATGTTGATTACACAAGATGGATTGTATTTTTTAACTGATCCCCGTTACACAGAACAAGCAGCAAAAGAAGTGCCTAACTATGAAATTATCAACTGGCGCTTGCCTGGACGTACGGTAGGAGATACGGTAGCTGATTTGGCAGAAAAACACAATATTAAATCAATTGCCTTTGAAGCCGATCATTTAACTTATGATATGTATGCTGATTTTTCTAGTAAAGTTAAAAGTGAACTGGTGCAAGCAGGCGGCGTGATTGATCGGATGCGGGTGGTTAAATCACCAGAAGAAATCCAATATATGCGCAATGCTTGTGAAATCTCATGTCGGGCATTTTATCGTATTTTAGAAGATATCCAAGTTGGGGTAACGGAAAAAGAATTGGCAGCTAAACTTTCTATGTACATGGTGCAAGAAGGGGCCGACACACAACCTTACGGTAACATTTTAATTTCTGGTGCAAATACGTCATTGCTTCATGGCATTCCTTCTGAAAAAGCGATTGAATACGGCGATTTTGTTTTGATGGATTATGGTTGTCAGTTTAATGGCTACATGTCAGATATGACGCGGACAGTCGTTGTCGGCAAAGCTACAGAAAAACAGCGAGATGTCTATGAATATGAAAAACGCAGCTTAGAAGCGTCGTTAGAGGTCTTAAAAGCGGGTGTACCGGTGCGGGATGTTTATCGTGCGTCGTTAGAACCTTTGAAAGACACTGACTACATTCCATATACTTATGGCAACATCGGTCACTCGATTGGTTTGTTTGTTCATGAATTGCCTTATTTGGCAGAACAATATGATGATGTCTTAGATGAAAATTCTGTAATGACAGTTGAACCAGGAATTTATATTCCTGATTGGGGCGGCGTCCGGATTGAAGACCAAGTGCTAATCACTAAAGATGGCTACGAAAATATGATTAGCGTACCGCATGATTTGATTGAATTATAGGAACTAAATAAGCTATACTACAAGGGGCTAACTCAACACGAGGGAGCCCCTATCTTTATGCCAGTTCTACTTGGCGTATTTCGCCTTAGTAGAATGGTATGCGTACTGAAAATCTAGTAAAATTCTGGTAAAAACGAACCAGATTAAAAATACATAGAAACAATAAAGGAGGTTTGGTCATGGAAATGAGCGAGCAGGAGCGTTTTGATTTTGTTTATGATATTGGAGAAACGCTTTTGGAGAATGGTGCTGAGATTAAACGGATTGAAACCACCATTCGTCATGTGGCGGAGGCTTTAGAGCTGAAGGAATTTGATAGTTTTGTTTTGATAAACGGTATTTTCATGACGGCCCGTTTAAAAGATCAAACGGTGCAGGCTAAGGTGCGGGATGTGCCGATATCGCCGATTAATTTAGGGCGGATTGAACAGATTAATACTTTGTCGCGACGGATTAAAGAAAATAAATTGACACCTTTTGAGGCGCGGGCGCGTTTAGAGGAAATCAAAGCGGAAAATTTTGCCTCGACACCTTTAAAGATAGCTGCTTATGGCATGGGGAGTGCCAGCTTTTGTTATATCTTTGGTGGGACAGTTTTGGGTTCATTGGGCGCCTTTTTCCTAGGATTGGTCTTGGCTTGTTTCATGCTGTATTTGGTGCCGAAATTTCAGATGTCTAGCATTATCTCAAATATTACTGGCGGTTTTTTAGTGACGGTTTTGGCAGGAATTTTGGTGGCTGTTTTTCCTACCTTACGTTTAACGCCTTTAGTTTCTGGTGGGATCATTTCTTTGTTGCCTGGGGTAGCGGTCGTCAACGGAATTCGCTATTTATTTGATGGTGATTACAGTTCTGGCTGGGGTCAAATGATTAATGCAGTGATCACCGCTTTGTGTGTGTCGATGGGCGTTGGTCTGGTTTTATCAGTGCTTAATATTTTTTAAAAATTTTACGGAGGAGGTGCCAGCATGAATCCTTTTTTTCAAATTTTAACTGGTTTTTTAGGGACTGTTTCTTTTGCTATTTTGTTTGAAGTGCCGAAAAAATATTATATTTGGTGCGGGACGATTGGGGCGATTGGCTGGGGGATTTATTTGGCCTTTATGCATTTTGTTAATGCGCCGATTGCTGCGACTTTTGTGGCTTCTTTGGCTTTAATCTACTTGTCGCGAGAAGCGTCTTTTGCTTTGCGGGCACCAGTGACTATCTTTTTAATCTGCGGAATTTTCTGTTTAGTGCCGGGATTGGGGATTTATAATTTTACTTACAATTTCTTTATTGGTGATTCGATCGAGGCTGCACAAATTGGTGTTCAAGTCTTGAAAATCGCTATCGCCATTTCGTTAGGAATCTCTGTTGGCTATGAACTATCGCCAAATTGTTTTTACTCTTATCATCGAAGAAAAAAATTAGCAGAATAAATTTTTGTAGTAGATGTTCTATAACAGTTCTTTTTTTAGAATAAAAATAATGAGAAAATGCAACCTTCAGGAAAAAAAAGTTCTGAAGGTTTTTTGTTATATATAAAGTTCAAAAAATGACAAAAAACCCTAAACAAGCTTACTGCGCTTGATAATGTAGGCGCTTTCATATGATTTAAAACTGCCATGACAGTGTTTTTAATAAAGTAAAAGACGAATGTTTCTCTGAATTTTTGGTGAAAAAATCAAAGAAAACGTTTAAAAATGTGAAAATATATAGTAAAATCGTCATAGCGATGAAGATAGAAAAACATTTTTTCCGAAAATAACTTGCATTTTTCTGTGCTTTATGGTTATTTTTATGTCGGGTTAGGTGAATTATTACACAAGCATATTATTTGACTCGGGAAATTGCAAACTGTTATACATCAAGTTTTTTTGGTAATCGTCGCTATAAAAAATGTCATGTAAAACAATCTGCGTATTGTTTTTATGAGCCATGTGAAGATGGCAAAATATAGCTAAGGGAGTGTTGATTTTGTTAAAAGAAAGTCGCGTTCAAAGAATCGTTGAGAAGATGAAAGAGGAAGACTACGGTCAGTTACTTGTTTCTGATCCAGTAGCAATCTTTTATTTGACTGGACGTTGGATCCATCCTGGTGAACGGTTATTAGTATTGGTGATTACACCAGAAGGTAAAAATACTTTAATCGTTAACAAACTATTCCCGATCGAAGAAGATTTAGGTGTGGACAAAGTCTTTATCGATGATACGGATGATGGTGTGGCTAAAGTTTTAGAATATGTTGACTCAAGCAAAAAATTTGGGATCGACAAAAACTGGCCAGCTCATTTCTTATTACGCTTAATGGAATTAGTGCCAGATGCAAAATTAGGCAACGGCTCAACGATCACTGACAGTGTGCGTGCAATCAAAGATGATGAAGAACAAGAATTGATGAGAGAAGCTTCTCGTTCTAATGACATGGCGATTGATCGCTTGAAGAAACTTCTTTCTAATGGCTGGACTGAACGTAAAATGACTGAAGAATTAGCGAAAATTTATGCTGAATTAGGCAATTCTGGTTATTCATTTGATCCAATCGTTGCTTATGGCGCAAACGGCGCTGACCCGCATCACGAAACAGATGATTCATTACCTAAACCAGGCGATAGCATCGTTGTTGATATCGGTGGCGTGAAAAACAACTACTGCTCAGATATGACAAGAACTTATTTCTACAAAGAAGTTCCTGAAAAGAGCCGAGAAGTTTTCGAAATCGTTAAAGAAGCTTGTCAAAGAGGGATCGATGCAGTGAAACCTGGCGTAACATTGGCATCAATTGATGCAGCTGCTCGTGACTACATTACTGAAAAAGGCTATGGCGAATACTTCACTCACCGTCTAGGTCACTTCATCGGTATTGAAGATCATGAAACTGGAGATGTTTCAGGTTCTAACCAAAACTTGACTGAAGTCGGCAACGTCTTTTCAATCGAACCAGGCATTTACATTCCTGGCGAAGTTGGTGTGCGGATTGAAGATTTAGTAATCGTAACAGAAGATGGCTGCGAAAACTTAAACAGCTATCCAAAAGATCTAGAAATCGTTGGCTAGGAGGAATAAGATGAAAATCACCGAAGGCTATATGCCCTTTAAAGATTACAAAACTTATTATCGGGTAGTCGGTGAGCAAGGTCAGGGGAAAACACCTCTGATCTTACTTCACGGCGGCCCAGGCTCTACCCATAATTATTTCGAAGTGCTAGATGAGATGGCAGTCGATGGCCGTCAGTTGATTATGTATGATCAGCTTGGCTGCGGCAAATCAGCAGTTCCATCAAATCCAAGTCTTTGGACAAAAGAAACCTGGACAGAAGAATTGATTGCTTTGAGAGAACATCTAGGATTAGACGAAGTCCATATTCTAGGTCAATCTTGGGGCGGCATGTTAGCAATTATTTATGTTTGTGATTACCAACCCAAAGGAATCAAGAGTTTGATTCTATCAAGTACCTTGCCTTCAGCAAAACTATGGGCACAAGAACAACACCGCATGATTAAATTCATGTCAGAAGAAGATCAAGCAGCAATTGCTAAGGCAGAAGCTACTGGGAACTACGATGACCCAGCTTATTTGGCTGCCAATGATCGTTTTATGGTGCGTCATGCTGCGGCAGTACCAAAAGTAGATTCACCTGAACCACTGCGTCGGGAAAAAGTACCCGGAACAGAAAGCTACATCACAGGTTGGGGACCAAACGAATATTCACCAACTGGTACTTTGCATGACTATGAATATACAGATAAATTACCAAACTTAATGATTCCTAGTCTAGTAACTAGCGGCACTAATGATTTGTCCACACCACTAGTTGCAAAAACCATGTTTGATGCCATCCCAAATGCAAAATGGGAACTATTCGCCTACAGCCGTCACATGCCATTTGTTGAAGAAAAACCTAAATATATGGCAATTTTGGAACAATGGATGCGTGATAACGACTAAAAAAATATTTATTTAAGAAAGAAGGATGAAAATGGAAGCGACTCCTGTGAAAAAGAAAAAACCTTTTGGCTTTTATGTCTGTTCATTGAGTTTCTCTTTTGAGCGTTGTGCTTTTTATACTGTAAAGTATATGTTGGCAATTTGGATTGCAACAACTGTTGGTAAAGGCGGGTTAGGATTTGATGATGTGAAGGCAGCTTCAATGTCTGGGGCATTCTTAGCTGCGACTTATATCACACCAATCGTTGGGGGCTATTTAGCCGATTACTGGTTGAGCCCACGACTTTGTGTACCAGCAGGTGCGGTTTTAATGGGGATTGGTTATTTGCTTACTTGGCAAGCCAATTCATTAGGTATGGTTTGGGCAATGATTATTTTAGTTGCCATCGGGACTGGTTTATTCAAAGGGAACTTATCAGGGATTAACGGGTTGCTGTTCAGTGATGAAAAAGAACTGAATGAGGCCTTCTCAGTACAGTATTCATTTGTAAATATCGGTTCATTTACTGGGACAACATTCTTAGTATTATTAATTCCAGTAATTGGTTACAACGGCGTATTCTTAATTTGTGGATTGCTATTATTCTTAGATGCTATTTGGTTCTTAGTAAACGGCCGTGCTTTAGGTGACGCTGGTAAAAAACCATTCAAAATCGACCAACGTCAATTCGTTGACGAACAAAAGAAAGCAGCTGAAGAAAATCAACCTTTATCTGCTACTGATAAAAAACGTGTATTTGCGATTGTATTAGTAACAATCTTCTCAATTGTTTTCTGGACTGTTTGGTATTTGGCTTATATGCCTGCTTACTACTACTTCGGTTGGGGTGACGGCGCTGGATTCTTAGGCCGTGCCAACTGGTTTATCGGTAACTTCCATGTACCAACTTCTTACTTCGATTCAATGAACGCCTTGACTTGTATTATCTTAGGTCCACTTTTAGGTCGTTTATGGACGAAGATGGCGAACCGTCCGAAAGGCGATATGAGCATGTTCAAGAAAACTGCCTTAGGAATTATCCTAGTTGGTCTTTCTTACGTGGTTATGGTCTTCTCAGACATGATTGGTAACGGTGCAACTTCATTAGTATGGATTGCAGTTATTTCAATCTTGATGTCAGTTGGGGAAATGATCTTCTCGCCATTAGGGAACTCATTTATCGTGAACTTGGCACCATCAAAACTAATGGGCTTCTTGTTAGGTTTATGGCCAATCGCGGTATTCGCTTCAACTTTAATTTATCCAAGAATTTATTCATTGCTACAAACAACTGATCCAAGTCAATTCCAAATGGGTTACGGAATCTTAGCAGCTATCGTAATCGTGATTGGTTTGGTTCTATGGTTTGGTTCTAAAACATTGGATCAATTAGAAAAAGATTAATCAGACTTTAGACTTTGGAGAATTTTCTTCGAAGTCTATTTTTTTATCTGTTTGACCGCTATTTTTAAAAAAGATAAAATGAATAAAAGCGTTTCAAAAAATGGAGAAAAGCCAATAAACAAAGAAGGTGAAACCATGTACCAACGAGATATCGAGACCATTATGAGTTACAAAAAGCAATTTGATTATGATTATTGGACGACGGAGGATTTACGTTTGTTTAAGGGCAGTCCGTATAATGCAGTGACGGCACCGACTTATTTGGTGGAGCTGGGGGTGCCAATTGATGATCCGGTGATTCAGGCAAATGTCGATTTGCTGTTTTCAGTGTTAAGAGAAGATGGGCGTTTTAAAGTTTATCCAAAAGGTGGTATGGTCCCTTGTCAGACAGCGATTACTTTGACGAGCTTGTGTCGTTTAGGACAAGCGCAAGATCCGCGGCTGGAAAACTCTTACCGCTATTTTTTAGAGACGCAAGAAGCTGATGGTGGTTGGAAATGTAAAAAATATAGTTTTGGGCGAGGACCTGAGACAGAATTTTCGACGCCCATGACAACGTTGTATGTGTTGCATGCTTTTATTTATCAACCGAATTTTAAAGAATTGCGGCAATTAGATGGGGCGGTAGAATTTTTATTAAAACATTGGGAGATGAAGGTGCCAATTGGTCCTTGTCATTATGGAATTGGCAGGTTGTTTATGCAAGTGGAGTATCCGTTAGGGGATTACAATATTTTTCATTATGTCTATGTCTTGTCCCATTATCCTAAAGCGCAAAAAGACCCGCGTTTTTTGGAAGCTTTTGAATGGCTGAAAAGTCGAACGGTTGCGGATCAAATCGTGGTGGAACGCCATTCTCCTCGTTTGAATAAATTGGCTTTTTGTAAAAAAGGGGAAGTCAGTCAGTTAGCAACAAAGTATTATCAAATGATTTTGGAAAATTTGACTATCAATAAAGGAACTGATTAAATGCAAGAAATCACTTATTGTCAAAGTTGTGGAATGCCCTTGGAAAATCAGGAAATGTTGGGGACAGATGCTGGCGGTAGTAAAAATCAAGAGTATTGTTTTTATTGTTATCAAGATGGAAATTTCACAAGTGAAATGACGATGGAGGAAATGATTGCGCTTAGTGTGCAGCATTTGAAGGAAGATGGGGTACTGAAGGCACAAAATAAAACAGAAACAGAAGCCCGAGAATTTATGTTGGGATTCTTCCCGCAGTTGAAACGGTGGCGGTAAAAGCTTGTTATAATAATGAACAGTTCTAGGTAAAGTCATCCTAAAACTGTTTTTATTTAGAAAAGGATCGAATGTTCATTCGTTTTTCATTTAAAAAATAAAAAAATATATTTACATATCGAGAAAATTAGATATAATAAAGTTATGGAAAATATAGAAATCTTTAAAGCACTAGCTAATGAACATCGATTACAAATATTATATTGGTTAAAAGATCCCACCGCTTATTTCGTTCATGAAACAGATGTCGATATGGTGGAGGTAGGGGTTTGTGTTGGCGAAATCCAAAAAAAATTAGGGCTGACGCAATCAACAACTTCCCATTATCTTTCGATTTTAGAAAAAGCCAATTTGTTGATAGCTACTAGAATTGGGAAATGGACCTATTATCGCAGAAATGAGCAAACGATTCTCAAGTTGCGGGATTATATTGATCAAGAGCTATAAAATCAATTAAGTATTTTATAGCTATTTTTTTATTTTGTCATATCGATAAAATTAGATATATAGATGTAAATATTTTTCTATGAAAATTTGAAGGGTAGGTAAATTTATTTTGACAAACAATTTAGGAGATTCAGTCAAGTTACGTCATGGTGCAGTTTTAACTAATAGAATGGCCATGTCACCGATGCAAACACATTCAGGTAAACGAGGAGGGTTTGTTTCTGATGATACCGTGGGTTATTACTCGGCACGTTCGCAAGCCGCTGGCATGTTGATTACAGAATTCCATTACGTGAGTGAAAATGGTGGGCCGGCTTATACTCCCGGATATCCAGAACAGCTAGGAGTTTATTCTGATAAGCATATCGATGGATTAACAAAAATTGCTCAAGAATTAAAAAAAGATGGCAATAAAGCAATTCTACAGATTCATCATGGTGGTCGTGCAGCAATTGGACAAGCGGTTAGTGGCGCAGAAGTTGTTGCACCAAGTGGGATTGATTTTCCATTTTTAGATTATCCTTTACGGGAATTAACACAACAAGAAGTTTTAGCAATTATTGCAGATTTTGGTCGTGCGACAAAACGTGCCATTGTTGCTGGTTTTGATGGCGTTGAAATTCATGGTGCTAACCATTATTTGTTACAACAATTCTTCTCTAAGTTATCCAATCATCGGACAGATCAATGGGGTGGAGATTTAGCGAGACGGATGGCTTTTCCTTTAGCAGTTGTTGAAGAAGTTGTTCGGGTAGTCAAAGAGGATGCACCTGCAGATTTTATTATTGGTTACCGGATTAGTCCAGAAGAAATTCACGGAACAGAAATTGGTTACACTTATCAAGAGTCTACAAAATTAATTCAAGAAATTGTGAAATACAAACTAGACTATATTCATCTATCTTTGTGGGATGGTTATGGTTCAGGACCGGAAAAGGTTGAAAAAAGTTATGCTGAATTATTTAAAGAGATATTAGACGAAGAAACCAAGTTATTGATTGTAGGAGGCGTGTTTAACGAAGCAAGTGCGCGTGATGCGATAGAAAAATATTCTGATTTAATTGCTATTGGTCGTGGAACGTTGGTGGAACCACAATTTGCCAAAAAAGTATTGGATGGCGAGGGATCAAGTATTTTTCATGAAATAACACCTGAAAATATTGAATATGTCAGCTGGACAATGGGTTTGAAAGAAGCTTTTTCACGAATAGATTCGTTAGGTTTGCCAGCAATACCTGGTGGAGAAAGTATCCGGTCAATGCATACTGGACAATTTGATATGTTTTATCATAAATAAAGTAATTGATTAAATTGGACTGAAAGAAAAGTTTGGTTTGTGGTAGGAACGAATTTTCATTCGTTCCTATTATTTTATAAAAATTAGAACGAATAGGGTTTTTCTATCAGTCCTAGATATTGTGGTAATTTTTTGATATATGCTATAAATCAACTTTTTCAAAGCTTTCTTTGGAAATTTTAAAAGCCAAGATGTTACCGGCAATGAAGAAAAGTACTGCAAAAAGAAATATCGGTAGTTGTAATCGTAGATCGGTTTTATTTAGACTATTTAACCAAGCTAATTTGGGGATGTGGCTGATGGTTTCAGTTAAAACAGCTATTAAAAGGGCGGGTACCATTCCTTTGATAAAGGCCTTGCCAATTTTGTAGGCTGTTTTGTAAAATTCGGTGAAAAAGAAAAAGTTGAACAGTGTGAAAACCAGCAAACCAGCGGCATAATAAGTTAAATTTGGCGCAATACCGACGGTGTTTTTAATGGGGATTTGAGTGATTCGAATGATTGTAAAAGGTAGAGTCAGAAATAATTGGCCGATTTGTGTAGTGATAAATAATGAAAACTTACCTTTTACTACCTGACTTTTTTTAACTGGCAAAGTTGCAGTGTAAAAGGCATCGTGATTTTCTCGTCCATTTTGCAAAGTAATCAGTGGCGCGAAACAGCCAAAAATAAAAACCGTCGTGTAAGGATAGCTAGGAATTAAAATCAGTGCTCCCATCCATAAAAAAATATTGAGAGTGGGATGGGCTGCTAAACGAAACTCTTTATACAGCAAATGATTCATGTGAAACATTCCTTTCTGAGTAGAGCATGATGTCTTCGAACGTCGTATTTGCTGGATTTTCCTTTTGAAAAGTTTGGATAAAGCGATCTTTTTCAGCACTTAATACCAGCTGACCTTTTCGAATATAAGTAATATGAGTGGCGCATTTGTCTAAATCCGAAGTAATGTGCGTAGAAAAAAGAATACTTCTGGTACCGTCAGCAACTAAGGATTGAAAAATCTCTAATAATTCCTCGCGAGCGACAGGATCTAAGCCGCTAGTCAGTTCATCAAAAATAAACAATTTTGCTTGGTGGGATAAAGCTAAGGCAATTGCATATTTGACTTTCATACCTTCAGATAATTGGTTAACTTTTTTATTTTCAGCCAATTCAAAAAGCGTCATGTATTTCTGGTAAGCAGCTTCATCCCAATGACGATAAAATTTTTTAGTGACTTGAGTAATATCCCGTAATTTTTTGTAAGGATAAAAATCTGTTCCTCCTAAGACAACCCCTAATTGTTGCTTACAAGCTGCTTCAGCTTGAAAAAAATTTTGTCCAAACATCTTAATTTCGCCGCTATCTGGGTGCACCATGTTTAGCAAAGATTTGAGGGCCGTGCTTTTACCAGCACCATTTTTGCCAATCAGCCCCATGATTGCGCCAGCGGGCAAATTAAAGCATAGTCTGTCTAAAGTAAATTGCGGGTATTTTTTAGTCAAATTTCTGACAGTCAATAAATCCATGAAAATCACTCCTTTGTTTTCGGATAAAAATTGTCCATCATTTCCTCAGCTGCCCGCAAGAAATGATCCGCGGGAATCAAGGCCAAACCTTGTGTTTCAGTTGCACTATCACCTAAGACCATCAAGCGATCCCCAGCTTTTAGCTGCAACAAATCTCTAGCAGCTTTAGGCAATACTACTTGTCCTCTTTCAGCAAGAACGACAGTGCCAAAAATATGTTTATTTTTCGGTGGCAGGGGAATATTTTCGGTTGGCGAATAATAGATTAAATCTTCTAAGGAAACATCATAAAGTTGAGCCAATAAATCGCAGTTTATCAAGTCTGGAATCGTCTCCCCAGCTTCCCATTTAGAGACCGCTTGGCGGGAAACACCGATTTTTTCAGCCACAGTCTCAATGGAATAATGATTACTTTTGCGCAAATATATCAAATTCTGACTGAGATTCATTTTTTTATTTTTCATACTTTTCATACCTCCCACTTTCATTTTAACAAGTCATTCCAGAGATTCAACCAACTCTTGAATACATTTTTTGTTCGTTTTAGTTGCACAAGTAAAATCAATATTTACTATAGCAATTGCAGATTTTCATCATCATACATGTGATAAGCATAGCCAGATATTTTTTTGACTTTGAATCAAACCCCAGCTAGCGTAAGGTACGCGTAGAAATACCATAAGATATAGAAACAGCAGTATTCGAACATGATGACATGCTTTTTATCTCCATTTTTCAGTATGAACTGCGGAAGGACCTTGACGTCAAAACAAGTCTGATAAATATTGTGCTAGAGGGAATTTCTTTCAAGACTGATTTTATTCAAAAAAATGCTAATACTAATTGATTTATCAGTATTAGCATTCCAATTCCTATTAGTTGATCCAGAAGTTTATTATTTTTACCCAGCAATATCTTTTTTAAGATAACTGAAGTAGGTCAGACCAATCGATAAATAAATGACCAAGAGGTTGATAACAAAATAGTGGCTGTTTAATGTTATCTGGATAACTAAATCTTCCGCGCTGTAATAGCTGAAAGGGGAGAGGTATTTAACAAAATGTATTTTTTCTTCAATTGACGCCAGTAAATTCAAAAAGTAAGTGATAAAAACCAGACCTAAAGAAAGGGATAGAATCGTTTTTGTTCGAGTCACAAAGACCGATAATAGATAACTAATAGTAGCAAATATTAAATGAGTCAAAAAACCGCCTATAGAAACCAATAGAAACGCTGAAAAATTAAAAGGCTTAAGTTTAAACCAATCCATTAAGAGAAAATTGGAACCGGCAAACAAGCTGTCAAACAAAGTAAGATAAAGCAGAATGCACAAAAGTTTTGCTGTAATGATTTCGGAACGGGAAATAGGTTTTGAAAGTAAAAACTCAATGGTTTGGTCGCTTTCTTCCTTGGATAAAATATTGCCTGCTAGCATTACTGCATAAATGCTACCGAAAAGAGTTACTAGGATATATGAGCGACTAGCGTAATAGTGTAGGATATCTGTCATATCAAACTGATCCAGCAACATTGCTTTAACAAATGCTGGAGGATATTGTGTGAGAGATTGTGTCGCGGTCTCAGCAACTGATTCGAAGGCTGAAAGCAGGAAGGCGTTGACTAAAATCAAGAGGATTAACCAGATAAGAAATGCTTTGAAATTTTTTTTTAGTTCTCTAAAAAGTAAATTGGTCATTTTAGTTTCTCCGCCCTTCTTGATAGAAATGAATGAACACATCTTCTAAGGTTGGCTCGCTGATGGAAAGGTTCTCGAGAGCGGTGTCTTTTGCAAGTTGGGATAATAAATGATGAATGTTACCTTGATAAAGAAAACGAATAATTTGGTCAGTTTGAGATAAATTGGTAATGGAAGGTTGGTTATCAAAAGAAGAAAGGTCGATGGGTTGTTTGTAATGGAGCTCAACTTGGCGGAATTGCTGATTATAGAGAGTTTCAATTTTTTTGAGGGCGAAGAGTTCTCCGTCTTTAATAAAAGCTACTCGGTCATAGATTTTTTGGACTTCCGATAAGATATGCGAAGAAAAAAGAATTGTAGTGCCTTTTGCTTTTTCTTCTTTCAAAATTTCAAAAAATTCATGTTGAACTAAAGGATCGAGACCACCCGTCGGTTCATCAAAAATCAAGACTTTTGGTTCGTGCAATAAAGCCTGAATAATGGCGACCTTCTTTTTGTTTCCCGTAGACAAAGAATGAATCTTTTTGTTGAGGTTTAGGTCAAGTCGTTTTGCAAACTGAGTGAATCTATCCGTGTGATCTTTTTTATAAAATTTATTGGAGTATTCAAATAGTTCGTTAACTGTTAGGTCAGCGTAATAATGTACTTCAGAAGGAACATAGCCGAGATGTTCTTTGATTTTTTTACTTCCTTTAAAACAATCTAGCCCAGTTATCTCAGCCGTACCGCTTGTGGGATATATCAGCGCCAATAATAGTCTGATAACGGTGGTTTTTCCTGCTCCATTCGGCCCGATGAATCCAAAGATTTCTCCAGGTTCAATTTTTATATTTAAATCCTTAATGCCTTTTGTTTTACCATAATATTTAGTTAAATGGATCGCTTCAATCATTTTCAGTCACCTCTACTCCCTGTAGCATTAGATCAATATACATTTTTATTTCTTTTTTCAGTTGATGGGAATTTTCAAAAAAAATATCAGGATTGGTTTGATAAAGTGTCAGTTTTTGATTGATAATCGCATTCACATAGGTGCTTAGTCCGCGGACGAGAATATCTTTATTAATATTTTTCTTTAGGTTTAAAGTTGTGATTGCTTGGTCGAAGACGAGGTTAGAATTATTTTGAACAGTTAACAAATAGTTACCGATTAAATGCTGAATTTCACCACTGACTTGGGTGCTGTTTTCACGACTGGCAAGATTGAGAAAATGCATTTCATTGGGATATTGAAGAATCAAGTGCATTTTTCGATCCATATATGCAAAAAGGATCTCATAAAAACTTCCCTCTGCTGGGCTTTCTACCGGTGACTCAAATTGTGTAAGCAACTCTAATGAATAGTTAAGCAAGTATAGATAATACTTTTTTTTGTTCCCAAAATAGTGAAATAGTAATCCCTTTGAAATGTTAGATTCCTTAGTAATAAAATCGGTTGTGGCATCAGTATAGGAAAATTTAGAAAAAATTTCGATGCCTTTATCAATAATTCGCTGGCGTTTTTCATTTGTTAAATTATGAAATGTTTCTAAAGTCATGGGGGCTCCTTTTTGATTGACTGAACGGTCAATTTACGGTTAAAAAAATAAATAGATTATTTCTTTCAATGATATTATAACAAAAATTGACTGTGTGGTCAATTATGGTTTTAGCTTCTATGATAGCAGGTGGCGCTTATTTATTGTGAACTCAGATCGGTTTAATTTATCAAATTAACTAGAACTGTGATTCAGTCTAAAGAATCAAGCTAGAAAAGAATTTCTTAGTAAACTGTCAGGTAAGCTATAAATATAGATTTGCATCGCTAAATCAAGTTGAAAAAGTCTAACTTGTAAAATTTAAAAGTTCCAAGCTCAAATCTGAGCCTGGAACTTTTTTCGTTGAATTATTTGGTAGTGTCTTGAATCCTTAACAATCATGGAACCAAAATCAAGCGAGTCTGGTGTCGAATATTATTAGCAATTTCAGGTGATAAGCCTTGATTTGAGATAACGACATCAACCTCTGACCAAGAAGCGACTTGTACAAGAGAAGTGGTTTGGAATTTTGAATCGTCGATTAGGACGATTTTTTTTGATGATTTTTTCAGCATTAATCTTTTGGCTTCAGCGTCTGCTAGGGAAGAAGTACAAAAACCATTTCGATTTTTAACCCCACTGGAACCAAAGAAGCAAACGTCAAATTGGATATCGGGGTACATTTCTTTTCCCGTATCGTTTCGAAAAGTCATATCTTCGGCATTGTATTGTCCGCCAAAAGAATAAAGTAGGTGATGGGCGTTGGCCAGCTCTAAAATGGCAGCTAACGAACCTGTAAAAATTTGTCGTGACGATAGCTGAGCGATTTTGTTGGCAAGAAGTGCTACGGTACTGCCCTGATCAAGACCAATAATTAAATCTTCTGATTGCAAGAGCTCCAACGCTTTTGTGATGATGGTTTCTTTTTTGGCTAAATTTTTTGGTCGACGATGGAAGACTGGCTCCAAAGGTTTCTCTTTGATTAAGATGGCGCGTCCGTGTTTTTTTTCTAAAATTCCTTCACTAGCTAAATAGGCTAGGTCCTTACGAATCGTTTCGTCTGATACATCAAACAAGCTAACCAAAGTAGCGACTTTCAAGTTATTTTCTTTATAGAGCAAAGCGGTGATATCTTTTCTTCGCTGTGCAATTTCTGATGCCTTCATTTGACTCACCTCATTAATAAATTAACAAGTATTTCCAATAAATTCAACAAAAAAGTTGGGATAATCGGTAAAAATTGGAATATTTTTACTTAATTCCAAGAAAAACGTGGAAATCGTTTATGTGAAAAATTATACTAAAGAAAATATAACGAGGAGATGAAATAGCTATGTCACAGATAGTAAGTGAGGCTAACACTGCGAATATCGTAGTTGATGGCAATCAGCGGATCCAAACAATGAAAGATCATTTATTTAAGGAAAAACGCCAAATTTCATTAGAACGTGCATTACTTTATACGGAAAGTTATCAGAAAACAGAAGGGGAACCGACGATTATTCGACGGGCGAAAGCGGTGGTTCATATTTTAGAAAATGTCGCGATTAGCATTCGTGAAGGAGAATTGTTGGTGGGCAATCGAACGATTCGTCCTCGTTCAGGGATTCTTTCACCGGAAATGGACCCTTATTGGATCATGAAAGAAATTGATACGATTGATGGACGACCCCAGGATCAATTTGAATTTACTGAAGCAGATAAGAAAATTTACCGGGAAAAATTATATCCTTATTGGCAAGGTCGCTCCATGAAGGACTTTATTAATCAGCAACTGACTGATGAAGTGAAAGATGCTTTAAAAGATGAAGTCTTTAAATTAAATCAAACAGACAAGGGCCAAGGACATATCATCATGGATTTTCCCGGCATTTTGAATCATGGGATTGCGTATTATATTGATCAGCTAGCGGAAAAAATCCATGATCAGCCGGAAAATGATTTTTTTAAAGCAGGATATTTAATTTTTGTTGGATTGCGGAATCATTTTATTCGTTATCAAAGACTGGCCTTAACCTTAGCAAAATCTGCCGATTCGGTGAGAAAAAATGAACTGTTGGTTATTGCTGACATGTGTCAGAAATTAAGTCAGGAAAAACCAAGTTCTTTTTACGAAGCACTTCAGCTATTATGGATGACCAGTATTGTAGGTCAATATGAATCCAACGCCTCTTCCTTGTCATTAGGGCGAATGGATCAATATTTATATCCTTTTTACGAGGCTTCACTTAGGGCAGGTGAATCAGAAGCGTTTTTATACGAAGTTTTAGGTGATTTTTATATTAAAACCAATGATGTTGTTTTACTGAGAAGTGAAAGCAGTGCTAAATGTTTCGCTGGTTTTCCGACGGGCTACACAGTCGTTTTAGGTGGTCTCGATGAATTAGGTCACGCTTCAGTTAATCCTTTGTCTTATTTGATGTTGGATCTATATCATGAAATTTTGCTACCGCAACCTAATCTGTCTGTTCGGATGAATGAAGTTATTCCTCGAAAATTTTTGTTAAAAACTTGTGAAACGATTCGTCTAGGAACCGGGATTCCGCAATTATTTAATGATGAGGTTTGCGTGCCAGCCTTTTTAAGTAAAGGCGTTTCATTAGATGATGCTCGAGATTATGCAACAGTCGGTTGTGTTGAAACGTCAATTCCTGGGAAAACATATGGTTTACATGATATTGCGTTGTTTAATCTTTTAAGGATTATGGAACTCAGTATCTATGATCTGAAGGATAAAAAAACCGTGAGCTACGAAATGTTGTCAGTCGATATCAAAGCTAAAATTGATTATTATGTTGAATTGGTTGTTAAAGGCTCAAATATTGTTGATTTGGGTCATCGGGCTTATGCACCTACACCATTTTTATCTGTTTTAATTAAAGATTGTTTAGCTAATGGTCAAGACGTAACAGAAGGTGGTGCCCGTTATAATTTTTCTGGTGTTCAGGGAATTGGCGAGGCAAATTTGAGTGATGCCATGTACGTCATTAAAAAAATGGTCTTTGAAAATCAAGAGTTGACCTTTGCTGAATTAGTGGAAGCATTGGCTGCAAATTTCGAAGGCAAATATCAATCCCTGCAACAACATGTGATTCAAGATTTTGATAAGTATGGTAATGACAATGATGAAATCGACCAAATCGCGGCAAGCTTTTTCCGACATTATGCAAAAGAGCTAGAAAAATATGAAAATGTACGTGGCGGAAAATTTATTCCAGGAGCATATACAGTATCGGCTCATATTCCTCTAGGGGAAGCCGTGGGGGCAACACCAGATGGTCGTAAAGCGCAGGAACAGTTGGCAGATGGCGGCTTATCACCTATGGTGGGGCGTGATCGTTTAGGACCGACTGCAGTATTGAAATCGGTTAGTAAATTGGATAACTATTTAACTGTAAACGGCAGCTTGTTAAATATTAAATTTCAACCCAATACTTTAAAGGGTCAGCAAGGTCTTAATAAATTTGCGAACTTTTTAATGGCTTTTACTAAATTAAAAATTCAACATGTCCAGTTTAATGTGCAATCAAAAGAAACCTTGTTGGATGCTCAAAAAAATCCCGCAAAATATTCTGGTCTGCTAGTGCGAGTTGCTGGCTACAGTGCCTTTTTTGTCGATCTGAATAAGCAAATTCAAGATGATATTATTGCCCGCGTAGGACATGAATTATAGGAGAAGAAAAATGACTGAAGGCCTAGTTTTTAATATTCAACGCTATTCGGTCCACGATGGCGACGGTATTCGGACGATTATTTTTTTAAAAGGCTGTCCCTTGAAATGTCCTTGGTGCTCAAATCCAGAATCACGCTTAGCAGTTAAGCCAACGGTCTGGAATAAAAATGGTCAAGCAGAGACAGTAGGCGAGTGGTGGACGGTCGATCAATTAGTCGAAGAAGTAATGAAGGATGAAATATTTTTTAGAACTTCCGGCGGTGGTGTGACTTTATCTGGTGGAGAAGTTCTGATGCAAGCAGAATTTGCCCAAGCATTGTTAAAAGAGCTACATCAACTAGGTGTAGATACCGCCATCGAGACGACTGGCTGTTTTCCCCTTCAAGAAATAGCTAGTTTGACGCCTTATCTAAATCAAGTATTATTCGATTTAAAAATAATGGATCAAACAGACGCTCGTCAGGTTATTGGTATCAATCAGGAGCTAGTTAAGGAGAATTTTGCGTTTTTACGCACACAAAATCTGGAATTAACACCAAGAATTCCTTTGATTCCAGGATATACCACGAGTCAGTCAAATATCCAGGCATTGATTGACTATTTGATACAACAAGAAGTGTCTGCGGTTCATCTTTTGCCCTTTCATCAGTATGGAAGTAACAAGTATCAATATCTTGGTTGGGAATATCAGTTAAAGGATGCTTTGACTTTGACTGATGCAGAGGTTAGAACCATTCAATCAATTTTCGAAGCGGAAGGTATTTCAGCAAATGTAGATGGTCTGAAATAAAAACGAGGCGGAATAAATAGGAAATTTATTTTTTCTATTGAATACCGCCTGGTTTTTTCTTTTTTATTATAAATGAAACGATTCATTACATAAAAAATGCTTATTTCAACATTAATGTGGAAATCAGATGTATTATCTTGCTGGAAAATCATGTGATATATTGAGCTTACAGTTGATAAGCGCTTACAATTTGGAGGAGAAAAAATGGGAGGAATAAAAGCCAGACAAAAATATTTGATTCAGTTGCTAGTTCAAAATGAAGACTATTTACCAGTTGCTTATTTCGCAGAAAAAATCGCAAAAACCAATCGCACAATTTATTCCGACCTTGAAGCGATTCAAAATGAGATAAATTTAGAAGCCTATAATATTACCCTTGAAAGAAAACCACGCAGAGGCATTCGTTTATTGGGAAATGCCGAGGACAAGATGAAGTTACTCCAGCAGATGGATCTAGATCTAGTTGAATGTCCCGGGCAAAGACCCGCACAGAGACAATTTCTGATTGCCAAAATGTTATTAATTGATGAAGCAACAGTTACACATAAAGGTTTATCGGAAGAATTTCATGTTAGTCCCAGTTCAATCATGCAAGACTTAGAAAAAATCCATCAGCAGTATCATGTCAATGTTTTGTCTTCAAACAAAGGGACCTGCGTCGTTTGTAGTGAAGAGGATTTGCAAAGAAGTATTTTTCGTTTTTGTGAAAACTATTTAAAAGAGCACCATATATCAGATGATGGATTATTTGAACAAAAAGGTTACCAAGCATTAACCGCATTATTCGGCGACCAGATCGTTACAGCTATTATTGAACAAATCACCAATATTGAACGACACTCAGAATTTGATCTTTCCTATCAGTATAAAAAATCGATTTTACTTAGTTTTATCATCTATTTTTTCCGATTAAAGAAAGGCCAGCTATTAAGTCCCCAAAAAGAATTCTTATTTGAGCAAATTCAATCTATCGATACTTATTATCTTGCCACTGAGCTAGTCGCGGATCTTGCGAAAAGACTTGATTTTGATAATTCTGAAGAAATTGTGGCTTACATTAATCGTCAATTGATTGGTTATGGCGTAAAAATGAAAATGAGCGATCAAAAAGACTACCAAAAGTTTGAACCAATCATTGATCAAATCTTTCAACAAATGGGGGAAATGATGCAAGTTGATTTCAGCCAAGATCGAGAGTTAAAAGAGCGATTTGTCAAACATTTTATTCCAATGATTTATCGCTTGAAACTAGGTCTAGAAACCACCAATCCATTATTGGCAGAAATAAAAAATCAATATTCGGTTATTTTTAGAGCGACTTGGTATGCCATGGCTGTCGTTGAAAAACAATTAGCTGTTAGTTTCAATGAAGAGGAAGTCGCCTTTTTAGCAATGTACTTCCAAGTATCATTAGAAAAATCTAGAAATGGTAAAAAGATTTTAATTGTCTGCCCGACAGGGGTGGGAACCAGTGAATTGATTTTAAATCGAATTGCACGGGTCTTACCAGCACAAGACATTGCTGAAGTAACGACCTTGCAATCGTTATATAACAGTCAATTAGCTAGCGTGGATTTGATTATCTCTTCCGTGGAACTAACGGATATTCAAGTGCCCGTGATTAAAGTTTCTCCGTTGATTACGGAAGAAGACATCAAAAATATTTCTTCCTTGTATGCCGATTTCTTTTTTAGAAATGAAGAAACAGAACAATTAATCACCACTGATTTCTCTCATCTGAGAGAAATCTTAGATCTTTCGTTGATTGAAACCCGTTGCAGGTTTAAAGACAAACAGCAATGCTTAAACTATATGATTGAAAAACTAGAAAAACGAAAAATTGTCACCAAAGATTTTCGTAGAGAAGTTTTCGAAAGAGAAAAGCTTGGCGAAACAGCGTTGAGCACAGGAGTAGCCATTCCTCATGCGGCACCACAAAATGTGCGGGTAACAAAGATATTTTTATTGGCACTAGAGGAACCGATTTTATGGAGTAACAAAAAAGTTAAATTCGTTTTATTGATTTGTATTGCTGATCAAGAGCGCCGTTTGTTAAAAGGTGCGATGACTGATATTCACAAATTAGTAAAAACAGATCAAACAGTCAACTATTTCTTCCATAACAAGAGTGCTGAAGAAATCTACCAACTAATTAAAGGAGTGTCGTAAGATGGAAATTATTAACGCAGAATTAATTGATTTAGATATTGATGCCACCACCAAAGAGGAAGCCATTCAAGCCTTAGCCAAAAAAATTCATAGGGCAGATCGACTGAATGATTATGATGGCTACTACGAAAGTGTAATTGCCCGCGAAGAATTGACCACTACTGGCATCGGATTTGGGATTGCGATTCCCCATGGGAAATCGCCCCATGTAAAAGAAACCACCGTCGCTTTTGGTCGTTTAAATCAAGCATTGGACTGGAAAAGTTTAGATGAGACGGATGTGAATGTAGTCTTTTTACTAGCTGTTCCAGAAGCGTGTCAAGGCAATCAACATTTAAAAATTATCGCCAGTCTTTCCCGTAAGTTGATTCATGAAGATTTTAGAAAAACTTTACAAGATGCTAAGAATCCTTCAGAAATTTTAGCTGTCTTAAATGAAAGTTTACAAGCAGCCGTAGCCTAAAAAAACATTTAAAAGGAGAAATATAATATGAAAATTGTAGCCGTAACAGCATGTCCTTCAGGAGTAGCCCACACTTATTTAGCAGCCGAAAGTTTAGAATTAGCTGGAAAAAACAACAGTGTCGAGTGTCATGTAGAAACACAAGGGTCGATCGGTATCGAAAATGAATTAACCGCAGAACAAATTGCTGCCGCAGATGCCGTAATTTTAACCAACAATATCGGTATCAAAAATGAAGATCGTTTTAAAGGGAAGCCAGTTGTCCGTATGAGTGCCGCAGATTGCATTAATAAAGCTGATGCAATTATAAAAAAATTGCAAGAAAAATTAGGTAAAGCATAGGGGGAGTAAACGAATGATAGAATTACTGAAAAATACCCGTAAAAATTTAATGACTGGCGTTTCTTATATGATTCCTTTTGTAGTTGCTGGTGGGATTTTACTGGCATTGAGTGTCTTACTTTCAGGAACAGCCGCGGTCCCGACTGAAGGGATCTTAGGAGATATTGCCAATATTGGTGTCGTTGGCTTAGGTTTAGTCGTACCTATGTTATCAGGTTATATTGCCTTTTCGATGGCTGATCGTCCAGCTCTGGCACCCGGAATTATTGGTGGGATGATTGCCAGTAATATTGGTGCTGGATTTATTGGTGGGATTTTATCAGGTTTGATCGCAGGGATTGTGATTTATTACTTGAAAAAAATCAAATTGCCGTCTAGCTTACGTTCATTAGGCCCAATCTTTGTTTTTCCATTGTTGGGAACAATCATTGTCGGCGGTTTAATGTACTGGGTAATTGGTCGACCAACTGCAATGTTAATGGCCAGTTTAACTTCATGGTTAGAAGCAATGGGCACAGGAAATTTAGTAGTTTTAGGTCTGATTTTAGGAGCGATGATTGCTTCTGATATGGGTGGACCGATTAATAAGGTAGCCTTTAGTTTTGGTTCTGCAATGGTTGGAACGGTCGATCCGTCAACCGGATTACCTAGCGCAACAGCGGTCGCAATTATGGCGGGGATTGGTGCAGCTATCTGTATCCCACCATTGGCGATGGGTTTAGCAACGATTGTGGCACCAAAAAAATTCTCAGTTGAAGAACGCAATTCAGGAAAAGCTGCTATTGTCATGGGCTTGGTTGGTATTTCAGAAGGCGCGATTCCTTTTGCAGCAGCCGATCCGTTACGTTGTATCCCAGCCAATATCATTGGAAGTGCGATTGGTTCAGCAGTTGCCATTGGTTTAGGCGCTGGTAATCCTGCACCATGGGGTGGCTGGATTGTCGCACCAGTCACGAGTAATCCACTAATGTATATTCTTGGAACTTTGATTGGAACGGTGATTACAGCTGGAATTGTCATTGCTTTGAAGAAAAATGTAGAAGAAAAAGTTGAAGAGATCCATCCACTGAACAATGATATCGAGTTTGATATTGAAATTATGTAATTTGTTGTAAAATCTCAATATAGTATTGGTCGCAAAAATAATTTTTAAGGAGCCCTCATCATGGAATTTTTACTGGATACAGCCAATTTAACAGAAATTACTCGTTACAATGATAGCTTGCCGCTAGCCGGAGTTACCTCTAATCCTTCCATCATTAAAAAAGAAGGTAAAATCGATTTTTTCAATCATATGAAGCAAATTCGCGAAATCATTGGTTTTGATAAAAGCTTACACGTCCAAGTTGTTGCCAAAGATTACGAAGGCATGTTAAAAGATGCTGAAACAATCTTGGCAAAAATTGACGAGCAAGTCTACATCAAGGTCCCGACTTCAGAAGTTGGTTTGAAAGTTATGAAGGAACTAAAAAAACGGGACATCAATGTCACCGCAACGGCGATCTACACAAAAATGCAGGGATACTTAGCGATTGCGGCAGGAGCTGATTATTTAGCCCCTTATTTTAATCGAATGGAGAACTTATCGATTGATTCTAGTGAAGTAATCTATCAGCTAGTAGAAGAAATCACTCGAACAAAGAGTGCGACCAAAATTCTGGCTGCCAGTTTTAAAAATGTTGGTCAAGTAACCTCAGCACTAGAAAGTGGCTCCCAAGCAGCAACCATGGGGGCCGATATTTTAGCCGCAGCTTTTGCGATGCCTTCGATTGAACAAGCTGTGACTGATTTCTCCAACGATTGGGAAGAAACTTTTGGAGAAGATGTAACTATTTATAACCTAGGTTAAAAATATCATAAAAAAAGCCCACTCTTTAAATCTAAAGTGTGGGTTTTCTTTGGTTTGTCTTAAAGTATGAATCAAGCTATTGATAAACGTAGTTGTCATGACAATCTTAATCAGTTTTCAGCAAACCGTCATACCTAACTGTTAAACTAATCGAAAAGGAGGCTAAAAATATGTATCAAGTCAAAACTCTTGAAAAATTTCCTTTAGAGAAATTGTATCAGACATTTATGAAAGCCTTTTCGGATTATGCGGTACCCTTCAATCAAGATTTTAGCCAGTATGAGAACATGTTAAAGCGCCGCAGCTATCAACCGGAAATTTCGGTGGGGGCTTTTCAAGAAGATCAATTAGTTGGTTTTGTTTTAAGTGGATTGCGAAAAATCGAGGGTCAGTGGACGGCTTATGATTTGATGACGGGTATTGAACCGGAAAGTCGTGGCAAAGGACTGTCTAATCAAATGATGACTGCCATCATGGAAGCTTATGTTGAAGCCGGTGTGGAAGAATATCAGTTGGAAGTTTTACAGGAAAATACGACAGCTTATCATCTGTATGAAAAACAAGGAATGACCATTCGGCGCAGTTTTTCAGTGATGCAAGCGCAAAAAGAATTGGTGCCACCAGATAAATCTATCAGCCAATTATATTTTGTCGAAAAATTATCGCCAGCTGAATGGGACTTAGTGGAAACTTTTGCCGATGTGGCTGATTCATGGCAAAATGCTCGTCAATCAGTCGAAAATGTTGCAGAATTATTTGATGTAGTTTTAGCCAAAATCGACAATAGAATTGTTGGCTACGGTATTGTTGAAAGAGCCACTGGTGACGTACCGCAATTGGCTGTGGCGAAAAATGCGCGCCGTCAAGGCATTGGTCAAGATCTACTGGCGGCGCTACAGACCCATAGTCAAAAACCGTTGCGTTTAGTGAATATTGATACTAGTTTGGTGGAGATGCTGCAATTTCTTACAAATCTGGGCTTCACCGAAACTACTAGCCAATATGAAATGGTCATGACGATAACAACTGAATAAATGCGGAGGGTACATGGGATGATGATTGAAACACAACGACTGATTTTACGAGAAATGTCGCAAGCCGATCTGCCAGATTTAAAGGCGATGCTGCAAAACCCTATGGTGATGTATGCTTATGAGCACGATTTTACTGATAAAGATGCGCAAGAATGGCTGGATCGTCAGCGAAGAAGATATCATACAGATGGTTTTGGCTTGTGGGCCATGGTTTTAAAAGAAACAGGCGAGATGATTGGACAAGCTGGTTTATCTTTACAAGCCTATCAAGAAGATCAAATTTTGGAAATTGGTTATTTATTAAAGGAAAATGCTTGGCATCATGGCTATGCCCGTGAAGCTGCCGAAGCTTGTAAAGAGTATGCATTTGAAGTATTACAACAAGATCAAGTTTGCTCGATTATTCATCCTGATAATCATGCATCTATTAAAGTTGCTGAAAGTATTGGTATGATTAAACTGGCTGAATTTATTAGTAGTTATTATAATGGTGATCAGCTGCAGTATTTATATGGAATTAACCGACCACTTTAATGGTGGCCGGTTTTTTTTGGCTGGACATCCTGGATTTTAAGAATCATTATTCGGTCGGTAATAATCGGTCGCCCAAATAAAGCATCAACTTCGCGATATTTTTTTGCGCCGCTTTCAAATATGGCGGATAAATGATCGGAATAAACCGAGATTTGCTCAATCGATGGCGGCATAGTGATAGTGTGATCCCCAACAGTTTCTTTATCCAGTCTGAAACCAGTACCAAATTTTTGATTGGGTTGTTTCACTTGAATCATTGAGTTTTCTATTCCTTCCGAAGAAGAAATCAAAGTCAAACCGGATTTACCAGTGACAGCAACACCTTGTGTATTAGGATCGTCGATAGAAATTTTACTTAAAACATTTTCAGCTAACAGTCGTTTTACTAGTTGTTTGCGAGAGGTTAAATCAACTCCATCGACTACGGTTGAAATCCGAGCATCAGGTAGACCAGTTGTTTGGTCGGTGGGCATCACCATTAACGGGCCGGGTTTTCCAGGTCGATAAATGCCGACAATTAATTGATTTTTATAATATTGGATGGTTGAAGTCCGGGTATACCAGGGAATCGAAATACGGGTAAAAGCAATCGCGCCTTTGACTTTACGGGCATCATAACTATCAATCGTGGCTTGACTAGTATAGGCAATTCCGGCAGCATCTTTTTTGTGATCATCCGCCCACCAAAGTCGTTGCCGTTCCTGATCATAAGTAATTCCACCAACATGGGATTTGGAGCCTAAAATCAAAGTTTTTTCGTAAGTTCGACTTTTTTTATGAATGATCACAATGATTGAATCACGTTTATGATCACCATCATACAAACTGATAAAATATTGGTTACCAGATTCAGTCACCCCTTGAGGTACCCAATTAGTCCCAAAAGAGGCTTGTTTGGTTTGATGATTGACAGACCAAGCACCTCTCAAGCCAGGAATGACAATCGAAGAAACATTGGCAGGATCGATTTTCTGCCCATCGGCTTTGACGCGGGAAATACTATTTTGTTCAAAATTTTTCTTAGTTACCAGTGCTTTAGTGTCAGCAGTCCATTTTGGTACTTCACTGGATCTGGCGATCATATCGTTTAAATTTTGCCGGTTTTGATACCAATTGATGGCCAAAAATAATAAGACTACTGTTACAATAGCTCCTAGAACCCAAAAAAACTTTTTCATGTTGTCCCTCTCCTGTCAATAAACGTTTGCTGTATTATACAAACAAATGCGAATCGAAGGAATTAATCTGTCTTTTTGTAGTACCAACTATCAGTAATAAAATAATTTTTAAAAAATGAAAGGCCATTATTTAAAAGTGAAAAATCATGGTACAATAGACTTGTAAAGTAAGCGTTTTATTATAGATCAAATTCGCAATCATTTTTTCTTCATTCCTGAAACATTACCCTCCTTTGTGAACACTTTAAAAAATTTTGCCCCTTTTTGCACGCGTAAATCATTTCATTAAGTTTTTGAACATAAAAAAGCTGCCAAAGAATGACAGCTTAATCCTCTTCCCTCAATCTAAATCAGATCACCGGGTTTTCTTGAAAGTATTTTTTTGTATAGTCGACAAATTTGGTAACCGCTGGAGTGACAATGTCTTTTGGTAATAAAATCCCAAGCTCAATAAATGCTGGTGGATTCAATGGTTTTTTAGCTAAATTAACGTTGCGGCCTTTAGTAATCAGTTCGTTCATGACACTCATACCTAAACCTTCCTCAATCATGGCCAAAGCAGAATAGTTTTCAAAAGTTTGGTAACCAATTTTCGGAGTTAGTGAATATTTTCTCAATAAATTAGAAACATCTTCGTCATTCCCGCCAGCAGTGACAATGAAGTCATCAATTTCGACATCTTTTAAGTCGTAGTATTCGTCATTGGCTTTTGGATGATCCAAAGGTAAAACGGCAATCATCGGGTCAGTTCCTAAGGGAATCCAGGTGTAGTTTTGTGTATTTTGGCTACTGGCAAAACCTACGTCAACGCGCTTTTCATCTAAAAGGCGCATGATTTCTTGATTGACGCCTTCGGTAATTTTGATTTTTATTTTAGGGTATTGTTGATTAAATTGTTTGATAATTTTTGGGAGCCAATGGTTTGCGACACTGGGATAACTGCCAATATGGATGGTTCCTTGATTCAAGTCGTGAATCTCACTTAAAGTCTGCTCATATTTTTCTTCTAATTTGATAATTGAACGTAAAATCGGTAGAAGTTCGGCGCCATCGTGAGAAAGGGTAACTCCTTTTTTGGAGCGAAATAAAATTTTAAATCCGATTTCTTCTTCTAAGGAATTCATCATATGAGAAATGCCTGAGACCGTATAGCCCAGCTCTTCAGAAGCTTTAGTGAAGCTGCCTAAGTCAACGACTGACAACAATACTTTGTATTTTCTAGTATCCATCTTTTTACTCCTTTTTTATAGAAAACGCGAAATCAACTTCATTGTTGAGACTTCTTCAAGGATAAGTTGAAAAAGTAGCGATTTACTTAATAATACTATTAAATTATATTATTCACAAGAGGGTCACTCTGCGCTTATTTTTATAAGTGAAAAATTTTACAATGGTTGGTTAAATAACCGTATTTTAAGTGACATTAACTTTCCATCAGCAACAAAAAGTACCACCATTAACTAAGAGGAGGTGAATCAAATTGACAGAAATTCTAATACCATTAAAGCAACATGTTGGCGCACCTTGTAGAGGTATCGTAGAAAGTGGACAACATATTTCTCGCGGAGAATTAATAGCGGTTCCAAATGGTTTAGGTGCCAACGTTCATGCGAGTTTTTCGGGAACAATTGTGGAAGTAGATGATCAAAATGTTGTGATGACGATTGATCAAGAACAAGATTTTTCGACTTACGTAAAAATTCCCGAGACTGAATCTGACATTCAAGCAGTCGAAGTCGCAGGTGTCGTAGGTGCTGGCGGAGCGGGTTTTCCAACTTTTCTTAAGTTAGCTTGTGAGATCACAGAAGGTACCTTTATTGCAAACGGAGCTGAATGTGAAGCGTTATTAGCTCACAATGTTAAACAAATGAAAGAACATTTGGCGCAGTTAGTTCGTGGTGTGAAATATTGCATGACGATGACGCAAGCACCAAAAGGCGTGATTGCCATCAAAGGTAAGCATCGTCAATTGGTTTTACAAATGGAAAAAGCGGTAGCTAACGAACCGAATATTTCTGTTTATCAATTGCCAGATATTTATCCGGCTGGCGATGAACGGATGATTGTGCGGGAAGTTTTAGATATCGTTTTAGAGCCTGGTCAGCTGCCATCAGAAGTTGGTGCTGTAGTTGACAATGTGGAAACCATCAAACGAATCGTTGAAGCTATTGAAGACCGTAAACCTTTTATTGATAAAGATGTGACTGTATCTGGTCGCGTGAAACAAAAAGAAACAGTTTTTGTTGATGTACCGATTGGGACATTTGCAAAGACGTTGATTAACAATGTCGGCGGCTATGTGGAACCTCATGGCGAAATCGTTTTAGGGGGACCTATGACTGGTCGAAGTGGCACAGAAATGAGTCCGATTACTAAAACTTGTGGCGGCGTGCTAGTCGCAATGCCATTCCCACAAGAAAGCCGTAAGATTGGTTTATTAATCTGTGAGTGTGGCGGTTCTGCTGAACGCATGACCGAAATTGCCAACAACATGGGTGCTGAAGTTGTGGCAGCCGAGCGTTGCAAACGAATGGTAGAAGTGAATGGACGATATAGATGTGCCTTACCAGGTATCTGTCCGGGACAAGCGCAAACCGTAATGGCCTTGAAGAAACAAGGCGCTGAAGTTGTGATGACTGGATCGTGTTCCGATTGAACGAACACCGTTATGGGTGTAGCTCCTAGGTTAGGAGTTCCGGTTTATCATCATACAGATCATGTGCTGCGTGCAGATGGACATAAGCTATATCGTCGATTACCAACTAGCAATTAAAAATTAGGAGGAATTAACGAAATGTCTATTACTGCAGATACTGCTAAAGAGCATGCACTAGATCCAGCGGTTTTATGTTGCCGCGCTGAAGCAGGGAAAGTGATTGCACCAGATGATTTAGAAGATCCAGCGATTTTCGCGGATTTAGAAGATTCTGGTTTGCTTGAACTACCTGACAATGCATTAACGATTGAACAAGTCCTTGGGGCAACTTTGAAAGAAACCACGGATGCGTTAGTACCATTAACAGAATCTATTTTAGAAGGCGTCAAAGCTTCCAGTGCACCAGTTGAAGAAGCGGCACCAAAAGTTGTTGAAACAATTGAAGAGATCGTTGCACCAATTGCTCCAGTGGCGCCAGTCGCACCTGTTGCACCAAGTGTAGCCGGTCAAACAATCAAGATTCACATTGCTGAAGGTCGTGGAATTGATTTAGAAGTACCAATGGCAATTGCGGGTCAAATGGGTGTTGCACCTAGCGCACCAGTAATTACTGAAACACCAATGCAATTTGAAGCAACTGAAGGGATTCCAGCAGTTGAACCTGAACCAAAAGTTGAAGAAAAAGTTATTCGTTCCGTTCGTCATGATCATATGAAAATTTCGGAAGTTGTTTTCGGTGATGAAACGAAAATCGAAGGCACTACGTTGACTATTCGCAACATGAAAGACATTTGTGCGGAAGCAGTCGAATTAGAAGAATTAGTTGAAGCAATGACGATTGAAATCATCACACCAGACAGATATAACGAATATAGTGAAACAATCATGGATGTTCAACCAATAGCTGCTAAAACAGAAGGCGATCTAGGTCATGGCGTTACACGTGTTTTAGATGGTGTCGTTTTAGTTGTTACTGGGACAGATGCTAATGGCGTACAAATTGGTGAATTTGGTTCGTCTGAAGGTGAATTAGATCGTAACATCATGTGGGGTCGTCCAGGAGCACCAGATAAAGGCGAAATCTTTATTAAAACTCAAGTGACCATTAAAGAAAATGCCAACATGGAACGGCCTGGTCCATTAGCTGCCCATAAAGCATCTGATTACATTACCCAAGAAATTCGCGAAGCCTTGAAAAAAGCTGATGAAAGTTTAGTTGTGGATTCAGAAGAAATCATTCAAAAACGTCGTTTTGGTAATAAACGTGTGGTAATTGTGAAAGAAATCATGGGTCAAGGTGCAATGCATGACAACTTAATCATGCCGGTTGAACCAGTGGGAACATTAGGTGCCAAACCAAACGTTGACCTTGGAAACTTACCAATCATGTTAGCACCAACCGAAGTTTTAGACGGCGGAATTCATGCATTAACTTGTATTGGACCAGCTTCCAAAGAAACTTCTCGTCACTACTGGAGAGAACCATTAGTGCAAGCTGCGATGGCAGACGAAGAAATCGATTTAGTCGGTATCATGTTCGTCGGTTCACCACAAGCTAACACTGAAAAATATTATGTCTCTAAACGTTTAGGGATGACAATTGAAGCGATGGATGTTGATGGTGCCATCGTAACGACTGAAGGATTTGGGAACAACCATATCGACTTTGCTTCTCACATTGAAGAAATCGGCAAACGTGGCGTTAAAGTTGTCGGCGACTCATATAGTGCAATGCAAGGCGCGCTAGTTGTCGGTAACCACGAAATGGGTGCCATGGTTGATAACAACAAATCAAAACAAGGGATCGAGAACGAAATCTTGTCTAACAATACTCTTTGTCCTGAAGATGCGATTCGTGACTTAGCAATGTTGAAAACCTTAATGGGCGGCGGCACAATTAAAACCGCTGAACGTAAATGGAATCCAAACGTTAAACAAAACAACATTGAAATCATTGAAAAAACTACGGGTCAAAAAATTGAACAAGTCGACAATGAACAAGTCTTACCGAAAAGCAAAAAACGTTTAGAAATTTACGAACAAGAAGACTAAGATTTTAGGTGAACTTATGGATGGAATAGATAAACTCAAATACACCTCAACTGAGCAAATGTTTGAGGGTATCATTGTAGAAGTCCACGACGCCAGTGTCACGATTGACATTAAAGGTCGTCTAGGACAATTAAAGATTCCTAGGAGAATGATTATTTCTGAGTACGATTTAGAAATCGGCCAAGAAGTCGGCTTTTTAATGAGTTATCCAGAAGTGTTGGAAGAAGCGCCGAATGAGCATTATAAAACGGCAATCTATGAACACGAAAAACGTCGCCTAGAAAATCAAAAACGACGAGAAGCAAGAGAGGAGAATTAAACGATGGGCTTAACAGTCTTTGAAGGGTTACAGTCAGAAATTTTCGTGCCAATTACGCCGAAATCTGTCTTCACCCCAGTTAAAAAAGAGCTTAAAGATATGCGTATCGCTTTGGCAACAGCTGCCGGCGTACATTTAAAATCTGATAAAAGATTCAACCTTGCAGGGGATACTAGTTATCGGGAAATTCCTGATACAACTCCAACAAGTGATTTAATGGTTTCACACGGTGGGTACGATAATGCCGATGTAAACCGCGATATCAATGCGATGTTTCCAATTGATCGGTTACACGATTTAGTTAAAGAAGGTTTCATCAAAGAAGCTGCACCAATCCATTATGGGTTTATGGGCGGCGGGGGCGACCAAGAAGCCTTTCACGATGTAACTGGACCAGAGATCGCACAAAAATTAGTGGAAGAAGACGTAGATGCAGTTGTCTTAACCGCTGGCTGAGGAACCTGTCATAGAACTGCCGTGATCGTGCAGAGAGCTATTGAGGAAGCCGGGATTCCTACAATTTTAATTGCCGCATTACCACCAGTAGTACGGCAAAAT
The DNA here is from genome assembly GCF_051714685.1 of Enterococcus sp. AZ103. Lineage (NCBI taxonomy): Bacteria > Bacillati > Bacillota > Bacilli > Lactobacillales > Enterococcaceae > Enterococcus > Enterococcus sp. AZ103. Next base: position 514,624 of record NZ_JBIOSI010000002.1, on the reverse strand, counting down.
GGTTCACCAAGAGCCGTTGCCCCACGCGTGCCGATGGGTGCTAACGCAGGTGAACCGAACAACATCGAAATGCAATTAGGTATTTTACATGATACCTTAAGAAACTTAGTATCAATCGAAACACCAGGCAAGATCGTTCCATTACCTTACGAGTATATCGCTCACGTCTAAGGAGTAGGCTTATGGCAGACGATACATTAAAAATCAAAGTCTTTCACATTCAGCAAATGACAACGGGGAAAAAGCTAAAATTAACCCCTGACAGCTTGCAGCTAAAAGAAGACTTTGAGACCGACTGCCCCGATCTTGAATCATTAACGGTAAAACTTCTCGCCCCTGGCCAGACACACATTGTCACCAATACCATCATGGATGTCATTCCGATCTCCACGAAGGTATTGGGACGGCTAGGTGCCGGAATTACCCACACTTTAACCGGTGTGACCGTTGTGATGACTGGTGCTATTTGTGCTGGGGAACAGATGCATGAATTCGGTTCTTCAGAAGGAATATTGGTGGAAAACATGATGTTTGATCGTGTTGGTACACCAAAATCCAGTGATCATATAATATTGATTGACTGTCTGGCAAAAGCTGGGACGGCTTTTAATCGTGCCTTGGCTTTAAAAATGTTCGAAATTGTTGATCAATATATTCAAGAAATTCGGGAAGAATTAAAATTGTTGTCAGGTAATCAAGCAATTGAAAGTTACGAATATAAAGAAGAACAGCACCCAGGAAAACCCAAAGTCAGTTTAGTTAAACAAGTAGCTGGACAAGGCGCCATGTATGATATGTTACTTTTTCCTGATGAGCCGAGTGGTTTTAAGGGTGGTCAATCAATTATTGATATGAACAACATGCCAGTCTTTTTAAGTGCTAACGAATATCGAGACGGGGCATTGCGTTCAATGGTTTAGTTTTTGAAAAGAGGTACAGTTTATGGGGATTGGACCATCGACAAAAGAGACATCTTTACACCATTTTCAAGATCCGCTAGTTGATTTATTAGCCGGTGACCCTGATATTGATTTTCAAGGAGTCATTGTGGTGGGAACACCGCAAGATAATGCCATGAAATATTTGGTGGGACAACGGACCGCCGCATGGTTAGCTGGTATGAGGACCAATGGCGTAGTTGCCTCTACTGATGGTTGGGGTAATTCGGATGTGGACTTTGCCAACACGCTGGCAGAAATTGGTCAGCGAGAGATTAGCGTGATTGGACTCAAGTTCATTGGATCACAAGCGAAATTTGTAGTGGAAAATGAGTATACACCTTATGTTTTAGATTTTAATAAGTCAGAAAAAGGAATTGAAACCGAAATTGTCGGTGAAAATACCATCGATCGTCGCGATGCAGCCAAAGCACTAGCTGCAATCAAATTAAAGATGCGTAAAGACGATCAGAAAATTAAATAATCTGGAGGAATATCATGAAAGTATCAAAAATGATTTCAGCAATCGACACTCATACAGCAGGCGAAGCCGCACGTTTAATCATCGGTGGCATTCCTAAATTTCCTGGAAAAACGATGGCTGACAAACGAGCTTATTTAGAAAATGAACAAGATCATTTACGAACGATGTTAATGCATGAACCACGTGGACATAACGAGATGTTTGGTGCTTTTATTTGCGAACCTGTTCATGAGGAAGCCGACTATGGCATTATTTTCATGGATGCTGGCGGTTATTTAAACATGTGCGGTCACAATACCATTGCAGCTATGACGACTGCGGTTGAAACTGGCTGGGTGGATGTAAAACCAGGTGACCGAGAAGTCAAAGTGGTTCAAGATACACCTGCTGGGATCGTGACAGGCATGGTCCATTTAGATGAAGATTATTCAGCAGAATCAGTCTCATTTGAGAATGTAGAATCTTTCTTATATAAAGAAAATGTTTCAGTAAATGTTCCTGATGTAGGAGAAATAAAAGTCGATATTTCCTTTGGTGGCAGCTTCTTTGTCTTATTACCAGCGGAACAATTCGGCTTAACAATCGAACCGAAAAACGCGTCAAAATTTAGCGAATTAGGCATGAAGATTCGTGATGCTGTTAATGAACAAATTGAAATGCAACATCCGACCTTAGCACATATTAAAACCGCTGATTTAGTGGAATTTTATGGTCCTGGAGTTAGTCCAGAGGCGAAATATCGGAATGTTGTGGTCTTTGGTGAAGGACAAGTCGATCGCTCACCATGTGGCACAGGAACCAGTGCAAAATTAGCAACTTTGTATGGTAAAGGTGAAATGGGTGTTGGTGACACCTTTGTATATGAAAGCATCTTGGGAACGAAATTTAAAGGAGAAATCGTAGCCGAAGCAGAAGTTGAAGGCTTTAAAGGAATTATTCCGCGAGTGACTGGCTCAGCTTATATCACTGGCTTTAATAATTTCTTGATTGATCCAAAAGATAGTTTGAAGGACGGGTTTACTTTGGGCTAAATTTATTTGGAGGAGTGGGAACATGGTAGCAGCTTTACTTACCCTTTTAGGGGCATTACTTGTATATTATTTGTTTTATTTTATTCGGGATTTGGTAAAAAACAAAGGCAACTGGGGAAATGGTAGTTGGTTAATCTCTGGGGCAATCGGTTTTGTGACTGACTTTTTAGATACTTTAGGAGTAGGGAGTTTTGCACCTACTACAATGTTGTTAGAAATTACGAAACAATTGGACGATGACCGTCATTTACCAGGTGTTTTGAATATCAGTCATGCAATTCCAGTGATGATGGAAGCTTTTATCTTTATTACAGTAGTAAAAGTAGCTCCATTAACGTTATTTTCACTAGTTGTTGCAGCAATTGCTGGTTCATTTATCGGCTCAAAATTTGTTACTAAATTACCTGAACGTAAAGTCCAATTTTTCATGGGCTGTGCCTTGATTGTAACAGCGATCCTAATGGCCTTACGTCAATTAGGAATGTTAGATTTATTAGGTGCTGGAAATGAAGCAACAGCATTAACTGGTGGCGCTTTAGTCATCGGAATTGTCGGAAACTTTATTTTAGGTTCATTAATGACGATTGGTGTGGGACTTTACGCGCCATGTATGGCAATGGTTTATATGTTAGGGATGAGTCCTTTAGTTGCCATGCCAATCATGATGGGCTCTTGTGCAGGCTTAATGCCAGTCGCTTCAGCTAACTTTATTAAAACGGGGGATTACAACCGTAAAGTTTCGTTAGGTATCACGATCGGTGGTATTATCGGCGTAATCATTGCCGCGAAATTTGTGACTGGCTTAGATATTGAAGTATTAACTTGGATTATCATTGTTGTAGTTATCTATTCCGGTATAACTTATATCCGTAAAGGTTTACAACCAGCGAGAGTAGCGGAATAAAAAAACATTAACCGAAGATTTAGTTCTTCGGTTTTTTTGTTTATAAAAAAGGTTAAGAAGACGATCATAACAGTCTTCTTAACCTTTTTGAAGGACTTTTATAGAGAAGAAAAGTGAAGAAAATGTTGTAGCTAGATTCTCCTTTTTAAGGCTGAATAACTTCTTTGATAGTTCGGCTATTCAGCTGATAGGTTACGCTGGAAAATAAAAGTCCTAAAATCAGTAAGAGTATAAAATAGGCAGCAGCACTTAACCAGAGTGTTTGAATCAAGATAGTCGAAAAATTGCCAGCTGTAATACTCAATAGTAATAGACCACAAATTAATGCGAATGAAACAACTGGTAAAAGAAAACGAGTTAGTAGATCTGTTAGAGCAAAGTTCTTTAAGGCTGTCTGATCTTTGCCCAGATAATGCAAAATGCGAAAATCGTTTCTAGTCTGATAACTGTCTACCAGTTGTAGTAGTGAGAGCAGACAAAAATATAGGAAAGTAAAAATGAAGCTTAGGACATTTTGTAAAAAAATCATATACTCAGAAACTGCAAAAGATGGAAACAGCCCCGTTTTTAGTGCATTAGCGAAGCTCAAAGAAATAAAGGAAAACAGCAGACACAAGGAAAGAATAGTGTACAATAACGCGTTGGAACGGTGGTAGCTCAATAGCTTGCTGATCCGCAGTAGGCGGTTATTTTCATAAAGCTCGGTATTTTCTGGTCGACGATATTCTCGTAAAGCGAGAAAAACGGTTTTGTAAAAAGCATAAATAGCAAAAATCAGTGGCATACTCAGCATAGAAATCAGGGAATAGCCAAAGGTTTCAAAATCCCATAGAATCATACCGCTAATAATTACTGTAATCAGTGTACTGATTAGACAAGCTTTTTTCCAAAAATGAAAGGAGCAGCGTTCTTTTCTTTCTTGTTGCGCTTTCATATTTATCAATTGACCTAGTGGAAGCTTTTTAATTTTTTGACGCAGCAGAAAGGCTGTGAATAGTTCAATCAGTAACAAGCAACCCAGATTTTGAGAGAAAATCTTAATCAAAGAAAAAGTTAAAGAAAGAGTTGAATCAGCGAGAAATGTAAAGATGCCAAAAAGCATAACACCTAAGAAAGTTCCCATTAATAGGCAAATAAGTCCCAACAAAAATAATTCGGCACAAATTAAGCGAGCGATTCGCTCTCTACTCATGCCTAATAAAGAATAGATTGCTAATTCTCTGGAGCGCTGTTTCAGGAAGAATTGATTCATGTAATGAAGCATTGCTACGGCAATCAAAACAATTAGTACCGGTAGGGAGGAGCCTTCAATTCCAGTTTCGGCAGATACAGTTGAAACGATATTGGACAGACAAATGATAGCAGTGAGTATGGTTAGCGTGACTAAATAAATCAGATAATCTTTTAATGAACGTCGCGCATTGCGCAGGGTTAAATTAAGATACATGGGCATCATCTCCTAAAGCTCCCATCAACTTCAGAATTTGGTGAAAGGTTTCTTTTTGACTTTGTCCTGTAGTGTGGAGTTCATTACTGAATTGACCGTCCTGTATAAATAAAACGCGCTGGCAATAACTGGCAGCAATGGCATCATGGGTGACTAGTAAAATGGTCGTTCCTTGTGTTTCATTCATAGATTTTAAAGTCGTCAGCAACTGTTTGGATGATTGGGTATCCAAAGCTCCAGTGGGCTCGTCGGCTAAAATCAGATCTGGTGAAGTTGCTAAAGCCCGAGCACAGGCACAACGCTGTCGTTGACCACCGGAAACCTGGTGAGGGTATTTAGCCAGTAGTTCTTCAATCCCTAATTTGGCAGCAGTCTCAAGAACTAATTGCTGAATTTCTTGTTTGGGATATCCTTTGACGGTTAGTGCTAAAGCAATATTTTCCTGCAAAGTTAAATTTTCTAGCAAATTATAGTTTTGGAAGATGAAGCTTAAGTGTCGACTACGAAAATCAGCTTGTTGTTTTTCCGATAGCTGGGATAGTTCTTCATTTCCTAATAGTACGAGTCCAGAGCTAGCTAGATCTAGGGTTGCGAGAATATTTAGTAGTGTAGATTTTCCTGATCCAGAAGCGCCCATAATGGCGACGAAATCACCTTTTTCAACGGAAAAAGTGAGATTGTCCAAAGCTTTATAATGATGGTCTTCTATTTCGTAGGTTTTGGTAAGATTTTTCACTTCTAATATAGACATAACTCAGCTCCTTAAAAATTATTACTCTAATCATAGCACAAATTACTTTTAATAAATTTCTAATTTTTATTCAATAAAAATTAAGTTTAGAGGCCATGTTTAGATGATAGCGCAAGAGACTATAAGTAAAAAATGATGATCAATATGCTAATAAAATACTGTTTTAAAAATGTTATTTGGATATTTTTTTGCTACTTAGTTTTATTAAGACAGTTACATTGATTCTGTAAACGTTTCTGAATGGAATTATGTTAGTTTGTTTTCTCTTATTAAAGCTAGTATTTTATTTACGGTACGTTAGTTTTGTAACGAATGATGCATGATGCATATGTTGAAAAGTTAAATGGGTTTCCAAATTGGTGGGAAGGTACAAGATTGTTATTTAATCAACTATAAGCTAAAATTCAAATTGTTTAAAAATTGGTAATCGATTACAATATTTTTTAAAAAAGAAAGTTGGGATGAAATGAGTTGGTTAAAAAGATGTAATTGAAACAGAAAAAGCCGTGATTGCCCGGATAAAGGAATACTAAATGCGGTAAAAAATGCTGTCCCTGAAACTTTGGGTTTTACCAATATTCGGCGTCAGTGTGGATACGTTAAAACTAGCTGACGGCATAGTCCCCGCCAATTCTTTCAAATATGGCAATTTTGAAAATCATATGGATCTGGAGCGGGTTAAACAATTTGTGGAACAGGTCAAAACCATTCGTTAAAGATCAGTTGATTACCGTAAACAATCTTAATTGAATAGTCGCTTGTTATCTTGGAAAGAGCATTTATAGATGCAGAATTGAAGCATTTATAGAGGCTCTTTCTTTATTTTCAACAAAAATATAGGGTAAGTGGCTTTTTGAAAAAGTAATAATCAGGGGATTTTTATTAGAAATAAGTGCAAAAAAATCAATAGTTCTACATTAATCTGGAACTATAAAACAATATCCGTCAGTAATCTTTGACGGTAGTATAAAAATATGGAAACGCTTAAGAGGTGATTAGTTTGAATCTTAGAGAGAGGGAAAAAGAATTTTTGAAAATGTTGATTCGCCAAAAAAGTTACCAGTCTGCTCAGTATTTTACTGAAAAATTACAAGTTTCCACAAAAACCATTTACAAAGACTTGGTGAATATTCAAGAATTTTTAGCACCGTACCAAATGTCGATTGAAAAAATTCCGAGAAAAGGAATTTGTTTAGTCGGTAATGATGAGAGTCGTGGGAAATTAAAGCTGATGTTGGGTGAAATAGTCACCAGTCATGATGCTTATGATGGTCAGTATCGGCGGTTATTTATTTTTGCAGAGATGCTATTTTCAAACGATTATCGCAGTTATCAAGCATATGCTGATTATTTTTTTATTAGCACCCAAACGATAAAAAAAGACATTGATTTGATTGAGGATTATTTAACAGAACGACAGCTGGTCTTGCAAAGAGTGTCTCCTGGCTTGTCGGTGAATGGGGATGAAGCGGGGATTCAATTGGCTTTTAAAGATTATTTGGAAAAGTATCAAGCCACTAATTCTCTCAGTAATGAACAAGAAATAGAGTTGTTTAATGAAGGAATTATCACTATTGTTGAACAATTTATTACTAGTTTGCAGGAAGGGAATTTCCCTAACGCTTATATCATTCACTCCCTTCGAAATGAGTTACTGATTTTAATCAATCGAGTCAAAATCGGTCACCATCATCGGGAAAATACCAATTTGTTATTTAGTGATATGGAAAATATGCAGATGTATATGACCGCCATCGCCTTGTCGGAGCAATGCAGCCGAGAAATGAATATTATTTTTTCTAAGTCGGATATTTATTATTTGTGTTCATTTTTAGTCGCCCATGGGATTGAACCAAATTTTCAGGAATCAAACGAGACGATTACTGATGGGGTGAAAAAGTTAATTGCCCGCATGTCGTTGTTGATTGATGCTGATTTGAGTCATGATGAACGCTTGTTTAATTCTCTTAGTGCCCATATTTCGCCGATGATTTTTCGTTTACAAATTGGGGTTGAAATAAAAAATCCTTTAAAAGAACAAATTATTGCCCAATATTCAACCATGTTCACTTTAGTTAAATATGGTGTTGCTGTAATTGAAGATATTTTCGAGATTAAATTAACCGACGACGAAATTAGTTTTTTAACGATTCATTTTCAACTGGCCTTTGAAAAAATTCGTTCGGCCAAACATATCTTAATTGTCTGTCCAACGGGTTTAGGGACTTCTCAATTAATTTACCAACGGATTCGGCAAAATCTGCCGACAGTCAACATTATTGAAGTGGTGGATTATCAAGAGTATCAAGAAAAAACTTTAAAAGATGTTGATTTAATTATTACTGCTATTAAGTTGTCTGATACCCAAGGCATTCCAGTTGCTTATGTTTCTGCTTTGCCAACTTATGAAGAAATCAATGCCATTATTAAACAATTATCCCAAATCGTCGCCAAAGAAAAAAGCTTCAAGACAAAAGCAATTTATTCAACTTCTTATTCGATTTCGACGGTCTTAGATCCGCAGTTGATTTTTTTGAATTTAACATTGGCAAGCCAAGCAGAAGTACTGTTGTTTTTAAATCAGCAATTTCACTTAAAAGGCTACGTGACGGAAGCTTTTAAAGAAGCGATTTTTGAACGAGAAAAATTAGGTTCAACGGGATTGAGTACTGGCGTGGCGATTCCTCATGCCAGCCCCGAGACAGTTTTAGCGACCAAAGCCGCCATTATCACTTTAAAAAAACCGATAAAATGGGGCGAGACAGAGATTCGTTTAGTTGTTTTATTAGCGATTTCTGAAGAGGACATGCCAGTTGCTAAAAATATGCTGGCCTCTATTTATAACATTTTAAGTTCCCAAGCTAAGATCCAGCAACTGATTGCTTGTGAATCGGCTACCGAAATTATTCAAATTCTACGTTCAGAGAGGAATGACAATTATGACTGAGTTTTTTAATGAAGAGATTACTTTGTTTCAGCAAGAAGCAGACTCAGCTGCGGAGGCGTTAAAAAGTCTGGCGGAAGTCTTTCAAGAAAAAAAACTTGTGACGACTGATTTTTATCAGAATATTTTAAAAAGAGAGGAGGCTTTTCCAACAGGGTTAGATGTGAATGGTATTGGTGTGGCATTACCTCATACCGATAGCGAATTTGTTCATCGTTCGCAAGTTGGTTTCTTATCGTTAAAAGAACCGGTCAAATTTTTCCAAATGGGTACGACCGATCAACCAGTTGAAGTGAAAATATTATTCATGTTGGCTTTAAAAGAGCCTCATCAACAGTTGACCATGCTGCAAAATTTAATTGGGATGTTTCAAAAAGAAGGAGTTTTACAGCAATTATTAGCAGTTGATCAAACTGCCGATTATTTATCAATCATTCATGAAAGTGGGCTTTATTAATCAAGGAGGGGAAAATTATGTTAGATGCATTACAGTGGTTTGTCGATTTAGGTGCAACAGTTGTGTTACCGATTTTGATATTTATTTTTGGTTTGGCTTTAGGAACAAAACCGGGGAAAGCTTTCTCGGCAGCATTAACGGTGGGTGTAGGATTTGTCGGCTTGAACTTGGTGATCGATTTATTAACCAATAGTTTAGGACCCGCCGCACAAGCAATGGTAGAACGCTTTGGTTTGAATTTGACGACGATTGATGTCGGTTGGCCGGCGGCTGCAGCGATTTCTTATGGTACGATTTTAGGTTCTTTAGCGATTCCGATTGCGGTTGCTTTAAATGTAATTTTGATTGTTGTTGGTTTAACCAAGACTTTAAATGTCGATGTTTGGAATCTTTGGCATGCAGCTTTTATCGCTTCATTGGTCTATGCTTTAACCAATAATTTTGCGATGGGGATTGCAGCGACTGTTATTTACACGATGATGATTTTAGTATTTGGTGATATTCTTGGTCCTGTTATTAATAAATTTTATAGTTTTCCAAATATTACTTTCCCTCACGGAACAGCGATTCCCGGTTTTATTATTGCTTTACCGTTTAATTGGTTGTTTGACCGAATTCCGGGGATTAAAAATTGGAAGGCCGATCCAGAAACGATTCAAGAAAAATTTGGTGTCTTTGGTGATTCCACTGTAATGGGTTTTATTATCGGATTAGCAATGGGTATTTTAGCTGGGTATGATGTTGCCGGCATTGGACAATTAGCGATCCAAACCAGTGCGGTAATGGTGATTATGCCACGGATGGTTTCGTTATTAATGGAAGGTTTGACACCTATTTCAGAAGCAGCCAATACATTTGTGCAAAAACGTTTTCCAGGACGAGAATTATATATCGGGATGGATGCGGCGTTATCAGTTGGACATCCGGCAGTTTTGTCATCTTCTTTAATTTTAGTGCCGATTACAATTTTCTTAGCAGTTATTTTACCAGGCAATACCACTTTACCATTTGGTGACTTGGCGACGATTCCATTTCTAGTTTGTTTAATGGCAGCCGTTTTTAATGGCAATATTATTCGGACAATTATTGCGGGAACCATGTATATGGCTTCAATTTTATACATTACTTCATGGGTAGCACCATTAGTAACTAGTGCAGCAAAAGCAGCCAGCTTTGATTTACAAGGACAAGCGTCAATTACAGCTCTAGCAGAAGGTGGTCTATGGACAACTTGGATGTATGTGGGCTTGACGAAATTATTTAGCTGGGGTGGATTAATTGCCATTGGAATTGTTATTTTAGCCTTAATGATTTACGTGAATAAAGTTTTACCAAAAAAACAAAGTCAAAATGCATAAGACAAATTTGAGAGGACTGTTTTAAATGAAAAAATTACTGATTATGTGTGGCACCGGTGTAGCAACTTCGACTGTTGTAACGGGCAAAATGAAAGAATGGTTGAAGGAAAAAGGCTTAGAAAATGAAGTCAAATTATACCAATCAAAAGTCGCAGATGAAGTCAACAAAATTGATGACTATGATGTGGTTGTAACGACCACTGTTGTGCCAGATAAAATCAAAGACAAAGTCATTATGGGCATTCCTTTATTGACGGGTATTGGTGCTGATGCGATGTATCAAGAAATCGAAGCAAAATTAAAAGAATAAAGAGGGGATTGAAGTAAGAATGTAAAAATTTTTACTTCAATCTATTTTATTAGACTGGAGGCGTTTAAATGTCAAAACGAACCTTGCGAACACCCTTTTTTTCGGTGAATCCTAAATCTTACTTATTTGGTGAAGAAGCTGTTCAATTTGCGATTGCTTTAGATCAATTAGCTGAAAAGTATGATGTTGATGTCTTGTTTACTTGCCAACATGCCGATTTGTATCGCGTAAGCCAAGCTGTTCAGCACTTATTTGTTACCGCTCAACACATGGACGGACATCAAATCGGTCGTGGTATGGGAAAAATATTGCCGGAAAGTATTTTAGCTGCTGGCGCGGAAGCAACCTTTTTAAATCACGCCGAACATCCCATGATGGTAGAAGATTTGGTTAATGCCATCAAACGAGCACAAGCTCTGAGAATTTTAACGATTGCCTGCGCCAACTCGATCGCCGAAGCTCAAACAATCGCCACATTTGCACCAGATATGATGGTGTGTGAACCAACTGAATTAATCGGAACTGGAAAATCTAGTGATGTTGACTATATGAAACAAACCAACGAAGCCGTTCGTCAAGTGAATCCTGATATTTTAATTTTACAAGGAGCCGGCATTTCAACAGTCGCAGATGTAGAAAAAGCCTTAAAATCAGGAGCCGATGCGACTGGTGGCACAAGTGGCATTGTAGCTGCAGAAAATCCTTTAAAAATTGCCGAAGAAATGATTGCAACAGTCGCAAAATATAAAAAGGAGGCCAATTAATGATTTTCAAAAAAGAAGCTTTAACGCTGCGTTCCAATGGTCGAAGAGTGAGTTATCATAACATTACCAAAGAAATCAAAGAACTGGTGGCTAATAGTGGTATCACCAACGGAATGTGTGTGATCCAATCACCACATACTACTTGTTCAGTTATTTTTGAAGAATTTATGCATGATTTAGATTGGAACGGTGACGAATATTTACAAGTCGATTTAAACCGAATTTTAGATAAAATCGTTCCTCGTGAGCTATCAGAGGATACGGGATATCGTTATCCTGGACCGAAACATTTAGATTTTTTATTGGCAATCCAAAATCCTGATTACCAAGGCGATCCTTCGACCATATTAAATGGTGATGCTCACATTCGTGCATCATTTTTTGGCGCCAGTGAAACCTTTGTAGTATCCGAGGGAAAGATTATGACCGGTGAGGTTGGCTCGGTTTATTTCATTGATTTTGATCAAAACAGAGAACGAAATCGAACTTGTTACGTGATGGTGATGGGTGAGTAATCAGCTTTAGCAAAATACTTTTTAGTAATCATAAATGAGGACAAACAGTTAGGGATTTTTTTCTAGCTGTTTGGCTCTTTTTGTTTGATTAACAATTTTTAAAATAAATTAAATAACAAATGATAGCACAATTATACTTAATCAAATTTTTCTATCAAATATGAAAATATCCACAAGAGTATAAAAAAATTTGTTGAATAGGGATTTTTCCATATGAATCATAAGGAGACTTATTTTCTATTGGTTTTCTGATCAGTCTATAGTAATATTCTAAAAAACAAAATATGAGGTGTAAGAATGAAAAGTAGACAGGAAGCGATTATTAGAATATTGAACCAAAAGAAGTATGTCTCAGTAGCAGGTTTGGTTACTCAGTTGCATTATAGTGAAAGTACGATTCGACGAGATTTAACAGCTTTAGAAAAATTAAAATTAGTAAAAAGAACAGCCGGCGGGGCAGTTTTAATCAAAGATAATTTGATTGAAAATCCCTATTTAATAAAATACAAAATCAATACCGAAGAAAAAAGCTTGATCGCTGAATTAGCGATTGATTTCATCGAGGATTATTCGACAGTCTTTTTAGATGCTAGCTCAACCAGTCGTTTTTTAGCTGAAAAAATTGGTAAAAATAGAGAAAACGTCAAAGTTATTACTCCTAATTTGATGACAGCGTTAGAAATAGACAGTCAGCCGAAAAATAATGTGTATTGTATAGGTGGTTTAGTAACTGATGGTAAGGTAGGTGGTTCATTAAGTGAGAAGCTTTTGCGGGAGTTACAGGTAGATTTTGCCTTTGTTTCTTGTCGTGGTTATGACAATCTGTTTGGCGCATCAGATATTTTAGAATCAGAGGCAGGGATCAAAAAAACAGTGATTGCTAACAGTCAAAAGGTGGCTTTATTGTTAGATTATTCTAAATTTGATAAGCATTATACTTTCCAAAGTGTGCCAGCACAAAAAATTGATTACATGATTACGGATAAAAAACCAGCAGCTAAATTTATGCCGGAGGAGAATGGTTTAGACTATGAATTAATTTATTGGAATGATTAAAACCTGCCAAATTTTAAATTTGAACGGTGAAAAATAGCGGATAAATAGAAATTTTATAATGTAATGCCTCAATGTGACTAAGTTCAGTCATATTAGGGCATTTTTTTTGACCGAAATCCTTCTTGCTTTTCATTTGAATGTAAGCGTATTTTTCTATGGTATTCTGACCTTGTAAACAAGAACACAAACTTTTTGAAGGGAAGTTGAAGTAATGTTAGTAAATTTAAAAACGGTATTAGAAAAGGCTAAAACTGAAAAATATGCTGTAGGAGCTTTTAATGCGACTGATTTAAATACAGCACGAGGAATTATTGCAGCTGCAGAAGCTGAAAACGCACCAGTGATTTTGCAATTTGCGGAGGTTCATGGACAATACATTTCTTTGGAGCAGGCGGCATCGATGTATTTGCAACTGGCGGAGACAGCCAAGGTACCGGTAGTTGTCCATTTAGATCATGGTGAAAATTTTGACACAATTGTTAAGGCCATGCACTTAGGTTTTACCTCTGTCATGGTAGACGCATCGACCCAACCTTTTAAAGGAAATATCACGCGGACTAATCAAGTCTTGGAAATTGCTCGAGCATTAAATGTCTCGGTGGAAGCTGAATTAGGAATTATGAACGCAGAAGACGGCAGTGGTGATTTAGATTATGACCAGATGGATGATACTTACACTAATGTTGAAGAAGCAGCGGAATTTGTTAAAGCTACTGATGTGGATGCATTAGCGATTGCTTTTGGTACAGTTCATGGATTATATAAAGCCGAACCTCATTTGAATTATCAACGAATTAAAGAAATTCATGATAAAACCAACAAACCATTGGTAATGCATGGTGGTTCTGGTTTGAAAGATGAAGAATATCGCGAATCGATAAAAAATGGGATTACTAAAATCAATTATTATTCCACCATGTCATACGAAGTTACGAATGGTTTACGAGATTATTTAAACGAAAATAATGATGCTTTTCTATTTGATGTAGACATGAAAACAATCGAACTAGTTAAAGAAAATATTGCTGCAAAAATTCGTGTGTTTGGATCATCTAATAAGGCATAAGGAGGAAATCTGATGACAAAATCTAGTAAAATTGCTGTTTTGACTGGTGAAAAAACAATCGAACTTAAAGAAGTTGAGATTCCAGAAATTAATGAGGATGAGCTTTTAGTAAAAGTTGAAGCATGTGGTATTTGTGGGACTGATGTCCATGAATACAAAGGAGATCCATTTAATTATATTCCGATCCATCTAGGGCATGAAGGAACCGGAGAAATCATTAAAATTGGAAAAAATGTAACCAAAGATTATTATGGCAAACCATTAAAAGTGGGCGACAAAATTGTGACTGGTTTAAAACCTTGTGGTGAATGCGACACTTGTTTAAATGATCCTGAAAACCTGCATTTGTGTGAGAATGGTGCGATTTATGGGTTGCTGCCAGGGGAAGAGCATTTCTTAAATGGTTGGTTTGGTGAATATATTAAAATCAATCCTAACAGTGTTATTTTCAACGTTAGCGATATGGATTTAGACTTGCGAATGCTGATCGAACCTGCTGCTGTCGTAGTTCATGCTGTAGAAAAAGCCAAAGAGATTACAAATTTTAAGCATCATTCAAATGTAGTTATTCAAGGTTGCGGACCAATTGGGTTGTTACTATTAACTTTAGTCAGAACTATGGGTGTCAGAAATATCATTGCTGTTGATGGCGACAAAAATCGTTTAGCTTTGGCTAAAAAATTAGGAGCCCATTGGACGGTTAATATAGCTGAAAGTGATGATCCTGTCGCTGAAGTAAAAGCTTTAACAAATGGAAAAGGTGCTGACTTTGCCTTTCAATGTACGGGTTCACCTAAAGCTGCAGCAGCCATTTGGAAATATGTTCGTCGTGCTGGAGGAATGTGTGAATTGGGTTTCTTTGTTGATAACGGTGAGGCAACTTATAATCCCCATTTGGATATTTGTAATAAAGAAATTAAAGTAGTGGGCTCGTGGACGTACCAATCGATTGATTGGATTCAAGCCTGTGAATTTTTAAAAGAAGCGAAGCAACAAAATTTACCAATAAACGAAATCATTACTCATCGTTTTGATTTGGCAGATATTAATGAAGCAATGGAAACAAATATTCGGATGGACGGCGTAAAGTTAGGAATTTTTCTATAACCAATGAAATGAAACAGGAGGTAAAAAATGCGTAATATTCTAATTGCAACTCATAGCACCTTCGCGTCAGGTATTCAGGGAAGTTTAAACTTGTTAATTGGCGAACGGTCGGAAATTACTGTGATCGATGCCTATGTGGATGATACCGATTATACAGAAAAAATAGATGATTTTTTTGAAAAATATAACGATCAAGATGAGTACATTGTTTTTACTGATTTATATGGCGGTAGTGTGAATCAAAAAATGGTGAATTATAAAAACAAGTATGATTTTCACCTGATTACAGGCTTTAATTTACCTATTTTGCTAGAAATTATTCTGGCTGGTGAGACATTAAATAGTTCAATGGTAGAAGAGTTAGTTGAAAAGTGTCGTCAAGAACTATCACTGGTTCACATAGATATGACTGAAGATGATGAAGATGATTTTATTTAAAAAGGAGTGGTACTAATGATTAAAGATTTAAGAGTAGATGATCGGTTAATTCATGGACAAATTGCTTTAACGTGGCCCAAAGCATTAGGTGTGAATCGTATTATTGTGGCCAATGATGCGGCAAGTCAAGATAAGACGCAACAAATGTCATTAAAAATGGCATTGCCATCAGATGTAAAAGCGTTGATTCGTTCAGTTGAAGATACAGTTACCTTTTTTGACAATCCAAAAGCGAAAGAAGCAGATTTAATGGTGATTGTAGGTAATGTGACCGATGCAGAAAAATTAGCCCAAGCTTTAGGAACATTAGTTGAAAGAGTCAACTTAGCCAATGTTGGCCGTTTCGATGGTGTTCCAAAAGAAGAAAAATTGGCAATCGGTTCTTCAATTTTATTAAGTAAAGCAGAAAGCGAAGCCCTCGATCGTTTATTGAAGCTTCCAAATCTAAAAGTAGTTCACCAAATTATTCCAGATAATAGTGCAAAAAAACTTGAAGATATGATGTAAGAAGGAGGAAAAGCGACATGACTACTTTAACAGCAGCTTTACTGTGTGCCATTGCTTATTTCATTTGTTTTGGTGGGAATTGGTTATTGGCACAAAATATGGCCGATCAACCCATTGTTGTTGGTGCTTTAGTCGGTTTATTATTAGGTGATTTACAGACAGGTTTAATTTTAGGTGCCGCCTTACAAGCACTATTTATCGGTGCTGTAAATGTCGGTGGGGCGGTTTCTTTGAATCCTTCATTTGGAACGACCTTGGCTATTGCTTTTGCGATCTTAAGTGGCGGCGATCAAAAATTCGCTTTGGCAATCGCTGTACCATTAGGACTTTTAGGTGGCCTTTTAGAAATTGGTGTCAATATTTTATGCTCGGGTTTTGGAGGCGCGTTTGATAAAGCAGCTGCAGCTGGCGATGAAAAAAGAATTGTATTCTTGCATTACGGTGTCTGGTTTTTGAAATATATTATTTTTTCAGTAGTAATTTTTGTATCCGTTTTAGCAGGAGCAACACCGGTTTCAAATTTTGTTAATAGTTTGCCAGAATTTATTACAAATGGTTTAGGTGTCGTAGCTGGATTATTGCCGGCAGTTGGTTTCGCGATGCTATTGAAAATGGTTTGGTCAAACAAATTAGCGGTTTATTATTTGCTAGGTTTTGTTTGTGTAGCCTATCTGAAATTACCATTGATTGCGGTAGCTACTTTAGGAATCATCGCAGCAGTGATCCAAGTAAGCATTGATCAAGACTTTTTAAATATGAAAAACTCAGGGGTGGCAACAGCAGCTACTGGTGATTCAGCAGAAATGGAAGAGGAGGACTTTTTAGCATGAGCAATCAAACAGCAACAATTTCAGCAGATGAACAAAAAATGTTACGATCCATCTTTTTTAGATCTTTTACCGTGTTTGCCCCTTTTAATTATGCGAAACAAGGTGGGAGTGGCTTCTGTTATGCCATGATGCCCTTTATCAATAAGTACTATGATAAAAAAGAGGATCGCATTGCTGCTTTAGAGCGACATATTACTTGGTACAATGCGACTTCAAATGTCGGTACTTTCATTATGGGACTTGCAGCTTCAATGGAAAAAGAAAATAGCGAAAAAGAAGATTTTGATGCTTCCTCGATTAATACTGTAAAAGCTAGCTTAATGGGACCATTTTCAGGAATAGGTGACACATTATTTTGGGGCGTTTTACGAGTAGTCGCAGCTGGGATAGCTATGACATTTGGAGAACAAGGAAATCCTTTGGCACCGATTATTTTTCTATTGGTTTACAATATTCCATCATTAATTACCCGTTGGTCGTTGACCAAATTTGGTTTTTCTGTCGGTGCTAAATATATTGAGGAATTATATGCGTCCGGCATGATCAGCGTGTTAACAAAAGCGGCGAGTATCTTAGGTTTGATTATGATTGGCGGAATGACTGCAAGTAACGTCTCATTTCAATCGAGCTTAAAATTTAATTTAGGCGGCGGACAGGAATTAGTTATTCAAGAAGTACTAGACCAAATATTTGTTGGTATTATTCCATTACTGTTCACTCTATTGTGTTTCTGGTTGCTATCTAAGAAAAAAATGAATTTTGCTTTATTGATTGCGCTAGTAGTAGCATTGGGAATTGTGTTGTCTTTAGTGGGTATTGCATAGTATTAAATTAGAAAGACTTTGAAATTTTTCAAGGTCTTTTTTTTGTTCTCCAAAATAGTCAGTGGAAAAAGACGTCGATAACTAGATCACACTTTTTTATCAGTAGAATGTTTTTTTTGTGATGAAAGCGGATACTTTTTGTAAAATAGCCATGCTAAACTTGGTTCAAGTTGAAGGGAGGTAAGTCAAATGTTTATCACTAATAGTCTCTTTCATCCCAAATTAGTCGATATTTATCAAGGGAATGAGAATTTTGAATCATTGGTTCAATTTGTTGAACAAAAATTATTGGCGGAAAATTTTATTAATGAAAGCTACAGCGATGCCATTATTCAAAGAGAAGCGGAATATCCGACGGGTTTGCAAACCCCAACTTGTGCTGTAGCGATCCCGCATACAGATCCGAATCATATTAAAGAACCTTTTATTTATATTTTAAAATTAGCCCATCCCGTAAAATTTGGACAAATGGGGACTACGGATCAATTCGTCAATGCAGATTATGCTTTTTTTCTAGGCTTTAACAAGGGGGAAGATCAACTCACCTTGTTGCAAAATTTAATGGCAATGTTTATGGATCAGGCAGCCATGCTGGATTTAGCTAGTAAGGAAAATGAAACTGAGATCTTTAACTTAATCACAAATTTTTTTAAAAAAGAAAGTGAGGAAAAAGAATGATTATCCATGATATTTACCAAGCACCTTTTATTAAAGAAATGCAGGAAGTGACCGAAAATTTATGGAAAAACGGTTGGGACGAAAGAAATGGTGGAAATATTAGTTACCTTTTAGATGAAGAGGAAGTTCGTTTATATTTAGATGTTGATGCGGCGATTAATCAAAAACAATTAGATTTTGAAGTGCCGGAATTGGCGAACCGAATCTTTTTAGTTTCCGCTTCGGGTAGCTACTTTAAAAATATTTGCCAAAATCCGACAAAGAATTTAGCGATTGTTAAATTAGATGAAACTGGCAGTAGCTACAAAGTATTGTGGGGCCTAGAAGGGGGCGGCTTACCAACCAGTGAATTTGCTTCACATCTAAAATGCCACGCGGTTCGTTTAGCAGAAGATAAAAATCATCGAGTGATTCTACACTGTCATTCAATTGCGGTGTCGGCGATGACTTTTGTGCATGATTTAGATGAAAATAAATTTACCCGTTCTTTATGGGAAATGATTACTGAATGTTTAGTGGTGTTCCCTGATGGTGTTTCTGTTTTACCTTGGATGGTAGCTGGCACAGTGGAACTTGGTTTGGCTTCGGCGGAAAAAATGCACGATTCACGTGTTGTTATTTGGCCACATCATGGGATTATGGGCGCTGGACAATCGATGGATGATGCGTTTGGTTTAGTGGAAACGGTGGAAAAAGCGGCGGACATTTATATGAAAGTTGTCGGTGTTCCAGGTGGCTTCAAACAGAAAATTACTAGTGATCAATTGTGGGATTTAGCCGATCAATTTGGTGTGACTCCAAAAGCAGGAATTTTAGAAGCCCGGAGTAAAAAATAAATTTCAAAAAATTAGGAGGAAATAAAAATGGCAAAAAAATTAAATATCATTTCAGTCTGTGGTTCTGGCACTGTTACTAGTTCGATGGTAGCTGGAAAAGTAAAAGATTTTTTAGAAGAGCATGGTTATAAAGCCAGCACGGTGGAAGTCAATCCTGGTGGCGTCGATGAACAACTAGCCAGCGGCAAATGGGACATTATTGTTCACACGAGTCCATTAAAGCGCAAATATGAGTTACCAACTATTAATGCGGTGGCTTTACTTTCAGGTATGGGGGAAGAAGAATTTTTTGAAGCTTTATTAAATGAAGCAAATAGCTTAGATGTATAGAAAATTAAGAAAGAAGGATCGATGACATGCTAAATATTTTATCATCTATAATGGATGCCTTTGGTGCGGCAATCGTTGTACCAGTGATTATCTTTTTTATTGCTTTAATCATGAAAGTGAAGCCAAAAAAAGCGTTGAATGCCGGAATCGGATTGACTGGTTTTAATATGATTATCGGTGCGTACACGCCGATTGTGACACCCGCGATTAATCGGATGGTGGAAACAACTGGTGTAAATTTAAGGATTTTGGATACTGGTTGGCAGGCGACAAGTGTGGTGGCTTACTCGACACAGGTCGGTATGATTTTCTTGGCGCTAGGTTTAGTATTACAGGCAGTTTTATTTATTATTAAATTTACCGATATTTTTATGCCGTCTGATTTGTGGAATAATTATTCTTTCATGCTTTGGGGTTCGATGTTGTATATTTCTACCGGCAATTTGTGGTTGTCAATTGGTTTGATGGTCTTATCTAATCTTTACTGTTTAACTTTTACCGAAATTGTGGCGAAAAGATGGTCAATTTACTATGGTTATCCTCGTTGTACCATGAGTGCGCCACATCATATTTGTTCGGTACCTTTAGCTTTATTGATGGATTTTCTGTTGACAAAATTAGGTGCTAATAAAGTTCGTTGGAATCCAGAAACTTTGCAAGATAAATTAGGCTTTTTAGGAGAACCAACTTCTTTAGGCTTTGTTTTAGGCTTATGTTTAGGGATGGCCGGCAACTTCATGCGGCTAGATAGTTTGACTGGTTGGGGCGAAATTATGATTATCGGGATTTCGACTTCAGCAATTATGGCGATCTTCCCGAAAATTGCTGGGATTTTTGCTTCGGCATTTACAGCAATTACCGATGCATCAAAAGGCACCGCAAAATCTTCTGGCGGCAAAGACCGTGTATGGTATTTAGCGATCAATGATGCGGCGGGTTATG
This sequence comes from Enterococcus sp. AZ103, assembly GCF_051714685.1. Classification (NCBI taxonomy): domain Bacteria; kingdom Bacillati; phylum Bacillota; class Bacilli; order Lactobacillales; family Enterococcaceae; genus Enterococcus; species Enterococcus sp. AZ103. The sequence continues at coordinate 494,107 of NZ_JBIOSI010000002.1, read as the reverse complement.
GTGAAACAGCAACTCTTTTAACGGGGATGTTATTGATTCCAATCGTGTTGCTTTTGGCGATTTTCTTACCTGGTAACCAAACTTTGCCAATGGTCGATTTGATTGCAATTCCTTATATGATTGAATTAATTATTTGTATTTCAAATGGGAATATTTTTAAATCATTGATTAGTGGCACGATTTGGTGTGTCGGTGGGTTGTATATTATTACTGCAGTGGCACCAATTTTTACCCAAGTTGCGGTTGATGTTGGTGTGAATTTACCAGAAGGTGCGTTGATGATTTGTAGTTTTGCTGTGATGACCAATCATATTATGGGGATTCTATTCTTGATCTTTATGACGCAAAATCCACTCTGGATTGGACTTACCGTGGTGGTTTACATTATTTTGTATCTATTTGTCAGAATCAAAAAAGAATCAATCCACGCCTACTTGGAAAGCATGGCAAAAATGGAAGAAGAAGCCGGAATTTTGGCTGAGAAAGGAGCCGCAGTTTAGATGAGCAAAATTGTCGTAGTTGGAGATGGTTTAGTCAGTGGGGAAACTTTAGTCGATGCCGCGCAACAACTAAATGTCCCACAACCAATTGAAATAGAAAAATTTAACTGGTATGCCGATTTAAATAAGGAACAGTTTCAAGAAAAAATTAAATTGATTGAGCAAAAAGGACCAGAAGCGGTGGAAATTCCTGAAGGTATTTTGGAAGCATTAGCCACAGCGGATTATTTATTGGTGCATATCGCGCCGATTTCAAAAGCAATGCTGGCAGCTGCACCGCAGTTAAAATTAATCGGCACTTGTCGCGGTGGCTTGGAACATATCGCCACTGATGAAGTCAAGAAGCGAGAAATTCCTTTGATTCACGTGATTCGTAATGCCGAGCCAGTCGCGGATTTCACGATTGGTTTGATGTATGCGATTACACGAAATATTGCTTTTGCTCATCAGCAAGTGATGCAGGGCGCTTGGCCGAAACAATTCCCCAATGATCCTTACAAAACAACTTTGGCAAATTTAAAAGTCGGTTTAGTCGGTTTAGGATACATTGGCAAACTAGTTGTGAAGCGTTTGAATGCTTTAGGCGTGGAAGTTTTGGCGTATGATCCATTTGTCGACCAAGAAAAAATCGCCGCAGAAGGATTGCAGATTACCTTTGTCGACTTGCCAGATTTATTCCGCACAGCAGATATTGTTTCGCTACATGTGCGAGTGACACCTGAGACGAAAAATATGATTAACCGTGATTTATTTGATTTGATGCCACCGTCATCTTATTTGATAAATACTGCGCGGCCAGATATTGTCAATAAAGCCGATTTGGTGGAAACTTTGAAGAATCATAAAATTGCTGGTGCTGCGCTGGACGTTGTTTGGGAAGAGCCAATTAAAAAAGACGACCCATTGTTGGCTTTAGATAATATTGTGATTACTTCTCATATTGCAGGAGACACGATTGACGCGATACCTCGCTCGCCGTATTTGCTAAAAGAAGTTTTGAACGATTATTTTGAAACCAACGTGAGCGATATGTTGATTAGATTATAATAAAGCTTTAACAGTAACAAGGAGGGAAGACCAATGGATGTTTTGGCGGTGCAACTTTTAGAAATGATTTTGTCAAATCGCAACAACAGTCTGACTTCACTGGAAAGAAAATTCAGTTTGACGAAAGGGAAACTTGATTATCGGATTAGAAAAATTAATCAAGAACTCCAATTAAATCAATTAGGTAGCATTAAAAAAGTCGGAATTTTCTTAACTTTTGATGGTGAAGAAAAAAAGATCAGAACGTATTTAAAAAGTGTTGTCGCCGAGCTCCATTTTAGTGATGAACAGCGGCTAATTGTCTTATATTTAGCCGTCTTGTTTCATCATCACGAGACATTGCAATCTTTGGCCGAGCGGCTAAAGATAAGTAAAAACACGGTGATTAAAGATAAGAAGAAACTCCAAAGTGACTATTTAGATGAGTTGCAGATTGAGCTTTCTTTTTCTCGAAAGACCGGGTTTTTCTTGAAAGGGAAAGAAAGTGACATTCGCCGTTTGGGGATTAAATTTATCCGCAAGTTTGAAGATAGTGCCACGAAATTAAAAGTAATTTTGCAAGTGATTAAGATGGATCAGCAAATTTTTGAAACTTTGAAGCAAAAAATCGAGGTTTTGGAAGAGGATTTGGATTTAGAATTTACTGAGTTTAAACGAACGGATTTATATTTGACGATTGCCATGTGTATCTATCGCTTTAAACAGGGCAATACGTTAGAGAATGGTTTGTTAGATGGTTATATTCGTATGGTGGAGCCGGATTTTTATCAAAAAATCGGCACGGCGTTGTCGACCTTTTTTACGGGGCAAGACAGCATCAACGAAATTCATTTTATTTCGATTCAACTGTTGAGTACCAACTTGATTAAGATTCGCTCGAATTATCAAGATCCGCAGCTGGAGCAAGAAATTATTCGCTTTATTAATAGTTTTGAAGTGTTAGGGATTACCAATATTAAAGATAAATGCCAGTTGGAACAAGCTTTGTATCAGCATTTGATTCCGGCGTATTATCGAATTCGATTTGGTTTGCCAGACAATGAAGTTTTAAGTGTGAAAGCCGTCGATGATTATGAATATATTCATCCGCTAGTGAAACGTTCGATTTCTGGAATTGAAAAATACTTAAAGATCACTTTTCCAGAAGGCGAATTGATTTATCTGTCGATTATTTTACTGAGTTTTGTCAGTGAAGAGTTGGAAAAACAAACTAAGCGTACGATTGATGCGATCGTGGTTTGTCAGCATGGAATTTCGGTCTCAAAATTGCTGTTTGGCGAATTAAAACTGTTGTTCAATAACATTCGTTTCGCCAAAAATGTCTCATTAAGAGAGTTTTATAAAGAAGATTTGAGCCAAGTCGACGTGGTTTTTTCAACGGTGCCGCTAAAAACCAACAAAGAAGTTTTTCTTATCAATCATTTTCTTAGCAATGAAGAGAAAATTAATCTGAAAAATGAAGTCACTAATCGAATTAATTTCCAACCAAATACCAGCAATCATAATCATCAGATGGTGACGCAACTGGTAAATATTATCCAACAAAACAGTGAAGTCACGGATCTTCAGCGTTTAGTTGATGATTTGCAAAATTATATTTTAACCAACAATGTCACTTTGGAAGTGAATAAAAGTCAAAACGATCCAGAGCTGGTGGAATTATTGCCAGTTTCCCATATTCAAATTTATCCGAAAGTTGATTCATTAGCCGAAGCCATCAGAATTGCTGGTAAACCACTAGTTAATCAAGGATATATTCACAAAGATTATTTGGAGACGATTATTGAAAATTATGATCCAGAATTTCCTTATTTTGTTATCGCACCCGGTGTCGCAATTCCTCACGCTGGCCCAGAAGATGGCGTCTATAAAGTCGGGATGTCGTTATTAAAGCTCCATCAGCCGATTCATTTTTCGGAAAATTTAACGGTCGATGTGATCGTCATCGTCGCACCGAAAGATAAAAAAAGTCATATGAAAGCAGTTACGAAATTATACGAAATCGCTAAAGAAGCTGATTTTTTAACTAACATTCGGCAGCTGACCTATGAAAAAGAAATACAACAATATATTGCGAAAAAAGGTTAGGAGGAACCACGATGGGTGGACAAGGCATTTTACTTAGAAAAGTTACTTTAGATAAAACCTTATACCAACTGAACTATTTTTTAAAAGGCGCGTTGGTAATCTTGATTTTATACATGGTTAACGGACTCGTGATTGAAAAAAATCTGCAAGCACGAGATTTACAAATACTGGCAGGATTGTATCTGATTTTATTTTTAGGTTTTTATTTCCTGAAAAAGAAAAAAGAAAAACTACAAGAAAATGAAGTAATGCAAGATTTACGTAGTTATTTTGGGATAGAAAAAATTTCTGAAGTGGCTAAGTTAGACAAACGTTTAATCGATGAAATCAAGAACAATCGCCAGTTTATTACTTATAACGGGCAGATTGTCGGCACCGATCATTACTTACTATTAGATTTTAGCGATGGGCAGTTTATGTTATTTCCGATCCAACAAATTCAAAGTCTGCACTTAGATAAAGTTGGTATGAATTTCTGTGTCAAATTAAAAACGGCAATAAAAACCGAAGAAATCTTTTTTAAAAAGAAAAAAGATGCTTTAGAGTTTATCGACTTTTATCACAATAAATATTAATGGAGGCAAGAAAATGGTTGTAAATCGCATGATTTTAAATGAAACAGGTTATTTTGGGAAAGGCGCAATCACCGAAGTGGCCAACGAAGCCAAAAAACGCGGCTTCAAAAAAGCTTTAGTAGTGACGGATAAGGATCTGCTGAAATTTGAAGTGGCGACAAAAGTGATAACTATTTTACAAGAAGCTGATTTGGCTTATGAAATTTTTGATGGGATTGTACCAAATCCGACGATTGAAGATGTGCAAGCGGGCGTTGCAACTTGTAAAGCGGCGAAGGCAGATTATATTGTGGCGATTGGCGGCGGCTCACCGATTGATACCGCAAAAGCAATTGGAATTATCATTGAAAATCCTGAATTTTCCAACGTGATTAGTTTAGAAGGCACCGCAGCGACAAAAAAACAAAGTCTGCCGATTTTAGCAGTGCCGACAACTTCTGGTACAGCAGCAGAAGTAACGATTAATTATGTGATTACTGATGCAAAAAATCATCGCAAATTTGTCTGCGTCGATCCTCACGATATTCCGGTGGTGGCTTTTGTCGACAGCGATATGATGATGGGCATGCCAAAGAGTTTATGCGCAGCAACGGGAATGGATGCTTTGACCCACGCGATTGAAGGTTTCGTAACTAAGGGTGCTTGGGAAATGAGCGACATGTTGCATATTAAAGCGATTGAAATAATTGCGAATTCATTACGTCAATCTTTTGCGGGAGATCAATCTGCTAGAGAAGCGATGGCATTGGGACAATATATTGCTGGCATGGGCTTTTCGAATGTTGGTTTAGGTTTGGTTCACGGCATGGCCCATCCATTAAGTGCCTGGTACAATATTCCCCACGGTGTGGCATGCGCAACTTTATTGCCGCTAATTATGGATTACAATAAAGGTTTTACTGGCGAGAAATACCGCGAAATCGCTGAGAAATTTAATATCCCAAGGGCGGATCAATTACCGCTATCAGAAGTGCGAGAAAAAGCTGTCTCTGCTGTGAAGCAACTAGGCATTGATGTAGGCATTCCGCAAAACTTGACGGAATTAGGTGTGAAGAAAGAAGATATTCCACAAATTGCTAAAGATGCGTTAAAAGATGTTACCACACCAGGGAACCCACGAGAAACAACGGTGGAAGAAATTATCGCGTTGTATAATGACATGTTGTAGCAGTTGTTAAAAAAAGCCGGAAACTTAATTGTTTTCGGTTTTTTTGGTGTTTAAGATGTAAAGTCCAATATACCATCCACTTAAAATCGTAAAAAGGTTATATCCATTTGACGAGTAATTTTTCAAATTGAATCATCGATAGCTGTAAATGCAAATATTATTTATCGTTAAAATATAGTAAGCTGTTTGTAGTTATTCATAGTTGATCCTTCTTAATAGTGTTCTTACCAAACTTCTTTTATATAAATTTCAACGATGAGCTATCTTTATGTGTAAATTCAAGGTATTGCATTTTCTTATTAAAAGCACCATCATAACTCTATGAGTCTTATCTTAATAACGAGATCTTTTGTGGAGAATTTCACATAAAACTGTTATAATATGACAGTGGAAAGGGGTGCACAGAGATGGAATCAGTGCAACAATTAATTGTATGTGGCGGATGTAATGCCAAAATTGGACCGGGGAATTTAGGTGATCTTTTAGCCGATTTACCTAAGTCAAAAAATGAGAACTTATTAGTGGGCTTTGATTCGACGGATGATGCTGCTGTTATTAAACTAACAGATGATTTGGCGATTATTCAGACGGTTGATTTTTTCCCAACGATGGTGACTGACCCTTACTTATTTGGAAAAATTGCGGCAGCCAATGCCCTAAGTGATGTCTATGCGATGGGCGGAACGGTGTTATCGGCTTTAAATATCGTAGCATTTCCAGAAGAAAAAGATTTACATATATTAAAAGAAATTTTACGGGGCGGGGCAGAAAAAGTTGAAGAAGCTGGCGCAATTTTAGCCGGTGGTCATTCAATTCATGACCATTCAGTCAAATATGGTTTATCTGTGACAGGCACTGTTGATCCCAATAAAATTTATCAAAATAACACTTGTCAAGCTGGTGACCATTTAATTTTAACTAAACCATTAGGCGTTAGTATTTTAACTGTCGGCTATTCAGCAGGTGAAGTATCAGAAGCAGCTTTTAATCAAGCGACTAAATCAATGGAAACTTTGAATAAATATGCGATGGATATTATTCGCGATTATCCAATCACGAGTTGTACCGACGTGACAGGTTTTGGTTTAGCTGGACATCTACATGAGATGGTGGGAGAAAAATTCTCCGCTGAAATTTATTCGAAAAAGCTACCGTATTTTGAGGAAGCTTATACTGCCGCCAAAGAATTTATTTTAACAGCTGGCGGTCAACGCAATCGTAATTATATGGAGAGCAAGATGGATTTCACGATTAAAGATTTTGGAATTGAAGAATTGTTATATGATCCACAGACTTCAGGTGGTTTATTGGTTTCAGTACCTGAAGCTGATGCAGAAAAATTAGTTTCAGAGCTACAATCAGCTGGTATTCCAGCAGAAGATTTCGGCGTGGTGATTCCAAGAGAAGAAAAAGATATTATCGTTTATTAAGGAGAGAATAGGTTATGTTTAAAGTTAATGCATTAGGAATGGCTTGCCCATTACCGGTTATTGAAACAAAAAAAGCTTTACGTGAACATGAAGCCGTAGAAACGTTAGTCGATAATGAAATTGCTACACAGAACTTGCATAAGATGGCGGATCAATTAGGTTATGTCTATCAAATGAACCAAGATAGTCCACAACATTATACAGTCGTAATTTCAAAAGCGAACGGCGAAGAAACCGATATTCCTGATCCAGAAGTGACTGAAGAAGTTGTGGTTGCACCAAAGTCTGACGATTATATTGTGGTGATTGACACTAACACGATCGGTCAAGGCTCAGAAGAATTAGGTAAAAACTTATTAAAAATGTTTATTTATTCATTAACCGAGCAGGATGTTTTACCTAGTAAAATTATTTTCTACAATGGTGGTGTGCAGTCTGTGATTGAAGGCTCTGACTCAGTAGAAGATTTGATAAAATTACAAGATAATGGTGTAGAAATTTATGCTTGCGGTGCTTGTTTGAACTTCTTTGAAATTACCGATCAAGTGGCTGTCGGTGAAGTTACTAATATGTTCCGCATTATCGAAATGATGCGGGTATCTGACCGGATTGTGAAACCATAAAAATTATTTTAAGGAGTATTTGGCGATGGAGAAATTTGGCGTCGCCCTCTTTTACTCAACCCATGAAGCGATGAAAGCTGAAAAAATTGCCAAAGAAGCCCAACTACAGGCGCGAATCATTCCCACTCCGGAAAAGATTTACGCCAGTTGCGGCTTTTCTTTAAAGTATCCCTTGGAAAATCATCAGCTGTTAGACGCGTTATTAAAACAGGCTGAAGTAAAATCAGAAGGCTATTATATTGGGGAGCAAGAGGGCTTGAAAGCAACATATCAAAAAAGAGAGGAAGATTAGCTTGGCAAATATTGTTATTGGAACGGCCGGACACATCGACCACGGGAAAACCACGCTGATTAAGGCCTTGACGGGGATTGAAACCGATACCACGAAGGAAGAGAAAAAGCGCGGCATGTCGATTAATTTGGGCTTTGCATATTTAGATTTAAAAAACGGGATGCGGGTAGGAATTGTCGACGTTCCTGGTCATGAAAAGTTCATCAAAAACATGGTAGCTGGGCTTCCGGGAATTAATCTAGTGTTATTGGTGATTGATGCCCAAGAAGGTATCATGCCTCAGACTAAGGAACATATTGATATTTTAACCTTGTTAGGAATTCGAGATTTTCTGATTGTGTTGACTAAAGTTGATACCGTTGATCCTGACTTAAAAGAACTAGTAGTTGACGACATTCGGGACCAATTAAAAGAAACACCATTAGCTGATGCAGAAATTATCGAAACTGACGCTGTGACCGGCACAGGTATTCCTGAATTACTGGAAAGAATTCAGACACATGCGGAAAATATCAGTGAAACTACCCAAAATGGACAAGCTCGTATCAATGTCGATCGGGTATTTAGTGTCAAAGGATTTGGGACGGTTATTACTGGCACGTTATTGGATGGTCCAATTAAGGTTGGTACCGAATTGCATCTATATCCAGAAGGAAAAAAAGTTCGGGTACGAAATATCCAAGTCCACGAAACTGATGTAGAAGAAGCTTTTCCTGGTCAACGAACGGCTTTGAATTTAGCTAATTTGAGTAAGGATGAGATTCAACGGGGGGATGTTTTGTCAATTTCTGACAAATTACATGATACTTGGATGTTGGATGTTAAAATAAAATGTTTGCCAGAAGTAGAAAATGGGATTGGCTTATGGGATCGAGTGCGGTTATTAATCGGCACGCGAGAAGTCATGGCTCGAACGGTTCCTTTAGGTGCAGAATGGATTGCTCCTGGGACAGAAGGTTTTTTACAGTTGCGCTTAGAAGAACAAGTGGCTGTCAAAGAACGAGATCATTTTATTTTGCGGGCCTATTCACCAATGGAGACGATTGCTGGTGGTGAAGTGTTAGATGCTGCACCAAGCAAGCATCGCCGCTTTAAAGTAGAAGTCTTAGAAAGTTTGAAGGCTAAAGAAGAAGGCAGTACTGAAGAAATTATTGCTGACTTTATGACCAATAAAAAACAACCATTTACAACTGCAAAAGAATTGGCCGATTATCTAGGCACTGCTCAAAACGAGTTGACCGAAATTTTGGCAGAGATGGTCACGGAAAATCAGTTGATTCAAACCAAAGTCGGTTATTTAACGTCAGTAAGCTATGCCAAATTAGAAGAACAAGCAATAGCTATTATTGATGAGTACCATAAGAAATTCCGTTTACGCCAAGGGATTCCAACTGAAGAGTTCCGCTCACGTTTACGAAAAAATTTATCGGATAAAGAGATTACTGCTTTGCTGCAATTATTAACCGAAAACCAATTAATCAAGTCAGCCAATGATAAGCTTGCTTTAGCTGAGTTCACTGTCACATTTAATAAATATCAAGAAGCTGCCCAAGCCAAGATTGAAAAAATGTTAGCTGATAGTGGTTATACGCCAGTTAAAAAAGAAGACTTAGAAGTGTTGGATAAAAATGCACCGGAAGTTTTAGAGGCAATGAATGGCGATAGGGTTATCTTTTTAACTCATGAATTTGTTATTCTGAAAAAAGTTTATCAAGAGGCCATAGACTTAATTAAAAAATATATTGCTGAACACCAGCAAATGACGCTGGGAGATTTCCGTGACATGACCCAATCTAGCCGTAAAGCCTCCATGTTAATTTTAGAATATTTGGATAAAGAAAATGTGACGAAACGTGTTGAAAACTACCGTGTTTTAGGAGAAAAGGGGAAATAAAATGGGCTATTATTTCGATAATGCTGCGACGACCTTGCAAAAACCACCAGTTGTGGCAAAAAAAGTAGCGGAAATTTTGTCAGCTGATGCTTATGGAAATCCATCTCGTGGCGCCCACGGTTATTCTTTGAACGCTTATCAAGTAGTGGATGAAGCACGGGAAAATCTAAAAAAACTTTTTCACGCTAATCAAAATTACGAAGTAGCTTTTACCAACAACGCCACTGTGGCTTTAAATGAAGTGTTAAAAGGCTTACTGCAAGCTGGTGATCACGTAATTACAACTAGCTGGGAACACAATTCTGTTTTGCGCCCGCTATATCAACTGGAAACAAGTGGGATAACGCTAGATTTTGTCAGCAGCTCATCTGTAACTGGCGAATTAAATTTAGCGGAGTTCGTTGAAAAAATAACTACAAAAACCAAAGCAATTGTCATCAACCATGCGTCAAATGTAACGGGAAATTTAGTTGATTTGGCTGCAATCAAAAAAATCTGTCGGGAGCATGATTTATATTTAGTGGTGGATGCTTCGCAAACAGCAGGTGTAGTGCCAATTGATTTATCGGATGAGGGCATTGATGCGTTATGTTTTACTGGTCATAAAAGTTTATATGGTCCGCAGGGAACGGGTGGTGTTTGTTTGAAAAAAGATTTACCATTAGAGCCGGTTTTAACTGGTGGCGATGGGATGCAAAGTTTTTCTAAGACACAGCCCAAGCGCTTGCCGACGTTATTAGAAGCCGGCACTGTAAATGTACCTGGGATTGCTGGTTTAGGGGCTAGTGTCGCTTGGCTGCTAGAAAATCCCTATCAATCCAATGATTTGGGAGAATTATTTGTCACTGAACTACAAAAAATGCCAGAGGTTACTTTATATGGTGATTTTACCAAACCACGGGTAGATGTTTTTTCATTAAATATCAAAGATGCGGAATCGGCAATCGTGAGTGATTTATTGTGGTCGGAATTTGAAATTGCTACACGACCAGGTTATCATTGTGCACCCTTGATGCATGAAGCGATAGGCACAGCCGATCGCGGCACCGTTCGTTTTTCGTTTTCACGTTTTACCACTAAGGCTGAAGTCGTTTTAGCGATTGAAGCTTTGAAAGATTTAGCGCAACGTTAGAAAGGACAGGCAAGTATGGCAAACCAAATACAGAAAATTTTAGCGCAATTACCGAGTGTTGATTTGTTATTAAAACAGATTCCAACCGAAGAATTAACTCATTCGAAAGTTAAAGAAAAATTACAGAAAATTTTGGAGGAAATTCGGCAGGCAGTTTTAGCTGGTGACATGACTGAAGCGCCTAGTGAACAAGAAATTATCGCTTTGACTTTAGATGAATTAGATAAACATCAATATTCCTTCAAGCGGGTAATCAACGCTACCGGTACGATATTACACACCAATCTAGGGCGTTCCAATCTATCTGAGCGAGTGCGACAACAATTAAATGAAGTCAGTTTCAATTATTCAAATTTGGAATTTGATTTATCAAACGGGCAACGAGGCTCCCGTTATAGTCACTTAGTTTCGGTGATTCAAAAATTAACAGGTGCTGAAGATGTGATTGTCGTGAACAATAATGCGGCTGCGGTTTTACTAGCGCTAAATACACTGGCTGATCAAAAAGAAGTCTTAGTTTCTCGTGGAGAATTAGTCGAAATCGGTGGTGCTTTTCGGATTCCTGAGGTAGTGACGGCGGCAGGCGGTGAAATTGTTGAAGTCGGTACCACCAATCGCACCCACATTAAAGATTTTCGTGAAGGTGTCAATGAAAACACAGGTGCCTTATTAAAAGTTCACACTAGTAACTATCGGATTATCGGTTTTACAGCGAAGGCGGATTTGGCAGAGTTAGCTGAATTAGCTAAAGAACAGGGGCTTCCTTTGATTGATGATTTGGGCTCAGGTTTATTGATTGATATGCGTCAATTTGGGTTGCCATATGAACCATCCATTCGTGAAGTCCTAAAATTGGGTGCCGACATCGTAACCTTCAGTGGTGATAAATTATTGGGTGGACCACAAGCTGGTATTATTGTTGGTAAGAAAAAATATATTGAACAAATGAAGAAAAATCAATTGTTGCGGGCAATTCGAATTGATAAGATGACCTTGGCAGCTTTGGAAGCAACTTTAAGTCTTTATTTGGATGAAAAGGAAGCAATTCGGGAGATTCCAACACTCAGAATGATTGCCCAAAAACCAGAAGAAATCGCTGAAAAAGCACAGGCTTTAAAAGAGAAATTAGTTGATATTTCTGACCAACTACAAGCGGAAGTCTTACCAGACGATAGTAAAATCGGCGGTGGTTCTTACCCTGAGCACCTGCTACCAACATTTGCGGTAACACTAAAAAGTCAGACGGATACTGCCGATGAATTACAAACCAAACTACGTGAGCAAAAAGTACCGATTATTTCGCGAGTGAAAAATGAAAGGAATTATTTGGATTTAAGAACGATTGAAATAGCTGATTTTGATGTAATAGCGGCAGAAATTGCAGAAATGTTTGCATAAAAATAAGAAGTGAGTTTAATTTGAAGTAAGTCAGGAATGAGATCTGATTATTTGCTTCATTTTAAAGCTCGCTTTTTTGTTATTTTAGCCATAAATAAAGGATAAAAATAATTTTTTTGTCAAAAAAATATTTATACAACCTGAATTATTTGTGATAAGATGAACGTGTAATTTTAAACAGGAGGCGAGAAAAAAATGTCGAAGCTTTTAATCAAGAATGCCAAGACGATGGTGACTTGTGATGATCAAGACCGCGTGTTGGAAAATGTCAATCTCTTAATTGAAAACGGTGTCATTACGTATATCGGACCGGATCATCAAACCGCCGATGAAGAAATTGATGCCAGCCATCACTTGGTTTATCCCGGTCTAGTCAATACCCATCATCATTTGTATCAAACATTTACCCGGAATTTACCTGATGTGCAAAACATGGAATTGTTTGATTGGTTGGTTTATTTGTATGAGTTGTGGAAAAATTTAGATGACGAAGTGATTTATTATTCTACCATGACGGGTTTGGGAGAATTATTGAAGACTGGTTGCACCACGGCTTTCGATCATCATTATGTTTTTCCGCAAGGTAGCGAAAGTGGTATCATGGAAGCCCAGTTTGCTAGTGCTGATCAGCTGGGGATGCGATTACACGCGGCGCGAGGCAGTATGGATTTGAGCAAAAAAGATGGAGGCTTGCCACCAGATTCTGTCGTGCAGGATATTGACACGATTTTGAAAGATTCAGAACGTCTCGTCAAAAAATTCCACGATCCTGCTGAGTTTTCAATGCATCAAGTGGTTTTGGCTCCGTGCTCACCTTTTAGTGTTACCACTGATTTAATGAAAGAAACGGCAAAATTAGCGCGTCATTTAGGGGTGCGGTTGCACACTCATTTAGCGGAAACAATGGATGAAGAAGTCTATGTAAAAGAACATTATAATATGCGTCCGTTAGAATTTATGGAGACTTTAGGTTGGACCGGTAGCGATGTCTGGTATGCCCACGGAATTTTCTTTAATGATGATGAATTGAAATTTTTGGCAAAAACTCAGACAGGGGTAGCTCACTGTCCATGTTCTAATATGAAATTGTCTTCAGGTATTTGTAAAGTGCCGCGGATGTTAGAATTAGGCGTGCCGGTGGGACTAGGTGTTGATGGTTCTGCCAGCAATGATGGCTCGAATTTATTGGAAGATTTGCGGGTGAGTTATCTACTGCATCGCTTAAATTCTTCTACTAAAGCGCCGACTGGTTATGATATTTTGAAGATGGCTACACGAGGTAGTGCAACTTTACTGGGTCGAAAAGATATTGGCTCATTAGAAGTTGGTAAAGCCGGTGACTTATTTATGATTGACACTAGAAACTTGGCTTTAGTCGGTACCTTGCAAGATCCGAAATCTCTACTAGGAACAGTTGGTTGGAAAAATTCAGTAGCCAATACCGTTGTTGCCGGTAAAGTAGTGGTGCGTGATGGGCAGTTAGTTAACGTTGATGAAAGAGAAATGGCTGAAAAAGCTAATGCAGTTGATTATCAGTTTTTAGCTCGTAAATAAATGTGGTAAACTGCTGTCAAAGCTATTTTTGATAGCAGTTTTTTTGAGGAGTTGAAAGAATGAATCAATTATATTTAAAGCTTTATGAACACCGACAGATCGAGACGGAACGACTTATTTTACGCCCTTTGGTAATAACTGATGCCGATGACATGTTGGAATATGCCGGCGATGAAGAAAATACCCGTTTTGTATTTCCCACCCATCAAAATTTAAATCGTACCAAACATGATTTAGCCCGTTTTTACCTTGCCGAGCCACTTGGGAAATATGCAATGGTTTTAAAGAAAAATCGTAAAATGATCGGTACCTTGGATTATCATGATCTAAATGAGGATATGATGACTGGTGAATTAGGTTATATTCTCAATAAAAAATATTGGGGGCAAGGACTAGCGACTGAAGCATGTCGTCAGTTGCTTGTGACGGGCTTTGAAGAAATCGGTTTTAATCGCTTAATTGCCAAACACCAACTGGAGAATACAGCGTCTGGTAGAGTGTTAACCAAAAGTGGGCTAGAAAAAATCGCCACCATGCCTTATAGCGATAAAGATCCCAAAGAAACCGGAAAAATGATTACGTGGGTAATTTATCAATTAACCAAAGAACAATATAGAGGGAAGAAAAGTCCATGAGAATGGGCTTTTTTTGTCGTTCTTTTTTTATTTCTATCTTTAGAGACTTAGTAACTTTAGTAGGAAGTTGTGAGGCTTTTTCTAGAGGAAATTATTTTAAACCAAAACAATACTGAAAATTTACAAAACTTTTTCATTAAATTTACGTAGGTTCTTTATACTGATTTTGGCTAGAGAAATAGTCAAGATTGTAAATTAGGAGGGAATCAATGTTTAAGAAAAGAATGATTTTGGGTGCCGTTTCAGCCTTGAGTATTTTGGGACTGGCAGCTTGTGGTAGTGGCAATGCTGATACGACCAAAAAATCCAATGAGCCCGTAACAATTGAGTATTGGCATGTCAATGCAGATACCCAAGGGGGAAAAACGGTTAATGAATTGGTGGAAGATTACAATCAGTCACAGGACAAAGTAAAGGTTGTTGCCAAATATAATCCTGATATGTACAAAGGATTAATGCAAAATTTACAAGCTTCGGTTGCATCTAATGAAGTACCTGATGTGGTGCAAGTTGGCTGGGCATTTAAAGATTATTTTGCCGAGAATTTTGAATACACTGACCCACAATCATTAGTTGAAGAGGTTGATCCTGATAATGCTGATTTTTTTAAAGATCACTTCTTAGATAATATTATGGCGCTGTCGGAAAAGGATGGCAAACAAGTTGGGATTCCTTATTCGATTAGTAATCCGGTATTGTATTTAAATCAAGATATGTTAAAAGCAGCTGGTTTAGACGAAAATGGTCCCAAAACTTGGGAAGAAGTTCAGAGTTTTTCACAAGCAATTAAAGAACAAACCGGCAATTACGGTGTATATATCCAAGAACCCGCTGATAATTGGGCTCAGCAAGCCATTTTAGAAAGTAATGGCGCTAACGTTATCAAAAATGGAAAAGCAGCGTTTGCTTCTAATGATGGTATTGCGGCTTATGAATTGTATCAAGGTATGGTGGAAGATGAAACTGCTCTTCATACGACTTGGGAACAAGGTGTGCAAAGTTTTATAGATGGCAGTGTGGGGATGGTTTACACGACAATTGCTCAAAGAAACAATATTCAAAGCAACAGTCCTTTTGTAGCAACCGCGGTCGAGTCCCCTAGTTGGCAAGGAAAAGAAGTGAAGTTGCCAGCTGGTGGCGCAATGTTGGCAGTGACTTCTCAAACAGATGAGAAAAAAGCAGCCACTTGGGACTTTTTACAGTATCTTTACAGCGTTGAATCAATGGCGAGATGGACAGAAGGTACAGGCTACTTACCACCAAGAAAAGATGTGGCTGATGCAGAAGATGGTTTAAAAACTTTTCTGGCTGAAAATCAAATGATGACACCGGCGATTGATCAAATGGATAAGATGGTCAGCTGGAGTTCTTTCCCTGGAGATGCTGGCTTAGAAGCCGAACAAAAGTTGTTAGATATGCGAGATAAGATTTTAGCTGGTGACGATGTGAGCGACACTATGAAAGCAACTCAAAAAGAAATCAATCAGTTACTCAAATAAGAATAATAAGCAGTCAAGTTAGTAGGAAAAACAGGAATTTTTCATCTGCTAACTGACTGCTTTACATAAGGAGTTTGCCTTTGATGAAGCGTTACATCGGTTATATTTACTTGGCACCAGCGGTTATTCTGCTGGGAATTTTTGTTTTTTATCCTTTGATCTATACGATTTATTTAAGTTTTTTTGATTGGAATATGGTTTCGCCTACCAAAGATTTTGTTGGCTTTGCTAATTACAGTAAGGTCTTGACTGATCCAGTTTTTCATAAAGTGTTGAAAAATACTTTGGTTTATACGATTCTTTTTGTTTTATTAAGTTGTGTTGTTCCATACATTGTTTCCTTTCTTTTAGGGGTAGTAGTGGAGAAATGGCAAAATTTTTATAAGCCACTATTTTTTATTCCCGCAGTAATTTCGCTAGTGGTAGCAGGGATGGTTTTTACTTGGATCTTGAATCCAGTGTCTGGACCAATCGCCATCTTATTAGGTCATTTTGGTTTGAAGTTACCAATGTGGATGAATTTTCAAGGATGGGTAATTGCAGTGATTGCTGGTATCACTGCTTGGAAAGTTTTTGGTTATAATTTTATTGTCATTTTTGCAGCAGTTGTCGGAATCGATCGTGAAATGATTGAAGCCGCAAAGCTGGATCGGGTACCTATGTGGCGAATATTTTTTAAGATTGTTTTGCCTATGAGTAGTTCAACGGGCTTATATTTATTAGTCATGACGATTGTGCAAGGACTACAGTATGTTTTTACACCAATCAAGATTATCACCCGCGGCGGCCCCAATAACGGGAGTGCCAACGTGATTTATTATGCCTATCAAAAGGCTTTTGAAATGTACAAAGTTGGGGAGTCTTCGGCAATTTCAGTATTGACCTTGATAATCTTTGCCGTTTTCTTAGGTTTGATTTTCAAATTTGTTGAAAAAGGAGTTTACTATGAAAATTAAACGATTATTGCCCCATCTATTATTTATTGTCATTTTAATAATCATTATTTATCCTTTACTATTTATCATCGCCAATTCTTTTAAGCCTTTGAAAGAAGCATATCAGACGATTACTAGTTTGATCCCGCAGCCTTTTACGTTAGAGAACTTTCGATATTTGTTTGACAATCTGCCGATCTTAAAAATTACTGGTAATACCTTTTTTATTGCTAGTGTCATAACAGTGGTTAAGCTGGTAGTCGCTTTTTTTGCAGCCTACAGTTTTACGTATTGTCGAATAAAAGGCAAAAAAATCTGGTATTTAGTAATTATTGGGACGATGTTTATTCCTTTTACAGTTTCAATGATTCCTAATTACTTATTGATTGCAAAGTTAAATTTAATTAATACTACTTGGGGTGTGATTTTACCGCAATTTGCAGATGCCATGGGGATTTTTCTACTGACACAAACCATGCGGGAAATTCCTGCTAGTTTATTAGATGTTGCAGCCTTAGATAATATCAAACAGCCTGCGATTATGGGGAAAATTGTTTTTCCGCTAACGCGACATGCGATTACTTCTACCGGAATCTGGTTTTTTATTACTTCATGGAATGAGTATGTTTGGCCGGTTTTAATTTTGCGGACAGTGGAAAATTATACGCTACCGCTGGCGATGCAAACTTATATCAGTTCAGAAGGAGGAACAAATTTTACGGTAGCCATGTCCATCAGTTTAATTACGATGTTTGTACCGCTGGTGCTGTATGCCATTTTTCAAAAATATATTATCGGGACATTTGTTTCTGCGGGTATCAAATAAATTGGAGGAATTTTCATGGGAAAAACGATTGAGTTACGAAAAATAGGGAAAAAATATGGGGACCAAACAATCCTGCAAGAAATTGATTTAGCTGTTGCAGCAGGAGAACGGATTGTTTTGTTAGGTCCTTCTGGCTCTGGGAAATCCACCTTGCTACGGATGATTGCTGGTTTGGAAAAAATAACTAGCGGGGAATTATTTTTAGGAACCCAAGCAGCGAATCAAATGCCCTGCGGCGAGCGAGAAATCGCTATGGTTTTTCAAAATTATGCTTTATATCCCCATATGACAGTTAGCGAAAATATTACTTTTGCTTTAAAGGCAAATAAACTCAAGGCTGCAGATATTCAGCTTCGTTTGGAAGAAGCGCTAGATATGCTGGGATTAACGCCTTATAAAGATCGTTTACCAAAAGATTTATCGGGTGGTCAAAGACAAAGGGTGGCGTTAGCTCGTGCAGTTGTTAAACGCAGTGACTATTTTCTGTTAGATGAACCGTTATCGAATTTAGATGTGCGCTTACGTTTAGATGCGCGTAAAGAATTGGTGAAGATTCATCAACGTTATCAGCAGACCTTTGTTTATGTCACTCATGATCAAATCGAAGCAATGACTTTGGCAGATCGAATCGTTTTATTAAATGAAGGAAAAATTCAAATGGTGGATACACCACAAAATGTCTATGCCAAGCCAAGTAATACTTTTACCGCAAATTTTATCGGCTCACCAGGAATGAATGTGTTGGAAGTTACTTATGATCAAGGGACTATTAAGTTTGCTAATCAGTTTTTACCATTAAACCCTGCATGGCAAAAGAAATTAGCTAATGTTAACGGTGCAGTTTATTTAGGAATTCGTCCTGAACATTTAAGTTTTACCAAAGAAACTAGTCAATTAAAAGGTCAAATTAAATATCGCGAGCTTTTGGGACAAAGTTATGCCTACACTGTTCAGGTAGGCGTTTTGGAAATGATTGTTTTGGATGAACGTCCCGACTGGCAAATTGGCGACAACGTTAACCTGGCTTTGAAAGCAGAAAAAATCCACTTTTTTGATTATCGCACAACAGAGAATCTCGGTTATCCAAATTATTTAACAGAAGAAGGAGGCAACATCCATGCGCTTTTTGCATCTATCTGATTCCCATTTCAGAGAAAATTATCAAACCAATGATTTTACTGCAGCGATGTTTTCCAAGACTCAAAATCCTCGCTTAGCATTAGAACAGTTATTACAAAGTTTACCTTTGACGGATTATGACTTTGTGTTATTGACTGGAGATTTGGTACATGAGGGTGAAATATCTGATTATCAAACGTTACGAAAAATGTTAGATCATTATTTACCAACAACACCTTACTTTTTTTGTCGCGGCAATCACGATCGACGAGCTATTTTCTTCGAAGGTATGGGGGTTGAGGCAAATGATTCCCAAGAGTATTTAAATTGTACCGAAATACGTGGTCTAAGAATTATTAGCTTGGACTCTGCTCAAGATGATCATCATGAAGGAAAAATTTCTGATAGTCAGCTGGCTCAATTGGAAAAATGGTTGGCAAAGCCGGCAGAAAAAGGAACTATTTTGTTAGTTCATCATCCATTAGCCTGGGAAGATCCTGCGATTGCTACCAAACTTCCTGCTGGATTTGAAGAAGTGATTGCGAAAAGTGATATTATAGGGATTTTTGTCGGGCATATCCATCAAGCTAGCAGTGGAGAATTTGCTGGTAAAAAACAAATAATGGCAGAAGCCTTGTCTTTTGGCGTTGATGAGTTTCCTGATTATTCGCTATTTACCGACCGAACAGGTTATACAAGCTGTAGTTTAACAGAAGGGAAACTATATACTTATCAGCATTTACTTTCTCCACAGCAGACCGAGCTTGGAAGAATGGACAAACCGATTATCGGTAATCACTAGGGATCTTGGTCTAAAAATATCAATAAACCAGTTGCCAATCACTCTGATTTTGGCAACTGGTTTATTTAGCTTGTATAAAGTAGCGGGGAAAGATGATCTAAACCACATAAATAAAACTACCCTTAAAATCCTGACAAATATCCTAGCTGATTTAAAATAAAGACGATGAAGATAGCTAAATTTCCTAGTAAAGAAATCATAATCAAGGCAAAATGAACGGTGGCAACTTTGTACCAACCGCCATCATAGCTACGACGGAAACGCTGACCACGAAAGCCAATCCCGGCAATAATTGCTAGTAATAATAAAAGGATTTGCAAAAAGATTGCTAAAAATAACGAATAGATTCCAGCAGTGACAGCATAATAATTAAAAATTGCACCGATCCCAGCAAGAATGGCAAGAAAAGTCATAGTCATCTTCCTTTCAGCTCTTAGTTAAATTATATCAATTAGCGATACTATTGCACAAAAAAACTGCCTAATGAAAGACAGCCAGAGGTTATTTTTTTGGTTTAAAAGCTAGCACATAAAAACACAGAGGGAGGAGTAACTTCCCAATAATAATTAATTGTTTAAAAAAGAAATTCATTCCCAACGGGCTAAAATTTCCAATAAATAAATCAACTACTGCTAAAACAGTTAAAACTACCGCCACAACCAAAGCCCATTTTCGAACGACGAATCGATTATTAATCATACCTATACCCCCTAAAATTGCTGTAAATCTTATAACTAAATTTTACAGCAATCATAAAAAGAAGCTATCCAACTTTAGTCTTGGTTATGAGATTTTACGCTAAGTAAACCTATGCTTATTTTCTTCCTACAATAACTGCAGAATACATATAACCGACACCTTCTTGAGCAGCTGCCATAGTAGGATTGATTTCTACGGTTAAATCTTTCGATTGCAATTCTTTGATAGCTTCTGATACAGCTTTTTCGTAGTCAGCAGGTTTGCCGGCCTCAATAAACTTAATTTCTTCAATTTTCCCCATTGTGATACCACCTTTTCTATTTTTATTCATTATAACATAAAAAAATGTGTTAAATAGATGTTTTTTGGAGGAGGCTTTAAGAGAAAATCACTTTACAAAAAATTAACTAAAAAAGGAGCGGATTTCTCCACTCCATAAAATCTACTTGAATTCGTTTCAATACGGATTGTTTTTTCTTGGTAAATTGGTCTTTAAACAAGATCAGAAACAACAACCATAGATTTAATTGTTTTTCTTTCTTGCATATCAGTGTAGGCTTGATTAATATCTGCTAAATCATAAGTTTGAGTAAACACCCGACCTGGATTGATGTCGCCATCAAGTACAGCTTTTAGTAAAATTTGCTTGTCGTAAGTTGTTACTGAAGCAGAACCACCGGCAATTGAAATATTTTGGGCAAAAGTTGAACCGATAGGGCGGTCATTGTAATGAGGAACCCCCACATAGCCAATTCGTCCACCATTGTGTAAGACACCCAACGCTTGCTCAATTGCTGGGCCTGTTCCAACACATTCAAGGGCAGCATCAGCACCGCCTCCCAGAATTTCACGAACTTTAGCGATTCCTTCTTCGCCACGTTCTGCTACAACCGCTGTCGCGCCAGATGCTAAGGCCATCTCTTGCCGATCTTGATGACGGCTCATCAGCACAATTTGTGAAGCACCCCGCATTTTTGCGGCAATAACAGCACATTGTCCAACTGCACCATCGCCAATAACGACAACTTTATCACCTTTTTCAACATGAGCACAACGCGCCGCATGATAACCTGTTGGCATTACATCTGCTAAAGTCAAAAGTGATTTAATCATGCCTTCTGTATAGTCTGCTGGTTGTCCAGGAACTTTTACCAACGCCCAGTTACCATAATGAAAACGCACGTATTCAGATTGGAAACCATTTGACCAATTGGTTGCGCCTTTGTGGCGGTCACAAGTACCATCAAAACCAGCTCGACAAGCATCACATTCACCACAGCCGTGGGTAAATGGTACGATAACAAAGTCGCCAGGTTTTACTGTGGTAATTTCTGAACCAATTTCCTCAACGATTCCTAAAGCTTCATGACCATCATTGACAGAATGAGGTTCTTTATTGTCACCGTGGGCATAAGACCATAAATCAGAGCCACAAACACAGGCACGAACGATTTTGATGATGACATCATCATTTGCTTGAATGGTTGGTTTTTCAACTTCTTCCACCGATACTAGTCCGGCTTTTTCAAAAATTGCAGATTTCATAAAATTCCTACTTTCTTGTATAAGATAAATTTAGTGTACTCGTTAAAGTGGACTTTAAGTCAAGGGGAAAATGAAAATAAATTATGTCAAAAATAAAGAGGGCGTTCAAGATTCTACTGTTAGAAAAAAGGTTTGCTATTATTACCTTAAAAAAAACAACCGCGAATCTTCGCAGCTGTTTATTTTTCGAGCATTGTTTGTACCATTGCACGAATTTCTGGTAAGCGATACTGATAAAAATCTGGATGGTCTTTGAACCATTTGATATTTAAAGGAGAGGGATGCGGCAAAACAATCGTTGGTTTGCCATGAATTTCTTGGGTTTGGAAAATCAATTCAGCAAAATCTTGTCCTTTAAAAAAATGCTGTGCGGCTTTATTGCCAACCAAAATAAATAACTTGTTTTGTAGATAATCAAGAGCAGGATCTAACCATAATTTTGAACAAATAGTTGGCGGTTGTTTGTCACCTCCACTTTTGTTTTTTCCCGGATAACACAAGCCTACTGCTAAAAAGCAAAATTTTGCCGGGTCGTAAAAAGTTTCTTCATTCACCTGATACCATTCATCTCGTAGCTTTTTTCCAGAAGCATCGGTGAAAGGCTTTTTGGTTTGAGAAACTTTATAGGAAGGGGCTTGGCTGATGTGGACGATTTTGGCGTCTTGATTGCCTAAAAAGACTGGTGCTGGATTTAAAATATTGGCGCAACGAGTACAATTTTCTAAATCATTTACAAATTGATCAAAATTTTTCTCAAGCAAAGGGATCACTCCTGATATTGTTTTTTATATTTGAAACGAAAACAAATAAAAGTTTCGATTATTAAAATACTAATTGATTAAGTCAAAAATCAGATTCGCAGTAACCTGATAGTAGAGTAGAAGCGATTCCGATAAAGGATATTGATGCGTTTTGATGAATCAAAAATTCCTCGTTTAAACATAGGTTGCGCCCTCCTCTTAGTTATAGTTATTTTAGCATCTGTGCTTATTAGATACAAAAAAAGCTTAGAGAAAAAATGTCTTACATAAAATGATAGGTAACGAATTTTTCATTATCTATTTGACCTGTTAGGTAAATTTTGCTAAACTCAATTTGTCCTAACAGGTCAATACAGTTGGAGGAATATGATGGAACAGTTATTAAATATGCCAAAGGAACGAAAAGAAGCATTATTAAATGCTGCCTTAAAAGAATTTACTCAGCGGGGATTTGATCAAGCTTCAACTAATGAAATTGCTAAAAAATCTGGTATTTCTAAAAGCTTGATGTTTCATTATGTAAAAAATAAACAGGAATTATTTATGCTAGTATACGATTATTTTCATCAATTGATTCATCAGGAATATTATTTAAAGCTGGATCTCGAGCAAAAAGATGTATTCGTACGTCTGAGACAATCGTATCTTTTACAAATTCAAATATTACAAACATATCCTGATGTGTTATTGATTGAAAATTTAAAAGGGAATACCAAATCAGAAGTGATTAATAGCTTTTTAGCAAGTAAAGAAGATCAGGCCTCTTTTAATTGCCAAGTAGATTTATTTAAGCATATCGATACTAGTAAATTCCGAGAAAATGTAAATATCGAAAAGGCTAAAAAAATCATTCTTTGGAGTAATCAAGGCTTGATTAACGAGCTATTGGCGGATGAGGAAATTTTAGATCTAACAAAGACTACACAGCTTTTAGATGAGTATCTTGCTGAATTGAGAAAGCTATTTTATGTTGACGAAGAATAAGATTATTGCGGTGTTGTTGACTCTAGCTATTTTATTTCTTGTCATGAAGCCAACTGAAAGGAAAATAAATATGGGAAATCTGGTTATTTTATCAGCACCGTTAAAAGGTCAATGGCATACACCAAATACACCTGGCAGTCAAATTCCTAGTCATGGTTCGGATAAATTCGGTACGACTTACGCTTATGATTTTGTTCAGTTAGATTGGAAAAAACTAGGAAAACCAGCTTACCAAGGTGGATTGCTGAAGTATTTACAAAAAGGCATACAGGTAGAAGATTATTATTGCTGGGGAGAAACAATCTATGCTCCTTGTGACGGTGAAATTGTGGTTGCAAAAGATGGTTTTCCTGAAGCCAAACGAACCAATTTACGAAAAGATTTATCTAAAGCCAGAGACAATGGTCAAAATTTTCACCCTAGTCGTAATAATGTCCAAGAAGTGGCTGGAAATTACGTGATAATCAAAATGGCGGAAAATATTTTTGTAGCATTATGCCATCTTCAACAAGCTTCGATTGAGGTCGCTGTCGGTGAACAGATAAAAACTGGTGAAATCATCGGTAAAGTCGGTCACTCAGGAAATTCTTTTGCCCCACATCTACATTTACAGGTCATGGATCGTTTAGATATTGCCAATGCCAAAGGACTCCCTTGTGCTTTTGACACTTATCAAGTTTTTCAAAAAGGCAGATGGTTAAGGAAAACTAATGGAATCCCCACAAAAAAAGAACGGATATTATTTGAGTAAAAGTACTTGAGGGGATATATTTATCAAATATGCTCAAGTGCTTCTTTATTCTATAGTAGCATCGTTTGAATAATCGCTTTTTTTAGGATATGCCAAGGCGATTAGTAATAAAAGTGCCAGTACCGGTAGCCAAATTTGATAAATAGATAAGTAGGCATGATTGATTTTTGAAAAGGTAAATGTTTTTAGCGCTGTCAAGTTACCAGTCATGTTGGATACAAAAAAGGATACACCTAATACAGAACCAATTTGACGAACCACAC
Source organism: Enterococcus sp. AZ103 (assembly GCF_051714685.1). Taxonomy (NCBI): domain Bacteria; kingdom Bacillati; phylum Bacillota; class Bacilli; order Lactobacillales; family Enterococcaceae; genus Enterococcus; species Enterococcus sp. AZ103. The sequence continues at coordinate 469,587 of NZ_JBIOSI010000002.1, read as the reverse complement.
TAATAATACTTTGAGAGCTGGTCAGCAGGCTTCCTTGTAAATTAGATGCAGCCAGCACATTGATTGGGCCAGAAATAATACCAAAGCCGATACCCAGAATGAATAAAACCAACGATAATAAATTTTTTGTTTGTCCATTGAAATTAGCCAAGAAAAGGTAGGCCATCAGAATACACATGATTCCGATAAAGACTAATAGGCGCGGTCCCAGTTTGTGAATGGCCAAGCTGCCTAAACCACCAAAAATGAAGACCGTGATTGACATTGGTAGCAGAATTAATGCGGCCTGCAATTCCGATTGATGAAAGACATTTGTTAAATAAGTGGGTAAAATGACTACCACTCCGATGTAGAAAAATTGGGCTAATAATGCCACCAAAGCTGACAGCGAAAAATTTTTATTTTTAAAAAGCTGCAAATCAATCATAGGAAAGGCGACCTTCTTTTCGACTAATACAAATAGACCAAATAGCACCACACCTATAAAGACACAAGTCATGAAGCGCGCATCAGCCACACCCCACTCCCTAACTTTTATTAATCCCAGTGTAATAAAAAATAAGCTGAGCATTGAAAGCAAACTACCACTAATATCAACCTTCTCTTTTCTTTTTTCTTCATGTTTAAAATTTAAAGTGGTCAAACACAAAATTAGTCCCAGAACCACAAGAGGCAGATTTATTAAAAAAATCCAATGCCAATTGAATGAATCAGTCAAAATACCTCCTAAGGTTGGTCCAATTGCTGCGGCGCCTCCTTGAGTTAATCCTAAAATAGCCACGATTTTAAAGCGATCTTCAATTTTCCAAGCAGAAAGCCCGATCGTATTTCCCAACGGTAACAATAGTGCTGCTCCCAGACTGGAAATGACCCTGTCGACAATTAAAATCAAAAAAGATGTGGTAATTCCAGCCATAAAACTACCTAAACCAAATAAAAACAAACCTAAAAGAAATAATTTATTTTTGCCAAAAATGTCTCCTGATTTACTTAAAGGAATGGTCAAACTAGCAAAAATTATCGTATAGACATTTAATGCCCAAGATAATTTAGTTAAATCAATTTGCAAACCTTTTTGAATTGCGGGTAAAGCAATATTCATAATGGTTGTATCTAGCATCACCAAAAAGATGCCAATCGACATTGAAACAGTAAGTAAAATTTTTTTATTCATGATAAGCCTCCACTTTTCGAAATATGAGTTATTACTCAGTTTTTTTATCGTGTTGCAAATATAATACTAAAAAAAGGTGATGTAAAATTTTTATTTCATGAGTTTTAACTCGATTTATTGAATATTTTCTAGCTGAGAGGTAAAATAATAGAAATATTGGAGGGGCAATCATGACTGAAAACAAAGTAATTCGAAAACCATTACAAAAAAGAGCTCTCGAAAAAAAAGCGAAAATTTTAGCAACTGCTCGAAAATTGTTCTCTGAAAGAAATTTTTTTAATGTGTCTACCAATGAAATTGCGAAAGAAGCCGGTCTATCTATTGGCACTTTGTATGCTTATTACAATAGCAAAGAAGATATTTTAATCGAATTAGTCGAGGAGTACCATCAAACTTTTTTGACAATTTTTGCTGAAATCAATCAATCTCAATCCTTTGAGCTATTCAAAACCGATACTCAAAAATGGTTATTAAACTTAATTAAACGACTTATATCAGTGGAGGATGAGGCCTTTCATCAAGAAATTGAGATGTTGGCGATGACAGTGCCAGAAGTAAAAAAAGTTGTCCGCGAACAACAAAACAAGATGAAACATCTCACGTACGAACATTTTTTATATTATGCTAATCAAAGCAATCCACAGCAAATAAAAATATTGTCCACGATTATTTTTGATTTTATTACCTCTTTGGTGGATGAAGTGCTGTATAGTGAGCATACTGAAAAGGAAGCTGAGGAAATAATTTCAGCGGGAGTTGCAGCCATTGATCTATTAATTAAGGCGTATTTAACTTAAAAAAATATTTGATTCTTTTTACATTTTTCCAATAGGATAACCAAACCAATTTACAATTAAATCTAGGTTGTTATAAAGAGGGGGAGAAAATGAATAAAGAATCAGGGATAGCATTTTTAATTGCACTAATATTAGCTGGGGGACTTTTTTATGTGACTAAGAACTTGTCGGCGAGTGGGCTTTTATTTTTCTTAGTTGTTAGCGGTGAATTAGCATTTATCAATAAGTTTGTTAAAAAAGTGAAAATCTTGCTCTTGCAAAAATGTGAGAGCTCTTTTTGTCATCAAAAAAGAGGTAGTCCCCTAATGACTACCTCCTCTAGATAGAAGTTCTTTGCCTGTTTTAGCAGACATTTATAGTGTAACAAAGATGGATAATCATCACAAATAGAAAAATAATTTTTTTATTTGCATTAATTGGTTTGTGGAGCTGTTTTTTCTAATTAATTGGGAACAATTCATCTAAGGTAACTAGTACGCCGTCGTTATCATTAGAAGGACAAACTTGATCGGCAACTTTTTTTACATTGGCAGGGGCATTATCCATTGCGTAACCGATCCCGCAATAGTCCAGCATTTCGAGGTCATTTCCGCCATCTCCAAAAGCGACACATTGCTCCGGAGTAATGTCCCATCGTTGAACTAATTTTTCTAAACCGGCAGCTTTGTGACAACCTGGAATGATTAAATCAACTGAACCATGACCGCTGCTGGTAGGAGTTAACGAGCCTTTTAGTTCATCACGAAATAAATCACAGTAATAATCTGTTTTTTCCACGGGAACAGTTGGCGCAAATTTTAAAATTTGGTCGTTTACCTCGGCAAAATCAGTGACCCATTTTAATTTATGATAATAAATATTGGTTAACTGAAAAAATTCTTGACTAACGGTTCCACGTTCACAATAGGCGCTATTTAAACCACACATGACATTTTTGATTTCGGGATATTTTTTAACTAATTCAAGGACTGCCAAAATGGTTTCTTTCGGTATATTTCCAGAAAAAAGGACTTCTTTCTTGTCTTTGACCAAAGCACCGTTTTCTGCCACAAAACTCAATTCATCATAATAATCAGGAAAAAGTGAGCGCAGCTGATAGTATTGATTACCACTGGCTACGACAAATTGACAGCCAACAGCTTTCATTCGAGCCAAAATAGCCTTGAAGCGTGGAATATCATAAGTATAATCACTGCGAGCAAAAGTGCCGTCCATATCTACGGCAACTAATTTAATATCATGGGGATTAGGATTCATATTGTTTTCTCCATTCAGAATAAATTGTTGATGCTAAATATTACTGCACTAATTATAGCATGTTTAAGCTGTGGCATTCTTTCAAGAAAAATTTATTGCTCAGTAGTAGTAAGCAAGTTTGAGATATTTTGATAGCCTAGTTGATGGGCATAATCTATAGCGGATTTCCCGTAATTATCTACTATCGTCGGATCGGCGCCATTTCTTAGTAATTCAGCAACAATATCTTGATAAACTTGCGATCCATCTCGTAAAGCGATTGCTTCTATTAAGGCAGTATAACCATAATTATTTTGATGATTGATATTGACCCGTTTATCCGCTGAAAGTAGTTTTACATTTTCAAGATGGCCTTTTTCTGCAGCGGGAATAAGTGCATTCCCACCAAAACGATTGACGATGGATTGATCTGGTGTCGCATGGGCGAGGATATAGGCAAGAATTTCAGTCCGACCCTCAGCACCTGCGTAAAGATACGGACTATCTTGAAGAGTATCTTGGCTGTTTACATCAGCACCAGCGTCAATTAATTGTTTAGCAATATCGATTTGATTATTATGAACGGCAATCATTAAAGCTGTTTCGGCTTTTTCATTAACTTCATTAATATTATAGTGATCGGAATTAAGAATTTTTGTTGTCTCATTTAAATCTCCTGTTGTTACAGCTTGAAGTAAGCTACCACTGGGATAAAGGGGAGCTTCTTGTTTATCCGATGATTCAGACGCATCTACTTGAGGTGCTTTTTCACTAGATTGTAGCGTACTTGAACTAATGGAAGTGCTATTTTGGGAATTCTTTTGACAACCAGACAAAGTTAGAAAAAGAATGGTCATTGTGAGAATGTAGGTTAATTTTTTTATTTTTTTTACTGTCATTTTGTCTCCTCCTTGGTATTTATCGAAAACTATAGCATGATTGAAAAAAATCAGCTATGTTAAAGAATTTTCAAGAAAGTTACAGTAAAAAATATTAAAATCCTCTATTTTTCTGGTAGGTTGCGAGAAAGATGACTTCGATAGCTGAATACAGCATCGTTTTTGCTGATTAGAAAACGCATTTTAAAAATATTGGTTACCAATAAATTATCAATGGTGAAGTGAAATTAGATTAAGAAAAAAATTTATTAAATAGTTAGAAAAAACCTAAACAGATGTCCAATGAAAAAAGACGAAATACACTAGGTATTTCGTCTTTTTAACTTGTATTCTATTATTGAATAGCCCGCTCCGCATTCCAAGCAGTGCCTTCATCTTTCCAGCCGAGACTAACTAAGTTGTTTTTCTCACCAGAATTAGTTGTGTAGACATGGCTATCTTGGCTTCCAATAGCGTTCGGATTGTAGACCCGATAGACTGGAACATTACCGCCTGAATTCCATGATACGCCTTCACTTTCCCAGCCAATTGTTGTTAACCAAGTATTTTCTTGGGAGCTTAAAGTGTAGAAATGACGACCATTATTAGGATTGTATAAACGATAAGTTGTGTCACCAGCGGTTGGTGCAGCCCACGCGACACCTTCATACGTCCAGCCAATATTTTGTAAGTTGGTGGCTTCAGCTAAATCTTGGGTGTAATGGTGATTGCCTTCGTTTGCGTTGTACAGTCTAAACACATATTTTTCGTTGGCTTGTTGACCATCTAAACCTGGTACTTTTTGGACACCGTCACTTAAAATTCTTTTGGCAAAATCAGGTTTATACCAAGTAATTTGGCCAACTTTGACATTTTGATCTGGTCCCGGGGAATAAATATATTGTCCGTTGCCAATAAAAATAGCGACATTGTTAGAATTTCCTTTTGTTCCCCAAAATAATAAGTCACCTGGTTGTAAAGCATTCATGCTAACGTCTTTGCCTAGTCGCTCTTGGGAAGTACTTGGGGCAGGGACGGTCATATTCACTGCATTTTTAAATACATATTGTACCAATCCTGAAGCGTCAAAAGCACTTGGTCCAGCGGCACCCCAACCAAATGGTTTGCCGACTTGGGCTTGTGCTAAGTTGACTACTTTTTGTTGCTCAGTCAAAGCAGCAGTGTCAGCAAAAGTTTGAATTGTCTGTGCTGAAGCGATATTTGGCGTAGCCATCACTGCTTCAAATTGAGCCAATGTATAGCCAGCATCCAACGCTGCTTGTTTTTCTTTTTGATACGCACTTTGATCTTCTGTAAGTTGGATCTGTGAATCATCTTCATTGATTTCTGAGGCAAACACTTTTGTCCCAGTAACTTGTAATCCCACCAAACACAAACCAAGCGCTAAACCTGTTTTAATTCCTAATTTCATAAATACTCCTTCTCTCCTGATTAATAACTTACATTGTACACTAGACCACCGAATATTTTAATAACGAGCTTTAAATTAAGAAGTAAAAATAAGCATAGACGCATAAAAATAATATCAGCTAGTCTGTTCCAGGATAATAATAGAATAACTTATTCCAGAAGAACTTATATTAAATCCCATCGAAGCGCCAGATGGACTTCTAGGTTCAGCCGTTCTTCTAATTTTCCTCGATTTGTAGCTTCTATAAAATTCTCAGCAAATAAATCTTTTTACAGACTATTTTCAAAAATTTGATTTTTTAAATACTTTTATGGTGATATGATTGAGTTGTATTCCAGCGGATCTTTATTTATTAGAAAGAGTTTTAAAGCATTCACAAAAAAAGGAGGAGAAAGAATGAATATTTTAAATAAAAATGACATTCAAAAAGTTTTTTCAATAGCTGATTGTATTCCAATAGTGGAAGAGGCTTTTCAGTACTATTATGAAGGGAAAGTAGACGTTCCTTTAAGAACACAAATAACAACCGGAACAGGGAAGGGAACTTTTTTATGCATGCCTGCATATAGCGAAGAATATGATGCTTCTTGTGTCAAAGTCTTGAATATGTTTCCCGAAAATATTAATCAAGGTCTGCCTTCAATTAACGCCCAAATTTTAGTAATGAATACAAAAACGGGTGGTTTTGAAGCTTTGCTTGATGGTAATTATGTAACACAATTACGTACTGGAGCCGCAACCGGTGTAGCCATCAAACATTTGGCACGTAAAGATGCAAAAATCGGTGCCTTAATCGGTACGGGTGGTCAGGCGCAGACACAACTTGAAGCTATGCTTGTTGCTGCAAATTTATCAGAAATCAGAGTAAGTGATTTAAATTTTGAAAGAGCCCTACAATTTGTTGAAAAAATGACAACAGAATTGCAAACCACTGTAATGATTAAAGCAGTCGAAAATTCAGATCTTGCGATTGAACATGCTGATATTATCGTCACAGTAACGCCTTCGACAGTTCCGGTGTTTGATGGGGAGAAAGTAAAAAAAGGGGCACTAGTTTCTGGGGTGGGTTCTTATCAACCGCATCTGCAAGAAATACCGGCAAGTCTAGTAAAAAAAGCCGACAAAATCTTTTTTGATTCCGAAGAGGCGGTTCTTTCGGAGTCAGGGGATCTATTAATTCCTCTTAAAGAAGGAACAATTACCGATGAAGCTTTTACTGGCGATATTGGGGCTGTTATAAAAGGAGAATTAATCGGGCGCGAAAACGACGAGGAGATTATTTTCTTTAAAACGGTGGGAATAGCGGCACAAGATTTGTTTGCGGCTCAGGCAATATCTCAAAGAATGAAAAAATCTTAGAAAAAAGAAAGTACGTATTAGAAAATTTTGATGATATTCGCAAAATGATTATCTTAAAATTGCAGAGACACATTATATTTCGTCTGAACCAGTGACCGCTAATATAATGGGATTTAATCATTTAACGTTAAACCCAAAAATTCGTAATTAAAATTAATACTCGAAAAAAGATCACATCTGAGAAGGCAATCTTTAAAATTGTCATTGGATGGATCTTTTTTTAGATTAATTATGCTGGAAAATCGTTTTTACGCTTGAAAAAAATATTCTATTGTATAATTACTAAATAAAAAAGGGGAGAGAAAGATGAATTTTTACGGAATTGACTATTTAAAATCACAGTCAAACATTAATGATTACTTCAAGTATATTTTGATTTTTGGTTCACTGTTTTTCTTAGTGATTGTTTTTTCTTTGTATTTAAGACATCGGATTCAGACGAAATACCGTGACTTAAGTATTATTTTTCTGTTGTTGTTAATTTTTGCTTCAGGGGTGCAGTTTTCTGATTATCAGTCAAATCAAGCAAAACATTCCCAGTCCTCACAGATGGTGAATGTAGTCCAAGATATTTCAAAAGAGAATGACATTTCGAGTAAAGAGATCTTTGTCAATGCGACCCAACTAACTGACGGAATCATTGTCAAAATAAAGAAAAATTATTATCAAGTCAATCTAAGTGCCGATCAAAGTTCTTATACCTTGACGAAAGCACACTTGATGAATCCTAGTATCGTGATCAATAAATAGGAGGTAAAAGAATGCAATTATATAATCCAATTATTTTAAAATTTGCTTTAGGAATTATTTGTCTGATCATTCAAATTAACGTAATGGGAAAAGGCAATTTGGCACCTTCATCAGCGATGGATCAAGTTCAAAATTATGTGTTGGGGGGTATTATCGGTGGTGTGATTTACAACGATTCCATCACTGTTTTACAATTCGTGCTAGTTTTGATAATTTGGACACTGCTAGTTTTAATTTTGAAATTTGCCAAGGATCATAATCGCTATGTGAAACTAATTATTGATGGTCGTCCGATTACCTTGATTCAAGATGGTAAAATTGATGTTAATGAATGTCTAAAAAGTGGTATTTCTGCTAATGAATTGATGTTCAAATTAAGGGCAAATGGCATTTACGAAGTGCAAAATGTCAAACGGGCGATTTTAGAACAAAATGGTCAGCTGACCTTAATTGAATTTGGTGATGAAAATATCAAATATCCGATTATTGTCGATGGTCAATCAAATAAAGATGTTTTGGAACTTATTAGCCAAGACGAAAGTTGGTTGGAAGAACAGGTCCATGCCCAAGGGTTTGAAAAAATTAGTGAAGTTTATTTAGGGGAATATTTATCAGGGAAATTAAATTTATATGGTTACCAGCAATAATTAAAATCTTGATGTTAAAGTAAATTGACAAATTGTAAACCAAGGTTGCTTGTGGCATTTCGCTATTTGAGCTACATTTTTCTTATAGAAAAGAGGGGGGAGCGAAAATGAAATTCCACGAAAAATTATTGGCTCTGAGAAAACAAAAAGGTTTGTCACAAGAAGAACTTGGCATGGAACTGCAAGTATCCAGACAAACCATTTCCAAATGGGAAGCCGGACAATCCTATCCTGATTTCACTAAACTAGTCTTACTGAGCGATTTTTTTAATCTGTCCCTTGATGAACTGGTAAAAGATATTGATGTACAAGAAGTGCGAGAGAAAAATTTTACTGATGAAAAAGTCGCAGAAATGTATTTAGATTATGAAAAAGGTAAAAGCGGCTTAAAAAAAATCTGGCGAGTGGCGATTATTTTAGGATTTGTGATTTTTGGCATCGCTATTTTAGCCCTGATTTTACATTTTATTTTTCCTGATCTAAGTTTCTTTTGGCAGCGGAAGTAAAAGTTACAATTATTAGTTTTATCAGTCAAAAACTAAAAATCCGTCTTTGCATGTGTTTTAACATCCTGTATCATAGAAAACAACAAACAAAAAAGGAGCAATTCACATGACAGAACAAGACTATTTCAATTTATCGAAATCAGGAAAAATGTATGATGACACGAACAAAGTATTTCTAGAAGCCCGCGGCAAAGCAGTTAAAATTACCAAAGAATACAATGCTTTGTATGGTGAAGATGAAGAAAAGAGAAGTCGATTGCTCAAAGATTTGTTAGGATCTGTGGACGAAGATGCTTTTTTTGAACCAGACTTTCGTTGTGAATTTGGTAGTAATATCCATTTAGGCAAGAAATTTTATGCTAACTTTGATTGTATTTTGCTTGATGGTGCAGATATTTATATTGGCGATCATGTGCTTTTCGGACCACGAGTAGGTATTTTCACTACCAATCACGCAATTGATCCACAAGAAAGAGCGTTGGGAGGATGTTATTCTAAATCGGTTTCTATTGGAGATAATGTTTGGTTAGGCGCAAATGTAGTAGTGAATCAAGGTGTAGAAATTGGCGAAAATACAATTATCGGCTCTGGTAGCGTAGTTACTAAAAGTATTCCAGCCAACGTAATTGCAGTAGGAAATCCTTGTAAAGTTTTACGAGCGATCACTGAAGCTGATAAGACAAATTATCTTCAAAAAATGAATTAGTTATTTTAATAGATCATTTTTTTTACAAAAATTATAAATAAAAGAAATCAAAGTCACCTTTAAGGAGTGGATTTTGATTTTTTTTAGTATTGTCATAAAAGAAATTGATTATGGCGAAAAAGCAAAGTGGGACGAACGTCAAATAATTTTTCCAATCCTATGGGTAAAATATGAATGCTAAACAAGGAAAAAGTGACAAAAATAAATGAACAACGAAAACTGTGATAATAGAGAATCCAAATTAAATATTATAGCAAAACAGATAATTCAATGGCTAACATTAAAAGTACACATCATAATAAGTTAGGAAAGAAAAATTGAAACTGATAGTTTTTCATGAAAATCTGCAGATATGTTATCTAGATTTTTCTACAACTTTCAGACTTATGAGAGAAGAAAAGAACCAAATTAAAAATTTTACTTGTAAAATAAATGAGTTGTTGATAAAATAAACCGATCGGTCGGTTTTAAAATATTATAAACCAACTGGTCAGTTTTTAAAACGTGTCTTAGGAGGAAATAGATGAAAATACTAGAAGGAAGTCATATTAGAAGAACTTATGGAACAGGAAAAACGAGTTTTGATGCTTTAAAAGATGTGAGTTTGACGATTGATAAAGGGGAAACGGTAGCAATTGTCGGGAAAAGTGGTTCAGGAAAATCCTCGTTGATGCACATTTTAGCTTTGTTAGATAATCAAACTAGTGGCAACTTAACGATCCTTGGTAAAGATACAAAAAAATTAAAAGAAAGCGAGTTGGTTCAATTAAGAAATCAATCATTTGGTTTTATTTTCCAGCAATTTTTTATGAATCCAAAAGATACAGTGCTGCAAAATGTGTTGCTACCTTTAAAAGTAGGAGGGGTTCCAGCTAAAATTCGAAATGAAAAAGCCGAACAGGCATTAGCATCGGTCGGGTTAAAAGACAAGCTAAAAAATAAAGCCAATGATTTATCTGGTGGACAAAAACAGCGTGTTTGTATTGCAAGAGCACTTGTGAATGACCCAGCAATTATTTTTGCTGATGAACCAACAGGTAATTTGGATTCTGCCACAGGAGAAAAGATTGAGTCACTACTATTTCAATTAAACCGAGAAAAAGGTATTACTTTGATTATTGTTACTCATGACTTAGATTTGGCAGCTCGTTGTGACCGTCAAATTTATGTAAAAGATGGCTTAATTCTGGAGGAGAAATAAATGAAATTAATTGATATTTTTAAAACTGCGAGTTCTAATCTTTGGAGAAATAAAGGTAGGACGATTCTGACAATTGTTGCGATCTTTGTTGGGGCGTTTACAATTGCCTTAACAACAGGCGTCAACCAAGGGGTGAGTAATTACATTGATAAACAGATTGGTAGTGTCGGTGGGGATAATCAACTAATGATTATGCCTGAATCTTTGAATGAAAATTTTACTATGAGTACTTCTCCAAAAGAGTACGATCCTGAAAAAAATGACAGTCAAGATGGGGACATGATTACTGAAAAGAAAATTCGTTCAATTGAAAAAATCAAGGATATTAAAAGTGTGGAGCCATTTACTTATTTGACGGCTGATTACATTAAAGGGTCAGCAAATCAAAAATATGCTTTAAATGTAGCGGGTCCTAGTAATTTAACCATTGCTCTCGCTGAAGGACGTGGCGTGAAAAAAAGCAGTAACACTTTTGAGATTGTTTTGGCTCAAGAATATGTAAAATCATTAGGTTTCAAAAACAATCAAGCAGCAGTTGGGAAAACGGTGGAAATTGCAGCTACGAATAAAGCTTCAGGAAAACAAGAAATCGTTACAGCAAAAGTTGTGGGGGTGCGAGCAGCTAGTTTAATTCAAGGAGGACAATCAATTGTTAGTCGCGGTTTAGAAGAAAAAATTGTTGAAATAAATGAAGCTGGTTTACCTGATAGTATAAGAAATCAATATCAAATGGTTTATGCAACCTTACCAGATAATATTAGTGATGAAAAAATAGCGACTATCCAAAATGACCTAAAGAAAATTGGATTAGACGGTATGACTGTGGAAGACCAAATCGGTACGATTCAGCAAGTAGTCAGTGCAGTGACAGGTATTTTGACTTTATTTGGTGGCATCGCCTTGATTGCTGCAAGTTTTGGGATTATTAACACGCTGTATATGTCAGTCCAAGATCGAACAAGAGAAATTGGTTTGATGAAAGCGGTAGGATTAAAACGTTCAAAAGTATTTTTAACATTTAGTTTTGAAGCTTTATTGATCGGTTTTTGGGGAGCATTAATTGGGATTGGTTGTGCCATGGGATTAGGTAGTCTCATTAATAATATTGCTAGACAGTCCTTTTTGTCTGGAATGACAGGCTTTAGTTTGGTAGAGTTTCCATTATCAAGTATGGTGATTATCCTGCTGATTATTATGTTTATAGCCTTTTTAGCTGGAACATTGCCGGCAAACCGGGCGGCAAAATTAAATCCGATTAATGCTTTGAGATATGAATAGAGTATATTAACCGATTCGACTATTTTTGCGGAGCTATTAAATATTGTTGTAAAAAAGATTCCAACTGTATTAGAATAAAAAGGATTTGAATATTAAAACAACAAGATGTTTAAATAAATGTGAGGTATTTATGGAAACTAAAAATAGCAAGTCAGAAAAAAAGAAAGAGTTTATTTTACAAAAAGCAAAAGAGCAGTTTATTCAGAATGGCTATAACAATACATCAATGCAAGACCTAGTAACGTATATCGGTGTGAGTAAAGGGAGTATTTATTACTACTTCAGTGGCAAAGAAGCATTATTTTTTGAAATCTATAAAGAGAATACTCTTCAATGGATTGATGAATGGAAAAAAGTTGAAAAAACAACCTCTTCTTTTGAAGATAAAATCCAAAAGTTGACCGAACATTTTGTCTCAAGTTATGGAAATCCATTAAAAAAGATTTCGGAAGAATTTTTATTAGGTAGACAAGATGTCAATGACGAATTCTTTGTTAAAATGGTCAATTTAGTTAGAGAACCACAAAAATTATACGATCAAACTTTTGAAGAGGGAATTTCTTCAGGAGCTCTTCCTGCAGGAGATGCTAAAGAATGGGCAGCAATTTATGCAGCTTTGATGGATGGCTTAGCTACTTTGCATTTTGAAAAAGATTTGACTGAGGTAAAAAAGATTTATCAAAGAAGTGTGTCCTACTTAATTGCAGGAATAAAAGCAGAAGCTTAGAGGAAAAATAAAAGAAAACATCTATCCATTTAACGACAATTTAAAAATTGTCGTTTTTTTGTATATTTTAGCAAAAAATTATCGATTAATAGACTAATTGCCTAGAACAATCTCGAACCATAGTCCCGTGTGGATCGATTGGTTCCTCTCTAAAATAAAGTTATCGAAACAATTTTGAAATGAGGGGAACAAGATGAAATATAAAAACGGTTACCAACTTCTTTATCTGGCACAATTTATTTTTCCATTTTTTGTGGTAGTCGCCCACGTTGGCAGTTTGACCAGTAATCCCGAACTGCATTTTTTATTGAAAAACATTTTATGTCGGGTGGTTGTGCCTTTTTATTGTGTAAGTAATGCCTTTTTTTATGCGCAAAAGGATTCAGTTGGCAAGAAAATGTGGTTGCGGAAGAATATTCAAGTGTATTTATTGTGGTCGTTGATTTATTTGCCATTTGGAATTCAGTTTATTCAAGACTATGTCAATTTGCCTTTAGCATTATATCCTGTGGGGGTGCTTGTTGGTCTGGTATATACAGGAACTTTTTATCATCTTTGGTATTTCCCAGCGATATTTTTTGGAGTAGTAATTGTAGATAAACTGATTCATAAGTGGGGATATGGTAAGGTTTTTAGCGGAATGCTAGTCTTATACGCAATTGGTGCTAGTGAAACTTATTCTGCTTATTTGGTAAAAACGGGCTTTGGTCACTGGATGAATAGTTATTTTAGTGTTTTTCTAACTACTCGAAATGGATTGTTTTTTACAGCGATTTTTGTCTTAATTGGCTATTATTTAGCGGAAAACCATCAACGTTTGCTAGTTGATTCAGAGAAAAAATATCGTGGACTGATATTAAGTAGCCTTCTTTTATTAATTGAAGGGACGATAATTTTTCTCCATCAAGGAAAAGATGTGAATTTTTATTTTGCCTTGCTTCCTTTTAGTTTCTATTTTTTCTTAGTATTATTAAGTTATCACGGCAAAGCAGATTTTAAGCATTTAAGAAAGTACGGGCAAGGTATTTATTTCTTTCATATGATACCGATTCAGTTATTCAATATTTTTGTCTCTACAAGTGGATTGACTTCAGCTGAAACCGGCTGGATTCGTTGGATATTAGGTGTAGGGATTTCGCTGATAGTTATTTTACTTGTTGATGTGTTCAAAAAAGTGCGGGTCAGTGATAAATCAGTACCGCAACTTTATGAACGCAGCCTTTAATTTTTATATAAATCAGCTAACTGGTTGATTCTTTTTTTGATTTCGTTGCGTACTTGCAGAGGTTCAATACATTCACAATGACTGCCAAAACTAAACAGGATATTATAGTAGAAATCATTTTCGATAAAAGGAAAATTTACTAGATAATGATCTTCACCGTCTAAGGAAAAATTTTCAATCGGACAATACTCTAACACTTGGTCCATCACTGATCGGTGGATTCGCAGCTTGATAGTTGTTTGAAGGGTAGACAAAATGTCAGTAAAATCTAATACAGGATTTTGATAATTCTTTGGTGTAAAAGATTGTTCGGATACTTTTAAGTTAGACATTCGTACGATTTTAAACAATCGGTAATCATTTCTTTTTAAACAATAGCCTTGCCAATACCAATGATTTCCTTTTAAAACTAATTGATAAGGTTCAGCTGTGCGATTAGTTTTATTTCCGTGGCGGTCAATATAATCAAAGGAAAGTTTTCTGTTTTCTGTCAAAGCTTGTTGGATTATTTTTAGATCTGCTTGAATATTTGGATTAACCATCCAAGGGCTTAAATCAATCTGAATTTGATTTGTGCGTAATTCAATTTCTTGGGCGTGGTCAGCTGGAATGAAGCTTTTGATTTTTGCCAATGTATGCGCTAATGAGTCTTGATGCAGCATATTAGAAAAACTCGAAAGGCCTGTCAAGATTGCTGAAATATCTGAAGAGGACAATACTTTATTATCTAGCTTATAATTTTCCATTATTTCAAAGCCGCCACCGACACCAGGAGTTGAACGAATTGGGATACCAGCCAAATTTATCGCGTCAATATCGCGGTAAATAGTGCGGGGAGACACTTCAAACGTTTCCGCTAATTCCTGCGCACTGATTCGTTTCTTATCTAATAAAAGCATAATAATACTCACTAAGCGATTTACCTTCATTTTTTCACATCTTTTCAAAATTCTTTTCCATTTATTTTAGATTGTTGCCATACTGCTGTCAACAATTCCTTAGTATACTAAAAGGGTAATTGGGATGGACGACAAAAAAATGGAGGAAACAAATGCGAATAATTTATGTTTATTTATTAGATACATTAGCTGATTGGGAATTAGGTCATATCACAGCAGAGTTAAATTCGAAAAGATTTTTAAAAAAGGACGCTGCAGAAATCACTCTTAAAACAGTCAGTTATAACAAAGAGTCGATTAGAACGATGGGAGGAATGAGAATTACCCCTGATTGTTCCATTGAAGATATAGTAGTAGAAGAAAAAAATCTATTATTGTTGCCGGGCGCTGATACTTGGGGTGATGGAAAGCATCAAGCAATAATAGAAAAAGCCAATCGCTTTCTTTCTGAAGGTGCTGGTGTCGCGGCGATTTGTGGTGCAACAGTTGCGCTAGCCAACTTTGGAATGTTGGACCATCGTCTTCATACTAGTAATGGCTCAGGATTTTTAGAAATGTTTTGCCTGAATTATCAAGGCTCAAAAAATTATGTCGATCAGCCTGCTGTGTCAGCAGACAACCTAATCACCGCGAGTGCAACAGGTAATTTATTATGGACTAAAGAAATTATTGCTTATCTGGATGTTTTTGAATTGGATACGTTGACGGCTTGGTATAATTATTTTGAGACTGGTGAAGCTGGATTCTTTTATCAATTGATGGAAAGTTTACCAGAAAAAGAAATTAATTAAATTGAAGGAAAAAATGAGAAGTCTCAGTTGTCATGAATTAGACAGTTGTGGCTTTTTAGTTGATTCCAAATAGTAACAGCGGCTCATATGTTTAAAAAAAATTAAACAATCAGCGGTTTTTGACGAAAAAACTTGCCTTGAAGTAGACTCCATAGTCTAGTCTTGAGACATCAAATATGGAAAGCAGGTCCTTTATGAAAAAAATGTTGAGTGTACTATTTATTGGCGTTGGATTGCTAACTTTGGCAGCTTGCGGTAATAACGATGAAAATGCAGCATCAGATAATAATCAAAATTCAGTCGCAGCCAATGATAATTTAACTGAAAAATTTGGCAAATCATTAGTTGTTTATTTTTCTCAACCAGAGACAACCGACCCTAATAATCTAACAACCGAAGAAGAAAACAGCGCTATAATAGTGGATGACGAAGTACTTGGGAATGTCCAATATGTTGGTATGCAAATCCAAGATCAAACCGAAGCCGATATTTTCAGAATTGAACCAGAAACTCCTTATACCACGGATCATGATGCGTTAACTGAATTTGCTTCAGAAGAACAATCAAGTAATGCGCGACCAACTTTAAAAGAGTCCGTCGAAAATCTTGACGAATATGATACCATCTTTTTTGGTTATCCAAACTGGTGGGGCGATATGCCGATGATTATGTATAGTTTTTTAGAGGAACATGATTTGGCTGGCAAAACGGTGATTCCATTTAATGTTCATGGTGGTAGCGGTCTTTCTGATACGGTTAACAGTATTACTGAAGAAGCGCCAGATGCAACGATTGTCACTGATGCTTTGACCATCAGTCGTGATGATGTGGATGGTAGTGAAGGCGATGTGACGGATTGGTTAAATAATTTACCTGAAACAAGTAATTAAATATTTTTTCGAGCACTGATTTTTCAGTGTTTTTTTGTTATGGGAAAACTTTCTTCTTGCTCTGGAGTTCACTCCATGGATTATAGTCAGTTTTGTAATTAAGGAAAGAAGGACAGAGAATGCAAGAAACAAGTATAAACAAAAGAAGTGTTATGGTACTACCGATTATTTTATTAAGCTATTTCATGATCTTACTGGATAATTCGATTATTTTTACCGGGACGGTTAAAATTGCTCAGGATTTAGCATTAAATCAAGCCCAATTATCGTGGGTCAGTAATGCTTACTCATTAACTTTCGGTGGTTTATTATTATTAGGTGGCCGTTCGGGAGATTTATTTGGTCGCAGAAAAATGTATAATATCGGATTAGTCATTTTTGCGATTGGCTCATTGTTTGTCGGTTTGGCAGGTAGCCCAGTAGCAATTATTATGGCTCGGGCGTTTCAAGGGATTGGCTCGGCAATTTTAGCACCGACAACATTAGCAATTTTAATGGATAATTTCGAAGGAGAAGAACGGACAAAAGCTGTTGCGGCTTACGGTGCTACAGCAGGAATTGGTTCTTCAGTAGGATTGATTATTGGTGGCGTACTCGCCAGTCAGTTTTCTTGGCGGGATGGTTTTTTTATTAATGTACCGATTAGTATCATCATGTTTATTTTGGCGATGCTGTTTATTGAAGAAAAAGATACGATTGAAGGGAAAATTGATATCTTTGGTTCAATCACTTCTGTTATCGGTATGATTGCTTTAGTGTACAGTATTGTTGGTGAAAGTAATAATATAATCGCGTTAGTGATTGCGTTTGTTTTTATTGGTTTATTTATTCGCCAAGAAGCTAAAACAAGTTCACCGATCATGCCGTTAAGTCTTTTTGCCAATAAAGAACGTTTGGGCGCTTACATTGCCCGTTTTACTTTTTTAGGAGCAATGTTAGCTTTGTGGTTTTTGACACCACAAATGATGCAAAACTATTTGGGCTATTCACCATTAACTTCTGGACTGGCTTTCTTTCCTTTAAGTATCACGATTTTCCTATCTTCATTACAAGTTTCTCGGTTAACTAAAAAATTTGGTAATGGAAAACTAATGGTGATTGGTTTGACAATTGTGGCGCTTGGTATGTTTGGTTTGAGTTTATTTAATGAAAATAGCAATTATTGGATTGGTATCGCCATACCTATGATGATCATTGGGATTGGACAAGGCTTTTCTTTGAGTCCCTTAACCGCATCAGGAATTGCCCATACGACAGCAGATGAAGCTGGTGCTGCTTCAGGCGTGGTGAACATGGTCCATCAAATTGGCGGATCGATTGGTTTATCGGTGGTAATTGCTTTTTCATCAGCAGTTACTAACCCGGTTAGTAGTTTTAGATTACAAATGTTAATCGCAACAATTTTTATAGTTATTTCCTTACTTGCGGCAATTTTCTTTGTTTTACCGCAAAGTAAGAAAAAATAAATAGTTTAATTAATTGAAAAGAGGAAATTATATGTCAGAATCAAAAGTTATCGTTATTACAGGCGCTTCCAGTGGTATTGGTAAAGCAACTGCCGAAATTTTAGCAAAAGATGGTGCACAATTAGTTTTAGCTGCCCGTCGGGAAAACTTATTGCAAGAATTAGTGGCATCAGTAGAATCATTAGGTGGTCAAGCAGTCTACCAAGTTACAGATGTAACGGATGTTAATCAGGTGGAAGCATTAGCTGACTTGGCAATCGAAACCTATGGCAAAATTGATGTTTGGATGAATAATGCCGGCATTATGCCACAATCATTGTTAGCAGATAAACGAATTAAAGATTGGGACAATATGATTGATATTAATATCAAAGGGACTTTGTATGGTATTGGGGCTGCTTTGCCTCACATGACTGAGAAAAAAATGGGACACTTCATTAATATTTCTTCAGTAGCAGGTCATTATGCTCATTCAGGTGGTGCTGTTTATTCAGCTACTAAATGGGCAGTTCGAGCAATTAGTGAATCATTAAGAGAAGAAGTGGCTAGCGATAATATTCGCGTGACTATCGTTTCTCCAGGAGCTATCAATACTGAATTATTAGATTCAGTAACAGATAAAAACTTCCAAAGCAACTTCACTGATTTTTATAATAATTTTGGGATCTCTGCTGATCGTGTAGCTTTAACGATTAAACAAGCGATCGATTTGCCAGCTGATGCTGCTTGGAATGAAATTATTATTCGTCCAACCAAACAAGTACAATAAAAGTTGTTTTAAAGGATTTAAGATCATCTAGAGGGTCTTAAATCCTTTTTTTATAAATAATTAAGTTCGTTTATAAAAAAACGATTAGATAAATTCTTGAGAGTAAATTAAATAAAAAAAGATGGCTTCAATTTTCTAATAGTAAAATTGAAGTCATCTTTTTAATTATTAAATAGTTAAATGGTTTTAAACGTCCATCGTCCGTCCAGCCATCCATTTGATCATTTCTGGATCAGCATGAGAGAAGAACTGACTAGCACCAACGTTTAATGTTGCAATTTGCGCTTTGTCTTCGTCAGTTAATGAAAAATCAAATACAGCTAAGTTTTGTGCCATCCGGTCAGGATTGACTGATTTCGTCAAAACAATCACATCTTGTTCTACTAACCAACGGACAATTACTTGCGCCACAGATTTACCATATTTTTCACCAATTTTTGTTAAAATTTCATTTTTGAAAATCCCATTTTTACCTTCTGCAAAAGGTGCCCAAGCTTCAACCGCAATGCCTTCTGCCTTTAAAGCAGCAATGTTTTCAGTTTGTTGTTGGAAAGGATTAATTTCAATTTGGTTGACTTGCGGGGTCACTTGATTGAATTCTGCTAAATCAACGGCACGGTCGACGCCAAAGTTTGATACGCCAATGGCTTTTGCTTTGCCTTCTGATTGTAATTCTTCCATTGCACGCCATGCACCATAAACATCGTTAAATGGTTGGTGAATCAATAGCAAATCAACATAGTCTAAACCTAAACGTTTTAATGAACGCTCAACTGAAGCGCGGGCCTTTTCGTAAGAAACATTTTCCACCCATACTTTAGTAGTAATGAATAGTTCTTTACGAGTCACGCCAATTTCGGCAATACCCTTTGCAATACCTTTACCGACTGCTTCTTCATTTAAATAAGATTGAGCAGTATCGATGTGACGATAACCAGCTTTGATTGCTTCATAGACTGCATCTTCAGCTTCTTTTGGATCGGTAATTTGGAAGGTACCAAAACCTAAAATTGGGACTTCGACACCATTATTTAATTTAACTGTTTGCATTTATAATTCCTCCAGTGGTTTCTTTATTCTTGTTAAAATGTTTCATTTTCCATAATTCCTCGATTTGATCTTCAGTCATCTTTCCAGAATTAAACAAAGCGATGTGTTCATCATAAGTTTCGATTTTATAAGCTAATAAATCTCTTGTTTGATGGAGTTCTGCCATTTTTTCGTCTAATTCAGTTAATTGATTTTTTAAGATGTCTTTTTGTGCAAGCCGCTCGTCTCCTTGAATTTGTGATAAACGAGCAAATTCAATTAACGATTCGATGGACACACCAGCGTTTCGTAAACTCTTAACGAGAAAAACCCAATTCAAATCTTTCTTTTGAAAATCTCGATAACCTCGCTGGTCACGAGTGACTGGCGGAATCACACCGATTTTTTCATAATAGCGAATCGTGTCTGTGGTTAAGTTGAATAAGTCAGCAACTTCTTTAATGTTCATATTTTCGCCTCCTAATTGAGTTACCTTGAATCATTCAATAAATGAACTATATGCTATGGAGTGAACTTCAAGGCAAGTGAAAAGTTTTGTCATTCTTCTTTTTTATTGTACTTGGAAATTTTCCAAAAGAAAATAAAAAAAAGACTTGCTTTGAAGTGAGCTCCAGACTGTAGACTCAGTTTTATCAACAAACGAAAGGAAGAAATAAATGAAGAAAAAAATTATAACGACCTTATTTCTAGCGCTTAGTGTTACCGTGTTAACAGCTTGTGGCAATAGTGCCAACAACAGTCAGGCAGATGGAGATAGTCAATCTAACAGTAATAATCAATCAATTGAGGGTAATTCATTAGTAGCTTACTTTTCATATTCTGGTAATACCGAAACAATGGCGGAAACGATTGCTGAAAATACAAATTCTGACACTTTTAAAATTGAAACGGCAGAAGCTTATCCAAATGATGTAGATGACACGATAGATGTTGCTCGAGACGAGCAAGATGAAGAAGCCAGACCAGAATTAAAAAATTCTCTAGACAATCTAGACGATTACGATGTGATTTTTTTAGGCTATCCGATTTGGTGGGGAACTTTACCAATGGGCGTTTTTACCTTTTTAGATGAAAATGATTTTAATGGTAAAACAGTTATTCCTTTTGCTACTCATGAAGGTAGTGTTCTAGGAAGTAGCGTTGAAGACATCAGAGAAAATTCAAATGGTGCGACAGTTTTAGATGGTTTGTCGATTCAAGGTTCTGAGATTAATGATTCTGAAGCAGAGGTGATCGACTGGTTGAATCAGTTGAATCTTTCTAATTAAAGGAGAAAATATTGAGTAATAAAATAAAATTTCAAATCTTGATTGACTTAACTATGACCACCTTATTACCTATTTTAATGGCATATTCTCTAGTTGGAGAAGAGCCTCATGAATGGGTTGGCGTGGCAATGTTTGTAGCCTTTTGTTTGCATACTTATTTTAATCGTCAATGGTACAAAGGACTTTCAAAAGGAAAATATAACTTGGTGAGAAAAACCCAAACAACGATGAATTTTTTGTTGGCAACGTTAATGCTACTAATGATTTTTAGTGGCATTGCAATGTCTCGCTATGCTTTTAGTTTTTTATCTTTAAATATTAGCACAAGTCTCCCACGCTTGATTCACTTGGCTGCTTCATATTGGTTCTTTATTTTAACGGCGACTCATCTGGGTATGCATTGGAACAATATGATGGGGATTCCGAAAAAAATTTTTAAAATTAAAGGAAAAAGTCAAAAAAGAAATGTCATTCTTAAAGCTATCACGATAATTATTGTGTTATTAGGAATAAACGGCTTTATATCGCGGAATTTTTTCGGTTACATGTTTTTAAGAACGCAGTATGCTTTTTTTAATTTCATGGAACCATTGGCTCTCTTCTTTTTTGATTACTTGATGATTATGGGATTGTTCGTAGCAGTGGGTCATTATGGTTTTGCCTTTATCCAGAAAAAAGCGAGAAGAAAACGAAAGAAATAATTGCTTTTGAGAAAGGACGATTAGTTTGCGAAAACGACTCTGGAAAGTACAAAAAGGCCATTTATTATTGCAATTAGGTGATACCTTGAGTGAAATTTTGATTGAAAATAACTTTTTTGAAAAAAAACTCAAAAGTTTCTCCATCAAAGCGCCTTTGGTTTTTAATCGAACAGCCGCGCGAAATTATTATTTCTCTGAATCTTTGACTTTAGAAATTCAAGACCAAGAAAAATATTTCTCAACAGAAGGTGACGTTTGTTATTTTCCAGACTGGCAAAGCTTAGCCATCTGCTTAGAAGATGAAGATTTTACTTTAGGTATTCGTCGTTACAAAATTGGCAAAATAAAAGGAGATTATTGTAAAATACAGACTTTAAAAGCCGTTGAAGAAGCCAAACTGTATTGGGAATATGACTTAGATTAGTAATGAAAGGAGCTGACTTATGAAAAAAAAATTTTTTGCGACCTTGATAGGTATCGGTATTTTGGGAATCGCCGTCTATCTGATTGTTGAAAGTAATTCTTCAACTAGGCCTAACAACTCGGAAAGAAATAATACTTCAACTAGCAAGGCGCCCACTAACGAAAACCCTGTGTCTGCAGCTGAACAAGGAAGTTTGGAAGTCTTTAACTATCAAACCAATTATCAAAACGAAAACTATGATAAGGCAGCGCAAGTATATCTACCGGCAGGTTATGACGCATCAGATGACCAACAATACGATATTTTGTATTTACTTCATGGTTATTCGATGGATGCCACCAATTTTTTGACTGATGAAGATGGTGAGGATTCAGGAATTAAACAAATGCTAGATACTTTGATTGCGAATCAGGAAATTGAACCGTTAATTGTTGTTTCACCAACTTATTATCCCGATCGAAGTTTGGTTCCTAATGGCTGGACTGCCGATGATCCACTAAATTTACGCTTTGCCACTGAGGAATTACCAAGTGACTTAGTTCCAGCTATTGAAGAGAATTACCACACGTTTGCCCGCTCAACAGACCAAAAGGATTTAGTGGATTCACGTGATCATCGTGCTTTTGGTGGATTTTCAATGGGTGCAATCACGACTTGGTACGTCTTTGAGCATCAATTAGAATTATTTTCAAATTTTTTACCAATGGCCGGTGATAGCTGGACGATTGAACCAAACGGTGGTGCCAGTGAACCACAAGCAACAGCGGAAAAACTAGCCCAATCAGTAAAAGACAATCAATATACCCAAAGCGATTTCAATATCTATGCAACGGTGGGTGATGCTGACGGCACGCAAGCCTCGATGGATGGCTTGATTGAATCAATGTTCAATCAAAATGAAATCTTTAATTCAACAAATTTAACTTATGGATTGGATCAAAATGGTGGGCA
Source organism: Enterococcus sp. AZ103 (assembly GCF_051714685.1). Classification (NCBI taxonomy): domain Bacteria; kingdom Bacillati; phylum Bacillota; class Bacilli; order Lactobacillales; family Enterococcaceae; genus Enterococcus; species Enterococcus sp. AZ103. The sequence goes on along the minus strand of NZ_JBIOSI010000002.1, from coordinate 446,462 downwards.
TGATTTGGAATCAGTCAGAAATCAGCTCTACACAACTTTAACAAAATTATTTCCAGCAAGATAAAATATTAGGAGGATTTTTTCATGAAATTAAAAAAACAAACAATAGTGGCATTGACTTCATTTTTATTCATTTTAACGGGTTGTCAAACCGGAAACACGGAAGATTCTGAAACAAGTAATACTAATGAGAACACGCAAACAAGTGCAACAAGACAAAGACAAACTGGACGAGGAGCAGAATCAGATGGACAAGATACTAACGCTGATGCCGATCCAACTAGAATTCTAACTGAAGATGCTGATGCAATTGTCATCTATTTTTCTAGAGGAGGAAACACAGAAGATTTAGCAAATATGATTCAACAAGAATCGAATGCTGATATTTTAGAATTAACAGTTGCGGATCCATATCCTGCTGATTACGAAGAAACGGTTGAAAGAGCTAACCAGGAACGAGAAACAGAAAATTATCCTGAGCTATCAGTTGAAATTCCAGATTTAAATCAGTATCAAACAATTTATCTCGGATCACCAACATGGGGCATGAGTTTATCTAGTCCAGTTACTACTTTTCTTCAAGAAAATGGCGGAGCTTTGTCTGGCAAAACAATTGCCTTCTTCAACACCAATGCTGGTTATGGCGTGGGATCATCTGAAGACCAACTAGCCGAACTTGTACCTGATGCAAACTTACGCGCTAGTCTTTCCATGGAGGATGTTGAAGTGCCAGATAGTCAATCTGCTGTGGAGGCTTGGGTAAATCAGTAGTTTTAAGACAAGCATTTAACTATTCTGATTTTCTAGAGAACCTTATTGTAAGCCAGCATAAGAGTCATTCTGTCAAAGAAGTTAAAAAAAATCGATATTTGCATTTTAGCTAAAGATATTTAAATAATAAAGAGCCGTTAATTCTAATCGAGAGAAGAATTAACTGAAAAGAATATCAGAAACTCGATTAATCTCTTAATCGTTATTAATAAAGGGACGTTGTTTACGCAACGTCCCTTTTCGGCTGTATTTTAGTAAAAACTCAAGCGGTCGTGGGCAATATATTTGCAATCCTAATCCTTCGAGAAATTTGTAGCTTTTTAAATAATAAAGAGACCTTCGCTATTAAAGAAAGTCTCTTAATCATTCTCAATTCGGGGATATATCTAATCTAAAAGTAAAAAGCGCTCCTGCCAAATGCCTTCATAAAACTGAATCGTCTTTTCAGCAGTCATAAAAGGATTGTCAAAAGTACTCGTCAAGCCTTTTTCCATAAGAACAGTATAACCAAGACCGTGAGCAAATTTAACAGTAGCATCGATGCAATATTCCGTCTGAGCACCGCAGATTTCAAAGGTCTGAATCTTATTTTCAATTAGCACATCTTGTAAGGAAGTCTCAAAAAAGGAGTTTGCATGCCTTTTAGTAACAAAGTTAGTCCCATACTCTGTTTTTAACTCAGGAATAATTTTCCATTCATGCGTGCCTTCAATTAAGTCTTCATCAATGTGCTGAACAAAAATGATTGGTTTATTTTTGGCTGTGTATTTTTCAATCTTGGCATTAACCTGTGAAATTAATCTATCTAAATGGTCAATTTTACCATTGTTAAAACAGACCCCATTTTGTAAATCAATCACTAATAATGCTTGGCTTAAATCAGTCATTTTAAGTCCTCCTTAATTAAAAATAAATTCTTCAACTGTCTGAACGGTCGCAATTTTACTTAAATTGGTGAGGTAGCTTTCACGAACATCTTTGGCTTTTACCAACTTGTCCTCAATGAGTAAATCTTTTGTCGTCGTCGCATCAGACAAAACAATCGGTGAAAAATTTCGTTTGGTACTAGCTTTTGTTGTAGCATTGATGCACATATGGGTCATCATACCACAGATTACTAGTTGTTCAATTTCAAATTCTTTCAGTAAACAACGTAAATTTGTCTGGCGAAAACTATCTGGAAAGTGCTTTATAATTTTTAAAGAGGTGCTATTTATTTTCAATTGAGGATGAAATAGCACGCCATCTGTATTGGCAGCAAAAAAATCAGCTTTTTTTCCTAATTTAATATGTTGAATGTAGATAATTGGCAGGTGCTGGGCGATAAAATAGTCCTCCATTTGATTAATTTTAGTCAAGGCTTTGTCGGGTTGATATAGTGGTAACTTACCTCCGGGGAAATAATCTTTTTGGACATCAATCACTAAAAGTGCTTGTTTCATCAAAAAACTCCTCTCTGAACTATTGTTTAAGTATAGAGATACCGCTATGATTTACATAGAAGCTGATGAAAATGATCGATACAAATTATTTTCACGATGAAAGGAATCAATAATAAATGGATGAAATTGATTTTCAAATACTAAATTTATTGAAAAATAATAGCCGTTTAACGAATAAGGAAATCGGTAGTCAGATTCATATGACTGGCCAGGCTGTGGGCAATCGAATCAACCGCTTATTGGATGATAAAATTATCAAACAATTTACGATCGAGATTGCTTATGAAAATACCCAATATATTCGTCTATTTATGAATAACTCTGAATTCACAGCCCTTGAAGAAGCAGTGAATCGCTTTTCCGAAATCGAAGTGTTCGATAAAGTTTCCGGTCAAGCCTGTTACATAATCGTTGCTCATTTCAGTAGAGAACAATTACAAGTCTTTATTGAAACCATTTCAAAATGGGCGCGCTATAGTGTGGAAACAGTATTGGTGAACCGCAAGAAATAGTTTTAAATATTTTGGTTCGAATGATCAAAGTCTTTAAAGCACTACAAAAGAAGGACCATTTCTAATTTTTCAGAAATGGTCCTAGTTGTTTATTCTGTTAAAAAATGTGTAATTTTTTTGCGGTGGCTGATGCATTTGTTACAATCACTGGATGAGTTCCGTGATCAAAAAGGTGACATTGCGCGTATTTATAGCGTTTGTTTTCATTCATTTTCATAATCCTGCAAGTTATTTACGAAAAATACAAGAAAAATTCGAATTTAGATTGACATTGCAGTGGCAATTTTGTACACTGTAAAGAAATATTTATAAAATATTCTGAAAATTCAGGAAAAGCAGGTGAAGACCATGATGAAGACAAACGCAATCATTATTTTATTATTATAGTCGGGACTTTTTTGAGAAATTAATCAAAAAGTCCCTGTTCACATTGCATTGAAAAGAAGGAAAGACTTCTTTTATGGAATGTTTTTTTTATACCTAATTTATCTTGCACTTATTTTAAAAAATGAAAAGACGAGAGACAGCTCTCTTTTAAATAAAACACACTAAAACAGCGATTCTCTTGGTAGAAAGTAACCAACTAGAATTTGGAAGGAAGAAACGCCTATGAAAACCGTCAATGCGATAGCAACTTTTGTAAACAAGTACCTGATCTACATCATGATTATATTAATGTTTATCTCCTATTTTTTCCCGCAGCCTTTCTTATGGATTCCTGATCGTACGACTAATCTATTGAGTATCATCATGTTTTGTATGGGGATGACCTTGAATCTAGATGCTTTTAAAATGGTGGCGCTACAGCCAAAAGCTTTCTTTTTAGGGATCCTTTTCCAATTCACGATTAGTCCGCTAGTAGCTTATGGATTAGCTAATTTGTTTGGTCTTTCTTCTGGTTTAATTATTGGTTTCGTTTTGTTGGGAGCCGTTTCAGGTGGAACTGCCAGCAACGTGATGACTTTTATTGGTCGCGGTGATGTGGCTTTGACTGTTTCATTGACCACCGTTTCTACTTTACTAGGGACAGTTGTGACACCATTTTTAACTTTGACTTTAGCTGGTAAATACACCAATATCTCATTTATGGCGATGTTGTTGTCAGTTCTACAAATGGTATTAGTACCGATTATTCTTGGGGTTATTGTTCATAAAATTATCGAAAAATATATTGAATATTGGTTGAAAACTTTTGTTTTGATTTCTTCTGTAAGTATTTTACTAATTGTTGCCGGAACGGTTTCTAAAAATGGTGCAGCAATTGTTCAATCAGGTTTGATCGTGATTGTTTTAGTGTTCCTTCACAACTTGATTGGTTATGGTGCTGGCTATGGTTTAAGTCGGATGTTAGGTGTCAGTAAAAAGCAAGCCAAATCAATCATGTTCCAAGTAGGTATGAAAAATACTGGTTTAGCGATTTCTTTAGCGAATGCACATTTTGCTTCAATTGCTGCCGCTGTGACGCCAGCAGCTGTTGGAATGGTTATCCATCAAATTACTGGTCCAATCTTAGCGAATCTTTTTGTTAAAAAAGAAGACGAGAAGAAGGAAGAAGTTTTTGTTGAAAAAAGTGAACAAGTTTCGTAAGGAATAAGAATTTTTAGTATATGAAAAAAACAAAGAGCCATTGAATCGCTTGATTCATGGCTCTTTTTGCATTTACTGAAGTTATTTCTGCTGGCAAGATTGCTAAATTATGAATGTAATATCTGATTAACCTTTTTCAAATTTCACGTGCTTGTTTTCTTAATATTTTCAAAAGTATCCGTTTGCAAAAAAAAGCGTAATCCAGTCGCTACACAAGTTTAAAATAGCCCATCAAAATAATGAAGTAATCAATTTTTAAGGTATAAAAACCAATTCGTTTAGTGTTTAAATTTCTGAGCTAGTCTTTGGAAAAAATTAGGACGAAATGAAGCTGAAATGTCTGTCCAATTTTCAATATTGGGCACTTTATTTTTCTCGAAATAGTCTAAAAAGAATACGATAATTTCATCCTCATTTTCTGGGATATACGAGTAATGGCGCATCTTTCCTTCTGCAGATAAAAAACGAATTTCTATCGTTGCTGCATATTGCATATAAAGGCTAGTATGGATGGGTTCTTTGGGTTCTAAGATGATAAATTCTGTTTCTTTATTTCTTAAGGCGTTTACAATCAGTTCTTTTGTTATTGTGGGAGATAGATAAACTTTATCATTAATGGTTAGCTTAAATTTATTTAACATCTGTAAAACTCCTTGGGTTTTCATCATAAACTAATGCTTAAAAATATTAGCTATCAGCTGGAATATTTCTTTCATATCTTTTCCTAGATAGTCGGCGTGGGATTGATCAATCGTCATTCTAGTTTCTTGATAAGCAATTGTAGTAATACCAGCGCTGGTAGCAGCCGTAATACCGTAAGCTGAATCCTCGATAGCAATAGCATTTTCGGCTAGAACACCTAATTTGTCCAAAGTAATCCGGTATATTTCTGGGTCCGGTTTACTTTTTTCAACGAATTCACCACTAAAAATCACATCAAAATAGCTTTCGATTTTACAATTCTTTAAAACTTCCAAAATATGGTTGTGTTCAGAAGAAGAAGCTACCGCCAATTTAATATTCTGCTCTTTTGCAAACTTTAAAATTTTGACAATATCTTTTCGAAATAGTTTAGCATAATCTACTCCTTCATATTTTTCTTCATTAAAAGATTCAAATTTAGACTTAAGGGTATCAAGAGGAAGGGGTTCTTTCAAGAAACTTGCTAAGGTGAGGTACAGGTCATCAAATGATCGTCCCACCAAAACATTGTATTTTGAAGTATCAGGGTCAATCGGCTCATGGTTTTCAACAGCGATAAATTGTCGTTGAATATCAAAATCTAAAAATTCTGTATCGACAATGACACCATCCATATCGAATATGATTGCTTTATGATTCATATTTAACCTCCAATGGAAATATTGTCTTTAATTAGCCTATAAAAAAATCAGTACAAATCTTTATCTAGCTTTTATATCTTTTTTGAATATCTCGTGAATTAAGGGTAAATCCAACACTCATCACTAAAATAAAAATAAAATCGATTAAGTCATTTCTACTTTGCTGAAGATTGATTTGTAACCAGTTAATCATTGTAAAAAACAAGAAAAAAATAATCCCGAAAATAACAAATTGAAGGAAGAGACTTGCTGAAGTATAAAGTGTCAAATAATAGCCAATGAATAAAGACAATACCATTGGGAGCAAAAAAATATAATGTTGATAAGAAAGAGAATGGTTAAATAAATCAAAAATCAATCTTCCAACAATCAAAAGAAAAAAGATAAATAACGTTCGATAAATTACATTAGCAGGTTTTGATGGATCAAAAATTTTCCAATTAAACAATCCCGATTCCCCCTATATATAGAGTTATCTTAACATATTTTTCCAATGGTTATGGCAAGAAAAACTGAGTATTATCTAATGATTTCGTTTATCTTGTTGCTTTAGATGTAAGTTAAGTGATAGAAGACTGAACCCTTTTTTTTAAAACAAGAAAAGCCAATCTTCTTGCAAATAATAAGTCTCGTGATATACTCAATGGTGCAATTAGGAATTCTCCGAAAAACCCATTTGGGCGTATAAATTGTATACACTAAATTTATTACTCAAAGGAGAGTTCTTATGAAAACAAGAGAATATCAAGTAAATAATTGGAGAAAAAATATAGCATACTTACTATCATCGCAGGCGATTTCTATGATCGGAACGATGTTGGTGCAGTATGCTATTATTTGGCATGTCACCCTTTCTACAAATTCGGGGCTAATGACTGGGCTTGTCACTTCTGTCGGTTTATTACCAATGGTTATTGTGATGCCTTTTGCTGGTGCGCTTGCAGATCGCTACAATCGCAAAAAAATTTCAATTATCTCAGACAGTGTAATCGCATTGGTATCTTTGTTAGCAGCAATAGCCTTGTTACTAGCAAATAATTTAGAAAGCAATATGTTCTTACTAGTAGGACTAACTTTTATTCGTTCAGTTGGTCAGGGATTTCAAACACCTGCTGTGTCGGCCATCTTACCGCAGTTGACGCCTAAAGATTCCTTAGTGCGGATTAACGGAATTGACCAAACTATTCAAGCCGGTATGATGCTAGCTAGTCCGGCATTAGCAGCAACTTTGTTAAATTTTTTACCACTAGCCTTCATTCTACTAATAGATTTTATAACGGCTATAATCGGTGTATCTATTATGTTAACAAAAGTAAATGTACCAAACTTAAAACGTAAAAAAAATTCTCAAATAAATATTATTGATGATATTAAATCAGGATTGACATATTTAAATGCCCACAAAGTTTTAGTTGCATTGATTGTGGCAGGATTTATCGGAAGTGTGTTGGCCACGCCAGCTTCAAATTTAGCCCCCTTGCAAATTACCAGAGAATTTAATGACGGGCTTTGGCAATTATCGGCTAGTGAGATTGGTTTTGCAGGAGGAATGCTGATTGGTGGAGTAATAATGAGTGTGTGGGGAGGACTGATAGATAAAATAAAAACAGTCGCATTAGGCTATGCTCTTTTAGTTATCCCCTTCCTTACACTCGGAATAACTTCTCATTTCTGGATATATTTTCTAATGATGGTTACTATTGGTTTGGTTGTTCCTATTTCGCGAACAGCAATGGTTTCATTTTTTCAAACAGCAACGGATAACAGCCATATGGGAAGAGTAATGAGTATTGTCACTATGACAATTAGTTTTGCATCGCCAGTTACCATACTGATAATCGGACCATTAGCTGACGTTATTTCAATTAATTTAATCATGATTGCTGCCGGAATTTTACTGATCCCTTTGGTCATTTGGCTATTATCTGGAAAATATTTCAAAGTTTGAGCAATCAGAAGTTTTAGCATCTCAGCAGATGAAAAATGGCGCATCTAATCTTAAAAGATAGAAACTTAATATTGTTATTGGTCATTTAATATTTAAAGAGGTGATTATTTTTTTACTAATGATCAACTTTATTCAGCAATTTATTGGTAATCACTGGTTCTTAAATTTCTTCAGTTTCTTTCAAAGTTATCGGAAATTATTAATGTATAAATGATATCATTACTTGTAATATAAAAAGCGTACTATTTAAAAAATATATACAATGATAAAATCTATAGGTGATGATAGTTGTTTGAAAAATATTAGGAGGTAAAAATATGGATATCTCTAAAAAATTAAAAAATTACCGTAAGGCTCAAAATATGACTCAAGAAGAATTATCAAGAAAAATCGGGGTCTCATTAAAACTAATAAAGGAATGGGAGAGCGGGATAAGCGCTCCAGAAGATAGTGAGTTACAGCAAATAAATAACCAAATAATAGTTACTGATTTAAAGTTGCCGTTTTATTTCGGTAAGCCAACAAGTAGAAAACCATTTCTTATTTTATTAATAATACCATTATTGATATTTGCAATTTTCATTCAAGTTAATATTTTTGTAGGAATTTTATCAGGATTTTTATCAATGATCTTCATATATGGATTAGGCTTTTATGATTTTAGGAGATATTATGATTATTTTATCGTACAAAAAGATGGAATAACCGTTTCAAAGGAAAAGGAGCTCCAACTATTCCCACTGATATCAATAATTAAGGGTGGTTTAAAAATACGGAAAGAAGAAAAAATCCAATATAACGATATTAACTACATGAATATTTTTTTTGATAGTGATGGTTTTAAAGGATATGGGACTTCAATATCGTATCGGCCAAGACAAATTTATACAACCCGAGAAGTAATCATGTTACAAGTGTATTTAAAAACGAATAATGAGGTTATTAATCTTAATTTGGATCAGATTTTTTACCCGGACTCCAAAGAAAGAAAACATATATTATATTTATTTAAGTTTTTTAATCAAAAGGGTATACCCATCATTGATGATCATAAAATTTTAAAAGCAATTAACGAAGGTCAGTCATTTATTGATTCCGCATATAAAAAGAATTGATTAAAGTTTTTTGTTCCGATAATTTTGATTTTTAGACCTACCTGCCTGTCAGTTGATAATCTGACAGGCATTTTTAATGCTATTTTTCAGAGCATAGGTAAAAAATACAAATTACTCTGAATAAAATTGATTTAGTTACTACTTTTTCATACATAAAGAATGGTTATCTTCAATTTAACTACTATGTAAAAAGTTCGACAAATATTACCGTAAATAAGTACCGGCTTTTTTGATTTTTTATTAGACACTCTTTATAGAATTCCTTGCTATCTAATAAATGCCATGTCCGAAAACGACCAGATATATGTTATGCTTTTGCTATAATTGAGTAGCAGAGGAGGGAATTTATGGAAATACATGATAGTGGATTATATGCTGCTTTTAAAGCAAAAGATAACCGTTTTGATGGTCGATTTTTTGTGGGTATCTCTTCAACTGGGATATATTGCCGTCCAATTTGTAAAGCGAAACAAGCAAAAGAAGAAAATTGTACTTTTTTTCAATCGGCAGCTGAAGCAGAGCAAGCTGGATTCCGTCCATGTCTGCTTTGTCGTCCCGAACTGGCACCGGGGAAATCCGTTGCTGATGCAAACGTGAATTTAAGTTATCGTGCTGCTAAATTGTTAGAAGAAACCTGTACCTATAAATTAAGTATTCAGGAACTTGCTGAACAGTTAGGCTATACAGATAGACATTTGCGCCGTGTATTTACAGCTGAATATAATGTGTCACCTGTCCAGTATCTTCAAACGTGTCGACTACATCTTGCAAAACAATTACTCACGGATACGAATCTAACTGTTCTTAAAATTGCAATGGCAGCTGGTTTTGGAAGTTTAAGACGTTTCAATGCTGTTTTTAAAGAGCAATATCGTTTAACTCCTACACAACTACGAAAAAAAGTTATCATAAAACCTACTGTTGATGAGATTACATTGTCTTTGAGTTATCGACCTCCTTATCGTTGGAATGAGATCCTCACTTTTTTAAAGAGTCGAGCGATCGAAGGTGTTGAAGAGGTCATTGATGATAAATATATGCGGACTGTCCGATTAAAAAATATTAAGAACGAAAAAATTGAGGGTTGGATTAAGGTATCTCATAATGAGGAAAAAGAATCATTGAATTTAACAGTGAGTCATTCTTTACTGTCTGTACTCCCGCAAGTTTTAGCACGGACAAAAAAGATGTTCGATATTTATTGCAATCCTGAAATTATTTATCAAGCATTAAAACCAATGAACAAAATCATCAAAGATTCTTGCGTACTTGGAACACGATTACCTGGTTGCTTTGACTCCTTTGAAATGTCGGTACGGGCAATTCTAGGGCAACTGATTACTGTGAAAGCTGCAGGTACAATTGCGGCACGCATTGCTAAGACTTACGGACATGAAATACAGACAGGAATTAATGGGCTTACTCATACATTTCCGTCATCAGAGGATATTATAGCGTTAGAAAATATTGAAGAATCTTTCGGCGTTCTTGGTGTTACTTCTGCAAAATCAAGGACAATCTTTCAGTTGGCAGAACTTGTACAAACAGCTGAATTAAATCTAGATTTTTGCGTCAATCCAGAAACGGAAATGAAGAAATTACTTGCTATTACCGGTATCGGAAATTGGACAGCTCAATACATCGCTATGCGTGCGATGGAATGGACAGATTCTTTTCTTGAAACTGATGCTGGTGTAAAGAAAGCTTTAAGTGGCTATTCTGCAAAAGAAATGTTGTCTATTGCGGAAGAATGGCGACCCTGGCGCAGTTATGCTGTGATCAATTTGTGGCAGACATTATAAGGAGGTTTTTATGTACTATTCGACAATTTATCCATCACCTATTGGCAAAATTACTCTTGCTTGTGATGGCAATGGAAAAAATCTCGTTGGTCTATGGATGGACGGACAAAAATACTATGGTGATACAATCCCTGAAGCTATGATACCAAATGAGGATATTTTACTATTTAATAGGACAAAAAACTGGTTAGACCAATACTTTAATGGTGATAAACCTAAAATTTCAAAATTACCGTTAGAACCTATCGGTAGTGAATTTCGACAAGGAGTCTGGCAAATTCTGCGTGAGATTCCTTATGGCGAAGTCATTACATATGGCGATATTGCAACTATAATGGCGGCGAAATGTGGAAGAAAAACAATGTCAGCTCAAGCTGTGGGCGGTGCGGTAGGACACAACCCCATTTCAATAATTATCCCTTGCCATCGTGTAGTTGGTACAAACGGAAGTTTAACGGGTTTTTCTGGTGGGATCAAAACAAAAATAAAGCTGTTGGAACATGAAGGGGTAGACTTATCAAAAATGTTTATTCCCAAAAAAGGTACAGCCCTTTAGTAGTCTCGTATTTATCGGAGGATCACTTATAATTTAATTCCTGATCAACGAAAAATCGTTTTGCAGGGTTGCTATATGAAAAAAATAATTTTAATCGGTTTGTCCGGTTTTATTTATTCAGTTCATGATTATTTTATAACCACATTTGCTTCAAATTGACCATATATGTAAACATATAAAAGGACAAAACTTAAAATGGAGGAGAAAAAATGCACTATTATACTTATTATAATAGCCCGTTAGGAAAGATATTGTTGGTTTCTGATGGAGTCGCGTTAATTACTGTAAAATTAAAATGTCACAGATTTTATGATAAGTTTAGCCAAGAGGCAACTAAAGAAAAAGATGATTTAAAGATTTTCGAAGAAACTAAAACGTGGTTAAATAGATATTTTGCAGGAGAAAACCCTAGTATTAAAGAAATAAAGCTAAAACCAGTTGGAAGTCACTTTCGACAAGTTATTTGGAAAATGCTTTGCGATATATGAGACAGTTACATATGGTGAACTTGCAAGGACAGGCCGCTATTCAGCTTGATAAAGATAGGATGTCTGCGCAAGCCGTTGGTGGTGCGGTGGGGCATAATCCAATTTCAATAATTATCCCGTGTCATCGAGTGATTGGCTGTGACGGAAATTTAACAGGGTATGGCGGAGGGTTAAAAAATAAAATCCATCTCTTGAAATTAGAAGGGGTAGATACATCCGAGTTCAAAATACCAACTAAAGGCACAGCCCTATAAAATAAATATTTAGCGAGGTAAAACTATGGATATGAAGAAACAAAGAAAACAAGCTAGAATATTTTCAGAAATGCATAAAAATGGGGGAATGTTTATTTTGCCTAACGTCTGGAATGTTGGTAGTGCAGTTGTTTTTGAAAAAGAAGGATTTCAGGCTGTTGCAACGTCTAGTGCTGGAGTCGCATACGATTTAGGTTATTCAGATGGGGAAGATATTTCATTTGAAGACCTACTAGAAGTTGTGAATAAAATATCTAATCGCATAGATATACCTCTTTCAGTAGATTTTGAACGGGGATATGGAGAAACAAAAGCAGTGGTAAAAGAAAATGCCAAAAAATTAGTTCAAGCCGGAGCCGTTGGTTTCAATATTGAGGATGGTATGCCTGACGGAAAATTGTCCTCCTTAGAATTACAGCTTGAAAAGATTGAAGGGCTAGTGGAATTAAAACAAGAGCTGGAGATTGATTTTGTTATAAATTGCTCGAACTTGTGCCTACTGGTTACAGGTGGCAGATGAAGAGAAAAGATTAGAGATTGCGATTGAACGAGGAAATGCATTTTCAAAAGCTGGAGCAGACTGTATTTTTATCCCTGGTGCTTTAAGTAAACAGGTGGTGAAAAATATTTTAACAGAAATATCTGCCCCACTTAACATTATTTTGAATAATCAGTTTCATGACCTCAATGAATTAAAAAAAATGGGTGTGCAAAGAATAAGTTTAGGTTCTTCTCCAGTTAGATATATATATAATGAGACTATTGTGCTAGCTGAAAAGATTAAAAAGAATGATTTCGATGAATTGCTTAAAAATCCTTTTTCATACGAAATCGCAAACGAGTATTTTAAATAGATAAATCAATCTTAATTTGTATACTAAGAATTCTATTTGGAATAAATCGTCTTTTATCTAAAAATAGATGCTTTCCAAAATTTATTTAAAAATGAAAGAGACATAAGCAATTTGTGCTTTTCGCTCCTAAAAAATGGTGTCAATTGCAAAAATGACAAATTTTGAGGAGAGTTACTCAAATTGTGTTTTTTCAAGTAAAATCAGCCAAACTTTATGGTAATTTAATATGACTATTATATAAAAATGGTTATGATTGGACGTAAAAAATATTTAGGCGTATCATAAAATTATAAATAAAGAAAGCGGTGTTTATTATGGCAGATTACGAAAAAAAAGAAGAAAATGTGTTGAATAATATTGCTGATACAGTAGTTAGATTAGATGGTGAATTGGATAAACTTAATTCACTTAATGAAGACACTACTAAGAAACATGAATTTAAGAAATGGTATGCAGAAAAAAAAGCAATTCATGAAATTAAACATATTTTACACGAAGTTGGAAAATATGCTAAATATGATGATGATGAAATGAAAAAAATTGATGATTACTTCACTAACTTTGAAGGATAAAATTTCAACACACAAATAAAATCATTGTGTAAGATCAAAAACTGAAAAAGTTTTTGATCTTTTTTGTTTTCGTTTTATATTTTTCTCTTAGATAAATAACGTAGTTCCATGAAAATGATCAAATATATCTAGATCAGGCTATTGAGAATCAAGGCTTATCGATTGCTTTCAAAGATATTTTCACAAGCGATATCGAAGAGATTAAAGCCAAAATTGTTCGATCTTTTGAAAAAGTTTGATGGCAACTGTTTACGACAGTGATTATCGTTTTTTTAACGCTATTCACCCCATAAGTGTTTATTCAATATAACGTTTATCAAAAGTCAAGGATATCCTAAAAGATTAATATCATTGGATCAATATTAATATATGATAGGTTCTTTTCATACTTTTCTCACTTTTAACTTGTAAGTGACAGTGACAGCTGTTAAGGTGGGAAAGTAGTAAAGTTTCATTGTGAATGTAGGTCATCATTAAATAATTATTTTAATGCTTCTTTCTTACACTTTAAGATTCTATTGCAAATAAACACTTAGATGTGTAACTGGAGGTAATTATATATGAATAAAGGTACTGTAAAATGGTTTAACGCTGATAAGGGTTTTGGATTTATTACTGGTGAAGATGGCAATGATTTATTCGCTCATTTCTCAGCAATCCAAGATCAAGGCTTTAAAACTTTAGAAGAAGGTCAATCTGTTTCTTTCGACATTGAAGAAGGACAACGTGGACTTCAAGCAACAAATATCATTAAAGACTAATTTTTCGGTGGAGACCCACAGCGGTCTTCTTTTTTTTTAAATGAAGGAGGAAAATAATCATGGCACAAAGTTTTGGCATTTCGACACCCGTTCCCTCTGCTTTAGGGGAAAAATTTTATATTGGTGAAATTGTTTTGAGTGTGGACGGAAATAAATCTGAGAAGGTTGTTATTGAACGCTTATTGACTAATTCAGCGATTGTTATTTTTGATCGCACTGGTGGTAACGACTATGAACAACTAACTAATAAAACAGTCATCAGTTATTCTAAACTTCAAAAAATTGAAGATTAAGCTGAGCTAACCTCACGGATAGTTAAATCGACAGTTATTATGTAGAAATGCTACTGCTTTTTCTATAATAGCTGTCGATTTTTTTGTCTTCTTTATCATAAAGATTATTAATCATTTTTATAAGGACGATAAGTCTGATGTTTGGCTTCAAACTCACTGAGCTTAATTATTTTATCTATTGAAAATTCGATAATTGAAACCCCCGTCCAAAGTATACTTCCTTTCTTCCTTAGCATGAAAAAACCATTCAACTACTAAAATATCAGGTGAAACTTCCAAGATCCGATCTATTTTCCATGTCGATACATTTTTTTTTAGCATGTCAGTAATCAAAGTTTTATCTCGGGTAAACTAACATAAACCGGTCCGAAGCACTCTCTGTAGATGATTTCTTCATAAAAATAATCTGTCAAACTTGAAAAACCACGAGTAATCCAGCAATTGAAATAATTTTGGACAGTTTGCTGATGAGTCATTTTAAAAATCTCTTTTCGATAGGACTTAGTTTAAATTTTTACTGTGAATCTAATCTCATATAAATCGGAATTTTTATTAAAAATTTCAATTAATTAGGTATAATAAAAATGAGTTTGTAGCTATAAAATGTGTAAATGATTAGGGTCGAGCAAGTAGGAAGGGAAAGAAATTAAAATTGGAGTTAGATTTTTGATAGAGATTAAAAAACCGCATTATTCCTTCTTACAGTGATTAAAAAAGATATTTTTAGTAGCTAATTTACTAGTTAAACAACAAGCAGATAGTTTGGAAAAAAATCAGAGAAGTGCTATGAGTTGATGTGGAAGTGGACCTCAGAATTATAGGTGGCGAAATAAAAGAGAAATCAGATAGGATGATAAGAATGACAGCTAGATGGTTAGATTGGGCGCAAAAATTACAAGCGATTGCACAGGCAGGACTGACTTACTCGAAAGATAAATATGATATTGAACGGTTTCAAGCAATTCGTGAAATCAGCATCGATATGATGACACAACAAACAGATTTAGAGCAATCAAAAATGAAAAATTTATTTGCTAATGAATCTGGTTATGCTACACCAAAAATTGATATTCGAGCTGTTATCTTTCGTGACAATAAATTATTGATGGTTAAAGAAGAAACCGATGAATCTTGGGCATTACCAGGCGGCTGGGAGGACATTGGTTTGTCACCTAGTGAAGTCGCATTGAAGGAAGTAAAAGAAGAATCTGGTTACGAAGTCAGAGCGACTAAATTTTTAGCATTGATGGACAAAAATAAACATGCTCACCCTGAATCAGCTTATTATGTCTATAAAGCCTATATCCAATGTGAAATTATTGGAGGAGAGCCAGTAGCTGGGATGGAAACTTTAGCAGTCGGTTTTTTTGATGAAGCACATTTGCCAACGCTATCGACAGAAAGAAATACTGAAGAACAGATTAAGACTATTTTTGAATACTTAAAATATGAAAGTAAACCAACTAGTTTTGATTGATACTGACACGTAAAAAAGCCGTCGAAGGACGGCTTTTTCTCTTCTAACGGTTCAAAAAAACTGTTTCTGTAGGTTTTTTCTAGTAGGAAGTCTTAAAACCACAACGGTAACATCATTGCGCTCAAGGCTACTCCTTTATACTTATTAGCATCAGAAGCGATTTGATAATATAAAGTCATTAGCGCTTTAGGACAATCATTTTTATGACCTAGGAAATATTTTGGAATATCGTAAGAAAGTCTAGCAGCAATCAATTTTGAATCACCAGATTTTTCTAACTCTTTTGCTGAATCAAGTAGCATTTTTTGTATTTCAGGATATTTTTTCATTTCTTCATCACCATAAGCAACACTTAAATTGTTCATCATCGCAGTCACTTTTTCTTCAGACATACAAATCATCTCCTTGGTAATAGCCTACGCTTGATAATAATAAATACAATAGAACTTGATGAATGTGACAAAAGCGTTAGATTTTTTGTTGCAAAAACAGTTGTTGCTATTACAATAAAATTAATAGGAGGGATTGATATGAAAGCATGTCCAGAATGTTATGGCAGTGATAATCGCGCAACACCGATACTAAATAAAAAAGCTTGTTTGAGTGAACATATGCAATACATCTGCGGTACTTGTGGTAGATGTATATGCATAGCTAAAGATTCAAAAAGAAATTTAGCCCGTTGGAATTTTCCCTTTAAATCATTGGAAATTGCAAAGCTCTATCTTAGAGCGGCAGATTTTTCGGAAAAACATAATTGTGGAATTTACGAAATCATTAGCCAAACAGGTAGAAAATCCTATAAAATTTTCCCAACTAAAAAAGATTTTATGAATTACTTAGAAAAAAATAATAAGCAATCATCTTCTATGGCGACCTTATTTCAAGAAGAGACCTATCTAGTTTTTCCGAATACAGAAGTAAGAAAATTAACTAAAGATGAGATTGTTAAATACTTACAAAGCTAAAAAGGTGCCAAAGAAGCGAAAAATATCCGTTTCTTTAGCACCTTTTTTAATTGGAAAAAAATGTAGATAATGTCATAACAGAAATTCATATTTTTTTTAGCGTCATTTATCTTGAAAAAAGGTTTACCAATATATTATCCAAAATCGCTAGAAGAACTAATCAGAAAGCTGCAAAGATTGATAATCGGTAGAATTGAATAGTTTTTATCATTCAAATTATGGTAGCATGAATCAGTTTTAGATTTTGATGTAAGAGATATAAATTTAAACGAATCATTTTTCGTTCACCAAGAAATTGGTGATTTTTTTTCATGGAAAACTTTACTAATTCTATCAAAAAAGATATAATGACTTTAAATAATAGATTAGTCATTAAAGTCATTATGTTTTAGGGAGGGGAAAAATGCCTAGGAGTTTAACGGAGCAAGAAAAAGAGATGCAACGACAATTGTTGTTAAAACATGGAAAAGAATTGAGTTTTCGCTATGGCATTAGTCGTGTGAGTGTCGATGATATTGTCAAAGATGCTGGCGTGGCAAAAGGAAGTTTCTACAATTATTTTTCTTCTAAAGATGATTTTTTGTATCAGTTAATTTTTCAAATTCACGAAGAAGGTTTTGCTGAGGTAAATCAATTAATTGACGTGATCGGGAAATTATCTGCTAGTGAAAAAAGAGCACAAATTAAACGATTTTTCTTAGCTTTGATGAATGATCCGAAGCAACGGTTTTTGTTGAAGGAACGGCAAGAAGTTGAAAATTTCCTAGCCCGTCATTCTAAGGATAGCTTTGCTGAAATAGAAAAAATGGAAATCGATAATTATCAAAAAATTATTGCCAAGTTAAGTTTAGGAGAAAAGAATCCTTTTATTATCCAAAATTATATTCATATTATTTTTTTCGGGGTGAGTCATAAAGAGTTATTGTTTGTTGATTATATTGATGCAACGGTGGAAGTAATGTTAGATGGATTGTTAAATTATTTGGAGTTGTAGGAGGGAAAGTTGATGCTTGTTAAAGACAATTGGCTGCATTGCCCCATCTGTAAAGCCAAGACGCGAAATAAGATTTATGCCAATACAATCGTTAAAAACTTTCCACTTTTTTGCCCGAGGTGTAAAGGTGAAAGTGTGGTAAATGTAAAAGAATATCAGGTTACCGTAATTAAAGAGCCGGACGCTAAGACGCAGAGCCGATAACAAAAAGGAGAAAATCCTTGAAGTTATTGGCTCTTTTTGTTTGTTAGAAAGGAGAAAAAAATGTCATTTATTCAATTAAAAAATGTCAGTCGGCATTATGATGTTGGGACGCAAGTGGTAAAGGCGGCTGATGAGGTTTGTTTTGAAATTAGTAAAGGAGAATTATGTGTTGTACTGGGGCCAAGTGGTGCTGGTAAAACGACAATCTTAAATTTATTAGGTGGTATGGATACGGTGACCAGCGGAGAAATTTTGGTGGCAGGTCAACGAATTGATCAATTAGATGAATATGAGCTAACTGAGTATCGCAGAGTGGAGGTCGGTTTTGTTTTCCAGTTTTACAATTTAATGCCTAGTTTAACTGCTTTAGAAAATGTAGAGTTGGCTCGTCAAGTCAGCCAGAATGCTTTAGAGCCAAGGAAAGTTTTAGCTCGGGTGGGTCTGGAAGATCGGATGGATAATTTTCCAGCCCAGTTGTCAGGAGGGGAGCAGCAAAGAGTTTCAATTGCACGGGCATTATGCAAAAACCCAACGCTGTTGTTGTGCGATGAGCCAACTGGCGCGTTGGATTCTGAAACAGGTGCGCAAGTGCTAAAAACTTTGAAAGATTTAAGTGACAATTTCAATACGACTGTCGCGATTATTACTCATAATGCTCAAGTAGCACCAATTGCTAATCGCGTGATTCGAATGAAAAATGGTCGGATTGATCAAGTGGAAATAAATCCCAATCCTGTATCGGTGGAGGAGATTGCATGGTAAAAAAAATGCTGACAAAAAAACTCTTGCGAGACATGTGGGCAGCAAAATGGCAGTTTTTGTCGATTATTCTTTTGAGCGCGTTAGGTGTAATGGTGTTTGCGGGGTTAGATGCTGGTTGGCGAGATATTGAAGTTTCTTTAAACAAGAATTTCCGCGAACAAAAACTACCAGATTTGTGGGTCTCTTTTTCAACTGTCGATCAAGCAACTGTTTCAAGACTAAACCAAATTGATGGCGTTAAAACCACGCAAGTTCGTTCGAGTTATGAAGCGACTGCGCAAGATTTAAATAATGAGCCCACGATTTTGTTAAATGGTTTTGAAGGAGCAATCAATCTTAGTCAACCTACGGTGATGGCTGGGAAAAGATTGGCAAAAAACGATGCAAGAGCGGGATTGATGGAAAAAAAATTCGCTAAGGCACAAGGATTAACGGTAGGTGATACGGTAAAATGCAGCATTGGAAATATGGAAATTGATTTTTTGATCACCGGATTGATTCAGAGCCCTGAATATATTATGAGTACTAACGACATTGTGCCGAATCCGAAAGTGTTTGGCTATATGTACGTAAATCAGCAGGCTCTCAATTTACCTGCAAATGAAGTATTGGTCATGTTGGAAGATGGTGTAAAAAGTGAAAGTGTAAAACATCAAATTGAAAAAGTTTTTCCTGGGAGTATGGTTCGTGATCGATCTGCGCATCGTAGTACCGATACGGTATTGTCAGAAGTTTCTCAATTTCGTTCTTTTTCCTATGTATTTCCGGTTCTCTTTTTTATGGTCGCCGCTTTAGTGGTCTTAACAACTATTTCAAGAATGGTGGACAATCAGCGTTCGCAGATGGGTATATTAAAAGCTTTAGGTTATAGCAAAAAGAAATTGTATTTTCATTATTTAAGTTATGGCTTTTTTCCATCTTTAATCGGTGGTGTTTTAGGTTTATTTATCGGTAAAACATTAGTAGCAAAAATATTGTGGCAAGCAGAAGCAGGCACTTTCACAATGCCGCAACATTATAGCGCACCGATTTCCGTGCTATCGATATTTGTTTGTTTGCTCTCAATTGGCTTAGCAGTTGGCATTTGTTTTTTCGCTTGTCGTCAACAATTGAAAGAAACTGCTGCTGAGTTACTACGACCAAAACCACCAAAATCTGGAGAACGAATATTGTTGGAACGATTCCGTCATCTTTGGAAGAAAATGTCCTTTAACGGGAAACTAATTAGTCGTAATATGTTTCGGGCGAAAACGCGAAGTTTTATGGCATTGTTTGGGATTTTAAGTTGTACGGCTTTATTGATCAGTGCCTTTGGAATGGAAAATAGTTTTCGTCATTTAGTGGATGTCTATTACGGGGAAACTTATACCTATGATATCAAAGCACAGTTAGAACCAAATCCTGGTTCAATTGAATCTTATCAAAAACGCGTACCGGCAAAAAAAATTGAAGGGATTATGGAGAAACCAGTCAGCTTAGCCGCTGAAGATACTAGTCGTATGGTAAATATGACGGTCGTTGACAATCAACAGAGTTTAATTCATTTCTCTGAAGATAGTTCGAATTTACCGAAAGAAGGGCTTGTGATTACTGAAAAGTTAGCCGAAACTATTGGTCTTTCACGAGGAGAAAAAGTAGCGCTTACTTTGCCTGGTGATACAAAGCCGCTAAATACTTTTATTGCAGATTTCGCATCTTTTGGTACTGGACAAGGTATTTTTATGTCTCGAAGTTTATGGGATAAAAGTGGGAAGGGTGATTTCGTTCCTACTTCGTTATTAATCAAAGGACCCAAAAAAGATATTGCAGCTTATCTTGAGCGCACAAAAACAATTGCTAGATGGTCAACAGTCGAGACTCAAATAGCTGAAACTTTGACTTTGATGGATAGTATGCGAGGTGTGATATTTTTATTAGGCGTTTTTGCTTTATTGTTGGCTTTTGTCGTGATTTATAACATGGGTATCCTAAATTTCGTAGAGAGAACACGTGAATTTGCGACGTTGAAGGTTTTAGGTTATCACAATCGTGAAATCAGGAGCTTAATCATTCGAGAAAACAGTATTCTCAGCTTAGTTGGTGTATTACTCGGGATAATTCCAGGAATATTATTGGCTAATTTGGCATTGAAAGTAGCTGAGCCAGATGATTTTGTGATTAGTGTGGCATTTTCACCCTTGAATATACTATGGTCCTGTCTCATCACATTTATATTTTCGTTAGGTATTCAAATGATATTGGCATGTAAAGTCGCATCGATTGATATGGTTTCTGCGCTAAAAAGTGTCGAGTAAATTTTTTTTCGAAGAAAGGGAGATAGATAATGAAAAAAATGACCAAATTAACTATGTTATTGAGTATTTTAGGCCTAATACTAACTGGCTGTTCCCAAGATAAATCTGAAAATAAAACAACGGCTTCCGAACCTACAATAAAAACTAGTATGTTTGGTAATGTAACTGCTGCAAAATCTTATACTTTATTTGCACCAATTGCTGGAACAATTAATGGATTTGATTTGAATAATGGGCAAGAAGTTAATTTGAATGACCTACTTTTCCAGATTAATTCTGGGGAGGAAACGGCTCAGGTAAATGCTAAAAGTGCCGGTGTGGTAACAAATATTTCAGTTGCTGAAGACCAACCAATTCAAGCAGGGGAACCGTTAGCGATATTGATGGATGATTCCCAAAAAGAATTGTTAGTAGAAGCAGATGAGGTAGATTTAGCTAAAATTAGAGTGGGGGATGCAGTTGATATTGAGTTAGATAGTCAACCCGATGAGCAATACGAAGGGAAAATTGAATACATTTCAGCGATTGGTGAGGAACAGCAAAATGCTACTTATTATGAAGTCCAAGTAAGTTTTAACCCTGATAAAGATGTGCTGTTAGGTATGAGTGCCACAGTTTTTATTCGTAAATGATCTATAGAATAGATGGAAAAACCACGACTGATCAGTCGTGGTTTCGTCTTTTACTAATCCATCAGAGTGGCTACTCGATTCGCTAGATTATCAGAAACACCTCTAATATCAATAACATAGGCTTTGTTAATAATTTCGTTTGCCATTTGTTTTCCTTTGACTGGATCATCCCAATCAAGATCTTGAAAGTGAGTGGGCAGTGGATAAACCGTTACCGTGCCGTCTCCATTATTGTGATAAACAAAGGTACCACCGGCTAAAGGTGAGGCGGAGACAACAGTTACATTTTGTGGAAGATAGCCCCCTGTGTACCAAATTTCAAGAGGAATATTTTGATCAAAGCTAAACTCCCAGACGTTGTTAAGGTAATTATTGATATTGCCGTTGTTATCTTGGACTGTTTTTATGACTACTTTTGCTGCTAATTGTTTGCCATCTTTATACTGATAAGAACTAGGCTCAGAGTTATCAACTTTAAGACCATACCAACCAATATTTTCGTTATGCCAACCAGCATTTATTAAATTATTTTGTTCTGCTAAACTGACTGTATAGTTGTGAGAGCCAGAGATTGCGTTGGGATTGTAGGCGCGATAAACGGCTTCTCCTTGATTTGTATCAGAATACCAGCCGACACCTTCATATTTCCAGCCAGCTTTGACTAAACTATCTCTTTCACTGGCATTTAAAGTATAATGATGATCTGCCGCATTGGCATTATATAAACGATAAACTTCATCACCACTATCAGGTGCGGTCCAACCAATTCCCTCAGTCCACCAGCCTGCACTCATTAGATAATTCCGCTCTTCGATACTTTTGGTGTAAAAATGTTCCCCAGTATTGTGATTGTACAGACGTTGCATCAATTGTCCTTGATTTACTGCGTGACTGGTGTCTGAGAAACTTAATGCTACCGTCGCAGTCAGTGCCAAACTGCCTACCAACAATAAAATCTTTTTCATGTTTTCCCCTCCCTAATATTTATATCTATTAAGTGTACCAATTCTCTAAAATATTGCCTAGTTTTTTATAGGGATATAAATATCAGTCAAACTTTTATCTTTATAATTTTTGGCTGGCTCAGTCACGTATAGTTCAAAGGGAACAGCATCACGGATTTGATCTGGATGATTAAATAACCACTCTTGATACATGTATTGCCAAGCATCACCGTACTCTTTAGCAGATATTTCAAAATGTCCCACCATAAATTTTCCAGAGATATTGGAAATCGTGATCTCACCACTTTCTTCAATTGGTTTATCAGTGGGAATGGTCATAACAACACTGGTTCTTAAATTTTTATCCTGCGTGATAAAAGGATTGTCATCATAAATAGTTAACACCTTTGTCTTATCAGGAACAATCAAGTCATTTTCAGTAGCAAATTCAAATAATTGATGGAACATTTTGCGGCTTTGTTTTCTAAAGACGGAGTAACTTCCTCTGAAGCGAATATAAATAATTTTTAAATCTTCTAATCTTTCAACAGTCATACTTTTTGGTGTAATCATATAATGATCCTCCTATATTTTAAGATAACTTAATTATGAAAGAATCAGTCATTGATTTCTTGTCAATTCTTGCTGTTTACGATATTGTGTCGGGCTAAAACCAAATTGTCGTTTAAAAGCTTTACTGAAGGTACTGCTATCATTGTAGCCGTAATTTAAAGCTACTTCTGTAATTGGAATCGTCTGATTGACGGATATAAAAATAGCTGCCCGTTCCAATTTAAAGCGGGTAATAAATTGATTTAAAGATTCTGTTGCGTATTTTTTAAAAATACGGTGAAAATGAAAATTGGAAAAATGCGCATGAATTGCTAAAACTTCTAAGCTAATCGCTTCACTGAGATGTTGTTCAATATAATCTTCTGTCTTATTTATTAAACGTTGGTACACCTGATGTTTAGATTCTGGTTCATTTTCTGGCACCTGACAACCTCCTTAAAAGAGCTAATAATTTATTTTAACATTTTTTTGTTGTTATTTAGAACCTCTGCTTGTAGCGATCTCAAACTATATAAATGAGTTGTTAAATGCCAATTCATAAAACGGAGTAGGTAGACTATCTTCAGTCAGATCTGTTGTACAAACTTTAGATTTTTGAATAGCTGGGTATTATTGTAATTTATCAAACCACTAATAATTCATTTAATATGTAGTTAACGAAGCATTAATCGATATGCTCCAAAAAAACTGCTAGCCAAGATGGAGAATTTATGTGCTTTTCTTCAAACAGAAAAAAGCCTATCAAGCAGTTTTCAGACTGTTCGATAGGCAATTTGCCATGATAATTTTTAAATTTATTAGCCTTGCAATAATTCTTTTAATCCATCTATCCGTGAAGTAAGTGGACGACCTAGAGCTTGGGTAAAATCATCCGAAGTGACATCTAACTGGCCATTTTTAATATCGTGTTGGAAGGTTAAAAACATTTCTGCCACAGACTGAGGCAATCCATTAGTAACCAGATTTTCGATGAATGCTTGGTCACTACCAGCAATGACCTCAATATCTTTGCCGGTTGCTTCTTTCAAATCTTGAGCCAATTCTCCATAAGTTACCGGTGTTCCAGATAATTCTAAGACCTCAGGGAATTCTCTTGTTGCGACAGCTTTTGCGGCAACTTCAGCATATTCACGTTTTAAAGCCCAGCCAGTTTTACCATTTTCTGCTGCATAAACAAATTTCCCACCTGACAAGGCTGCACCAACAAGCGGTAACTCATTTTCTAAATACCAATTGTTTCGTAAAAAAGTATGGGAAATGCCGGATGCTTTAATCGTTTTTTCGGTGAATAGATGGTCAGCAGCTAAAGCACTAGTTGAATGATCCACATCTGCAAAACTAGTGTAGGCGATAAAAGATACATCGTTAGCTTTAGCAGCATTGACAACATTTTCATGCTCTGCCTGACGATTACCTGGCGCACCAGAAACAAATAAGAGTGCATCGATATCTTTCAAGGCAGCGTTCATTTTTTCAGCATCGCTGTAATCGGCAATCCGCACCTTAAAACCTTCTGTTGTTAATTTTTCTGCTTTTTCTTGGCTGCGGGCCAAAGCAAAAATATTTTCTTGTGGCACTAAATCTTTCAAAAATCCTAAGGCTAATTGTCCAAATCCACCAGTCGCACCTGTTACTAAATAATTCATATCAAATCGCTCCTTTTTCTGTGTTGTATATTTTAAATTTACAAGATTCATCTTAAGCATTATAAATATATAAGTCAAGCAGAAATATTCAATATCCATGATTTTTTTTGAAATAGGCAATAAAAAAACTGTGAAATTCGCTTAACAGCGCCTCTCACAGTTCTTGATTTAAAATTTCCACCCAAATTTCAATTTTTTGAATTTGTTCAGTAGACAACAGATATTTTTCTACCGAAAAAGGCGCGATGTGTATTTTATGGGTAGGTAGCCAGGTCTCTAATAAATATTTTAGTGCCGTATCAATATGTTGCATTGTTGCTGTTTTCAAATCTTCAGCTTCAAAATGGCAGACCACATATTCGCCAGGTTCCATCCGCCATTCTGCTAAATCGGGAACTAAAGTGCCGTCACTTTTTCCTCCTGCGAAATAATTAAAGCTAGCGTCTTTTCCTAAAGTAGTCGGATCGATGCTTTGATCTTTGAGAAATGAGGCACCTAATTCAGGACCATCAGGTAAAATAGCTGGATAATTCTTTTTAACACGATGAAATTTTTTCCATAGTTTTGCTGGACCATCGATGCCTGTTGCCCCCGCGATTGGGATATGACTGGCGATTGATAGGTCGCCTATAAAACCTAGATAAGTTTCAGGCACTGTTAATGTATGGCGCTGGATTTCCAAAACCATCTGGGAAGTAATCAGCGGAACATTTTCATCTACGTCAGTATACATTAGGCGTAATTCTGGTTTGGCGACTTGATTTAGTAAAGGTCTTTCTTGTCTAAATTTTTCAGGAGTCAGGCCGTAAGCTGACTTAAAAGCTTTGGTAAAAACGGCATGACTATGAAATCCTGTTTTTATAGCAATGTCCAAAATCCGATGGTCCGTTTCCAATAAAAGTTGACTAGCTTTTGCCAGTCGTCGCAGTTTTACATATTCTGAAAAAGAGCGACCTACCAATCTTTTAAATAGACGTTGATAATAAAAAGGGGAGAGATGTGCCATTTTTGCTAAATCGACAGCTTTTAAATCCTGTTGTAAATGGTCTTCAATAGAATCAATCGTTTGTTGAATTTCCTGCCAAGTTTCCATAAATACCTCCTTTGTTTTAAAAAAATTTGCAACCAAACGTTAGATTTTTCTTTTTACTGCACGAATGGCTAAGCATTGTTTAATATCAGGTAAGTTATCCTCATTCTTGACGTTAATCATTAACCACTTTTGATCCATTACTTCTTTAGTTGTGTTATTTAAATCTTGTAAATAAGGGGTGGAACTTTCCAATTGTTCGTTAAAATCAGCTTTTTCTTTTTGACTAATTACAATCAAGCAAATAAAATAATTTTCCATCGGATATAAAGTACACAAGCTGCGACCAGCTTTGCGAAATTTTACATTCCAACCGCCAGGATTACAGCCACTATATTCAAAAAGAGGCTTTACATTATAAGTTTGCATAATGTAATCAGTCAACTCATTCCAAAGGGGATTTTGTACAAAATTTGTAACTTGATCCATCGTTGGCTTATTTGCACGATCAAATTTATCCCACATTTTTCTTCACTCCTTTTTCTTTTAGCTTATCATAAAGAAATTTGCGAGATTTGTTCTGTGATGCTCTTTTGAGAACAAAAAAACTGCCGCAACGACAGTTTATTGAAACTATTTTTCCATCGACACAAATGGTGGAAAATGGTCGCCAGATTCTTTGCGAAGTAAGCTAACCGTATCTACATCAAAGCTTTCTCCATCGTAATGATAATGGAGTTTTTCTTGATCTAAATAAAATTTGTGACGAGCTTTAAAGGCGATTGCTTTAAACTTTCCATCGGCAATCGGTTGGTCGCGATACAAAGTCTGGTCCTCCATTAACGATAATACTTGATCTTCTAATTGCACATCATAAATTCCACTGACGATTCCATTGGCAGGCACGTCCTTTCCGGTTGCTGAAATGAAGCGAAAGCTACCGGTAATTTTCCCGCTGCTATGACGTTTTGCTAGTTCAAAACGAAAAAGTCCCACACTGCTGAAATCTTTTCTCAATTTATCAGGTTTACCAGCCGTCATTTCCCAAATTTTTTCATTTGATACAATGAACATGTCCCATTGGCAACTTGATTTATTGTATTTTAAACTGGAAAAGGACATTTGATCACTGTAAACACCTTGCAATTCGCCGTTTTCTAATTCATAGATTAGTTCTTCGGTGGCTAAAGTTTTTCCATCGACATGTTCTTCTAAATAATCAATTAAATCTTTCAAAAAATCCCTCCTAAAATAAAAAAATTCCCTACAAAATAAATTGTAGAGAAAAATGACTATTTACGCAAATCGTTTAAGAATTCTGTTTTACCAGCAGTTTTTTCATCTTTCATCTTGATGACTTTAGCTGGAGAACCTGCAACGACTGCACCAGCAGGTACGTCTTCAGTTACGATGGCACCAGCAGCAACAACCGCATCTTTTCCGACGCGAACGCCTTCTAAAACTACGGCATTGGCACCAACTAAAACATTGTCCTCAATGATAACTGGTGTCGCTGAAGGTGGCTCTAAAACGCCAGCTAAGACTGCGCCAGCACCAATGTGAGCGTGGTTGCCGACAGTTGCTCGTGCGCCTAAAATTGCGCCCATATCAATCATTGTTTCTTCGCCGATGGAAGCCCCAATATTAATTACGGCCCCCATCATAATCACAGCATTATCACCAATCGCTACTCGATCACGGATAAAGGCACCCGGTTCGATTCGAGCATTGATTCCAGTCATATCTAGCATGGGAATCGCTGAATTACGGCGATCATTTTCCAAATAGCTGTCAGTGATTTTCTCTGCATGGTCGGCTAATACATTTTTCACCGCAGCAGCATCACCAATTAAAGTCCAGCTATTGTTTTCACCAAAAAATTGTACTTTGTCAGCTGTTACGTCAGTTAAATTTCCTTGGACATAAGCTTTGACAGGGGTCATTTTTTCAGCATTTTTTATATATTTGGCAATTTCATAAGGGTCAGTAAAATTTGTCATAGTATCCTCATTTCTCATCAATTAATTTTTCCATGTCGTATAGGCCAGCAGGTTTTTTATTTATATATTTGGCTGCTTTTACTGCACCGTTGGCAAATATATTACGGGATAAAGCAAAATGATTCAGCTCAATGATTTCATCGGGACCTGCATAAATCACGGTATGTTCACCGGGAATCGTCCCACCCCGAACAGCATGAATGCCTAGTTCAGATAATGGATTAGTTAAATCATTGCCATGGCGACCATAAATATATTCTTTCTTTTCTTTAACACTGTCATTGACGGCATCCGCTAAAAGTAAGGCAGTGCCGCTGGGGGCGTCTTTTTTCAAATTGTGGTGTTTTTCTACAATTTCGATATTAAATTCGTCTTCTAGTAACGGTGTAATTTCGCGAATGGCTTTCGCTAATAAATTAATACCTAAGGACATATTAGCCGAAAAGAAGACGGCTGTTTCTTTGCTAGCAGCTAATAATGCTTGTTTTTGTTCTTCTTCCAAACCAGTTGTAGCAATTACTACAGGCATTTTTTTCTCAACTGCAAACCCTAAAACTGCTGGTACATTTGAAAAGTGGGAAAAGTCAATGATCACATCTGCTGAAACATTTACGTCAGAAATTTGCGTAAAAGTAGGGAACTCAGCAGTAAAAGATTCACGATCGACACCAGCTACGACTTGCATTTCAGTTTGTTGAGCAATTATTCCTTGCAAAACTTTACCCATTTTGCCATTGGCGCCACTTAATATAACGTCTAGCATATTAACCCTCCAAACCGTACGCTTGCATTTCTTTTTCTAAACGAGCCACTGTTGCCTCAGATGGTTGGCTTAACGGTAAGCGATAATGAGTTTCGGTTCCTTTAAGTAGTCCAACAGCTTTTTTAACTGGAATAGGATTGACTTCAGAGAAAATTGCATGAATCAAAGGAATTTGTGCCAATTGTAATTGACGTGCCCGTTCATAATCGCCGGCTAATAAACGTTTTGTTAATTCGCTGGTCGCTTTTGGAGCTATGTTGGCGATCGTTGAGATCGTGCCAGAACCGCCCAATGCTGTAATGGCTAAGACTTGGTCATCATTGCCAGAATAAATCGCGAAGTTTTGCTCTTCTGCCATGATTTGAGCAATTGTAGCGATTTGCGAAATATCGCCAGAAGCTTCTTTGATGCCCACAATATTTGGAATTGTAGCTAATCTTTTTACCATATGAGGTGGGATATTAAAGTTTGTCCGTGAAGCAACTGAATATAATAAAATAGGCAGTTTGACACTTTGAGCAATTTTTTCATAATGCATGAACAAACCATCTTCATTGGCTTTGTTGTAATAAGGTGTTACTACTAATAAAGCATCTGCGCCCACTCTTTCCGCGCCAGTTGATAATTCGATCGCATGATTGGTGTCGTTAACACCAGTACCGGCAATCACAGGAATTCGGCCATCTACTTTTTTTACTACTGCTTCGATGACAGCAATATGTTCATCATTGGTTAATGTCGATGCTTCCCCAGTCGTTCCACAAGCGACAATTGCATCAGTACCTTGAGAAACTTGCCATTCAGTTAGTTCTTCTAATTGTTTAAAATCGACAGAGCCATCCGCAAAAAATGGGGTGACTAGTGCAACTGCAGAGCCTTCAAAAATTTTCAATCTATACACTCCTCGAAAAAAATATTCTTATTAAGATGATTGAATTATAACTATTATATGAGAAAGTATCAATGATTTTCTAATGAAAACCCAAGTTATTAACAAAAAAATCAGCCTCCCAAGATGGGGGACTGATAATAAAAAAGGTGCAGCAGGAATATAACGAAAGGATTCGATTAAGAGGTTAGAGAATTAGCGGATAATTCTGCACCTTTAGTGAACTGTAACGTAATACATTAGAAATCTTTGAAAACGATTCCTTATAGCTTTATCCTACAGAATTCAGATACTGTAGTCAATAAATTTTCATAAAATAATCATTTTTTATTAAAATTAGGCAAAAGTAGCGATCTATATTATAATATGAAAATAAAAAAATTGGAGTTGATTAAATGCTAGCTTCAGAAATAATTGAATTAGAATCTTTTGTGACACAGACTCGTCGTGATTTGCATCAAATCCCTGAACTGGGTTTAGCTGAAAAAAAAACAGCTGCATATATTCGTCAAAAATTAACCGAATTTGGTATTCAAGAAATTTATGAAGTGATTGAAACTGGAACAATTGCTGTCTTACGAGGAGAAAAAACTGGCAAAACCATTGCTTTTCGTTCAGATATTGATGCGTTACCTGTAGAAGAAGAAACGGGTGTTTCATTTGCCTCAAAAACTAAAGGGAAGATGCATGCTTGCGGACATGATGGACACATGGCGACCTTATTAGCTTTTGCCAAATATTTAACTGCACATCCTGATGAAATTATCGGAACGGTCGTTTTAATTTTTCAGCCAGCCGAAGAGGGTCCTGGTGGAGCGAAGTTAGTTTTAGAAACAGGGATTTTACAAAAATTAGGCGTAGAAAAAATTGTCGGTCTCCATGTTTGGCCAGATTTATCTGCTGGGAAAATTGCTTCACGTCCTCATGGCTTAATGGCAAGAAATGCTGAAGTCACTTTGAAAATTAAAGGCCGTTCCAGTCATGGCGCCCAACCGCAATTAGGGGCAGATGCTATTGTGGCTGCCGGTGGAATTATTTCAGGCCTAAATAGTATTTTAGCGAAAAATATCAATCCTTTAGATGCCGTAGTTTTGAATTTTGGGACGATCCATGGTGGTGAGGCCATGAATATCGTTGCTAAAGAAGTTGAAATGAAAGGTACTTTACGGGCATTTGATGATCGGGTATATGATGAAATCGTTCGACGAATTGAACTTTTAGCTGGAGAGATTGCTAAAGGTTACGGTTGTGAAGCAGAAGTCCAATTTAATCACATGTATCGGGTGGTTGATAATGATCCAGAGATGGTCCAAATTTTAGCTGAAACGACAGCAGAATACTATGAAGAAACGCCGCCTTCTTTGACGGCTGAAGATTTTTCTTTGTATCAAACTGAAATACCAGGATTATTTTTCTTTTTAGGTATTCGTAACGAAGAAAAAGGTTATATTCATCCATTACACAATGGAAAAATGCAATTTGATGAAGCTGCATTGTTGACGGGTGTAGAAACTTACGTACGCTTGTTAAAAGCTTTTAATTAAATAAGTCCGAGAGAAACAGCTGAAACTGTTTCTCTTTTTTAATGCAGCACATATTGAAAGCGCTTAAATTAAATAACGGTTTAAAGACTCAAAAGAGAATCTCATGAAAATATTTTAAAAAAACAAAAAAATTATTTGTATCGAAAAAAATATTTTTATATAATAGATTTGTTGAAGGTGACGAGTCATGCTCTTTTTTTAAAATGTAAGCCCTTTCTGTTTGTCCTTGTGATGCTGTTCACTTTCGAATCATTAATTGCTCAGTCACTTAAGTCTCAGAAAAATGTTTTGAGGAGGAAAAGAATGAAAGCAGAGATGAAAAGCAATTTATTTCAGTACGATGCAAAAACTAAACTATCAGAAGTAGTTCCTTTAGGTATGCAGCACGTTGTCGCAGCAGCCGTTGGAATCGTTACACCCGGAATCATGATTGCCGGAGCCAGCGGAATGGGTGCGGCAGATCGAACCTTAATTATTCAAACTTGTTTAGTTTTTTCTGGTTTTGCTACCTTGATTCAACTTTTTAAACCTTTTGGAATTGGTTCCCGGCTACCAGTGATGATGGGGACTAGTTTTGCCTATGTGCCAATTTTACTTTCTATCACCAATGGAGAAGCTTCAGGTTTTGGCATGATCATTGGTGCTCAGATGGTGGGTAGTATTGTTTCCGTCTTAGTTGGTCTGGGGATTAATAAGATTCGAATATTATTTCCACCTTTGGTTACTGGAACAGTTATTTTGAGTATTGGATTTTCATTATTCGATGTAGCGGTAGGTTATATGGCGGGAGGAAAAGCTAGTCCTACTTTTGGTTCGCTGCAAAATTGGGGCGTCGGCTTAGCGACGTTTGCGATTGTTTTTTTCTTTACGTATTTTGTTAAAGGCGTGTTTAGTCTAGCGTCAATTTTAATTGGTGTAATTGCTGGTTATCTATTATCCATTGCATTGGGAATGGTAGATTTTTCGGCGATTTCAAATGCTGGCTATTTCCAAATGGTTCAGCCATTACATTTTAAACCAGAATTTGAAGTTATTCCCATCGTAACTTTAACTATTATGTTTATTGTAAATGCAGTGCAGGCGATAGGAGATTTGACTGCTTTGACTGTCAGTGGTTTAGATCGTGAACCAACCAATCAAGAATTAGGCGGCGGTATCATCGGAAATAGTATTACAACTTTTGTAGGGGCGTTTTTCGGAGCATTACCTACAGCAACTTTTAGTCAAAATATCGGTTTGGTTTCTGTTACTAAAGTGGTTAATCGTGGCGTTTTCTTGTTTGCATCAGTTGTTTTAATGATTGCTGGATTTGTGCCTAAAATTTCAGCCTTATTGACGACTATTCCACAAGCCGTAATTGGTGGGGCTACTATTGCGGTATTTGCTTCAATCTCCATGACAGGAATGAAAATGATTGCTTCGGCTGGTTTTTCTCGAATTAATACAGGTATCATCGGCTTATCGTTAGCTTTTGGGATTGGAATCCCATTGACAACAGGTTCATTGGCTGGTCCAGGATTTCCTGCTTGGGTCGATCAAATTTTTGGTGGTTCTGAAGTAGTTCTTACCACAATTATCGCGATTATTTTGAATTTATTATTAAA
This sequence comes from Enterococcus sp. AZ103, assembly GCF_051714685.1. Taxonomy (NCBI): domain Bacteria; kingdom Bacillati; phylum Bacillota; class Bacilli; order Lactobacillales; family Enterococcaceae; genus Enterococcus; species Enterococcus sp. AZ103. The sequence continues at coordinate 413,840 of NZ_JBIOSI010000002.1, read as the reverse complement.
TCATACAAAAGTGGGACGTGAAAAAGCCTAAAAATTGCCAGAGCATAAAATTGCTCTGGCTTTTCTCTTATTGATTTTCTAACATTTCTTTCGCATAAGCTAAGGCTTTTCCACTGTAGGCTGCACCAGGTCCGCCAGACATACCAATTGCAATTTTTGCTACATCAGCTAGCTCTTCAAAAGTTGCGCCAGCTTTAATCGCTAAACCGACATGTGTGATGATGCAACCTTCGCAACGAGCACCAATAGCTACGCCTAAAGTAATTAGTTCTTTCGTTTTGGCATCAACGGCACTTTCCTCGTTAATCGCTTGTGCCATTCCCTTAAATGCTTGACCGGTACTTCCGATGGCTTCCATCAAAATCTTATTTTGTTGCGCCATTTCTTGTTGGGTTTCTGCTAAACTCATAAAATACCTCCTATTATTTGATGAATTTATTATAACACAAACGTTTTCAATCAATTAATAAAACATCTTTCAAACTATATTCCCGACGAATTTGATTAGGTAATTTTTCCGCAATTAAATAAGTTAAATCATCAATTGGTCCGACAATTGCATGACTGACAGTACTAAACTTATCAGTTGTGGCCATGCCTAAAACTTCAGTAGCACACCTTGTCATTTCTTGTTTAATTTCTGCCTCAGCTATCGTAGGGACACTTGTTCCTGCATCTAAATCAAGATTATATACCCCCATTACATAAAGATCGGCCCGAATTTGTTTGAGACTCTTATAAGTTGTTACCCCAATATTAATCATTGATTGTTTATAAAATTCTCCCCCCAGATTAATTACTTCTAAATTTTTATGCTGGGACAATGCCATTGCAATCGGTGGACTGTTAGTGATAATCCGTCCTCTAAAATCTAGCGGAATTTCGTTGGCTAAAGCTAGATTAGTCGTACTACCATCGATGATAATGACACTGTCTTCTTTTAGAAACGGCAAGGCTTTTTTGGCTAACGCTGTTTTTTTGTCGTTGTCTAGATTAATCCGAAAGCTAAAATCAGTAACAGGAGGCCCTACCCGTAATGCGCCACTATGAACACGTTTTAAAAGGCCTTTACTATCTAGTTCCTTTAGATCACGGCGAATTGTGTCTTCAGAAACTTCCAAGCGAGCACTTAAATCACTGGCAATGACTTTTTGTTCGGAATTTAAAATATCGATAATTGTCTGCTGTCTTTCCTCTTTTAACATTTTTTTAGCACCTACTTTAAGTCTTTTTTATATTTTCTCATTTTTGCGGTTTGTCGTCAATTTTTCAATATTTTGCATGATTAAAAGCATTAACATGCAAATTATATAATTTATTTTGCATGTTTGTATTGATTTATATTTAATGAGCGTTTACAATGAAAGCAATTAAGAGAGGAGATATATAAAAATGACGAAAGATATTGTGCTGTCACCGTCAATTATGTGTGCTGATTTGGTTAATTTAGAGAATGATATTCGTGAACTGGAGAAAAATGGTTTAAATACCTTGCATATCGATGTGATTGATGGCGATTTTTCTCCCAGTATGCCTTTAGGTTTAGAGACGATTAAGCGGATGCGGGAAATTACAAAAATGAATTTTGATATTCATATTATGTCCACAAATAACGAATTTTTCATTCAAGAAATGCTGAAAATTGGCGTGGAAAGCATCACTTTTCACCTAGAAACCAGTTTACACGTAGATCGGTACATTCAATTAATTAAAAATACCGGTACCAAAGTAGGTGTAGCTTTAAATCCAGCGACTCCTTTGTCAGATTTAGCTTATGTTTTACCTGATTTAGACTTGGTCTGCTTGATGCTTATTAATCCTGGTTTTGCAGGTAATAAGAATGAAAAGCAAGTTCCTTATGCGCAACAAAAAATTATTGATCTGAAAACATTAATCGAGAAAAATAGTTTAACGACTGCTATTCAAGTAGATGGCCGGGTCTCACTAGCATCTATACCGGATCTAATTAAGGCAGGTGCCAATAATTTAGTGTTAGGAAGCACCAGCTTATTTATTCCGGATAATACTTTAACGGAAAATAAAGCAACTTTGATGAAAGTGATTGGAGGATAAACATGTCATTTAACCAAGTACAAAAAGAAGTTTTATCAGAATTAATTTCTACTTTAGAAGCAGTTTCAAATGAACAGGTTGATCAATTGATTGGTGCAATCGAGCAAGCTGATCGTGTATTTTTTGTAGGAGTTGGTCGGGTTTTATTATCATTAGAAGCAGTTGCCAAGCGTCTAGCACATCTAGGTGTAGATACTGTAGTAGTGGGTCAGATTACTGAACCAGCGATTACTGAAAATGATTTATTGATTGTTGGCTCTGGTAGTGGGGAAAGTTTATTTCCATTAGGAATTGCTAGAAAAGCCCGATCCTTTAATGCTAAAGTTGCCCATATCGGTGCCAATCCTAAGAGTTCCATGGGCGAGTTGACAGATTATTTTGTGCGAATTCCTGTTCAAACAAAACTAAATTTACCAGGAGAAATCCCTTCAATTCAACCGATGACTAGTTTATTTGAACAAAGTTTATTGTTGTTAGGAGATACAATCGCATTAATGATAATTCAGAAAAATCAGATTGATATGCCGAAGTTGTGGCAGTATCATGCAAACTTGGAGTAGGTGAGAAAAATGAAAGCAGTCCATATCGGTGCAGGAAGTATTGGTCGTGGATTTATTGGTGAGGTTTTACATGAGAATGATTTTGAGGTTTCTTTCTTGGATGCGAATCAGAACTTAATTGATCAGTTAAATCAGGATGGCTTTTATCAAATTGAGTATTTAACTGAAAATCCGATAATGAAAAAAATCGATCGGATAAAGGCGATAAATAGTATAAGTGACCGAGAACAAGCAGTTCAGGAAATTACAGCAGCTGATTTAATAACAACTTCAATTGGTGCCAGTCATTTGGATAAAATTGCCTCATTGATCAAGGAAGGTATTTTAGCACGAAAAAAGCCTATTAATATTTTAGCAAATGAAAATATGATTAATGCTAGTACAAAATTGAAAGAAAAAGTTTTTAAAATATGTAATGAAACAGAAAAAGAAGAAATCAATAGATTGGGCTTTTTCGTTGATACTGCAATTGATCGGCAATCCTTTACGAAAGTAATTACTGGCCGCAGCATAGCGCAAGTGGAACCTTATTATGAATGGGTAATTGACCAAAAACAAATGGCACCTGATACATCTTTTAATTTAACAGGTGTAACTTTTGTCGAAAATATGGCGCCCTATATTGAAAGAAAGCTATTTATTGTTAATGCTTCGCATGCTGCCTTAGCTTATTTAGGAGCTGTAACAGGTTATAAAACGGTTCAGGACGCTTTTCAAGATCCCGTTATTAGTGAAAAAGTTCGCCAATTTATGACTGAAAATCGGGCTTATTTTGTGGGAAAATATCAAATGAATCTATCAGAATTATTGTCTTTTAGTGAAAAAACTTTAGTTCGCCATGGTAATCCGAATTTATCAGATGATGTCAACCGAGTGGGCAAAGATCCATTAAGAAAATTAAGCCCTCATGACCGTCTAGTCGGACCAGTAAGCCAACTAGTCAAACTAGGATTACCTCACCAAACAGGTATAGAAGTTATTGCTGCTGGTTTTTTATTTCAAGCCAAAGAAGATGAAAGTGCACAATTACTACAAAAAAATATTCAAGCAAACGGTATCACTGAGGTGGTTAGAGAAATTACCCAATTACCGGAACAAACTATCAATGAGATTGTCCAGCAATACCAAAATTTCAAGTAAAGGAGGAGTAAAAATTGTTAGCAAAATATTTAGTCGGAAATTGCCAATTTGTTGATAGCGTGTCTAGTTGGCAGGAGGCAATTGATTTAGCTGCCCAACCACTGCTTAAAACCCAGACAATTGAAAATCGCTATATTCAAGCTATGATCGAGAGTGTTGAAGTAAATGGTGCATATATGGTTTTGTTACCAGAAATTGCTATGCCCCATGCAAGACCAGAACTGGGAAGTTTAAAAAATGGTTTAAGTTTTTTAAAGCTAGAGGAAGCGGTCTATTTTCCTAAAGAAATTCCAGTCAAAATATTTTTTGTTTTAGCAGCAGAGACTAGCGAGGGTCATCTAGATATGATTGCTAGTTTAGCTGAGTTATTCAGTAATGAGGAATTAACAGAACAGTTAAAAACAATAAAAAATGAAGCGGATTTATTATCTTTAATTAATTAAGTTAGGAGATGTGAACATGGAAAATTCAGTAAATGATCAGCCAAAAAAAGTGTCTACTCGTGCGCGTGTACAAGCTTTTGGTGGTTTTTTGACAAACATGGTTTTACCAAACATTGGTGCTTTTATTGCTTGGGGGATTGTAACCGCTCTCTTCATACCGACAGGTTGGTTTCCCAATGAGTCATTAAATGAACTTGTAAGTCCGACTGTATCTTATTTATTGCCATTATTATTAGCGTATACAGGTGGGCGAATGGTAGGTGGTCAACGGGGAGCCGTATTAGGGTCTTTAGGAACAATAGGTTTGATTATCGGTGCGGATATTCCGATGTTTTTAGGTGCAATGGTTGTTGGACCTTTAGGTGGCTGGATTATGAAAAAAACCGATAAGTTCTTAGAAGATAAAATTCCGGCCGGTTTTGAAATGGTAGTCAATAATTTTTCAATCGGTATTCTCGGTTTCATTTTGATGGTATTATCTTTTTCAGTTATTGGACCAACGATTCAATCCGCAAATAATTTTGTCACCAGTGCGATTGAGGCATTAGTCTCTACAGGTTTCTTACCATTACTTTCGTTAATCAATGAACCAGCAAAAGTTTTATTTCTAAATAATGTGATTGACCAAGGTGTTTACTATCCATTAGGAATGCAACAAACACTAGAAGCCGGAAAATCTATTTACTTTATGGTAGCTTCAAACCCTGGACCTGGATTAGGATTATTATTAGCTTATTCGTTCTTTGGGCAAAAAGCAGCCAAACGAACAGCGCCAGGTGCGATTATTATTCATTTCTTTGGTGGCATTCATGAAATGTATTTTCCTTATGTTCTAATGAAACCAATTACAATTATTGCAATGATTCTAGGTGGTATGGCCGGAACCATGACTTTCCAATTATTTGGAGCAGGCCTAGTAGCTGGTCCAAGTCCTGGTTCAATCTTTTCTTATCTAGCTTTGACACCAAGAGGGAATTTTGTGGGCGTAATCGCCGGAGTCATAGTAGCAACGGCAGTATCCTTCTTGGTAACATCTTTTATATTGAAATTAGATAAAAAAGAAGATGATGAGCTTTTTGCAGAATCAGTAGAGAAATCTAAAGGAATGAAAGCTGAAGGGAAAGAATTATTAAATAATAACAAAGAAGATAAATTAGCATCCACCTTCCATAAAATTTCTTTTGCTTGTGATGCTGGCATGGGTAGTAGCGCGATGGGTGCAACAACCTTTAAAAAGAAATTGCAAAAAGTCGGTATTGAAGATGTAGAAGTGAAACATTATCGTATTGAGGATGTTCCAGAAGACAGTGATTTAATCGTGGTTCATCAGGATTTAGCTGAAAGAACAGAAAAGGCACATCCTAACACAAAGATTGTTACCTTAAAAAATTACCTACAAGATCCAGTAATTGATCAGCTGGTTGAAGATGTGAAAGAATCCAAAGAGAAAAAATAATTTTTTTGATGAGATTAAGTGAAAAGATTTTAGAATCAAATTTTGAATTGAGAACTTTCTTAATATTAATCACTTAATCACTTCGTACTTGGGAAAAAAATTTAAATTCTTTATAGGTAAGTTGGTTATTCTAATAATCTGGCTTTTACAGAAATGGTAAGTGAGGTTCAAGTAATATAGTAAGAAACAAAATCTCTTGTTTATTTTATATTGTCAAGAAATCCTTAAGTAAGGTACACTGCAAGTATGAAAATAAGTGAGGGGATATTTTATGGCGTTATTTTTGCAAGAGGAGAGTTTTTGTCAATTTTTAGCTAGTAAGTTTACTGACCGTCAGTTTTCGTTGGGTCATTCGGTGATTTCCATCAATGTAGTCAGTCTAAGTCCGATTATGAGTTGCCTCTATTATAGTGAAAATTTCTTTGCGGCTGCTAAATATAATCGTCAACTGGAAGTTTTCACGGATTATTTATTGGTAGATCAATCAGAAATTGTTAGTAAAGAGCTAACCAAGCAAGGTCTGAACTATCAGTTAACCATTGAAACACAAGAGAAATTAGCCAATGATCAACATTTAAAATTGTCATTCAATCTATCATCCATGACAGGAACAAAGTGGCATAAACAAAATCTAAAAAATATTGTTGCTAGTTTTAGTGAATAGTTAAAAAATCCGAGATTGCCGTCTCGGGTTTTTAATTTAGATTGGCAAAAGACCGAGCGTTGTCTATAATGAAGAAAAGTGTTTCAAAAAAGGGGTGAAAAAATGAAGCGGATTGACAAAGTGTATCAAAAACTAAATGAAATTTGGTATACGAGTGATGAGACTCGTTTAATCCAAGAAAAAGGTTCTTCAGCTTCTGAGTTGGCAGAATTGTTAGCGTTGTCTCGAGCAAATGTTAGTTCAGAGTTGAACAAGCTAGTCCGGGATGAAATGGTTGTTAAAATCAAAGGATATCCTGTGCGTTATATTTCAGTGGAAGCTTTAGAAGAAATTTTACATATTCAATGGCCAGCTAGTCGTAATGAAATCGAAAACGTTGATGAATTTATTGTCGACAATCAACTTAAATTCAATCATAAAAAAAATCGTAATCCCTTCGATTTATTGATTGGTCACAAGGCTAGTTTGAAAAAGGCTGTCTCTCAAGCCAAAGCTGCAGTTCATTATCCACCGAATGGCTTGCATATGTTGCTTTTGGGGCCAACAGGATCTGGAAAAACTTTTTTTGCCAATAAAATTTATCAATATGGGATTTACGAGCAGTTGTTTGATGTTAAAGCACCCTTCATTAGTTTTAACTGTGCTGATTATTATAACAATCCTCAACTTTTGATGTCGCAACTGTTTGGTTATGTTAAAGGGGCTTTTACTGGTGCGGATGAAGACCATCCCGGCTTAGTAGAACAAGCCAATCATGGCGTATTGTTATTAGATGAAGTCCATCGCTTGACGCCGGAAGGTCAAGAAATGTTGTTTTATTTTATTGATAACGGGCATTTCAATCGAATGGGGGAAAATGGTTTTCAACGGGAAGCCGAAGTTTTAATCGTTTGTGCCACTACCGAAGATCCTAACTCAAATTTGTTAGGCACTTTTCAACGACGAATTCCTATGACTATTGAAATTCCTGCTTTAATTCATCGTTCAATCGAAGAACGGGTGGATTTAATTAAGTTCTTGTTTGAAAATGAGGCCAAACGGGTGAAGAAAACTTTTTATATCGACATTGATGTGATTAGTGCGCTGGTACAAGGGGTAAATTATGGCAATGTTGGACAATTGAAATCGCAAATTCAATTGGTTTGTGCCCAGGCATTTTTGAAACAGCTCCACCAAGGCAATGAAATCAAGATTACACTCCAAAGTTTGCCGGAAGAAGTCCGTAATCAGTGGCATTCCAGCAGTCAAAATATTAAAAAATCCGAGGAAATTTCTTCTTATGTTGATGTGACAACGGTGATTTATCCTAATAAGTTACAAGAAAGCCTCGAAGAAGAAAACAGTGGTCTCAATATTTATGAGGTCATTGAAGATAAGGTCAATATACTTGAAAAAGAAGGCATTTCTAAGAAGGATATCCATCAATATATTATGACCGACCTGCATCTATATGTACGGAACTTTGTTAATAAGAGCACAATTGACTATAATTTATTGAAATTTGTCGAGCCAAAGATTTCAGAATTGACTTTGCGTTTGAAAAATATTGCTGAGGCAGAGATGGGTGTAACCTTTGATAACCGTTTCTTATATTACATTGGCATGCATTTAGATGCGTATTTTCACCGAGAAACGAAGGATAAACTGCTTTCTCCCTTTGATATCATTGAAATAAAAAAAGAAAATGCGAATGAATACCAAGTTGCCTGTTTATTTAAAACCGAAATAGAAAGTAGTTTAGAAATTAGTTTCCCCGAAATAGAAGTCATTTATTTAACAATGTTGTTAGTCTCAATTGAAACACTTGATGAAAAGAAGAAGGTGAGTGTTTTAGTAGTGGCTCATGGTAATTCAACGGCAACTTCGATGGTGCAAGTGGCCAAAGATTTATTAGGAGATGTTCCGATGACCGCTTTAAACATGCCGTTGGAAGTTCAGCCAGAGGAATTATTTGCTAAATTAGTTGAAACTATCAAAGAAATGAATCAAGGCCGTGGCGTCTTAATGTTGGTTGATATGGGCTCTTTAGCAACTTTTGAAGAAAAGTTAATTAAAGCCACTAAAGTCCCAATCAAAACCATTCCCAACGTGACGACTAGTATGGTATTAGACGTGGCGCGGAAAACAAATTATATGGATCTAGATTTAAACGGTATTTATCACTCTGTTACGAAAGATTTTCTGTCAGCTATGCAATTACAAGGCTTAACTGGTGGACGGGATAAAGCCATTTTAGCAGTCTGTACCACTGGTCAAGGGACCGCCAAAAAATTAGAAGAAATGATTACTAAAGTGGTGGATAGTCAGACAGATGAAACAGTTCGAGTAGTAACTGTTTCAAGCTTAAAAATGAAGGAAGACATTCCTGATCTTTTGGAAAAATACCAAGTCATTGCTTCTGTGGGTACCAAAAATCCCAAAATTGACGTACCATATATTTCTTTAGAAAATCTGGTGGACGGCTCAGGAGAGCGGGCTTTACGACAATTATTGGGCCAGTACGATAGCAACAAAGAAGTCATCACCAAAGATAATGTCATTATTCGTGATTTGGTACAAGATACTTTGAATATGTATTTAGTCTACTTAAACCCTCATCATATAACTGATTTATTAATGGAGTGGATCGACGATTTACAAATCAAGTTAGGTAGAAGTTTTCCCAATTCTTTGTCATTAAAATTAGTCGTCCACACAGCCTTTGCCTTTGAGCGGGTGCTGAAACAAAGTTCACTGGATTACGATGAGCCTTTGCGAGAAGAGTTGGTTGATTTGCTGGCTTTAGTGGGGGAAACAATTGCCCCAGTTGAAGAGAAGCTGGACTTAAATATTTCGCAAGATGAGAAAACGTTTATTGCAGAAGTTTTATTAGCAGACTAAAGTGTTTTAAAAATTAAAAAAAGCTGGAGAAGTGTTTTATTTTATTAAAACACTTCTTTTTTTATTGATAAAAACTGTCATTTTAAAGGGAAACACTTTTTTGGCACGTTACTTGCTTTATTGAAAGTGAAGGAAAGGAGCGAAAGTATGGTGAAAATAATAATTAGTGGACATGGCCAACTTTCAACTGGCATACTCAGTGCTTTTGAAATGATTTTTGGAGCAGATCCAGCGGTCATTGCTATTCCCTTTTTAAAAGGAGAAGGCTTACCACAAGTACAGGAGAAATTTCAGGCGGAGATGGATGCATTAGCTGAAGGAGAAGAAGTTTTATTTTTAGTTGATGTGTTTGGGGGAACACCTTACAATGCTGCAGCGCAAGTTATTTACCCATTGAAAAACGCCGATATTTTAACCGGTGTGAACTTGCCGTTAGTTTTAGAAGCCGCTAGTCGTAAGGACGGCGAGAATCTAGCCGAGATACTACCAGCATTAAAAAACGTTGGCTACGAGAGTTTTAAAGTTTTTACTGAAGAAATTAAAAAGACCCAAACAGATTCTGAGGAGGATTTATTATGAAAATAGAATTAGCGAGAATTGATGATCGGTTTATCCACGGACAGGTTTTAACTAAATGGGTTAAATTACGACCGGTTGATCGGATTATTATTGTATCAGATGCGGTAGCCAATGATGAAATGAGAAAAACGTTAATTTTATCTGTTGCCCCAGCAAATGTGAAGGCCAGTGCGGTAACTGTTGATAAAATGGTGCGGGCTTACAACTCACCACGCTATGAGAATGATTCTGTCATGCTGTTATTTGAAGGACCAGAAGATATCGTGGAATTAGTGGAAAAAGGTGTCCCATTAAAAGAAATTAATGTTGGTGGGATGCGTTTTGAAAAAGACCGCAAGCAAATTACTAAAGCTGTTAGCGTGTCACCAAAAAATATCGAAGCTTTTGATACATTACACGATCTAGGTGTGAAATTAGAATTACGTCAACTACCGGGAGATTCTAGTACTGATTTTTATAACGAATTACACAAATAAAGGATAAAGGAGTTTGAAAAGATGAACGCAATACAGATTGTATTACTTTTAGTGGTTGCTGGTATTACGGGTATGGGGAGTGTGCTAGACGAAGCGCAAACACACCGTCCATTAGTTGCTTGTACTTTGGTAGGATTAGTTTTAGGTGATGTTGGAATAGGCATACTCTTAGGTGGAACTTTAGAAATGATGGCCTTAGGATGGATGAATGTTGGTCTGGCGATGGCACCTGATACAGCAATTGCTTCAGTAATTTCAACTATTTTAGTAATTGTTTCTAATCAAGGAATCGGCGAAGGCATTGCGATTGCAGTACCTTTAGCTGCAGCCGGTCAAGCATTAACAATCTTTGTTCGTACTATTACCGTTTTCTTTGTTCATAAGGCAGACGATTATGCAGCTAATGGTAATTTTAAAGGGATTGAACGCATGCACTTACTCGGTCTTTCATTACAAGCGCTTCGTGTCATGATCCCAACATTTATCATTACAATGATTAGTGCAAATGCAGTTAGTAGTTTCTTAAATAGTATTCCAGAGGTAATCACAGGTGGATTGCAAATTGGTGGTGGCATTATCGTAGTTGTTGGTTACGCCATGGTTATTAATATGATGGATGTTCCTTATTTGAAACCTTTCTTTTATATGGGCTTCCTATTCGCCGCCTTCACTAATTTCAACTTAGTAGGTTTTGGTGGGCTCGGTCTTTGTTTAGCACTTCTTTTTATTCAATTAAAATATAATGTTGTCGGCGGAGGCAAAGCAGCTGTTGCAACACCAAATAATCAAAGTGTCAATGATTACGATGACGACCTAGACGACGACTTGGATGCTTAAGGAGGATAAAACTGTGGAAAATCAAAATAAATTAACAAAAAAAGATTTAAATAGTATGTTTTTAAGATCAAATCTATTGCTTGGTTCATTTAACTTTGAACGGGTACAAAATATGGGCTTCTGTTTTGTTATGATCCCAGCAATTAAACGTTTATATGCACCAGGAAAAGAAAGAAATGAAGCTTTGCAGCGTCACTTAGAATGGTTTAATACGCACCCCTGGTTAACAGCACCAATTTTTGGGGTTGTCGGTGCGATGGAGGAAGAAAAAGCTAACCACGGGAATTTGCCAGGTAATTCAATTTCCGCAATGAAAATTGGTTTGATGGGACCTTTGGCAGGTGTCGGTGATCCGATTTTCTGGGGAACAGCGCGTCCGGTATTAGCAGCTTTAGGTGCATCGTTAGCAGCAGCTGGTAGTATCGCGGGACCAATTCTATTTTTTGTAGCTATTAATGCGATTCGTCTAGCAACTAAATATTTTGGCTTAACTTTGGGATATGAAAAAGGAAATGAAATTATTAAAGAGATGGCTGGTGGCCGGATTCAAAAATTAACTGAAGGTGCGTCAGTCGTTGGATTATTCGTTATGGGGGCTTTAGTTAACAAATGGACCACGATAAATATTCCTATCATTGCGACTCGGATTACTAATGACAGTGGTAAAGTAGTTACACAAACAGTTCAAGATGTGCTAGATAGCATTATGCCTGGAATGTTGGCCTTATTACTGACCTTATTTGTTTCTTGGCTGTTGAAGAAAAATGTTAGTCCATTATTAATTATTTTAGTAATCTTCATTGTTGGTATTGCTGGTAAAGCTTTTGGCTTCTTGGGTTAAAATAAGTATGGATTGCGGAGAAAATGCGCAATCCTTTTTTCTATTCTACTGGATATTTATTTATTCATTAAAAGCTTTTTTGATTTTATAGAAAGTAAAAATACCAGTTGATAAAGCTTAACTGTCTGTCATCAATATTTATTTTTTAATTATCTAGCTTTCATCAATCTTTTACTTTCTTTTAATAAAAAATCTTGTTAAGATGAAGCAAATAAATATTCGGAGGTTGCGATGGATTTTGAAACGAAAAATGGTCATTTGATGTGGGATGGCTGTGATACAGTTGCGTTGGCGCAAGAGTTTGGGACGCCTTTATATGTGATGTCGCAAACAAAAATTGAAAATAAACTAAAAGAATTACAGACAAATTTTGTCGATAAATATGAAAAAGTAAGAGTGGCTTATGCCAGCAAAGCTTTTTCAACTTTGGCGATGCTAAAAATTATTGAAAAACAAGGCTTCTCATTGGAGGTTCTTTCTGATGGAGAATTGTATACTGCTATTAAAGCCGATTTCCCCCCAGAATTGATTGAAATGAATGGCAATAATAAAAGTCTGGCTGAAATTGAAATGGCGATTGATTATGGTGTCGGTCGAATTATTGTGGACAGCTTACAGGAAGTGGCGATTATTCGCTCAATTGCGGCAAAGAAAAATAAAGTCATTAATATTTTATTTAGAATCACGCCAGAAGTTTCCGTAGCTACTCATTCGTTTATTTCGACTGGACAAAAGGATTCAAAATTTGGTATTCCGATTGATCCAGCGATCTTATTCCCACAAGTGGAGCAAGCGATTCAAGCACCAGAAGTGAATTTCTTAGGCTTTCATTTTCATGTTGGCAGCCAATTGTTTGAAAATAATGCTCACTTAGCAGCAGTGACAATTGCTTTAGACTTAGTGCGGTTGGTGAAAGAAAAATTTGATTATATCATTGAAGAATTAAACTTTGGTGGTGGCTTTGGTGTTACTTATGTGGATAGTGATCAGCCGCAACCCTTTAATTACTTTACCGATCCTATGATGGAAAAATTATTGGACTTTTGTCAAAAAGAGCATTATCCGCAACCGGCAGTTGTGATTGAGCCTGGTAGAAGTATTGTCGCTGAAGCTGGGATTACCCTTCATACAATTGGGGCAATTAAAGAATTGCCTGGTATTCGTAAGTACGCGTCAATTGATGGCGGAATGACTGATAATATTCGTCCAGGACTTTATCAAGCGGAATACACAGGAGTTTTAGCAAATAAAGCAGATGAACCAGCTATCGAGACGGTAACAATTTCTGGTAAAGCTTGTGAGAGTACCGACATTTTAATTAAAGATATTGAATTGCCAAAAATTGAAGCTGGGGATATTTTTGCGACTTTTTCGACTGGTGCATATGGCTATTCAATGGCTAGTAATTACAATAAATTAGCGATTCCAGCGGTGGTTTTAGTAAAAAATGGCAAAGCAGATTTAATTGTGCGTCGACAAAATTTTGATCAAATGTTGGCAAATGAAATCATTCCAGCATCATTAAAGTGAGGGAAAAAACATGAAATTGGCTTTTAGTAAAATGCAGGGAGCGGGAAATGATTTTATTCTCGTTGATAATATGGCGCTGACTTTTAATACTGAACAATTAATGAAATTAGCAAGACGAATTTGTACGCGCCGTTTATCCATCGGTGCCGATACGATGATTGTCTTAGAACCAGCAAAAAAAGGCGGCGATTTTTTTGCTCGTTATTTTAATGCGGATGGTTCAGAAGCTGAAATGTGTGGGAACGGCGCTCGTTGTGTTGCTCGTTACGCGATTGAACATCAGTTAGCTGGTGAAAAAATGGTGATGGAAACCATCGCAGGTGATGTGCCGGCAGAAAAAATTAATCAAAGAATTTTCCGTGTTCAATTAAATTCACCTAGTGTCTTCACAAAAGATTTAGCACTAGAAATTGATGGAGATGCTGTTTTAGTCGATTATGTCGAGTTAGGCAATCCTGGAATTCCTCATTTAGTCGTGCGCCAACCAGATTTAGCAATGATGGAAACTGAAAATTTAATGGATATAGCCAAAAAATTACGTCATCATCCACAACTGGAAAAAGGCGCTAACGTGAATTTTTACGATGTTTTACCAGATCAATCGTTAGTTGAAAGAACCTATGAACGAGGTGTCGAAGATTTTACTTTAGCTTGCGGCACGGGTACTGGTTCGACAGCTTATGCCGTTGTTCAGCGTGATTTAGTTAACGAAAACCTAGTAAAAGTTGAAGTTTTAGGTGGAGAATTACAGGTGGAAGTACAAGATGACCAGTTATTTTTAATTGGTGATACGAATTTAGTCGCTGAAGGATTCGTGTTGGATGATGATTTAGAACTTTAATAAGTTGAATATCTAGTGCACAGGAAAGATAATTTTTCTGTGCACTTTTTTATACAATAAGAACATAAACGATCTAAAACCAATATTGTGGCTATCTACTGATATATTGACTGAAACTCTCTTATAGCGTACTCTTTAATTAAGTGAAAAAAGTACTAAATATCAATTTTTTGGAGGAATTATGATGAAAAATGCGACAATTGTTTATGCAAGCTTAACAGGCAATACTGAAGAAATTGCGGAATTTTTAGTTGACGAGTTTAAAAGCCATGATGTTGAAGTTGAATTAATCGAGGCTGATGATGCAGATGAAGATAGTTTTGCGGATGCGGATATTTGTGTAGTGGCAACATTTACTTATACAGATGGCGATGTTCCAGATGACTTAGAAGATTTCTTTGAAGAACTACCTGATCAAGATTTAGCTGGAAAAGTATTTGGTGTTGTGGGTTCTGGCGATGATGACATGCATCATGCAACATTTTGTAACGCAGCTATTGAATTTGATAAGACTTTTGAAAAAACTGGGGCAGTCCGTGGAAGTGAATTAGTTAAAATTGATAACGCTTACGATGATGACGATGTTCCGGCATTAAAAGCATTTGTTAAAAATGTAGTGGAATTTGAAGCGTAAATTCCTGTTAGTTATTTAAGTAATTTGAAGATTTAAATCATAATAGGTAAGTCTAAACTAGCCCCTTTAGTTTAGGCTTATTTTTTTGTAAATAAAAAAATGTCACAAGACGATTTGAAATTTTTAGTACTAGATTGAATAGCTATTTTCTTTTTTCACCCTTATCATAAAGGTACAGAAAGCGCTTTTAGTAAAACATAGGAGGAGCATGATGGAAAATAAAGTCTCGTTAAATAATAAAGAAAAAGTAGATTGGAAAACAAAGGTCCAGAAATTCGGAGGCGTTTTAAGTTCGATGGTGATGCCAAATATTGGTGCATTTATCGCATGGGGATTAATTACTGCTTTATTCATTCCGACTGGCTGGTTTCCAAACGAAACACTCGCAACACTGGTTGATCCATCGCTGAAATATATGATGCCATTATTAATCGCTTATACAGCTGGATCAAATGTATACGACCGTCGTGGTGGTGTGATTGGTGTAATCGCTACAATGGGAATCATTGTTGGTTCAGATCTGACGATGTTACTTGGCGCAATGGTGATTGGTCCATTAGCCGCTCTTCTATTAAAAAAAGTCGATAAATTATATGAAGGAAAAGTAAAACCAGGTTTAGAAATGCTAGTAGATAATTTTTCTATCGGCATTGTCGGTGGGATTTTGATGATTCTTGGATTGGTTGCGATTGAACCAATATTTGATGTTGTTTTAACAATTTTATCTACGGGAGTGAACTGGTTCTTACAGCATAATTTAATTCCCTTGACTAGTATTTTTGTTGCACCAGCCCAAGTTTTATTTTTAAATAATGCAATTAATCACGGCATTATGGTTCCTCTGGGTGTTGAACAAGTCGCAGAGTTTGGGAAATCAATCTTATTCTTAGTTGAAGGAAACAGTGGACCGTTGGTTGGGGTAATGTTAGCTTTCTGTTTATTTGGTAAAGGAATTGCTAAAAAAACGGCACCGGCTGCAACAGTTATTGTAATGTTTGGTGGAATCGCTGAAGTTTATTTCCCATATGTTTTGATGAAACCAATTTTAGTGTTGGCTC
This sequence comes from Enterococcus sp. AZ103, assembly GCF_051714685.1. Taxonomy (NCBI): domain Bacteria; kingdom Bacillati; phylum Bacillota; class Bacilli; order Lactobacillales; family Enterococcaceae; genus Enterococcus; species Enterococcus sp. AZ103. Next base: position 397,828 of record NZ_JBIOSI010000002.1, on the reverse strand, counting down.
CAATTTTCGGTAGTATGACTTCACTGACTATTTTCCAACTATTAGGCGGTGGAGCCGTAGCTGTACCTTCGCCGGGAAGTTTTATAGCTTTCTTATTGATGACACCAAAAGGCAGTTTCTTTGCAAATATTTTAGGCTACTTTGCTGGAATGGCGGTTTCTTGTGCAATTGCTAGTGTGATATTAAAACGAGATAAGTCCATGGTGGATGAATTGGAGGAAACCATTCAAGCTGATGTGGGTCCAATTAATGATGGTGCAGCTTTAGAACATGTCGCTGCTGTATCAAATGAAGCAATTTCATCAAACGGAAAAAAGACAACTATCGATAATAGCAAAATCCATAAGGTAGTAGTTGCTTGTGATGCTGGAATGGGATCTTCTGCAATGGGAGCATCAATGCTGCGGACTAAAGTTAATAAAGCGATGCTAGATCTGGAAGTCATCAATAAATCGATTAATAATATTCCCGATGACGCGGATTTGGTGATTACCCATGAAGATTTATTAGAACGGGCCAAAGAAAAAAATATTGATAAAAAAGACTTACAGTACATGACTTTGACTGGTTTTATGGATGGTGCAGAATATGATCGAATCGTCGAAGAATTGAAAAAATCAAAGGATTGAGGAATAAAAATGAGTCATGTATTTAATTTAAAAAATATTGAATTAAACCAAAAGCTTTCATCTAAAGAAGAAGCCATCAAAACTTGCGGAGCTATCTTAGTAAACAATGGATATGTTAAACCTGAATACATTCAATCCATGTTGGCTAGAGAAGAAGTCCTATCGACTTATATGGGCAATGGCATCGCAATTCCTCATGGTGTAGATGGCTCACAAGAATACATTATGCATTCAGGAATTTCATTGCTTCAAGTTCCAGAGGGTGTCTCATTTGGTCCGAATAAAGAAGTGAAGGTACTAATTGGGATTGCCGGAAAAAATGATGAACATTTAGAATACTTGTCAAAAATAGCTACTGTATTAAGTGAGTCAGAAAATATCGAAAAATTAGCGCAAGCACAAACAAAAGAGGAAATTTTTAATCTATTTGAAGGAGTGTTTTAAGTGAAAGCAGTACATTTTGGTGCCGGAAATATCGGTCGTGGTTTTATTGGCGATTTGCTGAATAAAAGTGGGTATCAGATAACATTTATTGAAGTCAGTGAAAAAGTTGTACGTCAAATTAATCAAGATAAACAATATGATTTGTTTATCTTAAGTGACAACAAACGAAAAGAAACGATTCAGGATGTAAAAGCCTTAAGTCCTATCAACCAGCAACAAGAAATTATTGATGAAATTTGTCAAGCTGATTTAATCACTACGTCAGTTTGGGCTGACAATTTACCAAAAATTTCGCCAATGTTGGCAAAAGGATTACAAATCAGATATCAAAAAGGTTTAGCGCCCGTTAATGTAATTGCTTGTGAAAATGCGTTATTTGCCACTAATATGTTGAAAGATTTATTGGCTAAAGATTTATCTGAAGAAGTTTTGAACACCATTGCAAAATTTGCCAATACTTCGGTTGACCGTTTAGCTTTAGGCGCAAACCTCGATGGGAAAAGTGTGGTGGAAATTGATCAGGCCTTTGAGCTTGTTGTAGAAGAAAACCAAATGTTACGAAAAGAACCAATCAAAGGAGCTACTTATGTTGAAGACTTACATCCTTATTTAGAACGAAAATTATATATCGTTAACTGCGGACATGCGGTCTTAGCTTATCTAGGTTTTGTTAAAGGCTATTTAACAGTTCAAGAGGCTCTAAAGGACGATGAAATTAAAGCCACTGCTATTGCAGCAATGAAAGAGTCAGCTGCACTATTACAAGAAAAATACGGTTTCACCTCAGAAGAATTGGCTCATAAGATTGACGAGTCAATTGCTAGATTCTCAGCCACCTTTGTTTTAGACGATGTTTTACGAGTGGGTCGTTCTCCATTGAGAAAAATTGATCCAACTGATCGCTTAGTGGCACCTGCGGAACAATTAGCTAAATTAGGATTTAAAAATTCAGCACTTGCTACAGCGATTGGAGCATTATTGCATTTTGAAAATCCAGCGGATGAACAAGCGGTGACAATGCAGGCTGAAATAAAAGCTAATGGTGTTGCTGAAGCACTTGAAAAATTCAGTAAGTTATCACCTGATTCAGAGTTATTCAATCAAATTTTAAAAGCATATCAAGAAATGGGGAAATAATAAAATGAAATTACAACTAGCCATCGATGAATTAAATTTAACGGAAGCTTTAGAGCAATTAGAAGAATTAATTCAGTATGTAGATATTGTAGAAGTTGGGACGCCATTTGTAATTGACGCTGGTCGCGAAGCCGTTCGCCAAATCAAATCAAAATTTCCACAAGTAGATGTCTTATGTGATGCAAAAATTATGGATGCTGGTGCATATGAAGCACAGTTAGCCTTCGAAGCGAATGCAGAATATGTGACTGTTTTAGGAGTGACGGATGATTTAACCATTAAAGGTTGTGTCGAAGAAGCCAAAAAACACGGTAAAAAAATTATGGTGGATATGATTACAGTGGCTGATTTTGCAACTCGCGTACCGCAAGTTGAAGCTTTGGGAGTAGATGTGATTGCCGTGCATACAGGTGCTGATCAACAAGCAGCCGGTCGGACACCTTTAGAAGACTTAACAGAAATGAAAAAATACGTAAAAAATGTTCAAGTAGCCGTGGCTGGAGGTATCAATAGTCAAACCGTCAAAGAATATATGGCGTTAGATCCAGATATCGTGATTGTTGGCAGTGGGATTTTAAATGCTGAAGATCCAGTCAAGGAAGCAAGATTAATTGCTGAAGCATTAAAGGAGGCAAAATAAGGATGGTAGATGTTAAAAATAATGTTGAGAGCATTTTAAAAGAGCTGCAGCAAAATTTAACCGCGGTGGACGGACAACAATTAGAAAATTTTGTACAAGAAATTGTTAAAGCCAAACATATTTTTATCGCGGGAGCGGGACGCTCCGGCTTAGCCATTCGAGCTTTTGCCAATCGTATGATGCAGCTAGGATTAAACGTCAGTATTACAGGAGATTATACGACAACAAGTGCTCATGAAGGAGATTTATTAGTCATTGGTTCTGGTTCCGGCGAAACAGAAAGTCTTGTTTCAATGGCGAAAAAAGCGAAAAAAAATGGTGTAAATATTGCTTTAAATACGATTAACCCAGCATCAACGATTGCGCAAATGTCAACAGCAATCTTTGTTTTGCCAGGTGCCTCACCAAAGGTTGAAGATGCCGATTTGATTGGTCAATCTGTTCAACCGATGGGTTCATCTTTTGAGCAATTGAGTTTCTTAATTTATGATGCGATGATTATGCGCTTAATGGAAATTTTGGGAGAAACAACTGATACGATGTTTCCAAGACATGCAAATTTAGAATAAAAATATCTTATCCTTTATATTAAAAAGAAAGAGGCGTAAATCAATATGAGTGGACATACTTTTTATGTACCAGCGACAAACTTAATGGGTCGAGGCTGCATTAATCAATTAGGTGAACAAATCAAGACTTTGGGCTTTAAAAAAGCATTATTAGTAACTGATAAATTTCTAAGAAATAGTCCTGTGTTCGCAAAAGTGATTGCACCATTACAGGAAATTGCTTTAGAATTCGTTGTTTTTGATGATGTGAAACCTAACCCAACTGTAGCAAATGTCGAGGCTGGATTAGCTTTATTGAAAGCTGAAAATTGTGATTTTATTATTTCTTTAGGTGGTGGCTCACCGCAGGATGCAGCTAGTGGAATTAGTATTCTAGCAACCAATGGCGGTAAAATGACTGATTATGAAGGCGGCGATAAAACTCAGAAAAAAGCAATGCCAGTTGTGGCTATCAATACAACGGCAGGAACTTCAGCTGAAATTACTATCAATTATGTCATTACAGATGATAGTCGCGGCGTAAAAATGATTATGATTGATAAAAATAGTTTGGCTTTGATGTCAGTCAATGATCCTGAGCTAATGTTAGATAAACCAGCAAGTTTGACAGCAGCAACAGGAATTGATGCCTTGACTCACGCGATTGAAGCTTTGGTAACTCCGGGAGCTTATCCAGTCACGGATGTTGTAGCTGAGGCAGCGGTCCAATTAATTTTTGAAAATTTACCAACTGCTGTTGAAGATGGTCACAATATTGAAGCACGAGAAAATATGGTTTACGCAATTTTCTTAGCGGGAATGGCTTTTAATAATGCTGGCTTAGGCTATGTACATGCAATGGCACATCAATTAGGTGGGCTTTATGATTTACCTCATGGGGTTTGTAATGCCATGTTATTACCGATTGTTGAAAGAGAAAATGCTAAAGTTGTGCCAGAAAAATTTCGCCGCATTGCCGAAGTTCTAGGAATGGATATTAACGGAAAATCTGATCAAGAAACTGCTGATTACGTGATTGATCAAATTAAAGAATTATCCAAAAAAGTTGGTATTCCTGAAAAATTGTCGGAGCTAGGCGTAACAGAAATTGATTTGGTAAAATTAGCAGAAAATGCGCAACTTGACGCTTGTGCTGGGGCTAATCCTTATTTGCCAACAGTAGCGGAAACGATTGAAATGTTCAAAGAAATTTTATAGTTTGATATCTTTACCTCGTACAATTGTGAGGTAAAGTTTTTTTGCATCCATGTGTGTTAGCACTTAAAATAAAAGGAATGAGAATTAAAGGAGTGAGAATGTTGGTGATTAGTGAACGGTCAAAAGATATTATTTTAATTTTATTGAACAATCAAAAGAAATTCACCACTATCGCCGAAATTGCTAAGGAATTAGCCGTTACTAGCCGCACTGTCTATCGTCAATTAGATGAAGTGTATGAAGTAATTGAAAAAAATCAATTGAGCTTAATCAATGAAACCGGTAAAGGGTTTAAAATTAGCGGTGAAACGGGGGATTTTGCAGTTTTAGAAGCTAATATAACTGAAAATACTGCAGATTTTGCAGTAAAGAACCGACCTTATTGGATTATTTTTTTGTTACTGAATGAAGACGTTCTAAAAGCAGAATACTTATCATTGATATTAGCGGTTTCCGTTCAATCAATTCGTAATGATTTCGGTGAGGTTAGGAAAATACTAAAAGAATATGATCTTATTTTAACTATGAAAAAAGGTGAAGGAGCAATCATCGAAGGCCCCGAAACCAAAAAAAGGATTTTTCTTTTGAACCATCTACAAAGAAATATCGATTTTTTTGAAATTTTAAGATTAGTAGATACTGGAATAGTCAGAGATATCAATGTGGAAATTAAAATCCTACGAGATTACGAATACTTTCAGCTGTTTAGTCAGATAATTCCTTTGTTAAGGAAAATTTTTGAGCTTGGAAAATTTCAGGTTTCCGATGTGACATTTCAAGATTATGTCTTGCTACTTACTATTATGGTTAAAAGAAATCAGGAGGAGCTTTCAAGAGACTATTATCTAACCAATTTGGCACAAGCCAATACACAACCAGAAGTGTTATTTACAATTTTAAAAGAAGGATTAGAAGAAGAATTTCAGATGATTTTTTCTGAAAATCAACAATTATTTTTAGAATGGGTTGTGTCAATCAACAATAAAGTCGAAACGAATAAAGAGTTAGAACTAATTCGCAAAGTGAATGATTTTATCGTTTTTGTAGAATCAGTAATGGGTTGTCGCCTGCGGAATGACTTGGCGTTACAAAATGCTTTATATGAACACTTAGATCGGGCTATTTCACGGATTGATAGTGGCATCACTGTTCAAAATCCCATGCTGAAGGAAATTCGGAAAAATTATAATAAGCTTTTTCAAACAATTAAAAGAGGCGCAGAAGTAGTCTTCAGTAAAAGCACCTTTCCAGATGATGAAATTGGTTTTTTGACTCTGCATTTTTCAGTAGCTTTAGATAAAGTGATGGACCGTTCAATTACAGCATTAATTGTTTGTTCCTCTGGGATGGGATCATCAAAAATGTTAGCTAGCCGCTTAACGAGAGAAATTCCTGAAATTGAAATAAAAAAAATAATTAGCTTTTTAAAATTGTATGATGAAAATTTAGATAACTACGATATGGTTTTTTCAACAATTTCACTACCTTTAAATGAGCATGACTATATGATGGTTTCTCCGCTACTAAATAAGAAAGAGTTAGTAGCAGTCAACGAAGCCATTAATAGTATTCGATATGCAAAACTACATCGAAAAGAATTATTATTGCCCCAACCAGGTAATTTTAGTAAAAATTGGATTACCAATTTAGGGGAGGTTAGTAGCATTGCCGAGAATAGCCAAAATATTCTGAGTCATTTTAGTGTTGAAAAAATAAACGACCTCCAAAACTTGCCCGCCTTGTACCAGTATTTGAATTGTTTTTATCAGCAACAATTTCCCGATGCAAAAATTCAATTAGAAGAAACAGCCCAGCAGAGTTCAATTTTTGCTATTCCTGACACTCAGTTGGGTTACATTCAATACCAGTCAACAGAGATTCAAGAAATACGATTCAATGTTTTTAGTTTAGCTAGTGGTGCTGAGTTTCCGACAGTGGATCAGTCAACCGCCATAGTTCGTTCGATCATATGCATTGTTTCACCAAAAACAGAAGTGTCAATCATCAGTGACTTAATTAGCTTATTGACCATGTTTATTATTGAAAGTCCTGAGCACATTCAACTGTTTGAAAGAGCAGATACCATTGGGATTAAACAATTACTGCAAGAAAAGATCAGAGACCTAATCTTAGAAAAAATTCTCTAAAAGCCTATACTTCCATCAAAAAACCCGTTATACTTCTTAGCAATATAAAAAAGTAGGTGTGGAAATGGAATTTTCAGAAATTCAGGCTTTTCCTAAGGCGGAGTTACATTGCCATTTAGATGGTTCGATTCGACCGGCGACGTTGATGGAGATTGCTAAGGTACAAAATATGGCGATTCCTCAAGATTTGGCAGTGGTAAAAGATGCGATGACAGCGCCAGTAGATGCAAAGGATTTAGTCGATTATTTGGCGCCATTTGATTTTGTGGCACCTTATTTACAAACGGAAATTGCTTTAGAAATGGCTGCCTTTGATGTGATGGAACAGGCTTTTGAAGATGGGATTGTTTATATCGAGATTCGTTTTGCCCCTTCTTTGTCTCAAGAGAAAGGATTGACAGTTAGTCAAACGATTTTAGCGGTGGCTCGTGGAATTGCAAAAGCTGAAGAAAAATATCCGATTGATGGCAATATTTTAGTGATTGGGATGCGGCAGGAAAAACAAGAGGAAATCAAAAAAGTTTTTCAAGAAACGCAACAATTAGAAAATCCAAAAGTAGTCGGCTTAGATTTGGCAGGACCAGAGCTAGATGATTCGGTGACGGATTTGTCGGAAACCTATCGTTTAGTGATTGATGAAACTTCCCTTTCTTTGACTTTACATGCAGGTGAGTGCGGTTGTATCGCAAATGTGGTAGATTCGGTAGCTCATGGCGCCCAAAGAGTCGGACATGGCATCGCGATTGCTACCGATGAAGCGGTACAAGAAAAACTGATTGCGGCTAATGTTTGTATTGAAGGCTGCCCTACAAGTAATTTACAAACTAAGGCGATTGAAAAAATTAGTGATTATCCTATCAGAAATTGGCTAGCTAAGGGTGTTCAATTTTGTTTAAATACTGATAATAAAACAGTTTCTGATACGACTTTATCAAAAGAATACGATTTAGTTATGAAAACTTTTGATTTAGACTTTATCGACTTTTATCAGATGAATCAAGTCGCCATTAATGCAGCTTTCGCCAGTTCAGTTATTCGGTCAAAAGTCCAAACTAAAATGCAAGCTGCCAGTCAAAAATATTTATGATAAAATAGAAGAAAAGAAATGAGGCATGTCTGATGAGGGTCACAGGTAACTAAAGCAATCCCAAAAGAATATAAGCTTATTTGGATTGTTTTCAGCTATTTGTCGCAAATTCAAAGGATTCATTAAAGGAGACTATTTATATGAAGACAATTATTAGACATGAAAAACCAGAAGATTATCGCCGCGTTGAAGAAATTACACGAGAGGCTTTTTGGAATCTTTATCAACCGGGTGCTGAAGAACATTTTTTGGCTCACAGTATTCGTAAGCATCCTGATTATTTACCCGAACTATCTTTTGTGATTGAAAAAGATGGTGAAATCATAGGTAGTATCATTTATACTCGCGCCAAAGTGATTGCTGGAAACGAAGAAGAACATGAGGTTGTTAGTTTTGGTCCTGTTAGTATTTTACCGAAATATCATCGCCAAGGTTTTGGTAGACAAATGATTAGCCATTCGATTGCTGAAGCAAAACGTTTAGGCTATAAGGCAATTGTTATCGCTGGTTTTCCGTACCATTATCAGCCTTATGGTTTTGTAGGAAGCAAAAAGTATCATATTTCCATGCCAGACGGCAAGTTTTATACTGGTGTGATGGCGTTACCGTTATATGAAGGAGCTTTAGACAATATTCAGGGAGAAATGCATTTTTCTGCAGCGATGTATCCTGATTTATCGGCTTTACCGGCATATGATGCAACTTTTCCAGAAAAAGAAAAACAAGTCTTGCCTTGCCAAGCAGCATTTGAAAAAGCTGCTAGTGAACTGGATTTAACCGAATATTAATTGATAAAAACAACAGTTTAACAGCTGTTGTTTTTTTGTGTGACGAAATTGTAAGTTAAAGAATAGAAACTTCGATGTTACAAAAAATAAAATGATTATAAACTGACATTAATCAGAAAATACGGAGGAATTTAAAATGAAAAAATTATTAATTGGTTTAGTCTTGGTCGTTGTTCTTATATTTGGTGGACTGAAAATTGCTGAAACAGTTGTGATGGGTGGTACTGATTATTATGTCCAAATCACTGATGATGGCACAAAAACTTTAGAACAAGATGATTCTGGCAACGCGATTACTAAATACAGTTATCAATTAACTGGTTATGATAAAGAAGGTCAAGAAAAAGTATTGGATTTTTCAGCTTTTAAGGATCGACCTTTAAAACGTGATGCTTATTTAAAATTAACCTGGAATCAGAAAAAAGGGGTGACTTCTTATGAAGAAGTCCAAAAAAACGATTTACCCCAAAAGGCTGAAACAAAATTAAGCAAATAGGAGAATTGAAAATGGAAAAAATTGTAACTGTTGAAGAAATTAAAAAAACATACGGTACTGGTAAAAAAACTGAAGCGTTAAAGGGTATTTCCTTTGAAATTGAAAAAGGTGATTTTGTTGGTATTATGGGTGCCTCGGGTTCTGGGAAATCGACGTTATTAAATATTTTAGCAACTTTAGATAAACCAACCAGTGGACAAGTGACCATTAACCAACAACCAACGCAAAATTTAAAAGGCAATCAATTGGCTGATTTTCGCAGTAAAGAAATTGGCTTTATTTTCCAAGATTTTAATCTATTAGAAAATTTAACTGCAGCTGAAAATATTTCGGTACCGTTATCCTTACAAAATGTAAAAGCGAAAGAAATTAAAGTTCGGGTTAAAAAAATTGGACAACGTTTAGGTATTTCAGAAATTTTAAACAGCTATCCAGCTGAAATTTCCGGCGGACAAAAACAACGAGTCGCTGCTGCCAGAGCCTTAATTACCCAACCAACGATCTTATTAGGAGATGAGCCAACAGGTGCGCTAGATTCTAAAAGTGCCAGGGCCTTATTGGATACCATGACGGATTTGAATCAAGAGGATCAAGTTTCTATTTTGTTGGTGACTCATGATCCATTTTCAGCAAGCTTTACTGATCGAATTTTGTTTATTAAAGATGGGGTCATCTATCAAGAATTAAATCGTGGAACAGCCAGTCGAGAACATTTTTATCGTGAAATCTTAGCGGTAGTGGCTGATTTAGAACAGTAGGGAGTGGGAAAATGTTATTAAAACTGTCACTTAGCGGAATGAAAAATCGCTTGCGGGATTATTTAGTCCTGTTCTCAGGATTGGTGGTTGCCGCTGGAATCTTTTATATGTTTGAAATATTGGCCTCTAATGAAGCTTTTTTAAAAAGTAACTCAACTATCTCAGCAGTGGTATTTATCTTTCATTTAGGGTCAATTTTATTAGGAATTATCACATTGGTTTATATTTTATATGCCAATTCCTTTTTAATGACGATGCGACAACGAGACTACGGACTGTTTATGATGTTAGGAGCCAAAAGTCGAAAAATCGCACAATTGATCTTTTTAGAAACCTTTTTTGTCGGTATTGCGGCAACAATTGTTGGTGTATTGTTAGGCATTGGGCTAGCAGCTGGAGTGAATCAGTTACTCGTTCACCAATTGAATTTAACTGTTAGCCATTTTTCACCCGTTCATTTTTCGGCTTTTTTAACTACGCTTATTTTCTTTGTAATAATCTTTTTTGTGGCAGCAATATTAAACGCTACAAAAATTGTAAAACTGCCAATTTTAAATCTATTGAAGGATGCCGATACACCGGTTCAAGTGAAACGGTCAAAATTATTGTTATTTGTTGAAACATTGGCTGGTATTGCTTTACTTGGCATTGGTTATTTCATGATGTTTAAAGTGATGAATTTTGGTATCTTTGCTTTAGTTATCGCATTGGTCACAATTGTTTTAGGAACTTACTTTGTGTTTGATGGGGTAATTATATTTATTATATCGTTGTTGAAACGGTCAGCTAATTTGGCTTTAAATAAATTAAATAATTTTACTTTGGCACAATTAACATTTCGACTAAAAGACTATACCAAAATGCTATCAATGGTAGCGATGATTTTTGCTTTGGCTTTAGGCGCTGTCACAGTCGGCTTAGGTTTTCACAAAGAAATTACGAAAATGACCGAAGCAACCAACACTTATGATTTAGTTTTAAATAACAGTCAAAAAGTGGCGCAGGGGCAAGTCAGAAAATTACAGCCAATATCAAACACCAGCTACCAAATGAAAGAAACGGCTGACTCAGTCTATTTCATTCAATCTGAATTTAATCAAACCCCTTTAAAAGTAGTTGAAATGAAAGAAGCTGGAGATTTTACAAAATCTGAATACTCTGGCGATCGTCTGGCAACAGATGTGACTGCCAGTGATCAATTAAGAAACTTAGAATTACCTAGCCAACGCTCGAAGAATCAAGTTTTTCTATCAGAAAGTGATTTTGCGGCATTACCAGAAAATACCAGTAGTTTACAGTTAATTCAAGTGAAAGATTTCTCAACATCCTTAGAAAAAATTGCTGATTTGGTGGCATTAAATCAAAAAAATAATCCTGAATTATCCGGTGATAACAATTTAAGTTTGTCACAAAAGTATGATGCCTATACTGTCTACAATAGCTTATTCTCCGGGTTTGAATTTATGGGCTTCTTTTTAGGATTGGCTTTTCTAACCATGTTGGCAAGTTGCTTGATGTTTAAAATCTTATCAGGTGCAGCCAGTGATGCGATTCGTTATCAAATGTTAAACAAAATCGGTGCTCGCCGAAATTTATTACAAAGTGCTTTAAAAAAAGAAATCGGTATCCTTTTCTTAGTCCCAGGGATCTTAGGGATTTTCCATGTTTTGTTTGGTCTGCAAATGTTTAAATCCTTGTTGCAACAACCTTACCAAGGAATATGGTTGCCTTTCTTAATTTTCACTGTGCTTTATATACTGTACTATTTCTTAACAGTTTGGTTATATAGTGGGATTGTCTTACCAAAAGAAAAAAATTCCTAAAAATAATTTTATCTGCAATGAACTGTATTCAGTCACTATAAAAGGTGATGGATGCAGTTTTTTTGTACTTATAAGAAAGTCAAATTAAAATAGCTTGGTAAAGCTAACATATACTAGCAAGTATGTTTTTTTAAAACGTTTTATCCTTAAAGGATAGTAAATCCTTAATTTTTAGAGGTATTTTTTTAATTAATTATTCCATTTAGAAATTATTAAAAAAAGAATTTTTTCGTTAATTTTGTTAATTATTGAAATATAACGCTATTAATCAAAAAATTATTTTAAATATTGAATATTTTTACTGTTAATATTATAATAAAATTAAATATTATTGTCGATTGTTGTTTGTTTTTTTATATGAAGGAGGATAGAAAGGGGAAAGAGTTAAGTGGAAAAAAATAAAATTGCTCGTTTGTTATGTTTCTTATTTGTCTTTTTACTTTGCGCACAGCAGCCAGCTACGGTACTGGCGCAAGAAATAGCACAGCAAGATTCTGAGGGAATTTTAAGCAAAGAGGAACAAGATCCAGGATTAACTAATAGTTCGATTGATGAGGCCTTAGAGAATAATTCCTTGTCTGAAACAAATGAAGTAGCAGAAGAACCAGTAATTCAATCAGAAGAGGTTCCAACAGAATCAGATGATAGTGCACCTCAGGCAGCTACAACAGTTGTAAATTTTCAAGTGAATTCTAATGAAAATCAAAATTCTATGAATCTTTCTTTGAGAAAAATTGGTGAAGAAGAGTGGATTACACAAGATTTTTCTAGTCATGCGAGTCAAATCACACTAGAAAACGATGTTGCCTACGAATTTGTAATCAATTATGCTTCTAGCACCACATTTGGTAGTACTTCGAGGTACTACAGTTATAAAGTAACTGGAACAAAACTTGAAACTAATGGAACAAATTTAACTATTGAGATGAGTAGCAGTTATAAACCAGAAGACATTGACAATTTGTATTCAATTAATTCAGGGGTAGGCTTCTTTAACATAAAAATTAATGATTTTAGCAAGCTAAAGCTCGCAGCTGAGAAAGAAGCTGGATATACACGTTACTTTAAAACTAATCCTGAACGCTATCAAACCCACTTAACGTTATATGATAATAAAGATGGCACAATTGTTCCTTATCAAGGTGTTTCTGCAACTTTTGGTAATCGCTACATTATCCATAAGTTTGCAAATTATTCTTTTGTCACTGAAGGCAATGGGATTGCTACTGCAAAAGCTGGCGTGAAGGACTACGGAGTTGGTCCGAGTGTAACCGACATTAAATTGGATGCTCTGGAAAATTGTACAGTCAACGACGGTCTTGGTTTGTTATATAGTACGATTATTCTACAAATTGAACCGAGTATCGAATTCACTCAATTAATCAGTGGTAGCCAGATTGAAATTTTGGCAGCCGATGGTTTGACTACATCAGTTGGTGGAAATAATATTTTGAAATATTCCTTTAATGACGGAGCTACTAACGAAGCAAACTTAATGGTAAAAGTAAGCGCTCCCGGAACAGCAGATATCCAGTTGGCGATCCAAGTAACGCCAGCAGGTGATTTCACAATTACTAACTTAACTGAGGCAGAACAGGACGCCTCAAAAATTACTGTCCAAACAGAGGGGTCTGAACGTAAGATTCAAATTCATCAAATGGCAGTTGGTGAAATTACAGCCATTGTAAACGGTCAAGCAGTTATTGATTTTCCAGCGCTTGAAGCGATTGCGACAATGAATTCGATTGTCAATAATGCTGTAAATCGCTACGATGGAAAATTGCGTGTAATTAATAGTACGGATCAAAAAGTTTATTTTGATAGTATGATGCCAGTTGTTGGAGATAATTCAAACTTCTACGTTTTGCGTGGTGGTTCAGCGACTAGAATGTTTGATTATTATCGTAAGATTTACAATCCAGCGATGGAAGCAGCTGGAGAAACAGAAAAAGTTATTCCTGCAGATGAAATAACTCCGTGGAATGCCAAAATTGTTTATGATTTTGAAAATATCGTTGGTAAAAGCATGTATACAGCCATGTTGGAATTGTATCAAACCGATCCTGAGTTAGTCGCAGAATTCGGAAATATTTCTGATTTAACGGAATTACCAGATGAAGAGATCTATAATCATTTAATTGGTGATGGGCAAAGCAATAGTTTCCCAGGATATCCTGCTGACACTTGGGGTGGTAATCCAAATGCAGACTATGCTTATAACGTCAATGGTACTTATTTCCATGTCAAAGAAACCGATAAAAAAATGTTGGCTTTGTATTTACGGGCAACTTTCACTCAAGCTCTTTCAGTTTCTTTAGATAACAATTTATATCCACTTAGTAGTATCGGGGCAGGTGACGCAGGGCTTCGTTACAGTAGTTACATTAATGGAACTGAACGAAACAGAGAAATCATGCGCGAATTTGTGGCAGCGTATCCTTCAATTGAGGCAGATGGCAGCATTGATTTTCCTAATTTTTCGGCTGTTGTTGATCAAGGTGTGATTTTTGCTGCTTATGAAGGAACAAATATTTTGTCAGGCCTGAATTTGGAAATTTCGGTGAGAGATACGCAACAAGGAGAGGTAATAACCCGTTATGTTGATGAAAATAATGAGGAAATCGTGCAATCTGACAGTCAAACAGGAAATTTCGGTGACGAATACTCAACAAGCGCTAAAAATATTACTGGTTATACTTTAGATGAGACAAAATTGCCGACAAATGCCAATGGATATTTTGCTCTTAATCCGATTACAGTAACCTATGTCTACAAAAAGTCAGATCCAGTGAATCCGCCTATTCAAATTGGTACAGTAATCACTCGTTTTGTTGATCAGCAAGAAAACGAAATTACTGGTCGTCGAAGACAAACCGGAGCTGTCGGGGCGAACTATAGAGCTAATGCTATTGAAATTGCTGATTACATTTTAGATGAAACAAAATTACCGACAAATGCGACCGGTCAATATATCAATGGCACAATTTTAGTAACCTATGTTTACAACAAAAATGATAGTCCATCAACGGGAAAAGCATTGGTGATTACCCGTTTTGTTGATCAAAGTGGAACAGAAATTGCTAATATTAAGCGTCGATATCAAGAAGGGGCCGTTGGTGATCCGTATAATACTAAACCAATTGAAATTCCAGGGTATATGTTAGACTTGTCGAAGCTTCCAGAAAATGCTTCTGGTCTCTTCACAGCAGAAACAATTTATGTTACTTATGTATATAAAAAGATTGTTACAGAACCAATTAATCCTAATGATCAAACAACTGTTACCACTAGATTTGTGGATCAAAATGGGGTTGAAATTGCAAGAAGTCGTACTCAAAACGGGGTAATCGGTACTGATTATACGACTCAAGCAATTGATGTTTTAGGCTATCGTTTGGATCAGACGAGGTTGCCAGAAAATGCAAGTGGACAATTTACGGCTGAGCCAATTATGGTAACTTATGTCTATCAAAGAATGACTAGTGGTGGCACTATTCCTAATACCGGCTCACCAATTACCACTGGAACAACGCCGATAACGTCTAAAAATTTACCAAATACTGGAGAACAAGCTTCCGGTTACTTGATTGTTTTGGGAGTCGCGTTAATGGGACTTGCTAGTATCCTAATATTTATCAAAAAACGTAAAATGAATAACTAAGAAAAAGCCGCGAAATGATTTTATTCATCTCACGGCTTTTATAGCCACCCATTCTCCTTGGCTTTCTCAGCCGCATCAATCCGATTTTTAGCTGCTAATTTACTGATGATTTCTGAAATATAATTACGAATCGTGCCGTCAGACAGGTAAAGTTTGGCGGCAATTTCTTTGGAGGTAGCGCCTTTGGCAATCAAATTCAAAATTTCTTGCTCTTTTTGGCTCAATGGATTTTTTTGATTGTTCATATAACCAGTAATTAACGAAGGTTCATAAAAAGTTTTTCCTTCCATGGCGGCTCGAATATGGTTAATCAATTCTTCGCTAGGAGTATCCTTTAACAAATAAGCGGAGACTTTTGCCGCCACAGCTCGTTCAAAATAACCGTCGCGAGCAAAGGTAGTTAAAATAATTACTTTGGTGGGACTTGCTGTTAATTCTTCAGCTATATCCAAACCAGTTTTTTCCGGCATTTCGATGTCAGTCAATAAAATATCTGGTTTAAATTCTGACAGTAATTTCATGGCTTCAGCGCCATCTTTCGCTGTTCCAACAACTTCTAAATCGTCTTCTAAATTTAAAATCATGGCTAAAGCAGAAGAGAGCACGCCTTGGTCTTCAGCGATTAAGACTTTAATCATTTTCAACCTCCTTTAAGGGAATATTAAAACGTAATAGGGTTCCTTTATCTTCTTGAATCACAAAAGAACCGTTGATTTTTTCGATGCGTTCTTTCATGCCCGTTAGTCCGTTGCCTGTAATAATATCTTTCGTACCGATTCCGTTATCTTTGATACTGACTTGAAGATAATTTTGGGCTTTTTGAAAAGCAATCGTGCAATAGGATGCTTTACTGTGGCGCACTATATTTGTGACAGCTTCTCGTAGAATGCTGCTAAATTCAGTTTGCTGTGGCGGCGCTAATTCAGCTGCTAATTCTTCATTTTCAGTGGTTAAAATAATTTTAGCCGCTGTTAAGGCTTGGTTGACGTCAATTAATTCTTCAGCCACGGTTCGTTGTCGCATATCTGAGACAATTTCCCGTACTGTTTTTAAAGTTGAACGGGAGATTGTTTCAATCTCTTTTAGTTCGTTTTCTACTAATGCCGGTTTTTTATATAAGATTTTTTGAGCCAAATCCAGTTTAATTGTCATGACGGATAAAGATTGGCCTAAAGAATCATGTAATTCGCGAGCGATACGGTTTCGTTCTTCTCCTTTAATGACGCCTTCCATTCGTTTATTGGCTTGATAATATTGTTTTCGTTGTTCTTGCTGATGATAAAATTCTTGACCAGCTAGCGGTGCGACTAGAGTAAATAAGCTAAAACCAATCGTCATTACCAATTGATCGCCACCACCTAAAACAGGGTAGCGAACCGGGCCAAAAATTAAACCAATCGTCATCAAAATAATTTGTAAAATAAATAATTGCCAAAACGTTCGGTTGCGGATTTTTGAAAAACCTAATTTCCAAGCGGGAAACATGAAAAGCTGGATAAAACCTAATGTCAGAACATAAAATAAGGCAATCAGATATTGCAGAACAATCCAATAAATGAAATATTTTCCATCAAATAAAGTATTACGATAAAACCATGCAAACAGTAAAAGTGACAAACCAGCTATTTGTTTTAAAAAAGTATCATAGGGAAACAATGACATCATGGGAATCAAGAGAAACAGCAGCCATATTAATGAGGAAATTGTCTCTCCAGCTGGAAATAAGCGAAATTTATTCATAGGAAATCCTTTCCAAACGGTTACTATAATTAAATCGGAAAATCCGCTTTTTAGCAATAAGAATTAAATTTTTTTGCGATTAAAGATTAATTTTGCAATGAAAATAAATAATAAGATATAAAGAATATTACCGATAACTAATTGATGAGTCGATAATAAGGTCATTTTTGAAAGTGAGCTATTGGCTAATTGATTGGCTAAATTCAACATATTAAAAGGATTCCAACGTAACCAAGGAGCTTTATCTAAAGCTATAAATTGTAAGCCCGCCAACATAGAAGACATGAAATATGAACCGATTCCTAACATGCTTGCTAAAGATTCGTTTTTTACAATTAAAGAAATCATCAAAGATAAGCTAGCAAATAGCCACATACCAATAAAACTTGCCAAGATATTCGTCAATAATGTCTCAAAAATTACTGTGTCATTAAAAGCAATTTTGGTAAATAAAATTAAACTGGCAGCAATGGTTGTCACTAGTGCAATCAGATTCAGATAAATTGAATAGCCTATCAAAGTGAAGATTTTTCCTAAGAAAATATCTTTTCGTTGAGGATTATTTTGTAGTAAGTTTTTGATTGTACCATAACGAAATTCCATCGAAAAAATTTGACTGGCCAGATAGACCATGTAAAAGACAATTAGCCAACCGCTGTTAAATAAAACCGGGAGAACTTTTTCGGCAGACATAATGTTGGTAAATTTAGTAACTAAGGCATTGAGAATAATAAAACTTGCTAGGACACTACTTTGTTTCAGAATTAATTGTTGTTTCGTCATTTTATATATTTCTTGTTGGATTGTATTTTTCATTTTTATTCGCTCCTTTAAGCTAATTTGGCCAATAAGCCATCTTCAAAGTCCTCTAATAATTCAGGATGTACAACATTTTCAACTAAATGACCGGCTTTCATTAATAGAACCCGATTGACGATTTGTTCTAACTCACTTAGAATGTGGCTGGAAATTAAAAAGCCAGTGCCCGTCTCGCTGTAAGTTAAAATCGCTTTTTTCAGAAGTTTAACAGAATAAGGATCTAAGCCGTTCATCGGCTCATCTAAAATGATTAAGTCCGGATTATTTAATAATCCAATCGCAATCCCTAAGCGCTGTTTCATCCCTAATGAGTATTCTTTGGTCTTTTGATTAATAAAATCGGTTAAGTCCAATAAATGAATCAAACGATCAATTTCGATCTGAGTGGTTTGCTTTTCCGCCAACATTTTTAGGTGTTCCATTCCAGTCATGAAAGGGTAAAGACCTGGTTGTTCAATCAGTGAAGCCATTTTTATTTGTTGGTGCGCTATTTCTCCAGCGCTTATTGGAATAAAACCTAAAATAGTTTTAATTAAAGTGGTTTTACCGGCGCCATTTGGACCTACCAAGCCGACCACTTCGCCACGATTAATTTGACAGTCAATCTTTTCAAGGGCGTTTTTTCTTTTGAAGCGAACTGTGACTTGTTTTATTTTTATGATTGTATTCATTCTCATTTCCCTCATCTCTTGTTGATAAGGTAAGTGTACTGGAATATTAGAAGCGGTTTAAGAAGCATCCGTCATGACATTCTATGATATTTGTCACAAAAAAAAGACTTGATAAATCTGACGAAAAATCGTCAATTTTATCAAGTCCCTCTATTATACTGTGCCCATTTGGTTCAATGGCCAAATCACAAATTTTGCATTAGAGTCAATTTTATCTCTTTCTATCGAGCCAATAAAACGACTGTCTTTTGAAACTCGGCGATTGTCACCTAAAACAAAATAGCTACCTTCTGGAACTTTAACGGAAAAGTCTTCTGACATATTGGCATCCATTGTTAAAGGTAAATCATCAGTTAATTCACTTTTATATTGATCTAAATAATCTTCACTATAAGCCTTGTCATTAATATAAAGTTGATCGTTTTTATAGCTGACTGTTTCGCCAGGTAAACCAATGACACGTTTGATATAGTCTGTGCCAGGATTATCAGGAGCGTCAAAAGTCACGATGTCAAAACGATGAATTTCGCCCAATTTTAAACCAATAATTTTTTCTCGATCTTGTAAAGTTGGATCCATCGATGCACCATTTACAGTAATCGATGAAAAGACGAACATCCGCAAGCCAACCATGAGTGCAATCAAGCAGATGAAATAGACTAAATCTTTCCAAGTAAACCACGATTCTTTTTTCAAACTTGCAGCCTCCTTTTTTTATTTATCATAAAGAAAAAGTCTAGATTAAGCAATCTATTCTGAAAGTTCTTTTAAAAACATTAAAATAATGGTGATTTTTTTTCATCAGGTGTAAAGTATAATAAATCAATTAGTCAGAAGGTTCCCTATGAAAAAATCAGGATTTCGCTATATAGCTATTTTAGTTACTCTAATCATCTCAGTCAGCGGCTTTTATTTTTCTCAAAAAAAGACACCTGTTCAAAAAAAGGTCGCTTTTTCAAGCACTGAACAGATCATTCAATATTTGAAGGAAAAAGATTTTAATGGAGTTGCTTTAGTGGTAAAAGATAAAAAAATACAGTTATCAGCTGGTTTTGGTTACGCTGATTATCAGCAAAAAATTAAAAACACGGCTGAAACAAGCTTTCCCATCGCTTCAATTCAAAAAACTATAACAGGTAGCTTAATTGCTGAAGCCGTTGCGGAGGGTAAAATAAGTTATGATCAACCGATTGTCGATTTTTATCCAGAATTAGCCAACAGTAGTCAAATTACCATTCGACAATTGTTAAATCAAACTTCGGGTATTCAAATGGAAGAAACTGATCCAGGGGAGTTTTTAGAGACGCAAGACAGCCAGTTGAACTATGTTTTATCTGAATTAACAGTTGCTGACCAAATTGACTTTGAGTATACCAATGCTAATTATTCTTTACTAGCAGGGATTTTATCACAAGTCTATCAGCTTGATTATGCCGAGTTGTTTAGCGAAAAAATCAGTACACCGTTGCAATTAGATCACACTTATTTTTCTCAAGATTTGTCAGCGGACACCTCTTACGCTAAAGGGTACCCCTCCGAAGCTTCCCTTAAAAACTCTGAGGTGGCAGAAGAGTCATTGCCTGATGCTGCCAATTTATTTTCAAGTTTGCTAGGTGCTGGTAATCTTTTAATGTCGGCTGAAAATTTGTGGCAAGTGGAATCAACTTTTCCAAATAGTAGTGAATTACAAAGCTTATTGGTTTCAGATAGCAATTATGCTGGTGGTTATTGGTTAGATAATCAACAGTTGATTGGCTTAGGTTCAATTGGGGCATACGCATCGGTTCTTTTAATGGATCAAAATCGTGATAGTGGAGTTATTTTATTATGCAATCAAGCCAATCAAAATGATCTAGGAGAAATTGCAAATAAATTATGGACAATCAGTCAAGAATAGGAGAATCTAAATGGCGTTCATTGGTATTCTAGTAATCATTTTAATCACAACAACATTGGCTGCCCATTTTTCCAAAAGAATCGGCTTACCGGCAGTTATCGGCCAATTGATTGTAGGAGTGGTATTAGGTCAAGGGGGCTTAAATTGGGTGCATCCCAATTTATTGGTGACTGAGTTTTCTGAAATCGGTGTGATCTTGCTAATGTTTATTGCGGGTTTAGAAAGTGATCTGTCATTGTTAAAAAAATATTTTCGACCAGCAATTTTAGTAGCCAGCTTTGGGATAGTATTACCCTTGATTTTAGCTTTTGCCGGCGGGAAATTGTTACAAATAGCCAGCAATCAAGCACTGTTTTTCGGAATTATTTTGGCAGCCACTTCGGTAAGTATTTCCGTAGAGGTTTTAAAAGAATTACGGGTGCTGGATAGTAAAGAAGGAGCCACCATTTTAGGTGCAGCCGTCTTAGATGATATTTTGACTGTCTTATTAGTAAGCTTTAGTGTGGCGTTTATTGCGGAAAAAAATCAATCTTCTTTGAGTGAGAACTTCTTTGTTTTGGCAAAAGAAATCGGCTTTTTTGTGTTTATTTTCTTTTTAGTGAAGTGGATTGCACCGTTTTTAATGAAGTTAGCTCAAAGATTATTCACTACATCAGCTGTGATTATTGTTTCACTAATCATCTGTTTAGGAATGGCATATTTTGCTGATTTCGTTGGTTTGAGTTCAGTCGTCGGGGCTTTTTTTGCCGGAATTGCGGTAGGTCAAACAGAAGTGAAAGAGTTAGTGAATCAAAACATGGAGGCTTTAGGCTATTCAATATTTATTCCGGTCTTTTTTGTCAGTATCGGTTTAGAAGTAAATTTCCAATCGATGGCAACTCAACTAGGTTTTATTTTACTAATGGTAGTCATTGCGGTAGCATCAAAATTATTAGGTGGATTTTTTGGAGCCAAAATATCTGGTTTTGAAAATAATAGCGCTTGGATGATTGGTTCAGGTATGGTCTCCCGTGGAGAGATGGCATTAATTATTTTGCAATTAGGTAGTGCCAATCTTTTAGTAGCAGACAAATATTATTCTTCATTAGTAATGATTATTTTATTTAGTACGTTGCTGTCACCATTAATTTTAAAATATTTCACTCAAAAAGTTTATCCGAAAATTTAACAAATTTCCGTCAAAAAAAGGCGGGAATTTTTTTAAGCAAAAATAGTGACAAAATGTCACCGAACAAGTATACTCATTTCATCAAGTAACAAAGTGTTACCGAAAATGGAGGAGAAAAATGAATACAACTTTAATTTTAGCCATCATCACCATTACTTTAGCATTAATTTTTTATACGATTGGTGTTTTTTCAGAAAGAAGAAGTGGCGAACTAAATTGGAAGCATGTCGGATTATTTGCATTAGGTTTAATTTTTGATACGACTGGTACGACAATTATGTCTGGGCTAGTAACTGCTGGTAACGCCGCCAATCCTTTACATCAGATTACTGGTATGTTGGCGATTTTATTAATGGCTTTTCATTTGATTTGGGCAATAATTGTCTTACTTCGCAAAAATGAAAAAGCCAAAGCAACCTTTCATAAATTTAGTTTAGTCGTCTGGTTATTCTGGTTGATTCCTTATGTGATCGGGATGTTAATCGGAATGGGCGTTTAGAAAGAAGGAAGAACAATGCAAGCAAAACCAAAAACATTTGCCTTAGTTATTTTTATTTTAGGCGTTTTTATGTCGGCGTTAGATAATGGAATTATTTCTAGCGCATTAACGACGATTGAGTATAGTTTTAATATTAGTGCTGTTCAAGGTACTTGGGGAATCACCTTGTATACGTTAGGAATGGCGATTGCAACACCGATTATCGGCAAATTAGCAGATAAATTCGGTCGCAAGAAATTATTTTTGATTGAAATTTCCATTTTTGCGCTAGGCTCACTATTAGTCGCTTTAAGTCCTAGCTTTATTTTCTTTTTGGCAGCGCGCTTGCTTCAATCTTTTGGTGGCGGGGGGATTTTTATTATTGCTTCTAGTCATATTTTATCGACTTATTCAAAAGAAAAACAAGGTGCTTTATTAGGAGCATTAGGTGCGATTAACGGAATTGCTTCAGTCGTTGGGCCCAATTTAGGTAGTTTAGTTTTGAATGTGACAGGACATTGGAGTTGGCTGTTTTTAATTAATTTGCCGATCGCAGTATTTGTCATCATTGCTGGTTTGATCGCAATCCCAGAAACCAAACAAAGTCACACGCAACAATTGGATATTCGTGGTTTAACTTTATTAACCTTTGGAATCTTGAGTTTTATGTTGGCGATCACTAATTTACAAAGTGGTGCATTATTGGCTAGCCTATTGACAGTAAAAGTTTTAGGTTTGTTTGCTTTAGGAATTGTTTTCTTTGGCGCATTTGTCTGGGCTGAAAAAAATATCAAAGTTAAAACCGATCCATTTTTACCTTATAGCTTATTAAAGAGTCAAGGATTTTTATTGACGTTATTGATGGGATTATTATCTGGTACTTTGATTGCTATTTTTGTCTTTATTCCGAGCTTTGTGGAACAAACTTTTGGGATTTCAGCTAACAATAGCGGTATTTTCATGAGCGGAATTGGTTTGGGTTCGATTGTTGGTGCTGGTCTTGGTGGGATGTTGGTATCAAAACTAGGGGCAACCAGAACAATTACGTTATCTGGAATCATTTCCACAATTGGATTTGGTTTAATTGCCTTTTTTGGGATAAGTACAATTTTATTTATTGCCGCTTCAAGTGTTGCCGGTTTAGGTTTTGGGATGTTGATGGGGGCGCCATTTTCTGTTTTAATCAACCAAATTGCTGGAGCAAAAGACAGTGGCGTCGCCTTAGGAACCTTATCTGTCAGCCGTCAAATTGGTTTAACGATTGCGCCAACCTTATATGCGACGATTGTTCAAAATGGCTTTAGTGAGTTTGCTAAAAGTGTTGGCGGAAGTCATTTATCAGTGGAAGCTCTCTATTTAAAACTACAAAAATTAGGTGATACTGTTCAAATTAATTTATTTCATCAAACGGCACAATCTGCTTATCAAGGATTGTTTTTATTAGCAGTAGCAGCTTCGTTGATTATTCTGGCAGGCGGTTTTTATTTAAATCGTAAAAAAATCTAAGTTAAACATCTTTTTAATTATAGTATAATGATGTAAAAAGGTAGGTGCGAAATTTGATTCCTTACGAGCGTCAAAAAAAAATTTTACAATTAATAAAAGATCAAGGATTAATTTATACTGAAAATTTACAAGCTCAAGTACCTGAGATTTCGATTTCGACATTGCGGAGAGATCTCGTAGAGCTAGAAAAAACTGGCGAAATTGAAAGGTTATCTGGCGGTGCTGTGCGGGCTTTTCTAACCGAAAATGAATTACCGGTAATGACCAAAGCGATACGCCATACAAAAGAAAAACAATATATTGCTAGACTTGCGGCAAACGAAGTGACTAATGGAGATATCGTATATTTGGATTCTGGCTCCAGTGGGACAATCCTTTTTAGAGAACTGTTAAAACTGCCCATTCATATCGTAACGTCAAATATGGAACTCACTAAATATAGTGGGGAGATTAAGGCAAAAGTAACTTTTTTAGGAGGTACTTTCAACAGTGAATTATCTTCCGTTTCCGGTCCTGTAACGATTGAAAATATTCAAAATTTTATTTTTGATAAATCTTTTATTGGGGCAAATGGGCTTGATGTGACATTCGGTATTACAACACCTAGCCTAGAAGAAACAGCTAAGAAAAAAGAAGTGTTAACCCACTCAAAAAATACTTATTTATTAGCGGACCATTCGAAATTTGGGGTGGTTTCTCAAGTAAAAATATACGATATTCATCAGGTAACAGTTATTTCTGATAAATTTGACCAAGAAATTGCGGATAAAACAAGAATGATTTATCAATAATATTTTCTCAACTACTTACTCAAAAATGAGATAAGTAGTTTTTTTTCGTTGAAAATCATGTAAATTCACAAAAAATCGTGTATAATCATATAAAATCATAAAATTTCATCATTCTTCATGAAATAACTTCATGAATTGCATGAAGCTTTTTCTATTATGCTTAAGCCAGAAAAAGAAAGAAGGTCTGGCAACATGGAAATTGTTAATGGATTTAAATTGATGGATTATGCAAAAGAACATCAATTAGTCTTACCAGCATTTAATACGACGAACTATGAATTGACCGCTGGAATAATTAAAGGATATCAAGAAATGGGTTTGGGAGGATATATTGCGATTTCTTCTAGTAATTTAAAATTATCCAATCCTAAAATTATTGCCGACATGGTTAGGTCCACTATGATTGAATGTGATACGCCAATAGCACTTCATTTAGACCATGGAAAAAGTTTTGAAGATGTAAAAGCGTGTATTGATGCAGGATTTACTTCAATCATGGTAGATGCATCACATCTTCCTTTGGATCAAAACATTGCTGAGGTAAGAAAAGCGGTTGAATATTGTCATTTTTATGGTATTCCTGTTGAAGCTGAACTAGGTGCTATTTCTGGTAAAGAGGATGACCATATCTCTGAAGAGGATGCTAAGACAGATCCAGCTGATGTATTGTCTTTTGTTGAAGAAACCGGATGTGATTTGTTAGCGGTTTCAATTGGAAATGTCCATGGAATGGATTTATCACCTCATTTGGATTTTCCATTGTTGAAAGAAATTGCTGAAATTTCGACTGTGCCCTTGGTTCTGCATGGGGGTTCAGGAATTCCATTTGATCAGGTGAGAAGAGCAAAAGCTGAAAATTTGATTAAAGTAAATTATGGATCAGACTTACGACAAGCTTTTATTCGAACTTTTGGACAAGCATATGAGCAAAATCACAATGAATTTAATGTCATGCAACTTTCTAAAGATGCTATCGCTAATGTTGAAGAACGAGTGAAAACCATTATAAAGGAAGTGAATATCAACTAAAAGAGAAGGGGAACCAGAGATGAACGAACGGCAAGTTCAAATGATTAAAGATTTTGCAGCAGTTTCACCTAAGTTTTTAACATCAGATTTTTTTGTAGAAAAGTTTGGTGTGACTACGCGAACTGTGCAGTCGGATATAAAAAGGATCAAAGAAAATCTCAAGGAACTATCATTTGCTCAATTATTTTCAGTGACATCTAAAGGAAGCAAATTATTGATTCAAGAAGGGACGCTTTTTCAACAATTTTTAGCTCAGTTTGGTCCGGCAGCCAGTATCAATCAAACAGATCGGGTTCGACAATTAAGTATTTTTCTGCTTAATCAAAAAAATCCTATTACTCGGGTGAAATTAGCTAGTCGTTTGTTTGTTTCTCTTTCTACTCTAGACAACGATTTAAAAGCGGCAAATCAGCTTTTTGCAGAATATCGGATTCAAATCATTGGCAAACGAAATCGAGGACTTGAAATAAATGCTAGTGAAGCTGATAAAAGAAAATGCCTGCTGAAGTTGGGATTAGTAGAGATGAACCATGAAGAAAAAGAATTAACCAGTCATTTAGCTAGACGCAGTGAAATTGAAAAAACACTGGTGGGGACTTTATTGAAATATCAATATCATGTTTCTGAAACATTATTTCAAAATTTAGTTGTCCATGTCGAGCTAGCCATTCAACGCATGAAAAAAGGATTCTATCTGATTGAGCAAGATCTTATTGAATATGAAGGACTTGACAGTGAACACCAAGTTGCAAAAGAAATTTTTGAACTGATTAGTCAACGAACGTCTTTTAAGTTTAATCAAGCGGAAATATTGAATTTGGCGATCTATATAAAAGGCAAAAGTGATTTCGAAAATGATGATTATATTTCTGAGGAAGTCAATGATTTCATCTTGAATAGTTTAACGGAAATCAATGAAAAATTTGATATCGATCTATCACAAGAAATCGATTTGCGTTTGTCTTTGGCTTTACATTTGATGCCCTTAATCATACGTATGAAATATGGCATGCAAAATCATAATCAATTACTTGAAGAAATCAAACTATCCTTTCCTTTGGCTTTTGATATCGCCGCATTTATGAGTTTGTTGTTACAAGATAAAGTTGGGGAAAAAGTAAAAGAAAGTGAAATCGCTTATTTAGCAATTTATTTCAATCAATATTTAGCCAAATACAATGATTTGACTGGTGCAAAACGAATTTTGATTCTTACCAGTCTCAAACGAAGTGAAAGCATTTTATTACGCCAACGTTTTGCCACCTGGTTTCCAAAAGAAATATCAGTCCTAACTCTGGCAAATACGAACGAACTAGCCAGTCTTGAGCTGGAAAAATATGATGTGATTTTTTCAACAGAACAAACGGAAACCAGTGAGAAATTAGGCGCTTTATTAATCAATTATTATCCTAGTGAAATGGAATATTCCAAAATAAAATTGGCTATTGATGGTTTTAAAGATAAGTCTGAAATTATTGATTTATTCGCTGAAGCACGTTTTACGTACAGAAGTTTTTCTAGTAAATCAGAGGTTATTAAACAGATTTGTCAGAATCAGATCACGGAAAAAAGTGGTAGACAAGACGCATTAGAAAAAGCGGTATTGCAACGGGAAGAATTAGGCAGTTGTTATTTTGGTAATCAGATTGCTTTACCTCACCCCATTAATCCGATTATGACAGAAACGTTTGTATCAGTTATTTTACTGGAAAATGATTTGGTTTGGGATGAAGAAGGCAACAAAGTTCGTTTAGTCATGTTAGTGGCAATTGAAAAAAATAATGCAAAAGTCTTTCAGCTGTGGAACTATCTGGGAAAGATTATTCAAGACCAAAACTTTGTCAATCGTTTATTAAAGAATCCTAGCTTTGATAACTTTAAAGAAAATTTATCACAAATTCTCGATGGATATGTGTAAAAAATAATGGAGGTATTTTTATGAAATATATATTGGTGTCCCATGGCGATTTAGCAAAAAGCATGTTGGGTAGCGCGCAAATGATTGTTGGAGAACAAGAAGGGGCAGTAGCATTTGGTCTGTATCCCCAAGACGACATTGAAAGTTTAAAAAATCAAATAAGAGAAGCTATTGAAAAATTTGGTGGTGGTGAAGACATTATTTGTTTTACTGACTTATTTAGTGGTAGTCCTTTTAATAGTGTTGTAGCGATGATGGGAGATTTTCCAATTCGCCATATTACCGGCATGAATTTGCCACTGATTTTGGAAGCCTTCATGATGCGAATGAATGAAGAAAATTCAGCTGTTGATATTAGCGAAAAATTATTGGAACAAGCACCCCATACATTTATTGATGTCAATGATTATTTAATGAATAGCCTAGAAGAGGAATAGAGAGGGAGAAAAATAATGAAAAATATTGTATTTGCAAGAGTTGATGATCGTTTAATTCACGGAGAAGTTGTTACAGCTTGGACGCCTTCTTATAGCATCAATCATATTATTATTATTGATGATGTCGTTGCTAGTGATCCTTTCCAAAAAAGAATTTTGAAAGCGTTAGCACCAACAAAAGTTAGAGTCGATGCTTTCACAGTAGAAGAAGGCATCAAAGAGTTAAGTAAGCCGCACAACGAAAAAGAACGTGTCTTACTTTTAACAAAGACACCGATTTCTTATGCACGTTTGGTTGAAGGTGGAATTGATTTGCCGCAAGTTAATCTTGGTGGGATGGGTATTCGAGATGAACGAAAACCATTTATTAAAAATGTTGCCTGTGACGATGAAGAAGTTTCAGCTATTCGGGAAATGGTAGATAAAGGTATTCATGTATTTTATCAGCTTGTACCAGAACAACGCTTAATTGAGATCACGAATCTATTATAAAAAATGAGGAGGAAAAATCATGACAGTAATTCAAGCTTTTCTTTGTGGTTTAATCTACTTTTTTGCAGTAGGTAATTTGCCATTTGTCGGTTTATGGTCTTTACAGCGCCCGTTAGTGTGCGGTTTAGTTACTGGGATAGTTTTAGGCAATCCATTAATGGGCGCGATGACTGGTGCCTCGATTAACTTAGTCTATTTAGGATTTATTTCAGCTGGTGGATCAATGCCTGCAGATATGGCGTTGGCAGGGATTTTAGGAACAGCCTTTGCGATTACTGGTGGACTTGATGCTAAAACGGCGTTGTCAGTTGCTGTACCGATTGGTTTATTAGGTACGATTGTCTGGTATGGTCGTATGACTTTTGGTTCGATTTTTGTTCATGTGGCCGATAGTTATATTGAAAAAGGTGAATATAATAAAATTTGGCGGGCAAATGTCCTCTTTCCACAACTTTTAACAGCGGTTATCACGATTATTCCTTGTGGTTTAGCAGCTTATTTTGGCGCTAGTTATATTTCTGGCTTTATTGAAGCATTAAGCGGAACTGCTTTGACTATATTTACAGTTATCGGTGGCATGATGCCAGCTTTAGGAGTAGCAATTACTTTGCAATATATTTTTAAAGGAGAAGCTCGTGCATTTTTATTCTTAGGATTTATTTTAGCAACTTATTCAGGATTAGATTTATTGCCTTTAGGTATTATTGCAGGATTATCGGCCTTGATTTATATTCAGGCAACTAGTAAACAGTCTGATGATTCAGAGGAGGAAGAACTGTATGAATAAAGAGATTGAAGGAAGTGTAATTCGAAAAAAAGATTTGTTTCGTTCATGGCTAATTTGGGAAAACTTACCGCAGACTTGTTACAATTACGAACGAATGATGGGTCAAGCAGTGGCCCACGTATTTGTCCCGATTTCAAAAAGATTATATAAAAATGATCCCGAAAAGAAAAAAGAAATGATGCGGCGAGAAATTGAATTTTTCAATGTGCATATTGAGTTTGGCTCTTGTATTATCGGAATGATTATTGCTTTAGAGGAACAAAAAGCTAAAGGTAAGGAAATCCCAGGCGAATTTATTACTAGTTTAAAAACTTCATTGATGGGTCCGTTATCAGGGGTTGGAGATACTATTTTTCAAGGCGTACTGATTCCAATTTTATTGGCCATTTGTATTGATTTAACTTTAAAAGGAACAATTTGGGGCTCTGTGATTTTTGCTGTAGCTATTATTGCCATTGCTTGGAGCATGAGTTATGCCAACTTCATGTTTGGTTATCGCGCAGGAGCCGAAGCAGTCATGGATTTTCTCGAGAGAGGGATTTTGAACAAAGTCTTACGTGGCGCGGAAATCATGGGCTGCATGGTGATGGGGGGGCTCATTTCCAGCTATGTGAAAATGCACGTCGCCTTACAAATCGTTAGCTCCACCACGACTTTTAAAGTACAAGAGGATTTTCTAGATGTGGTGATTCCCAATATTTTACCATTTGGTTTTACTTTATTGATTTATTTCCTAATGAAAAAAGGCTGGTCTTCTTTAAAAGTCATTGGCTTGATTGTAGTAGTTGGAATTGTTGCAGGTTTTCTAGGTATTTTAAGTTAATTAGAATAGAGGGTTTGAGATGAAAGCAATTGTTGAGACAGGGATTAAAAAAATTGAGATTCAAGAATTACCGATGCCGGAGATTCAAGCAGATGAGGTTTTGATGAAAATCCGAGCAAATGGTTTATGTACCAATGATATTCGCGATTATTTAGGCGATACTGTTTATTCGTTTCCTAGAGTTGGCGGACACGAATTTAGTGGTGAAATCGTTGCAGTTGGGGCAGCTGTTAATCCCAAGCATTTTGATGTGGGAGACCACGTTGTAAAATATATTATTCCAGCTTGTGGAGAATGTGACTATTGTAAAACAGGTCGGGAAAATTTATGTGTAGAAGTAGCAAATTCATCAACTTTTCAAAATCCTAATGGTCTTTCTGGATTCTTTGGGATGGCACAATATATCGCAGTCAAAAGTCGTGACTTATATAAATATCCGAAGGAAGTTCCTTTCACTCATAGTGCTTTTACTGAGCCACTGGCTTGTGTAGTGAACAGTGTGGAACGGGCGAATATTTTATATGGACAAGATGTGTTAGTTATCGGTGGCGGTGTAATGGGATTGATGCACGTCATGTTGGCAAAACTACAAGGGGCGCGAATTATTTTAAGTGAACCTAATGAAGAAAGGCGAAAACTGGCTGAACAATTAGGTGCTGCAATCACTTTTGATCC
The DNA here is from genome assembly GCF_051714685.1 of Enterococcus sp. AZ103. Classification (NCBI taxonomy): domain Bacteria; kingdom Bacillati; phylum Bacillota; class Bacilli; order Lactobacillales; family Enterococcaceae; genus Enterococcus; species Enterococcus sp. AZ103. The sequence goes on along the minus strand of NZ_JBIOSI010000002.1, from coordinate 367,221 downwards.
GATGGCGGAAGATGCGGTTGCTTTAGTTAAGCAATTAACACAAGGTCGTGGTGCCGATGTGGTCTTTAATACTACTGCGAATCCGATCATTGCAAAACAGGCAATGGACTTTACAGCAGCTGGAGGTCAAACATTTATTTTCAGTTCATTGCATCCTAATAATCCGGTACCAACCGATTTAGGTGCGGTTCATTCCCATGAAAAAGTGATTACTGGTACAGTTAGCCCCACCATCAGAACTTTTTATCGTTCCGTTCAACTGATTGCTAAAGGATTAGTGGACATTACATTATTATTGGATAAAACTTTTGATTATACACAGGCAGTTGAAGCGTTTGAATATGCCATGAGACCTGAGACTTTTAAGACAATCATCACTTTTGACTAAGAAAAGAGTGAAAGAAATGAAAAAAATTTATATCGGAATCGATGCGGGAACAACTTCAATTAAATTGATAGCTTTAAACCAGCAAGTGGATATTTTGTATGAAAAACAATACACTTATACCTATCAGACACCACAAAAAGGTTGGACCGAAATTATGCCGACTGATTGGTCTGCCATTATGTTGAATGGATTAAAAGAACTTTTCAAACAAATTGATGCTAATCAAGTTGTTGCGATTGGATTGACGGGACAAATGCATTCGACTGTTTTTCTAACTGAAGATGGGGAACCCTTAAGACCCGCAATTATGTGGAATGATCGTCGTACCAAAGAATTAATTCCACAACTAAAAAAGCAGTTAGCAGAAGATCCAATGACTCAATTAAATAGTCAAATTGTCTCAAATGGTAGTCCACTAGCCAATTTATTCTGGTTAAAGGAAAATGAATTGTCGCATTTTAAAAAGTTAGGAAAAGTTTTAATAACTAAAGATTATCTAAACTATTGTTTAACTGGCAATTATGCGACCGACTTTTGTGACGCGTCTTCTAGTTCGCTATACAATTTTAGCAATCAGGCTTGGTCGACCGAAATTTTTGAGAGATATGGGTTTTCATCTGATTGGTTTGCTGAGATTTATCCCGCTGCTACGGTTAGTGGTTACTTAACGGATCATATTTGTCAGTCCTTAGGGATTTCTGAGAAGATTCCGGTAGTCGTGGGTACAGGAGATAATGTTGCTTCAACTTTTGCAACTGGCAGTTTTACTAGCAATCAACCATTGATCTCACTAGGTACTTCAGGTGTGATGATTATTCCAAATAAAAGTCATGAATTAAAAAAAATAGGCAAAAATGTTGTAGCAAAAATTTTTCCGAAGGACCAAGCTATTATTACCCAAGGAACGGTTCAAGCTGGGGGTAAATTAAATAGCTGGTGGTTGGATACAATTTTGCAGACAGATCAATATTTGGTAGAACAAGAAAAGATTCCGATGGATCTGTTAGGAACAAATGAAGTACAATTTTTTCCGCATTTAAATGGTGAAAAAACTTTATTTGCTAATCCAAATTTACGTGGAGCATTTGCGGGATTGAGCTTAGAAACTGAGCGAGTCAATATGTATTTAGCAGTTTTAGAAGGCGTTGCTTTTGGTATTCGCACATTATTTGAAGCAATGCGCAATCAGGAGGAACCCGCACATTTCTCAATTGTCGGTGGGGGTGCCAAAAGCGAATTGTGGTTAAACATATTTGCAAATGTTTTAAATAAACCGATTCGACACATTTTAACCACACGTGAGGCAGTTCATGGGGCAGCAATGATTGCTAGTCTGGCAACTGATCAAAAGATTGATTTAACTGAACCTGAAGTTGAAATCATTCAACCCAAACCAGCAATTTCCGAAAAATATCACAAACAGTATCAAAAATATCTAATATTAAGTCAATTGATGGAAAAGTATAGTGAGGAAGTGAGCTAAGATGAAAACTTGTTTAATATGTGATGAAAAGCTTGGTTGGGTAAAATTTAAATCGATCGATGGTACATTGTGTAAGAAGTGTTATCAAATAGCCAGTCGCGATTTTTCTGAAGTCATTAAAAATAAGACTAAAAGTGAAATATTGGCAACATTTCATCAATCTACGACTCTCTGTCAAGAAAAAATATTTGAGACCACCCGCAAGATTAATCAATTGGTTTTGTTTGACGATTATAACCAAAAGCTATGTTTACCGAATCATTCAAAGTTTAGTGAGGGAAAACAAGGTCCCAAGATTTTTTCTTATACTGAAATTGAAAGTTGTCAATTGGAAGAGCAACATCAACAGCAGCAAGTGAAGAAGAAAAAACTTACTTTGGGAACCTTGAAAGTATATTTGCAAATGGGTGTTTCCACTCATGTCATCCAACTTGTACCAAAACCGATTGATATTCATAGTAGTATCTACAAGACGATGAAGTCTTTGGCTCAAAGTATCGTCAAGGAAGTTAATCAAATCGTTTTTCAAGAGGTATAAGTAAATTTGTTATAACTTATTTTAACTTAAGTAGATTTCATAAAAAAATATTATTTTTTAAACATACTACAAAAAAAGTAGTGTGTTTTTTTGCCACAGTTTAAACCATTCGGTATACTGAAAAAAAGAACTGAGGGATGCAGATGGATTTTGCAAAATTTGACTTTGATTACTATGAGCGCAGCATCAAAGGCATGTATCAAAATTATTTTTCAAAACGAATAGGTTTAGCCAGTGGTGCATTGATCTTAATTGTGCTCTATTCATTAGTTTTTCGTGAAAGCTTATGGCTAAATGGTCTACTGGTGATTATTTTAGCAGGGATTATTTTTTATCTTAGCAGCCAGCGGCAAAAGTTTCCTGAGATTTATCAGCAGTTTCTAGCTGAAAATTTACCAGAAGCAAAAATCGAACACATTCAAGAAAGCGAATATAGCTTTGATGTGATGCGAGGAAATGAAGTTGCTTTACGGATTAATAAAAAAGGCATGCGGAATTTTCCAGCACAAAATAAGCAATATACTATGATGGTAGGCTTTGAGAAAACTTTTTTCGCCAAACAACCTTTAGAAATTTTGTATTATGATGTCTTGGATTTAACGTATGAAGAAAGCTATCGCTTGAAACGCAACGGTTATAGTAATGTGCCACGTTTTTTACGGCGCTTTTCTTGGGGAAATATCAAGTCTAGTATTGGTAACGGCTTTAGTTTTATTCTAGGGAATTTATTTTTACTGTTTATTTTATTTCGGTTGTTACGATATTTATTGGTGATTTTTAGACAGTTTATGTAGGGATTTCTAATATTAACAGAATAATAAAAATTTAAAGAGTAGAAGGTTAAATAAATTTGGCCTTCTGCTTTTTTTATTGTTTCGTTAAAAAAGCTTAATGAGAAAAAATCCTGTAGATTTTACAGAAATATTTGCGATTTTCTCATTATAATATAATTAATAGTAAATGAAAGGAGCAAAAAAAAGACTTGCAATTTTGTATTAAAAAAGAGGATCATAAAATTAAAATAATAATTTTAAAGAATAAAATATCTATAGGAAAGGATCTATGGTCAAATTAAATAACATCACCAAGTGGGGGATTGAGCGAGGGAATTTTTTGAATGAAAACGCTTATACTTTTTTTGTTTGGGAATCTATAATAAGGGCATAAGGAAAGTGAATAATATGAAAATCGGGAAAGAAATGAAAGCGGGGGTTAGTTCATGCTAGAAGAAAAATATTATTTAATACTACAAGAGATTGTTACTAACCCTAATACAACAAGAAAGGGGCTAGAAATAAAACTAAACTTATCAAAAGATCAAATTAAATATGCTGTTGGAAAAATCAATGACTATCTTGAAGAAAATGAATTGCCAAGTATCGGAAGAACAAGGAATGGTGGATTTATTGCTGATCAATCAGTGATAAATTTTGTTCAACAAGATATCAAAACAAACAAAAGTGATGGTCTCTTTTACTCAGAAGATGAACGAATAATGATACTTGCACTATTACTATTCGACGAATCTCTTGATTTATCACTTGAATATTTTTCATATGAATTGAGAGTGAGTAAAAATACGATTTTACGAGATCTCTCAAAACTAAAAGAAAAACTATCTGTTTATTCTGTCAGAATTACTTATTCTCGAATACATGGCTATTCAATTTCAGGTAATGAGTTATTAATCAGAAATTTTATTAAAGAGACTCTTTTTAATGTTAACAAAATGTCTAATGGAATTCAATTGCTAAACAAGACATTATGTGCTTCAGAGCATGAACGTTTATGCATGATAAAAAACCTAAAAAAAATTGAAAAAGAACTTGAAATACGTTTTACTGATGAACAGTTTGTTATTTTACCAGATTTTCTTCTAGTGCTTTTTCATCGGATTCAAAATGGAAAAATTTTAAAAGAGAAAACAGCAGACGAAGAATCAGATATCTATGAACTTAAAGAGGTCCAACTAATAAATGATATTCTTTCTTTAAATGAATTAGGAAAAAAAGAAACAGCGTATATCTCTCTTCAAATTTTGACATCAAAAATTATTTCAGCAGAATTTGTTAACGAGAGTATTACGAAGAATTTGAGAGAAGCAATCAGTCTATGTATCAATAATTTTGAAGTCAAGACATCAATAAAATTAAAAGATCGTGAAGCAATCTTGAATAGTTTAATGTACCATTTGACGCCTGCATATTATCGTATACGTTATTTAATTAATGAAGAAAATGATTTGTATGAAAAAGAATTTTTAGAAAATGTTATCGCCCAATACGATTTTTTAAACTCAATTATTAAAGACTGTTTTAAGCCATTGGAAGAACTACTTGAAGTATCTTTACCCGACATAGAAATTATGTATATTTCCTTAATTTTTGGTTCAAAAATTCTACCACAAGGAAAAACTGATTATCCGAAAATGAAAACGGCAATTGTTATTTGCCCAAAAGGAATAACATATTCACAATTAATGTTATCGCAATTAATGGATATTTTTCCAGAAGTTTATTTTTATGAGCCAGTATCACATCGAGCTTTTGAAAAAAGTAATTTAAAAGTAGACATTATTTTTTCAATTGGTAAATTTCATTCGTATGAAAACTGTTTTGTCGTTCAAGCTACAATGTCAGAGGAAGAAAAACAACAATTACGAGCATTGGTTTTTAAAAAAGTATTTGGTGCAGAAGATACATTAGGAAAAGTGGATCAAATCATGGAAAAAATAAGTGACTATCTTCCTAGTGATAAAATTTTAGTAATTAAAGATAGTATTTTAGAGATACTAGGAAAGAAAAATCCGACAAAAAAAGATTTGAATAACTCGTTATTGAGACAAAATATATTACGCATCTTCGATTTTTTAACTGTCGATAAGATTACGATCGTGGATCAAGTAAAAGATTACAAAGAAGCAATGAATATAGCTGGAAGACCGTTAATATCTGATAAATCTGTTACACCCAATTATGTTACGAGTGTGATTCAAAGTCATGATTTCAATGACCCTTATACAATTTTAGGGGAAGATGTAGCCATTCCGCATGGTTTGCCAAGTGAAGGAGTAAAGAAAATTGGTATTAGTTTACTAATTGTTCGAGAAGGATTTTTATATTCAAAAGATCATTCTTTAAAACTATTGTTTTTAATCGCTCCAATTGATAAAAAACATCATAATCAAGCGATTATTGATATCTTGACCATTGCCGAATCGCCAGAGGTAATCAATGATTTGGTGAACGCTAAAACTAGACAAGATGTACAAACAATCCTAAAAAATATCTGTGCTTAAGAAAGGAAATAAACAATGAATAATCAAGAAATTAAAGATAGTTTACTAAATACATTAACAATTGAAGCTGAAACTATTTCCAAGTTGCCTGAGACACTTGATTTAGAGGTATTGACTACCTTAGTTCATAAAATTGGAGAGAAAAAAGGAAAGGTGATTGTTACAGGTTGTGGCACATCTGGAGCAGCAGCTAAGAAAATTGTTCATTCATTATCTTGTGTCAGTGTTCCCGCAGTCTATTTGAATCCAGCAGATGCTGTTCACGGATCAATGGGAATTATTACAAATCAAGATATCGTCATTGTTATCTCTAAAGGAGGCAATACGATTGAATTAACAAATTTGTTAGATTCTTTTAAAGCCCAAAAAGCCTATATTGTTGGAATAGGAGAAAAATCAGATTCAACAATCGGTAAATATTCTGATTTATTCTTAAAAATCTCAGTGGACAAAGAGCCTGATACATTCAATATGTTAGCCACAGCTAGTACGTTAGCTGTCATGTCGACATTTGATGCAATCTGCATTGCTTTAATGACATATACCGGATTTACCAAAGAACAATTCGGGATTAATCATCCTGGGGGAGCCGTTGGAGACCGTTTATTAGGCAAATAAAAAATGGAAGGTAATTGCATATGAATACGTTAGTAAATATGATAAATTCGAAAAATATTACTTTTTTTGATGAACAAGATCATTTAGATAAAAATGACATCCTTGATTGTATGGGAAATCTGCTACATCAAAGTGGTTTTGTAAAAGAAAGCTATACACAAGCGATTAAAGATCGTGAAAGTGTTTTTCCGACTGGCTTGAATACTACTACAGTCGGTATCGCTATTCCACATACTGATAGTAAACACGTGAGAGAAGCTACTATAGCTATTGGAATATTGAAAAGTCCTGTCATTTTTCAGGAAATGGGTGCAGACGAGATAGAAGTACCAGTTAGGCTAGTATTTATGTTAGCTATAAAAGAACCTGAAAAACAGTTGGAGACTTTACAATCTGTCATTTCACTAATTGAAGATGAAGAAAAAATGAATGCACTTGTTCATATAGAAAATGAATCGGATGTTATTCAACTACTAAGTTAACAAAAGATAGGGGCCAAAAATATGAAAAGTCTTTTTGAAGTAATTAATGACCGTTTATTAGGTGAAGTAGGGAGAACTCTGGTGACTTTTTTACTAGATAATAAGATGCTGTTTTTAATCCTGTTTGCCTTTTATGGCTGCCTACTTTTGTACTCAAAAACTATTTATATGTATTATGTTCCAAAAAAAATAAAGGAATTTATCACGAAGAATAAGTTATTAACTACAAAACAACTTCATGAAGGTTGGAAAAAGGAAAGAAAAACGATTCCTCTGTTTATTTTAGTTCCAACTAGAAATGAGATGTGGGTAAGACCGTTAAAATATTCGGATGGCAATTACGAAATGCTATTTTTTAACAAAAAGAATAGCTATACAAGTGAATCTAAAATGATTGACAGTATTTATGAGAATCTGAAAGGGGATTTTCCTATTGGTTAAGAATAAAATTATGCCTTCACTTTTTGGAGCAAACATTGGAAGCTTAGAATCTGAAGTTATGCCTTTAAAAGAATTGGGAATAGATGTTTTACATGTAGATATGATGGACAGTAGCTTTGTACCTAACATTGCCTTTGGTCCAACTCAAGTTGCAGATTTAAAAAAAATCCTACCATTTCAATTTGACGTTCATATGATGGTAGAAAATCCAGAAAAATATATCCCTCAATTAATCGAAGCTGGCGTTGAGTATATTAGTATTCATCAAGAAGCTACAGCTCATTTATTAAGAGGTATTCAGCTTATTAAAAAACTTGGCGCAAAAGCTGGCGTAGTTTTGAATCCTGGAACACCAATTGAAGCAATTAATGTGATTTTAGAGGAAATTGATTATGTATTAATTATGACAGTAAATCCTGGACTAGGTGGACAAGAGCTATATCAGCCAATCTACAAAAAAATAACCGCCTTAAAAGAATTAATTGGTGAACGTCCAATTGATATTCAAGTTGATGGTGGTGTAAATGCTGAGAATATTAAAGCTTGTCAAGAAGCTGGAGCAAATTGGTTTGTCGTAGGTTCATACATGTTCTCAGGAAATGTTGCGGAAAGATTAGCAACGCTAGAAGACGCTTTAAAATAAGGAGATTGAAAGAGATATGAAATCTTTAAAATTATACGGAAAACAAGATTTACGGTACGAAAGTGCAGAGATTCCTACTTTAGAAAAAGATACAGATGTTATCGTCAAAGTAAAGGCTGTAGGTATTTGTGGATCAGATTTATCTCGCTATAAAAAATTAGGACCGTATGTAGAAGGTATGGTTTGGGGTCACGAATTTTCTGGCGAAGTTTCTGAAGTTGGTAGCAAAGTAAAACATGTTTCTGTTGGTGATCGTGTTGCTGGGGCACCATGTTTTACTTGTGTAGATTTGGATGTAGAGGAAGAATGTTACTACTGTAAAAAAGCAGAATTTGCTCGGTGCGAAAATTTAACAGTAATTGGAGCTAGACACGGAGGGGCATACGCAGAATATATCCGTTTACCAGAAAAAAATTGTGTTCCTATTCCAGATTCTGTTGATTATGAGTCGGCAGCAATGATTGAGCCTTCATCGGTTGTTGTTCATGGCTATTACAATACTAACTTAACAGCAGGCGATACTGTGGTAGTTGTAGGTTGTGGAAATATTGGTCTCTTGTCAATAAAATTTGCTAAAATTTTTGGTGCTACAAAAATTATTGCTGTAGATATTGCTGATGAAGCTTTAGAAATGGCAAAAGATGCTGGTGCTTCACATACTATTAATTCACTAAAAGATAATACCTTGGATACAATTGGAAAATATACTGATGGATTAATGTCCGACATTGTTGTCGAATCTGCTGGTTCTCCGATCACTTCAGCACAAGTCTTTGCCTATGCTAAAAAAGGTGGCGGTGTTTTATTCATGGGTATTCCTTATGCAGACATCTCAATTGAAAGATTTTACTTTGAAAAAATTGTCCGCAGCGAGCTTAAGGTTTGGGGGGCGTGGAGTTGTGTTTCTTCTCCTTTTCCTGGTAAAGAATGGCCAACAATTATGGCACTTTTAGAAAATGGTCAATTAGAATTAAAATCAATGATCACGCATCGCTTAAAACTATCCCAAGGACCTGAAATTTTTGATACCGTTACTCATAAAAAACCAGAAGACAATTTTGGGAAAATTATGTTTTTCCCAGAAGAAGATTGATTTGAAAGGAAGATATAAGTATGAATAGAAAAAGAATTTATGTGTGCTGTGGTACAGGAATTGCCACTTCAACAGTTATTGTAAAAAAAGTTTCAGAGTTTTTAGATGAAAATAAAATTCAATACGATATCAGTCAATGCATTGTTTCAGATATTCCTTCGAAAGTAGCAAATAAAAAGCCAGATTTGGTCATCAGTTCAACGACCATCTCAGCAGATATTGGAGATGTTCCCGTTGTATTAGGCCGTTCTTTTCTAACCGGAATTGGTAAAGACAAAACTAAGCAGGAAATTCAAGAAATCTTAGGATTCTAAAGTTAGGGAGGAAAAGAAATGTCAGTTGTCTTCGACTTTTTTAAATACATTATTGATTTAGGTGTAAGCGTTATGATGCCGATTATTATTACTGTACTAGGGGTAATATTTGGCAGAAAATTAAGTGTTTCTTTTAAAGCTGGTTTGACAGTTGGTATTGGGTTTATTGGAATTAATGTAATGTCAGGTGTAATGATGAATGCTATTAGTCCTGTAACAAAAGCGCTAGTGGAAAGGTATAATTTCAGCTTAACAGCGACAGATATTGGTTGGGGGATTGGTTCATCAATTGCATGGGGAACACCTGTTGTTCCATTTGTGTTTATTGCAATTATCGCGACAAATGTCTTAATGTTGATGTTTAATTTGACTAAAACTATGGACGTAGATATTTGGAATTATTGGCAACCACTATTTATTTCAAGTGCGCTTTACTTAACTACAGGAAGTATGATTTTAGCAGTAGCAAGTGCTGTTATCAATATGGCTATTATTTTTAAATTAGCAGATTGGACCCAAAAGGATGTAGCAGATGTTCTTGGATTGGAAGGCATTTCTTTACCAGGCTTACAAACAACTGGTTGGGCAATTTTAGGTTATCCAATGAATTGGGTTTTAGATAAAATTCCAGGGATCAATAAAATTAATTGGACTACTGAAAAAATTCAACAAAAACTTGGTATCTTTGGTGAACCTATGATGATGGGATTGATTATTGGTGGATTATTGTCTGCCGTTGCAGGAATGCCAGTTGCTGATATTTTAACAACTGCTGTTTCAATTGCAGCTTCATTAGTTTTAATTCCAAGAATGGTTTCTTTATTAATGGATGGTTTGATTGTAATCTCTGAAGCAGCTCAAGAATTTATGGAAAAACGTTTTGAAGGACGAGAAATTCATATTGGCTTGGATGCCGCCTTAGGAATTGGTCACCCATTCGTATTGTCATTAGGATTATTAATGATTCCAATTACTTTAGTTTTAGCTTTTATTTTACCAGGCAATAAAACTTTACCCTTGGCTGATTTAACTGCGTTACCGTTCTATATGATTTTTGCTATTTTACCTTCTAAAGGAAATTTATTTAGAGGCGTAATCACAGGAATTTTCATTGCAGCAATTACACTGTATATTTCTGGTATCGCTGCACCAATCATGACGGGACTAGCAGCTGATATTGGCTACACTATTCCTGGCGGTGCAACAGAAATTACATCTTTAGCTGTTGGAACTCAATGGTATTCTTGGATTGTTTATTATTTCTTGAGCTTGTTTGCTTAAAAATACAAGAAAAATTAAAAATAATGCTACGTAATAACTATTATTTTTTATAAATAAAAACCCACTTGAAGTCAATTTGATTTCAAGTGGGTTTATTTTGTATGAAAAGTTAATCGATTAATGAAAGTGACAAAAATATTTAAGAGGCAAAACCTTTTGTATTATGACCTAATACTATAATTTCATTTTTTTATAGTCTTTTTCTAGTTACTTCCTTTTTTGGTATCCATTCGAATGACATAAGAATCTAAGAGAATGCGGGCAATAACTGATAGTGGTAGCCGGGAACGGACTTCATATTCTGGAAAGAAAGAAACTTCAGATTTATAGCCGATAAGCGCTAGTTCACAGAGGTCAGTTAAAGGTGATTCAGTGTTGGTAGTTATTAAAATAGTACCGATTTCTTTTTTGTAGCAATTTTCAGCTGCATTTACTAACTCTTCGGTCTCACCATTTAGTGAAACGAAGATAGCAATATCGCTTTTCTTTAAATATTGACTCATGATTTTGATGATATTTGGATCAGTGTGCAGCTCACAGTATTTATTTGCTAATTGAAATTTTATCTTCATTTCTTCACCGATTAATTCGGAAAAGCCTCTAGCAAAGATTAGCACGCGTTCAGAACTTTTAATTTTTTGGATAGCATCTTCAATCACACCCGTGTTCAGCATGTTTAATGTTCGGATGACTTCTTGCTCATTTTTGATAATAGATTTCTTGATTTCGCTGTCAATCTTTTCTACCTTTGAAAAATTAATGGATGTATTTTGCTCATCTTTTAAATGATGCTTGAAGGCAGTAAATCCTTCATAACCTTTTTTCTTCATGGTTCGAACAATGGTTGATGTGGAAACATTGGCTAGTTCGCTCAGTTTAATAATGGATAAGTTTGGGATGTCATTAATATTTGCACTGATATACTTCCACAAATAAGCCTCTGTTTCACTAAGTTTTGAGTCCATAGGCACACTCCTTACAGTTCTTTATCTATTTTAGATATCTGACTTGAAAAAAGCAAACGCATTTTTTTGAAGTTGGCAAGGTTTCCAGCTTTTTAACAATATTTAGAAAACATTTTCAGTCTGAGGTAGGTCATACTTAGTTCATTGATAGGAGGGAGTAGCTTGTCGAATATCTATACCTGTACTTTAAATTTAGCAATTGATTTATTTATAGAAACCGACACGTTGATACCAGCTGTCGTCAATCGAACCAAGGATGATGATATTCAAGCGAATGGTAAAGGGGTCAATGTTTCTCTAGTTTTAAAAATGTTGGGAATCAATAGTACCGCCATGGGGTTTAAAGCTGGTTTCACGGGCCAATATATTAATGACTTTTTAAAGGGAAAATCAATTGCAACAGACTTTATTGATGTTCCTGGATTGACCCGCATCAATGTGTTTACCCAGGTCAATCAAACAAAAGAAGAATACAAATTGGTTAATAAGGGACCAGAAATTCCAGCAGAAAGTACGGTTGAATTTTTAACTCAAATTGAGCAATTAAAAGCGGGAGATTATCTCAGCGTTTCTGGTAGTTTGCCAAGAGGTGTTTCGCCAACAATTCTGATTGAAATTGCCAAACGTTGTTACCAACAAAAAGTATTTTTGATTATTGACAGCAGTTATTTGGAAGTGTTGGATTGTTTGACTTATCAACCTTATTTGTTAAAGCCTAACGAAGAAGAACTGGCTACTTGGTTTGATGTCACGATCAACACAAAAACAGAATATCTTTACTATGGTCGAAAATTAATTGAACTAGGTGCACAAAATGTGCTGCTTTCACTAGGTGGTGAGGGAGCGTACTTTTTTAGTCAGAATCAGATTTTATACGGCAATTCTCCAAAAGGAAAAGTCGTTAATACGGCTTGTGCTGGGGATACCTTACTAGGAACCTTTTTTGCAGGTTTATTAAAAAAAGACGATCTTGCAGCTACATTGAAAAAAGGTTTAGCGGCTGGTAGTTCTACAGCTTTTCGAAAAGGTATTACTGACTTTTCTGATGTATCGGATTTAGAAAAACAAATTACAGTTCACACTGTGACTGATCAATCTAAAATGGAGGCAAAATAAACATGAAAAAAATTAGCGGAACACAATTACAAAAGTTAAAAAATACGAGTAATTCTAATGGTATCATTGGTGCACTGGCAATTGATCAACGGGGCGCTTTAAAAAAGATGATTGGCAAGTATAAAGCCGAAGCTACAGAACAAGATATTGAGGATTTTAAAAAAATTGTTTCAGAGGAATTAACGCCTTATGCAACTTCAATCTTATTGGATCCTGAGTATGGGTTACCCGCTGCCAATGCTCGTGCGAAATCTGCCGGTTTATTATTGGCTTATGAAAAAACTGGTTACGATGCTACGACACCAGGACGTTTGCCAGATTCATTGAATGTTTGGTCAGTTAAACGCTTGAAAGAAGCAGGAGCAGATGCTTGTAAATTTTTATTATATTACGATATTGATGAAAGCGATGAGATTAATGATCAGAAGAAAGCCTACATGGAACGAATCGGATCTGAATGTGTCGCTGAAGAACTGCCATTTTTCTTAGAATTGGTGTCATATGATGCAACGATTGCTGATGCTTCATCAAAAGAATATGCCAAAGTAAAACCGCATAAAGTGAATGACATGATGAAAGAATTCTCAAAACCACGTTACAACGTAGATGTTTTGAAAGTAGAAGTCCCAGTCAATATGAATTTTGTGGAAGGCTTTGGTGAAGAAATAGTTTACTCACGAGAAGAAGCTTTGAATTATTTCAAAGAACAAAGTGAAGCAACTGACTTGCCATTTATATTTTTAAGCGCTGGTGTTAGCGCAAAATTATTCCAAAAAACTTTGTACTTCGCTAAAGAAGCTGGTTCAAGTTTTAATGGCGTACTTTGTGGCCGGGCAACTTGGGCAAATGGGGTTGAACCATTTATCACTGAAGGTGAAGCAGCCGCACGTAAATGGTTACAAACAGAAGGCAAAAAGAATATTGATGAATTAAATAGTGTACTAGCAGAAACAGCTAGTTCGTGGTACGAAAAAATTATCAGTCAGCATTAAACTAATCGGATCACCTGAAAGTAATATTCTCATTGCTTTCAGGTAACCCACTAGTTTTTTATTAAATAATGAAAGCGCAATAAAAATAAAGGGGGAGTTCAGCTTGCTAAACAAATTAAGGAATCGCCATGTATTAATCGATTTATCAGAGGATATCATTAAGAAAGAGTTATTAGGCATTATTAAGACCCGACCTGATTACTATCAATTGGTGGATGACGATTTTGGTTATGGATTAATGTTAAAAGATCGACCACTTAAAAAAGTTGGCGTCATTGCATCTGGTGGTGGCGGATTAGGAAGACTATTTCCAGCGGTTGTCCATCAGGATTTAGCTGATGCGGTCAGTGCCGGAGCTATGGATACAGCACCTAATTATTTAACAATTTATAATTTGGCTAAAAAGATCGATACTGGCCAAGGTGTGATTTTACTAACCAACAATTATAGTGGCGATGTCATGAATAATGAAATGGCGGTAGAAATGTTAGAAGCTGACGGCATCGATGCGACGATTGTTAAAGTGACAGATAATTTTTTCAGCTCAAAAGAGAAAAATAAACGCTCTGGTTTAGCTGGTATTTTAACTTTAATCAAGATTGCTCAACAAGCTGCAAAGAAAGCTTTATCATTAAAAGAAGTGACTGAAATCGTTGAGCAGGCCAATCAAAATTTGACTTCTGTTACTGTCATGGCAACAGACGAAGGCAAATTAATGTATGGAAAAGGTTTGGCGGACGAACCAGCTAGCTTTAATAGTGAATTTAAGGGAGAGGCTGCCTTAGTGAAAGAATTAAGCGATTTTGTCTTAAATCAATTAGCCAATGGCACCAGTAAAAAAGTTTGTATTCAGTTGAATACAATGATTTTTACTTCATATATTGAAGGGAATATTTTGTTGAATGGTATTGTTGATTATTTTAGCCAACAAGGCTATGAAGTAGTCTTAGCTAATGTGGGTAGCTATTACGATATGTTTAATTATACAGGCTTGATTTTGACGGTTCTATCGGTTGATGAAAGCACGCAAGAATTTATTCAACCAGTTACAAATTACGATTATACAATCTAAAAAATGGGGGAAGTTAATCATGGATTTAAGTAAATATAATGTACGGAGTATTTTTTCATCAGCATTAGGAATTGTGATTTTGTCATTAGGTATTTCAATTAATAAAGGTTCTGTTTTGGGAATGGATACTTACACGGGAATGAATACGACAGTTTCAACTTACTTTGATATGTCATTAGGCAATTATCAATTAGTTTTAAATATCATTCTTTTATTATCGATGTTTGTGTTTGGTCGCTACTTATTAGGTCTAGGAACAGTTCTAAACATGGTTTTTGTTGGTTATTTAGTGGATTTTTTCTTAAAATTATTTGATGGGACAATTCTATCATTTGATGTTGAAAAATCGATTTGGGTTAGACTCATCCTGCTAATTGCTGGTACAATTATTTTGTGTTTAGGCGCTTCACTATATATGACTGCTGATTTAGGTGTAGCACCGTATGATGCGTTGGCAATTATGATGTCTGATCATATCAAAGGACTTCCATTTAGTATTGCGAGAATTATTACTGATGTGATTTGTGTCATTGTTGGATTAATCTTTGGGACAGTTTTAGGATCTTATGCTTTTGGAACAATCATTGGGATCGGGACAGTCTTGACGGCATTCGGCACAGGACCATTTATTGATTTCTTTAATAAAACAATTTCAGCATGGATCGTTGGAAAAAATCAAATGGTAGAAACAAAACAAAAGGAGGCATAACTGATGGTCGAAATGACTACTGAAAATATAAAAAAATGGGTTTCTTTATGGGCAGATGATTTATTAGTCAATAAAGATTATCTAGATGAATTAGACACACCGATCGGTGACGATGATCATGGTACCAATATGGAACGCGGCGCAAAAGCAATCCAAGAAGTTTTAATGAATGAATATACTGACCCGCAAGAATTGACAAAAAAAGTTGCGATGGCACTTTTAACTAAAGTTGGTGGTGCTTCAGGTGTAATTTATGGCACCGCATTTTTAGAAATGAGTAAAGAAACTTCTCTACCAGAAATGATAAAAGCTGGAATTGCGGGTATTCAAAAAAGAGGGAAAGCCGAATTTGGTGAGAAAACTTTATTGGATGTTTGGTTGCCTATTGAAGACGCTATTTTAGCTGGAAATTTAGATGAAGACAAGGTTACAGCAGCTGTCGATGCAACAATTCCATTATTGGCAAAAAAAGGTCGGGCGGAATTTGTCGGTGAAGAATCAATTGGTCATGTTGATCCTGGCGCGGTTTCAAGTGGATACTTATTTAAAGCATTAATAAAGGTGGGAGAATAATGACAGTCTATGGTATTGTAATTGCCTCTCACGTGGCAGAAATAGCTGAGGGAACTAAAAAATTGGTAGAACAAGTTGCTAGCAATGTCCCCGTGACAATTGCCGGCGGTTTACCAGATGATGGCATTGGAACAAGTATAGAAACCATTCAAAGTGCAATTGAAAAAAATCCGGCAGATAAAATCTTAGCTTTTTACGATATCGGCAGCGCTAAGATGAATCTTGAGGTTTGTTGCGAATTGGTGGATAAAAAAGTGCAAATTTTTGATTGTCCGATTGTAGAAGGAACTTATTCGGCTGCTGCATTGGCCGAAGTAGGTGTCTCAATCGACGAAATTCAAAAACAATTACAAGCATTGGTGATCAAGTAAAACAATAAGCATCTCTCAAAAATCTGCTAAAGATTTTAAGAGGGATGCTTCTTTGTGGTTTATCAGCATGTCGCAATAAAAATCATTTTTAACTTTTCAATACTTCCTGAGCAGCAATAAAATCATGAAAACTCCCTGAAATAAGCGGGTCATATTCTTTTGGTAAGTCCATAAAATTTGTCAAATAGTAAACCGGTAGTTTAGCTCCTTGGGCTGCTCTCACACCGCTGATGGAATCTTCAAAAACGAGACAATCTTCGGCGGATACTTGCGCTTTAGCCAGAATATTTAAGAAGATCTCTGGATCAGGCTTTCCAACTCTGACTTGGTCACCAAAACTAGTATAAGAAAAATAATCAAACAAATTCAATTTTTTTAAAATAGTCGTTGCTTCTGCTTGATGTGAAGAAGTTGCCAAACAGCAAGTGATGTTTTTCTGAAGACAACTCTGTAAAAATTCTTCCGCACCATCCATTATTTCGAAATCACCGGTTGCAGTAGCGATTTCCCGTCGTCTTAAAAATTCAGTGAACAATTCGTCAAAGGGAAATTCTGCTCCATAATGGGCGATAAAATGCTGTTTAATAGTTGTAGTCGGGCGGCCCAACAAGGTTTGATAGAAGGCTACATCTAGAGGAAATCCTTTATTATTGACTAATTCCTGCCAAATATAAAAATATTTTTCTTCAGATTTAATCAAGGTGCCGTCCATATCGAAAATAATTGTATTCATTTATAGCTCCTTTTCGGTCAATTATACTCTAATTTTAGCATGGAATTTATCAGACACAAGACTGTTAGATGAAGTATAATAGAAAAAACAAATAAGGAGACTAAAAATGGTACAACTAGAACGAAAGAAATACCGACACCACCATTAAAACTCCTTATTTAACTGCAGTTGATTTTGGGGTTGTATTGATCTAATCTCAAACTCCACCAATCAAATGGAAAAACGTTATGGATTTATTTATGTTGATTTAGATGATTTTGGAAATGGTAGTTATAAACGTTATAAAAAGGCCTCATTTGACTGGTATAAGGAAGTGATTGCTACAAATGGTCGCTCATTACAAGCAACCAGTCTAGTCTGAAAAGGAGTGTACCATGAAAATTTTAGTCGCGATGGATTCATTTAAAGGTAGTGCCACCTCAAAAGAAATCAATCAAGCTGTCGCCGATGGAATGAAAAAAATCAATCCACAAGCGGAAATTTCAACTTATTCTGTCGCAGATGGCGGTGAAGGAACAACTGCCGCTTTTTATGAGAATGATTTAGGTCAATTAATGGAAGTGATGACGCTGGATTTATTTAACCAACCGATTTCAGCCAAATACGTTTTATTTGATGAAAAAACTGTAGTGTTAGAAGTCGCAGAAACAGCGGGGATTCATTTTTTATCAGAAGAAAAGGAAAACAAATATGCTAGTTCTTTTGGCGTTGGCGATATGCTGCGACGAATTAATGAAAAACATCCTGAGATTGAAAAATTTATTATTGGTTTAGGTGGTAGTGGGATTAATGACGCTGGGATTGGTATGATGCAAGCTTTGGGGATTTCTTTTAAAAAAAATAATGGCGAAGAAATTGTATACGGTACAACAGAGATTGAAGAGATCATGGAAATTGATACTAGCGGATTCAAACAGGCTTTGGCTACAAAAGAATTTATTTTATTATCGGATGTCAAAAATCCTTTAACCGGACCAAGTGGGGCGACTTATATTTTTGGCAAACAAAAAGGAGTAATTGATTTAGAAAAGGTTGATCAAGCTTTGCAGCATTATGCAAAAGTATTAACTACTAAATTTAAAATTGATTACTCAAAAGTGGAAAGTACCGGAGCTGCTGGCGGGATTGGCATTAGTTTCCTGTATTTTTTAAATAGCCATTTTGTTTCTGGGGCAGAATATATTACTGAGATGTTGGCTTTGAAGGAAAAAATGGCAACAGTTGATTTGGTCATTACTGGTGAAGGAAAGATGGATCGACAATCTGCTTACGGGAAATTACCAACTATTATCGCGCAATTAGCCAAAAGTCAGCAAAAAAAAGTCATTGCAGTAGTGGGTGATGCCAGTGAAGTGACTACTGAAAACTATCAGGCCGGAATTGATTTGATTTTGAGTTTGCTGCGAGGACCCATGACTTTGAAGGATTCAATCGAACAAACAAAAAAATTAGCCAGTCAGACTGGTGAGGATATTATGCGCATCATGAAAAAGCTTTAGCCTAATGAGGTTAAAGCTTTTCCTTATGCAAAACTTCTTCTAAGTGGCCAAATTTGTCTTTGGTCTCAGCTATTTTTTGGTAACCAAGCTTTTCATATAAACGACCTGTCTCGCGGGTCATTATATAAGCCTCGTGAAAACCTACTTGAATTAATTTTTCTTCAGCTTTTTTTACCAATAATTCACTTAAATGTTGTCCTCGATAATCTTCATGAACAAAAACCAATCCAATAAATGGTGTCCAAGGGGAGTTCTCTAACAAATCTTCTTTTAAAACAGCCACAAAACCAACTAATTTTTCCTGATCGCTTAAAATTAAGACTTGTTCCCAATCTGTTAATTTGTGATTTTCTAGTAACTCAGCTAAATGAGCTCCAGCCGGCCAGCTGATATTTTTGATTTGTTCGATTAAACTCGCTGATTGGGGTTCCTTTTGTGTTAACCAGACTTCTCTCATAAAAAGCGAGCCACCAATTCTTTATTTTCTGGTCGCCGTTTCGTTTCCAATTGAGAAATATCACCGATTACTTCTGCTAACGTAATTTGCTTCATTTCATTTTCGACTTGTTTTTGTAAAAAGCTATATTTTTCATTTAGGACATCTTGAATATTGGCCCCAATAACACAGTTGGGATTAGTGGTTTCATCTACATGTAAGAGTTGGTTATCGCCCTCAATCGCACGGTAAATATCGAAAAAAGAAATTTGATCAGCAGGTTTAGCTAAGCTGGGAGCAGCTTTTCCCGCTTGGGTTTTAATTAGACCAGCATTGCGCAATAAACCCATTAGCTTTCTAACATTAGCTGGATTGGTCTCAACGCTTTTACCAATCATCTCGCTAGATAAATTTGTCCCTTGGAAAATTTCTATATAAGCCATGATATGAATGGCATCAGAAAATCGAATCGAATATTTCATCTTCATTCCTCCCAATAAATTGCTCGTTTCA
This sequence comes from Enterococcus sp. AZ103, assembly GCF_051714685.1. NCBI lineage: Bacteria > Bacillati > Bacillota > Bacilli > Lactobacillales > Enterococcaceae > Enterococcus > Enterococcus sp. AZ103. The sequence goes on along the minus strand of NZ_JBIOSI010000002.1, from coordinate 347,663 downwards.
TCATATCATATTTTTATTAACAAATGTGTAAGTTTAAAATATACAGAAACATCCGATAAAATCAAGGAATATATTATTATTGAAACGCCAAATTTTAAAATATTTGCATCAGCACTATAGAAGATTGACTATTTGCAGCTATTTACTCATAAAATAACATAATGAATTACTTTCTTAAGTAGGCGTAGATCATATCAATTGATTAAAAAAACTTTTAAACTCCCAAAGGTATCTTTATTTACTAGCTGAAGAAAATTCTATAGAGTAGTCTTCATATATTTTCCTATAAATGAAAAAAATCATTTTATGATTAATTTAATTGTTATAAAGTGATGTAGAAATTTCAAATTAAATACGTTATTATTAATATATAATAATTAAAATGAATATACGTAACAATTTATTTCGGAAATAACAATTAGTTTCCGCTAGCTAGCTAAGAAGGTGATAAAAATGTTGAAGGATTTGAAAACTAGACCGAATTTTAAACGAGTAGTAGCGCTTTTGCTAGTCGTTGCTTTTGCATGCCTAATTGCTTTGACAAATGCGAAATTTTTATCAACATTTGGTTTAAATAGTCCACAAGCTAGAGTCAGTTTTTTTTTAGGAGATGAAGAATTAATTCAGCCAATTAATGGAGAAGAACTTGCACCAGGAGAATCAAAAACTGACATCGACATTTTGTTAAGCAATCGGCAAGATTTCAAAAAGACCGAAGTTTCCATGATCTATACAATCAAGGTAAATAATTACGGTTCTCTACCTTTGACTTATCAACTATTTAAAATAGCAGCTGATGGCGCAAAAACGGAAATAACTGATTTCAAAAATAATCTGAATCATAGTGAAGAATTAGGACCAGGAAATATTGCTGAAGCCAATGTCAATTATTGTTTGAGAATCCACTGGCCTGAGGAATACAATCAGCTGAAATATAGCAATGATCTGGAAGTTAGTCGTTTAACGATTCAAGCAGAACAAATGGACTAGGTGAGTGAGATGAAAAAAATTAATATTAAAAGAAAATATTTGCTACTCTTAATTGGACTCGCTGTTTGCTTATTATTGGGAGGCATCCTTAGTTATGGGAAATTTTTTAGAAGCAACACGGAAGATATACCTACAAAAGCGATTGAGATGTTTTTTACTAGTGATGTTTTAACACCAACCAGTGAAAATAATCAACCTGAACATATCGTAGTTGATTGGCAAAATGGTGTAACAAATAATCTAAGTTTTGAATTACATAATTATCCAGATTCACAACGTTTTACCAATCGGCCGATTCTATATGAATTATCTGCAGATCAGCCTGGAGTCAGTTTTAGAAGTAGTAATGGTCATGATTTCGAATTACCGGCATCAACGGCTAATACAAATCAACAAAGTCAAAAAATCGATGTTCAATTGGAAACTGATTTTTGGCAGACGAATGAAAAAGAAAAAACGGTTACTATCTCAGCAAGAGCAACAAAACCTTATGTAGAAACTCTTTCGGCAAAATTTTTAATTAAAAGGCAAGCAACGGGTTATCAAGTTAAAGTAGAGGACGAAGCCGATAGCCCTTATATAACTGTGACTATTACCGCCGACACGGCACAATCCTTGTCTTTAACCTGGGATGACAGCTTAGTTGTGCCAGATCAAACCAATGCCTGTTTTGTAGATAAGATTGAAAATAATGCGCTAACTTTAAAAGAAATACCTGCTGGTGGAGCTGTTACTTTTTATCTATTCAAATTTGACGAATCAAATAATTATAGTGATGTCGCAGATATTTTTAAAATCAATTAAGGGGGAAGACAAGTGAAAAAAAATAAAAAATTGAAACTGTTTTTAATGGCCGGTCTCTTGATTGTCTTTCCTATAATAAATTGTGGCGTTGCATTTGCGGAGACATTTACCACTAAGACGGTCGAATCAGTTAAAAAAAATGAGCAGGATACAACTGAGCATTCTGCTGAATCAGATTCTGCAATAGATAAAGATTTGCCGGTTGTAGAAATACCCGAAGCAGCAGAAAGTACAGATGAGATTGTCCCTCAAGCAACGGACGTGCCATTTTCAGCTTCTTTAGGAGAAATGAATAATGGTGAAGTAAAATTGCGGGAAGCTGATGACACAACTGAAAAAGCTAATGTTAAATGGGAATTATTAAAAAATGATGGATACATTTTTAGTCTGCGATTAGATGGTTATGTACCGAGTACGACTCCCAGTACACGCCAGATTGAAGTAAAAATTCCTCAAGGGGTCATTGTAACCTTGGCTGATTTACAAAGAATTGTCCAAGAAAATACCAATGTAACTGCTTGTGATGTGGTTGATAAAAGTGCAACAGTCGTTTATCAATTTGACACGAATTTTAAACAATCTGTTTTCGTAGATCAATATAATGGTAACAATAATTTTTCACAAAACCAGGTAACTGATGGAACCATCGTGTTTTCAATCGCTCCAGTGGCAACAACTGTTGGTTTTAGTTTTAATTTGATTCCTAATTATGAAGATGCCAGCTCTAATAGTCCCAATTATTGGACCGGTGTTTCAGGGGACAGCTTAACTCGTAATCAACCGATCAATGTAAAATTGTTAGATGACCAGACTGTGGTGAAGGATTTAGTATTGGATGATATCGTGATCCCCGGTACTGTTAACTATTCAGTAGTAACCGGCGACCCTTCTGTTTCAGGTTCAACTAAACCCGGTTCTCAAGTATTGGATCAAGCGATGCAGATGTATATTCAACCGCGTGTTCGAAATAGTGAACGAGATTCAGACAATGCATACTATATGGGAAATGTAAGTTTTCATGCGTACTTGCCCTATAAAAAACTTGCCACCGGAAAATATTTATCTGCGACTTTAGATACTGCTAACATGAATCAGTGGATTGCTGATATCACTACTAGAAATGGTGGCAATGAGAAATTACGTTACAAGCAAGAGCGGCAAACGGATGGTCGGATTATTTTGACTTATTATTTTGTCGATCAGACACAAGAATACTTGCTAAGAGTGATGAATTTACAAATGTTTTATTCGTATCCAAGTGCAGTAAATGAAAATGGGGACCGTTTTGAAACAGGGGATACGATTTTCTATACAAATCAAAATTTAGGTCGAACATTTCACAATTATTTTTATGATGAAAACGGTAACAGAGAATTAAGGAAACGAGAAGTTGTTTCCTTAGGCGACTCCAGTGCAACAATGACGATTTCTGGTGATCAATTAGAGTTAGCTTATCTAAATGGATCGCCTAATCTGCTTTATAGTACTGTTTCCACTAAGGGAACTGAATCGACGGCCTTGTTAGGTTATTCATTGTTAACCAATCGTTCAACCGCTCAAGGGAATGTGAAAGTGAATTATCAGTTTGATACCGGAAACACTTGGAATTATGGTGTAACGACCGTTCAGTATTGGACAGTTGATACTAATTATTCTGATGGAACGATTACTCGAGGGCGAGACTATACTTATAGTTTTGATTTTGTTTTACAGGAAAAAGGAACCAACCAGACAATCAGTGGCCGTTATGATTTGAAACCGAGTGAAGAATATAAAAATGTTAAAATCACTAAGTCAAATGGTCGACCTGCTAATTTACTAGGCTATGCTAATGAACGTTACTATTATTATGTTAATCGAGAAATGCTGGCAAAGGGTTTGTCAACAACTGACAAACAAGCTTTTAATGATTCTGGTGAATACTACATCAAAGATCTTTCCTATAATATGTATATTTCGGCTTCGGGGACATCAAGCTATATCAGTGGAGATACTGGCAGACCGCGAGAATCAGGGGGACAATATTATGGTTACACCTTTGGCGAGATTGGCGATCAAGCAACTGCTCGCTTTAATATTGTTGATCCGGCTGACAATACGAAAGAATTACTGACGAAAAGAGACTATCGAACCAGGATTATTAAATCCAGCCTGAGTGAAACAACACTGGATCTAACGCTGCTCCTAGATAATCAGATGACTGTCAAAAATGAGGCCGGTGTAAAGTTGACTGAATTAACTGAACCTGTTGGTATTGGTGAGAAGTTATCAGTTTCGGCGATAGGAATTCCTTGTTTTTACCCATATGGTGCGACCAATTATGCACCAGATCCAGTTTTTATTATCCGTACCCCAGTTGATTTTGATTTGTATACTGAATCGATTCGAGTAACTCAGGGCGGAGAAGTGCTAGATCGAACAATTGAGCCGTTAGGTACACTGAGTGATGGCAGTAAAATATATTATGTTAAACCAGAAAACGGGAAAGGCATGGGTTATTACGATGAGAGTCGAGAACTTATCGGTGGACTGATTCAGATCGATTATGATATGGAAGTCAATCATACAGTCCGTGGGGGGTCAATAGGTTATCGTGAGTTACTATTTATTGCAGATGAGCAACTTCAAAATGGTGGTTCTGGTAGCTATGCAAGCTATCGAGTAAACGACACTTTTGGCGTAAACGAACGGTTAAAAAGTTATGGTAAGACACCTTCGACTAAAATTAATAGCAATCTTTATGGCTTGATGACTTGTGGTGGTGATCCACGCTTTAACACAATTACAGCAGAAGTGGATAAACAGCTTTCTAATGAATTGATCGGAACTGGCACGACCGAAATTACTGACCCTCTGAATATAGAAAATGGTGGGGTGCTCGATAAAAAGGATGCCACCTTTGATTTAAGCTTTACCATGAGTAATACTAAGCAAAGCGGTTATGTCGATCATGATGGTCTGTTTGTTTTTTACATGCCAGTTGCTAAAGAAGGAATCCAGTCAGATTGGAATCCTGAACGAATAAATGAATTTTCTTTAGAGCTTACTGGCCCGGTTAAAATTACCAGCTCTTTAGGAATCAATTATCAAGTTCGTTATACCACTGCAACCGAGAATTTTGATAATCGAGGAACCGGATTTAACGGTCCAGCAGGTTACGCCGATTATCTTACTTACGATGAAATTGAGAGTAACAGTCAGCTAGATCAAGTAACAATGGTCAAAGTGGTGGCTGAATTAACGGCCGGTCAAGAGCATGTCATTCCTTTTGGAGAAGTGATGAATGCTCGGATGCCGCTTAAATTTGCAGAGAACAATTCGCAGGAATTTGGTCAGTACACTGGACAAATAACCAATTGGCGTCCTTATGTTATTCAATCCTACACTGCGAATGGATTTAAAAACGATTATCGGAGTGCTGGCTCGGAAAAAACGGTACGGATTCGATATCGTCCTGAAGAGCAAGTTCGAGATATATGGGCTTATAATGAAAATGATTATCAAGGTGGGGTTGCTCCTGGTGGAGAAATCTTATCGAAACAGACCAGCGTTAAGTTGCCTGACTTTAACAAAAATTTTAATCTTGAACTGAATAAATTTAATAATGATAGCTTAATCAATATGAATTTGGCAACCGTTACGGATATTGTAACTACGCCCAATCGACCTGTTTCTTATGGAAACACTACTTTTGCTTTTGCAACAGATTTAAATGGCACAGGAAATTTAACGAATCCCGATATTTACCAAGCGTATGGAACGAGTGGACAAAATATTCAATTGGGCGCTACTACTTCTAGTGGTAATGCTCTGCGTTATCAAATATATAATGCCGATAATATTAATGATCCTTCAGGTAATCGACAATTAAGGGTGACTTATCACTCAATTGATGGCAATGGCAAGCCAACTGATGATGTCGCCTTCACGGTTCTTTTAAATATTAAACGTAAAGTTTCTGCGGTGGAGGCGGAGACAGCTCTAATCGCCGGGAAGGTCTATCGTGAATTTCCAAATTTAGCGTCTAATATTAAGACTACTTTAACTGATGGTGCTTTTACGACACAGTTTGCTTTGGAGGCACAAAATTTTCCAACATTTAGTGGCAAGGATGCTTCGGTATTTTTAGTCTTTGGTGATGAAAATGTGGGCGCAGGTTTACCGCCAGATGGAAGTTTCTTGTTAAAGGTACAATCAAGTTATGAAGACAATGGCGAGAAAAAATTAGTGACGCCAGAGTATTTTTACTACAAAAATAAATCGGGTAGCACCCAACAAGAAATTTCTTTGACAGAATTTACAAAAATGGGTACCGATCAGAAAATGACCTTAGCTGATATTGACCGACAAATAGAAGCCGTTAGAAAAACTGGGATGGTAAACGGTAAGTTATCTTATTTGATTGTGAGTGATTTTGCTAATGGTCACGCTGAGGAAGTCAGTGAAAATACAATTAACCTAAAATACGAAATAGATGATGGATCTAATGCACCACAAACAGCACCAAAATATTCAATTGAAGCTAAACGAAAAATTTCTAGCGCTATCACTAAGCCAGCAATTAATCAGGTTTATGAGCAATCAGAAGCGATTGAAGTTGATGGACGGTTTGAATTAGATAGCTTAGGAACAGTTATTGATGCTTATAATTTGAATAAATCACTAGGACTGAATGTTAGGTTATTGAAAGATGGGCAAGCGATTGATTGGCCACAAGGGACTTTGCTTGATAATAACGGTGAAATTATCACACCGCGGGTGATTAATAGCGATTTGCAATTTATTTATCCAGTTGCAGCAATTGGAAATACTAACAGCATAGCTTATGATTTTTCAATTATAACTGAGATGCTACCGTTAGCTGTTGGTGACTATTCGTTAGAAGTTACTAGTCTGAAGAGTTTATCGACAACTCATCCACTAAATGGTGATAGTATTTCCAAAATGATGATTTCATTTACGGTTAAGGCAAAAGTACCAACTGGTTTGCGAGTTCATTCAGATTTAAAACGACGAGTTATTTACAATCAAACTAGCAATCAAAAGACTCAGTTGACCTTAGCATATGAAAACTTGACAACAATTGAGGCTGTACTAGAGAAAAAAAATAGTCTTGGAAATTATGAAGTTATACCCAATACAGCTGATATTATTACTAGCCCATTGACTGTAGCTATTAGTGATACCAATTTAGATATAAAATTTAACACAATAGAAGCGAGTGACAATGGTGAGTATCGAATTTCTTTTACAGGATATAGGGACTCAGAAAAAGTAGTTGCGACAGCATGGACATTTATTGTGTGGGATCAGCCGACAAATAATTAAAAAATCTGAGAATAAAAAAAAGCTGCGACCCGCGTCGCAGCTTTTTATTCGTGTCTTTGTTCGGCCAATGTAGCTTCAGTTTGTGCTCTAATATCACTTAGATAATGGGGCAAATATAAAGGAATATCTTCAAAATGAGTACTTTGATTTTCATAGGCAGATGGATCGATACTGCCTTCAGCCGTGGCAATCTCAATTAATAATTGATTGGGCTCACGATAATATATAGATTTGAAAAATTCTCGGTCTTTTACTCCAGAATTACGAAAATTCTTGGCTTGAATTTGCTGATCAATCGCTTCAAGCTCTGCTAAATTTTCGACACCAAAAGCGACATGGTGAATGCCACCGATACCTTGCACAGCAATTTCATTTTTGATATCTTGGATGATGTGTACTTCTTGATAGAAGTGACTGTTTTGGTTACCTAAGATAATTACTTCGTTTTGGCTAGTGAAGAATTTGGTACGATTAATTTCTTCCCAACCAGCTTGCAGTAATTCTGTTTTGGTGGCTTCGGCATATTGAACGCGCATCTGAATAGCTCCGATGCCAACGATTGCGTGCTCTATAGGGATGATGCCACTATCGTAAGGGAAAAAGTTTTCACGACTTTCAAAATCTTTTAAGGCAACCAAAGCCATTTGAGTATTATCTGGCGCATCAAAACGTAAAATTGGCGCACCATTAAATTCTTCAATACCATATTGGCAAACGCCATGCTCTTCTAAGTAATTTTCCCAAAATTTTAAAGATTCAACAGAGGGTACTTTTAAAACAGTTCGTTCCAAAGTATTGGTACCAAAAGATTGTTCTTTTCCTTCAGAAATCTCAAAAAAAGTTAATTCAGTACCGACTCGTTGTTGGTCATCGGAGAAAAAGAGGTGGTACATACTGTGATCATCTTGATTGATCGTTTTTATTAGCAGTTTCAATCCTAATAGATTATGATAAAAGTTGAAAGTAGGTTTTACATAACGATTAATAATTGAAATATGATGAATTTTTACAGACATACAAACAGTCCTTTCACAAATAATTGGAGGTAATCTTATCATGACATATTTTTTTCAAAAAGGCACCAATAAACAACTAATTGTCGCTTTTCACGGAACAGGCGGTAACCAGTACCAATTGTTAACTACTACGGCAGCGTTATTTCCTGAAGCGAGCTTAGTTAGTTTCCTAGGTAACGTGGGTGAGGCTGAAAATCGCCGTTTTTTTGCTCCCACTAAAAATGGGCAACTAGATCGTACAGAATTTGATGGTGGCACCCTTGAATTTATTGAAAATGAATGGCCTCAGATTGAGACAACCGACTATGAAGAAATTATTTTTATCGGTTATTCTAATGGTGCCAACTATATTTTAGGTTTATTAGAGAAGAACCCAACGCTTGCTGACACCGTGATTTTACTGCACCCGAGCGATTTGAGTTATCAATTTGTTGGTCTAAGAGAGACACCCCGTATTTTATTAACAACAGGTTCACAAGATGAGTTAAGTTTAGCTGGAGATTTGGTGAAGTTAGAAAAACAGTTAAAAAATCATTTTACTGATGTCGAACTATTGATTGTTGATGGTGGGCATGGATTAGAAGCGGAAGAAATTACTAGGTTAAAGAAATATTTTAAATAAAATAGGAAAACTACTTAAAAGTGTAAGACTAGAAAGTTTTACACTTTTTCTATGGATAAAAAGGTGAGTGGAAAATGCTACTGCGAGACTTATTGAATAATTATGAAAAGAGACAGTTGCAGGCATTGGATTTGTTATTACGTCGTCCATACACAACAAGCCAACTATGCCAAGCTTTACATGTTTCGCGAGATACAGTAAAAGAAGACTTAATCCAGCTTAAAGCGTATGAAAAAACTGTCAATGCGAAAATCTCAATTGAGAAAATCAACGGTTATTATCATATTAAATCTTTCGGAAAACTTTCAAATACGGAAATTAATCACTATTTTTTACAACATTCATTAAGTTATGAAATTTTGATATACATATTATTACATGGGGAATACCAATTAGACATAATGAGCACAGATTTAAATACCTCAGTGGCAACAGTGATTCGAAAGATACGACAGTTAAACCAAATATTAAAAGAGTTTGAATTGACGATTGCAGGGGGGAAAGTTCATGGAACTGAGCTGCAAATCAGATATTTTTACTATCTTCTAATCTGGTACAGTAAAGACTACCAACAAAAAAAAGAGCTTTATTTAGGGTACAGCGGTAATCTGATACAACAACTTAGAGTAGATTTAAATTTTGTATTGTCTGAGCAAGAAGCAATTAAACAGAGTATCTGGTTTTATGTTACTAAGAAAAGATTTGAAAATAGACAAATATCAGATCAGTCAGTTTCTTTGGAAAAAAAATATCCGCCAAAAATTATTACTGGGCTTGAAAATATTCTCGAGTCCCATTACAAAAATATCGGTATTTTTTGGGATGAACAAGAAACAATTTCCTATCAATTATTCTTGTTTGTGACGACTGAAATTTATGAAAATAAAGATAAATTTTTAGAATTATATCAAAAGAACATTGATTACTTAACGGCATTAAAAGTGACTAATGACGAAGTCTCTGAAAAATTATGGAAAAATTTAATGATTCAACGGACTAGTTGGCTAAAAGAACTGTTAGATATGACCATTTTTAAAATTAACTTGTGGGGTTATTATTTTCCAGGATTCATCGATATTTTCCAATACGAAATGAAAAGTACCAGTCAACCAGTGAAAAAAAGAGTAGATGCAGCGATGAAAGTGGTTGAAAAAAGATTGCAGATCGATTCTCAAGGCAATGGGCAAATGATGGCGAAATATTTTGGTGCTTTATTAGAAAATAATATTAAAGCAACTGGTTTTTCTTTGACAGTTGCCTACAATACTGGTTGGGATGATTTTATTACCGAAGAAAAAATAAGAAATATTTTATCCAGTATCGAATGGACAGTAAATCTGAAAATCATGCGCTATGAAGAGGGAAAAAGCTATGATGTGATTTTATCAGACAGCAATCGAGATTTTGAAGGTATACCCTCAGAAAGGATCTACATTTTGTTGTCCTTAGTTTTTGGTTTAAATGTTGACCGACAAGAATTGAGTCGATTTATTAAGACTCATTATGAGAATAAATTAGAAGGTGTGTAGCAAGTGAATGCTATACACCTTTTTTGTTATTTAAAAAATCAGAAAAAGATAATCACTTTTTGGTTTTTTTTACGATTTATTGAGAACCTCAGGGCATAAAAATGTTTATAATAAATAAATGAGAAAATGTCTCTTTAAAGGTAATTTTTTTGTTTTTTTAATACCGATAATTAGTTAAAAATAATGTATTGATAAAAATTACAAATTATTGTAAAGATTCGGAGTGTTTTTTTAAAATTTTATTCCGATAGTATTTAAGGAGGATATTCCATGACACAAATAGGGGAAAATATTTATAGGAGAAAAGATGGACGTTGGGAAGGGCGCTATATCAAAGATAGGACTGAAGCAGTGAAAATAAAATACGGCTATATTTATGGTCCAACTTTTCAACAAGTGAAAGAAAAATTAAAGACGCAATACACTCATTATCAAAAGCCGAAAGCTTCTGATGATAATAATCAGATGAAGCTAATCGAGTGGATTGAAATTTGGCTAGATGAAAATAAAGAATATTTAAAACCTTCCACAAGAGACAGCTATGTATTTAAAATGAATCAATATATTATTCCTTACCTGGGAGAGCAGGAATTAAACGAGTTATCTAACGCAACAATTCAGACATTGGTTAATCAATTACAGCGGGAAGGCCGCTCTACTAGTACCTTGCGGGTCACGTTTGGAATCTTAAAAAGATGCTTAACTGCTGCAGTAGTAAGTGAAATAATACTTCAGTCACCTTACCAAAAAATAGTTTTCCCCAAGGCTAAAGCTAATAATATTCATGCATTAAGCCGTAGAGAACAGAAGAAATTGGAAATGGTAGTGAAAAGCGATAGCGCCTTACCTAGTTTTGCAGTTTTACTTGCCTTGCGAACGGGTATGCGTATCGGTGAAATAGCGGTTTTACACTGGCAGGATATTGATTTTAGCGACAATAAAATATTTGTCCGACATACAATTACTCGAGTAAACTCAACAAAACAAGGGAATAAAAAAACAAATTTGACGATTTCTACACCTAAAACACTCTCGTCTCTTAGAGAAATTCCAATTAGTTCACAATTAAAAGCCGAGCTGCTTAAATATAAAAAACAAACACCAATCCACGAATTTATTTTTTCCAATTCTCCAAAACCCTATGACCCAAGACTGCTAACCTACTATTTTCATAAAATCAGAAGAACAGCAGACCTAGAACACATTACGTTCCACCAACTTCGTCACACTTTTGCAACTCGTTGTTTAGAATCAAAGGCTGATATAATGTCAGTTAGTGCAATTTTAGGTCACGCTTCTACCCAGATGACATTGGATATTTATGCTGATTCATTATTTGATGAACGGCGAAAAACGTTGGCAAAAATGGAGAAATCATTACAATAAAAAAAGACGCCATTAGTAAAATTTACTAGTGACATCTTTTTGACTAATAGCCCATTCCACGAAGAGTTTCGGTAATAAAATCTTGGTAGTCTGGATATTCCGTCATTAAATTTGTGGCTGCAAAGTTAACAGCTGCTGGAGTACTTTGCACACTATTTGGATCGCCGCCTTCAGCTGCAATTTGTTGCTGGTATTGTATAGCATCTGCTTCTGCTTGATTTAAGCGGTTGACAATATCTGCTCGAATTGTGTCGCCCGCAGGAACTTGTGATGGTTGATTAATAATATTTTGGCCAGCATAAGTCACAGTGAAACCATAAAGCGCCCGCTGATCGCCAAAATTTGAGAAGACATTACTAAAAGTCGTTGTTGCTCCCGCCACTAGTTCGCGACTTTCTTGATAGTTTGCACCGATTGTATCGGCGCCATAAGTTTTATCTGCATAAATAAAGCCAAATTGTCCAGAATTTACTCGAATGGCTTTATTGGTTTGATTGGTGACAGTAATACTAACGTTAGAAGTAGAATCAGCCCCACCATTGCTCAAACTAAAGCTAGCCGCCAAATCATTACCTGTGGCATCAGACGTAGTTGTTTCCGATGTTTTCGTCACTTTAGAAGAGCTGGTAACGGTTTCTAGACCATCGTAAATATTTTTCAAACGTTTGAAAGCCATATTTTTTTTATCCAATAACAAGTTGGAACGCTCAATCGTGTCTTTGATTTCGTCTGTTTGATTGTCGTCTTGTAATTGGATAACTTCTTGGAGTAATTTTATTCCTTTAATATCTTTTCGAATCCGATTTTTATTAGCACCGTCGTGATTCAATGCACTTTGCAAGGCTTTAATCGCTTGTTTATATTTTTTTTGATTGTAAAACTTTTGCGCACGTTTTACATAAGTATCGCTATCTATTTGAGAAGAACTAATTGTAGTTGTACTCTCTGTTGTTTCTGCGCGATTCCCACAAGCGCTTAATGTAAACAGAGTCAACAAACTCATTAAAAAAGCAGCCTTTTCTTCATCATCTCACATCCTGTTCAGTTTTTCTTACCTTAAATGTACCATAAACTAAACAAGGATGAACGAATATTTTTATTAGATATGACAATTAATCCCGTGAGCTTCCATAATTTCTTGAAAGTAAACCAATTCTTCTGGTTGAATTTGCGGTACATCGTGCATTTGATAAGAGCGATCTAAATACTGGTATTTTTTTTCGCCAAATTGATGGAAGGGCAGTAACTCAACTTGTTTAATCTGCATGTCTTGAAAAAGTTCGGCGAATTTTTGGGCATTATCTTCGCCATCATTATATTGGGGAATCACCGGAATTCTGACAATCAAATGAGGGTGATGAGCAACCGCTTCCGCCAAGTTTTTTAAAATAGGTTGTAATGATACGCCAACACCGGCTTTGTGAGCCGCTTCATCATGATGCTTGACATCAAAATACAATAAGTCAACTTGAGCGATAAATTTTTGAAAAACTTCAAATCGCGCGAAGCCAGTTGTTTCACTAGCAGTATGGATATTTTTTTCCTTTAATTGGCGCAAAAGTTCCGTGGCAAATTTGGCTTGGTACAATACTTCACCACCAGATAAGGTAACACCTCCGCCAGATTCTTCATAAAAAACTTCATCCTTCATCACCTCAACAATAATTTCTTCAATTGATTTATATTCTCCCACTGTAGTAAAAGCTTTTTTAGATTGATCCCACATTTTTTCTGGGCGACCATTTTGTGATTCAGGATTGGCGCACCAATAACAACTTAATGGGCATCCTTTGAAAAAAACAACTGTTCGAATACCAGGACCGTCGTGGATGCTAAATTTTTGAATATTAAAAATACAAGCTGGTTCCATTTGTCAGGACTCCTTCCAAAGTTCAACTTCATTTTAGCAAATAAAAACCTATTCGTAAACAATGAAAGTTTCAAATGAAACTAACTTGTTGTGAAAATTTGTTCCTCTAAATTTTTTGTGTTATGCTAATGAAGCAGAAATGAGGGATTAAATGTCTAGAGAAGAAGAGATTATTGCGATTGTTAGTCAAGAAAAAAAAATACAAGTGAATCAATTGGCAGAACAATTAAATGTTTCTCAAGTGACGATTCGAAAAGATTTAGATAAATTAGAAAGTCGTGGAATTATTCACCGCCAGCACGGCTTTGCCTTATTAAATAATAGTGATGATATTAATTTTAGACTGGCACAAAATTACGATTTGAAATTAAAAATTGCCAAAGAAGCCGCTAAATTAGTCAATGATGGTGATGTTGTAATGATTGAATCTGGCTCAACTTGTTCTTTATTAGCAGAAGAATTAGCTTATCGGAAAAAGGATATCACGATTATTACGAATTCTTGTTTTATTGCTTCATATGTAAGAAAGGCTGATTCAGTTAAAATAGTTTTATTAGGAGGAGAGTACCAAAAAGAATCTCAGGTCAATGTAGGTCCTTTAGTAGAAAGAATTGTTAGCGAATTTCATGTGGATCGTTTATTTATCGGGATTGATGGCTTTGATCCGAAAAGAGGTTTTACTGGTAGCGATATTACTCGCTGCAACACGACTCGAGTATTGGCAACCGCCGCTGAAGAAACAATTATATTAACTGATGCATCTAAGTTTAACCAGTCTGGAGTGATTAAAGAATTTGATTTTAATGAAATCAGCCAAGTCTTTACAGATCAACGAATTACTGATGAAGTAGTCACGTTTTTAACTAAAAGAGAGATCACCGTATCAACTGTTTAAACCAACCATTGCGGTTGGTCTTTTTTTTAAATATTTATTGACGGAAAGTTTGTTCACATGTTATCATAGTTTCGAAAGTAATATAAAAATATTTCAAATGAAATGAGTGAAGAAAATGAATCCAGCAGTAAAAACAAACCCAACTGTCGAAAATCCGTCTCATTTTGGCTATTTAACCGAACGTATGAACAATTACCGTGAATCTGTATTAACAAAAAAAGCTTATATTGATGCTGAACGGGCTTTATTAGCAACTGAGTCTTATCAAGAGCATCAAAACCAACCAGCAGTCATGAAACGTGCTTTGATGTTACAGAATATTTTAGAAAATATGTCGATTTATATTGAAGATGAAACTTTAATTGTCGGTAACCAAGCTTCCGGAAATAAAGATGCACCGATTTTTCCAGAGTATACTTTAGAATTTGTTTTGAATGAACTTGATTTATTTGATCAACGAGATGGTGATGTCTTTTATATTACTGAGGAAACAAAAGAACAGCTTAGAAGGATTGCACCCTTCTGGGAAAATAATAATCTACGGGCGCGAGCAGGTGCTTTATTACCAGATGAAGTAAATGTTTTCATGGAAACAGGTTTCTTCGGTATGGAAGGTAAGATGAATTCAGGGGATGCCCATTTGGCTGTCGATTACCAAAAAATGTTAGCAGTTGGACTTCAGGGATACGAGCAACGAGCCCGTGAAGCCAAAGCAGCGTTAGATTTGACCCAACCAGAAAATATTGACAAGTATCATTTTTATATTTCAGTATTTATTACCATTGATGCAGTTAAAACATACGCAGAACGTTTTTCAAAATTAGCTGCTAAAAAAGCAGAAGTAGAAACAAATCCGGCGCGTCGTGCTGAATTATTAGAAATCAGTCGCATTACCGCTAAAGTTCCTTTTCAACCAGCTGAAACATTTCATGAAGCGATACAAGCGGTATGGTTTATTCAATTAATTTTACAAATTGAATCTAATGGTCATTCATTATCTTACGGCCGTTTTGATCAATATATGAATCCTTACTTGGTGCATGATTTAGAAAAAGGAAAAATTACTGAAGCAGCAGCTGTTGAACTGTTAACCAATTTATGGATTAAAACGTTGACAGTTAATAAGGTCCGCAGCCAGTCCCATACTTTTTCATCAGCTGGCAGTCCGTTATATCAAAACGTGACGATTGGTGGACAAACCACTGACAAAAAAGATGCTGTGAACCAAATGTCTTATTTAGTTTTAAAAAGTGTTGCTCAGACGAAATTACCGCAGCCGAACTTATCTGTTCGTTACCATGCGGGTTTAGAGCAGGACTTTATGAATGAATGTATTGAAGTGATGAAACTTGGTTTTGGCATGCCAGCCTTTAATAATGATGAAGTGATTATTCCATCGTTTAAAAATATCGGGGTCTCAGAAGAGGATGCTTACAATTATAGTGCGATTGGTTGTGTAGAAACGGCTGTTCCCGGAAAATGGGGCTATCGTTGTACAGGCATGAGTTATATGAACTTCCCTAAAATTTTGATGATTGCCATGAATGATGGGATCGATCCAGTTTCGGGCAAACGATTTGTCAAAGGCTATGGACATTTTAGTCAAATGAAATCCTACGAAGAGTTATCGGAAGCCTGGGATAAAACGGTGCGAGAATTGACTCGGATGAGTGTAATTGTTGAAAATGCGATTGATCTTGGGTTAGAACGAGAAGTACCAGATATTTTATGTTCAACTTTAACAGAAGATTGTATTGGCCGCGGAAAGACGCTAAAAGAAGGTGGCGCAATCTATGACTTTATTTCTGGTTTACAGGTAGGAATTGCTAACTTATCTGACTCATTAGCTGCAATTAAACAATTGGTTTTTGAAGAACAAAAAATGACAACTAGCGAACTTTGGGAAGCCTTAATGAATAATTATCAAGGAGAGCGAGGGCAAGAAATTCAACAAATGATTCTTCATGATGTCCCTAAATATGGCAATGACGATGATGCGGTTGATTGCTTGGGAACCAAAGCTTATGATAGTTATATTGAAGAAGTTAAGAAATATCCTAATACTCGTTATGGTCGTGGACCAATTGGTGGGGTGCGTTATTCTGGGACCTCATCCATTTCTGCTAATGTGGGACAAGGAAAAGAAACAATGGCGACACCAGATGGGCGAAACGCTTGGACGCCGCTAGCAGAGGGCTGTTCACCAACGCATAATATGGATAAAAATGGTCCAACCGCCGTTTTAAAAACAGTGGCCAAATTACCTACTGAAGAAATCATTGGCGGCGTGTTACTGAATCAAAAAGTCAACCCGCAAACTTTGGCTAAAGAAAGTGACAAACAAAAATTAATTATGTTATTGAGAGCATTTTTCAATAAGCTACATGGCTATCATATTCAATACAATGTTGTCAGTCGTGAAACCTTAATTGATGCTCAAATTCATCCAGAAAAACACCGCGATTTAATCGTGCGGGTAGCCGGATATTCAGCTTTCTTCCATGTATTATCAAAAGCCACTCAAGATGATATTATTGCGCGAACAGAACATACTTTATAGGAGTGAATAAGATGAAATTTTTATTAGACACAGCTAACTTAGAAGATATTCAGCAATACAATCAGACGTTACCAATCGCTGGTGTAACCTCTAATCCTTCAATTATAAAAAAGGAAGGGAAAATTGATTTTTTCAATCACATGAAAAAAATTCGGGAAATCATTGGAACGGACAAAACTTTGCATGTTCAAGTAATTGCCGAAGATTATGAAGGTATGATCAAGGATGCAGAAGCAATCTTAGCTAAAATTGATCAGCAAGTCTACATTAAAATACCGACTACTGAAGCCGGTATTCAAGTGATGAAAGAGCTGAAACGTCGTGGAATCAATGTGACTGCAACGGCGATTTATACTAAAATGCAAGCTTATTTAGCAATCGCAGCAGGCGCAGATTATTTAGCACCGTACTTCAATCGGATGGAAAACTTAAATATTGATCCGAGAGAAGCGGTTTTTGAGATGGCGGAAGAAATCAGTCGCACCAATAGCAAATCAAAAATTTTAGCCGCTAGTTTTAAGAATGTTGGCCAAGTGACTGCTGCATTAGAAAGCGGAGCACAAGCGGCTACCATGGGACCAGATATTTTGGCCACAGCTTTTGCAATGCCATCAATCAATCAGGCTGTTTTAGATTTTTCAAAAGATTGGTCATCCATATTTGGTGAAAATGTAACAGTTGCAGATTTATAATTTTCAATATTTAAAATAATATTTTTGAAATATTGCTGTCTTGTCAGAAAATATTGTAATTTCGCGAAATGTTTTGTTTGGTCAAAATAATTATAAATATTAAATCTTTTTGATTTATAAAAACAAGTGTGATACAATAAGTTTGTAACAAGATAACCGCTTTCATTTTTGAAGTGTACACTTCCCCAAAAGCTGTTCCCACAGTTTGGTATACACTTCTCTGAAGCCTAGCTCTTACGGAAATAGGAGCTAGGTATTTTTTTGTCTACCATAGCTAAAAAGCATAGATCGTTATTCAAGATAAGTATTGGTCAAAATGACTAAAAAGCTTTATGCTAACGTTAAGATTAAGAAAAGGAATGTGAAGGCCATGAATATCTCTAAAGTAGCAGAAATGTCTGAATTAACACCAGTGACTTTACGTTATTATGAAAAAGTTGGATTAATTCCACCGATTAATCGCAAAAGTGGTGGTGTAAGAGACTATTCAGAAGAAGATTTAGGTTGGATTGAATTTATCAAATGCATGCGAAATGCCGGCTTATCGATTGACTCATTAATTAATTATACTAATTTATATCAAATCGGTAGGGGAACTGAAGAAGAACGTAAAGAGATACTGAAGAAGGAAAGAGAACAACTGATGGAACGCTATCAGGAAATGGGCGAAACATTGGAGCGATTGAATTATAAAATTGCTAATTATGAAGCCATTCAA
The DNA here is from genome assembly GCF_051714685.1 of Enterococcus sp. AZ103. Lineage (NCBI taxonomy): Bacteria > Bacillati > Bacillota > Bacilli > Lactobacillales > Enterococcaceae > Enterococcus > Enterococcus sp. AZ103. The sequence goes on along the minus strand of NZ_JBIOSI010000002.1, from coordinate 329,253 downwards.
TAAATTTTTAACTGATGCAGTGATGCATCAGTTTTTTTGATATAGGATAGAAAAGGGTTACAAAACATTAATAATTTCGGTCAGTTGAGTAAGAATTATCTTAGGAAACTTGAAATCTCTTCATTTATAATTAGTATATACTATATGGTATATACTTTTAATAATGTGAGGATGATTTTATGACCATGACAGACAATTGTACTGAACAAATGAGTCCCTTTGAATTAAGTTTATTTTTAGAAAAAGAAATTAGTAAAGATCCAAAGAATCGGCAAAGGTTATTAAACGCTGGGAGGGGAAATCCCAACTGGACAGCTCCGACGCCACGTGAGGCTTTCTTTTTATTAGGACAATTCGCGACAATGGAAACCCTGAATACAGAAGGTATTTTAACTGCTGGAATGATTTCAAAAGACAATGATGTAGATAAGCGTTTTGAAAAATTTTTAAGTACTCATCCGGGAAAAGGCAGTGATTTTCTTAAAGAAATTTGGCATAGTCAGGAAAATTATTTTGGTTTAATAAAATCTCAGTGGTTAAATCAAATCTTAGATTATTTAATTGGTGACAACTATCCTAACCCAGTGCGTTGCTTGCCAGCTTGCGAAGAACCAATAAAAAATTACTTAAATCAGGAGTTGTTTTCTAATCAAGCTGTTCCTTTCGATATTTTTGCAGTGGAAGGTGGAACAGCAGGTATCTGTTATTTATTTGATACTTTATTTAACAACCATTTGTTAAATAAGGGAGATAAAATTGCGTTATTACTGCCAACTTTCGCACCTTATTTAGAGATTCCTGAACTACCTCAGTACCATTTTGAAGTGGAAAAAATTCTTGCAGAACAAACAATTTTATTAGGGAAGACGACTTATCAATATAGTTCGGCAGAAATTGATCGTTTGAAAGACCCGCAAATCAAAGCTGTTTTTGTTGTCAATCCTAGTAACCCTACAGCAAATGCAATGTGCCAATCAACGATTGATCAAATCAAAGAAATTGTCGCTCATGACAATCCCAATTTAATGATTTTAACTGATGATGTTTATGGAACTTTTGTCCCAGAATTCCGTTCGTTATTTACGGAATTACCTTTTAATACAGCTTGTATTTACTCCTATTCAAAATATTTTGGCGCTACTGGCTGGCGAATAGGTACCATTGCTGTGGCGAAGGAAAATATTTTTGATCAGTTGGTGCAGGAGTTGCCGAATGAGGTGAAAGAAAAGTTAAGATTGCGTTATCTTTCATTAAATGAAAATCCACAAGAGACTAGTTTTATCGATCGGTTGGTTGCTGATAGTCGAGACGTGGCGTTGAACCATGCGGCAGGTTTATCCTCAGTCCAACAAGTTATGATGGCCTTGTTTAGTTTGTATTCATTGTTAGATGAAGGACAGGCTTATAAAGAAGAAGTGATGGAAATTTGTCACACACGAGAAAAATTATTATTTGATAAATTGGGCATTGAAGAACCATTACCGGCTTTAAATACTGCTTATTATTGTGAAATTAATTTTAAAGATTGGACAGAAAAACGCTACGGAACAGATTTTTCCAATTATTTAAGTCAACGCTGGAATGTTACTAAATTTCTGACAACGCTAGCTCAAAATGAGCAATTGATGCTCTTAAAAGCCAATGCTTTCGGTAGCGATGATTGGTCAGTACGAATTTCACTAGCCAATTTAGCAACAAATCAGTATAGTGAGGTTGGAGATAGAATTATTCGTTTATCTGAAAAAATTAAAGATGAATGGCTAAAATCTAAACAGAAATAGGGGATTCATATGGAAGAAAAAAAAGCTACTCAAGCGATTTTTGATCAAGTTTCGGCTGAAATTGAAAAAAGAATTCGCGAGGGAATCTATGTTAGTTCGCAGAAGCTACCATCTGAATACGATTTAGCAAAAGAATTTAATTGTAGTCGTTTGACTATTCGTAAAGCGATTGATGATTTAATCAAAAAAAATATAATCGTAAAGCGTCGTGGAAAAGGTAGTTACGTGATGTCACAGCAAAAAATTCAAAGTGGTCGTGATGGTTTAGTTGGATTTACCGAAGCAGCTAAAGCTTATGGTAAATCCAGTAAAACAGAAGTAATTTCCTTTGGCGTTTGTGAGCCGACAGAAGAGATGTTGAAAGCTTTGAATTTGACGAAAAATGATACTATTTATGAATTGGTTCGCCGCCGGATATTAGATGATGAACCAATGACAGTGGAAAAAACCTATTTACCAGAAGTTTATATCGCAGGGTTGAAAAAAACTGATTTTGAAGGATCGCTATTCAAACAACTAGAAAAGAAAGTTGAGATTGCCTATTCCCATCAAGAAGTTGAAGCAATTTTAGTTGAACCAGAAATTTCAACATTGTTAGAGGTTCCGGTGGGAAATCCGATGTTGCAAGTCCATTCAGTGACTTATGCGATTGATGCGACCCCGATTTTATTTGATTTGTCTTATTATCGTGCGGATCGATATACATTTAAAAATACTTTGACTCGTTACAGCCATTAGGAGGCGCAGTTTGTGGATATTAGAGAATTAATTGAAGCCAATAAATTAGATTTTTATCAAGATTTACAAAAAGTAATGTCAGTTGCTAGTGTTAAAGGTGCTGCTGAACCTGGAGCGCCATTCGGTAAGGAACCAAGAACTGTGTTAGAAGTGGTCATGAATTTGGCAGCAGAGTACGGATTTTATACAAATGTTGTTGAAGATGCAGTAGGTTATGCTCAGTGGGGTGAAGATGATTCATATATTGGTGTTGTGGGTCATTTAGACGTAGTGCCTGCTGGCGATGGCTGGAGTTATCCACCGTTTGATTTAAGTTTAGCAAATGGACGTTTTTATGGTCGAGGTATTCTGGATAATAAAGGACCAATTATGGCGTGTCTGTTTGGGCTGAAATTATTAAAAGAAGCTGGCTTAGTTAACCGAAAAACTTTTCGAGTTATTTTTGGTACCGATGAAGAAAGTGGTAGCAGTGATCTGCCACTTTATTTAAAACATCAAAAGGCACCGACATTTGGTTTTACTCCAGATGGAAAGTATCCGGTTGTTTACGGTGAACGTGGTATTGTTAATTATCAAATTGAGACAGCTTTTTCAACAGATGAATTGGCATTACTAGGTGATTTTATTGGTGATCAGGCCAAAGATCATGTACCTGATGCATTAAGTCTGACAGTTAATGGTCAAGTGATCTCAGTTAGTGGAAAAAGAGCACCATCTAACGCTCCAGAGCTTGGTGAAAATGCCATTACGCTATTGGCGGAAAAACTGACGGCAGAAAAATTATTGACAGGAAAATTATTGGCTTACTTTACTTGGCTAAAAGACAGTTTGGCTGAAAAGCATCATGGCGAGGGTCTAGGATTAGCTTTTGAAGATGCAGATAGTGGAAAGCTAATGATCACCCCTTATGAACTCATCAAAACAGCTAATGGGTTGGCTTTGTCTGTAGCGATCCGTTACCCTATCTCGGTAACCGAAGAAGAAGTGACTAACACCTTAGAGAAAAATCTTTTTGCGGATAGTCATTTAAAAGTGGTACGACGGATTAAAAGTACCCAATTTCCTAAAGCCAATAAAAATGTTCAAAAATTATCTGAAGTTTACGAAAAAGCGACTGGTTTAGATGGGACACCTGTAACCACAACGGGTGCAACTTATGCCCGTTTCATGCCCAATATTGTTGCTTTTGGACCTTCTTTTCCAGGTCAAAAAGGAATTGCCCATAACAAAGATGAATACATGGATGAAATTGATTTATTAAAAAATATGGAGATTTATATGGCAGCAATTGTTGCTTTGAATCAATAGTATTTTTATGCCGCAGTTCTTATGAGCTGCGACTTTTTTGTGTAGTTTGCCTTTTTGTAATTTGATTATTAGAGAATTTTCTAAAAGTTTATTTAGAAAAAAATGAAAAAATAGAATTATTTTTGCAATTAGTATATACAAAATAGTATATACTATCTATAATAAAGACAACAACGTGATGAAAGCGTTAACGGAAGGAGCGAATCAATGGTCTGGGGAGCAATAGCAACTTGGCGCATGGCCCACGATGGTGTGGTAAAAGCGCTGGATTTATTAGAACGAAAGCAGCATTCTGGTGATGCCGTAGAGGAATTGATTAAAACAGTGGAGGATTATCCGTATTATAAATCAGTTGGCTATGGTGGGTTACCGAATGCGGAAGGAATTTTAGAAATGGATGCCGCCTTTATGGATGGCGATAGTTTTAAAATAGGAGCAGTTGCCGGAATTACCGATGTCAGTAATCCAATTTCTGTAGCAAGAAAGCTTAGTGATGACAAATTCAATAGTTTTCGAGTTGGAGAAGGTGCCACAAGATATGCCATGACTGAAGGATTTCATCGGAAAAATATGTTGACCGAACGAGCGCATAAAATTTGGGAAAAACGATTAAAAGAAATCCATGAAAATAATTTAAACCCTTATAATGGTCACGATACAGTTGGCGCAATCACATTAGATCAAATGGGTTCTATGACGGCTGGGACTTCAAGTTCAGGTCTGTTCATGAAAAAACCTGGTCGAGTAGGTGATTCACCATTATCTGGTTCTGGCTTTTATGTCGATAGTCAAATTGGGGGTGCTACTGCAACAGGTTTAGGGGAAGATTTAATGAAAGGCTGTTTGTCTTATGAAATTGTTCGCTTAATGGGAGAAGGTTTATCGCCTCAAGCAGCTTGTGACAAGGCCGTATACGAGTTTCATGATAAATTAACTGCGCGTTATGGAAAAGCCGGCGCCTTTTCACTAATAGCTATGAATAAAGCTGGTGAGTGGGGAGTCGCTACCAATGTTGAATTTACTTTTAGCGTTGGCAATGATAAAGAGGCACCTCAGATTTTTATCGCCAACATGGGAGAAAATCATACCACAAAAATAGAATCAATCACCCAAGAGTGGTTGGACGCTTACGAAAAAAGAATTAAAGCACCAATTGAATAATCTAGGAGGATGAAAATTATGGCAATAAAACAAATTTATTTATTCTGTGATGCAGGTATGTCAACAAGTATTATGGTGAACAAAATGATGGAAGTTGTGACTAAACATAATATGCCATTGCAAATTACTGCTTTTCCCGTGGCACGAGCACAAGAAGTTGTGGATAAAGAAAAGCCAGTTGCAATTTTATTAGGTCCCCAAGTGAAATTTTTGCTAGAAAAAACGAAAGAACAATTTAGTCCTCAAGGCATTCCTGTAGCTGCGATTGAACCAGAAATTTATGGAATGATGGATGGCGAAAAAGCATTAAAAGAAGCTTTAAAATTAATCAAGCAAAATAAAAAGTAGGATGGAGTGAAAAAGTAACATGCAGAAATTTTTAGGTTGGTTAGAAAGAGTCTTGACACCGATGGCTAAAGTTATTGGCGAAAATAAATATTTAGTAGCTATTCGAGACGGTTTCTTATTATCTACCCCATTGTTAATTGTGGGATCAGTATTCTTGCTGTTAGCCAATTTCCCATTACCAAATTGGGACACTTGGATGTCGAATATTTTAGGAGACAATTGGGCAACAATGATGTCGGTTCCAGCTAGTGCCAGCTTTGATGTGATGACGATTCTAGCCGTAGTCGGGATTGCTTATAGTTTAGGCCGTCAATTTAAAGTAGATGCAATGCAAGCTGGTATTATTGCTTTAGTTTCTTTCTTTATTTTGACACCGTATACGACTTTATTTACTCCTGAAAATAGTACAGCAGTTTATGAAGTGACTAGCTTGCCTTTAAAATGGATGGGTTCTAGCGGTCTATTCTTAGGCATGATCGTAGCATTGATTTCAACCAGACTATTTGTCTTTATTTTAAATAAAGGCTGGACGATTAAGATGCCTGAAGGGGTACCGCCAACCGTTGTTAAATCTTTTGAAGCTTTAATTCCAAGTTTTGTTGTTGTCTTTATTATGTTTATTATTAACTGGTTGGTTTCATTGACTTCATTTGGTAATTTACAAGATGTCATTTTCCAATTTTTACAAACACCATTATTAAGCTTAGGAAATACTCTAGGCGCAATGATTATCGCTTATATTTTCTTACACTTCTTCTGGTTCTTTGGGATCAACGGAAGCAGTGTCGTTGGCGCAGTATTCAATCCAGTTTTACGGGCTTTATCAGTTGAAAATTTACAAGCTTTTAAAGATGGACACGAAATTCCAAATATTATTACTGGTCAATTTCAAGATATGTTTGCTACTTTTGGTGGAGCTGGTTCGACCTTATCATTGATTCTAGTAATGGTAATTTTCTGTAAGAGTCAACGAATCAAAAAATTATCTCAATTGTCATTAGTGCCAGGTATTTTTGGGATTAATGAACCGATTATTTTTGGTTTACCAATTGTCTTGAATCCACTTATTTTAATTCCTTTTGCTTTAGTACCGACGATTAATATTATTATTTCTTACTTTGCGATGGATTGGGGCTTGGTTCCTTTAACTAATGGGATTCAGTTACCATGGACAACACCACCAATTATTTCTGGTTTCTTAGTTAGTGGTTGGCAAGGAGCAGTATTACAGGCATTATTATTTGTTTTAGGAATGTTTATTTATTATCCATTTATTAAAGTGATGGATGATCAATATTTGCGTGAAGAACGAGAAGCTGTCGAAGAAGAATCAGAAGAAATTGACTTTGATGATTTTGATTTTGACGACATTTAAGAGGTAAAAATGATGAAAAAAATTATTTTAGTATTGAATCATGTACAGGCAGGTATGGGAAGCGATGAGCATGCTGATTTAGCTCCAGGTGGGAAAAAAGCCCCTTTAGGACCAGGGCAAACGTTAACTCCTTATTTGAAAGAGCATGATAGCGAAATTATTGCGACCTTATATTGTGGTGACCAGTATTATCTGACACATCCAGAAGAAGTCACTAAAAAATTTATTGGTTTTGCTAAGAAATTTGGAGCGGAAGCTGTGTTAGTGGGACCAGCGATGCATTATCCAAATTTTGGTGAAATGGCCGGTGCTTTAACAAAATCGTTTAATGATTACGGCATTCCAGCTATTTCTTCAATGTCGGTGGAAAATCCGGCGACAGAAGTGTATAAGGATCAAGAACCAATTGTAAAAATGCCAAAAAAAGGCGGGATTGGTTTAAACGATTCATTTAAAAATATGGCTTTGTTAGTTTCGGAAAAAGCTAAAGGTAATGATACGACGGAATTAGAAAAAGAGATTTGTTTTTAGAAAAGAGGATCACAGATGAATGATGAACAATTACAAGTAGTCATGGGATTAATCATGAATGCTGGCAATGCTAAAGCAGAAGCTGTTGCCGCATTAACAGCAGCTAAAAAAGGTAATTTCATTTTGGCAGAAGAAAAAATGATAGCGGCAAATGAAGCATTAGTTGAAGCCCACAATGTTCAAACGGGTTTACTAACCGCTGAAGCTAGCGGCGATCACACAACAGTAACTTTATTAATGGTTCACAGTCAGGATCATTTAATGAATGCTATTTCTTATTTAGGTTTGACGCAAGAATTGATTGATTTGTATCACCGCTTAGATAGTAAATAATAAAAATTGCCTTGCCGTTTTGGCAAGGCAATTTTTATACTTTGTTTAACCATGTCGATAAAAATTGTAACTGTTCCTCGGTATGAAACCAATGTTCGCCGCCAGGCATTACTGTTAGTTGACAGTGATATTTTTCTGCGAAGGACCTGATTTCAGCTAGACTAGTTAAGTTGTCATTTTCGCCAAACATAATTTTTGTGGGAATTTGCCAGTTGGTTACAGGATGTGTTCTTGTATAAGTAAAATATTGCCACGACAAGGTTTGACCGAAATCAGTTTCAATTAGTTGCTCCTGCTCTAATTGGACTTCACTGACTTGGGCCCACGACATCATCTTTGTTATCAATTTTTCCATATCAACAACTGGTGAAACTAATAAACAATAATCGAGTTGTATATCAGCAAAAGCCAGCAAACTAAACCAAGCAGAAATACTGTTACCATATAAAGCAATGGTAGTCCAATTTTGTTTTAAGGTTTGATACAAATTTTTAAGCTCAGGTATGACTTCCCAAGGGACAAATTTTTCTGAACTATTTTTTCGGGTGCCATGTTCTGGTAGGTCATATGCGACCACTTGCCACCCTTTTGTAGTTAATATTCTTGCGGCAAATGCTGCTTCTTCTTGATTGCCATTTTGACCGTGGAGATAGAGATAGACTTTTTCAGAAGGCTCACCATAGATAGTGATTGAAATAGAATTAAGCGTATTATGTTGGATTTTCATCATTTTCTCCTTTATTTTTTCCAGTATATCATTTTTTTCTATGAGAAGAAAAATTTGATTGTTTTTTGGCGAAATATTAGGTTGTTATTTTTGTACTTTGATATTTTGCGTGTTACCGTTAAACGGTGATGAAAAAACAAATTAGACATTTAAATTCAGGAGGAATGAGACACATGACAAAACATCAACTACCGTCAGTCGAAACTCGTCTTTATATCAATGGAGAATGGGTCGAAGGCTCAAAAGAAAAGATCCCTGTAACAAATCCAGCAACTGGCGACGTTTTAACTGAAATTCATCAAGGGGCTGAAGCTGAAACAGAAGCAGCTATTGCTGCAGCGAAAAAAGCTTTTCCAACTTGGTCGGAATTACCAGTTACTGAAAGAGCCGCTTATATGAATAAATTGGCTGACTTGATTGAAGAAGATACAGATCGTTTGGCAACTATCATGACTTTAGAACAAGGAAAACCACTTACCCAAGCTGCTGGTGAAATTAAAAGTAATGTAGAAAATTTACGCTGGAATGCTGCTCAGGCACAACGGGTTTTCGGAGAAATTATTCCATCGCCACCAACTAATCAATGGCAAGTGCGCAAGCAACCAGTTGGTGTAGTGGGCGCAATTACTCCGTGGAATTTTCCTTCCAACATGATTATTCGCAAGATTGCACCAGGTATTGCAGTAGGTTGTACGATTGTTTTAAAACCTGCTAAAGAAACCCCATTATCTGCTTTAGCTTTAATGGAGTTATTTGAAAAAGCAGAATTTCCTGCTGGTGTAGTAAATATCGTTTTAGGAGATGCTAAACCAATCGGAAAAGTATTGTCAGAGTCTGAAGATGTGGCAAAAATTACTTTTACTGGTTCAACAAATGTCGGTAAAATTTTAAACCAACAAGCTTCTGATTCACTGAAAAAAGTTTCTTTGGAATTGGGCGGACATGCGCCATATATTATTTTTCCAGATGCCGATTTAGAATTAGCCGTGGATACATTAATTACGACAAAATTTAGAAATAATGGTCAAGTTTGCGTCTCGCCAAATCGTATTTTTGTTCATCAAGATGTGAAGGAAGAAGTCACGCACTTATTAGTGGAAAAAATTCAAGAAGTTACTGTTGGTGATGGCATGGATGATCCAACTACGGGACCTTTAATCAATCAAGCAGGTCTTGATAAAGTTGTCGCCCAATTAAAAGATGCCACAGAAAAAGGCGCAAAAGTTTTATTCGGTGGTCAGCAATTAACTGAGGGCGATTATCAAAACGGCTTTTTCTTCCAACCAACTGTTTTGGATGAAGTTACAACTGATATGGATATTTATTATGAAGAAACTTTTGGTCCAGTCATTCCTTTAATTATTTTTGAAGATGAAGACGAAGTAATTAAAGCAGCTAATGATACAGAATTTGGTTTGGCTAGCTATTTCTTTGCTAACAATATTCAAACCATTGACAAAGTCAGTCGTGGATTGGATTACGGCATGGTAGGAGTAAACGATACAGCTATCTCTAATTCTGCCACACCGTTTGGTGGTATGAAGCATTCTGGCTTTGGTCGAGAAAATGGAATATACGGTGTCGAAGAATATGTAGAAGTCAAATTTGTAAATATTCGCACAGCTAAATAGGAAAATCACCAGCACACGAATTCTTGAAAAAGGATTCGTGTTTTTTTGATTTTTGCTTATTTTCAGAATATTTAATCATTAATTGTGCTAAAATAAAAGAAAATTCAAAAAAATGGAGGTTACTTATGGGAACAGTCGTGAAAACGGGTCTAAAGAAGAACTTTTTGACGATTATCTTGTTAGCACTAGCAGGATCAATCATCTATGGGCTGCCATATTTTCGAAGCTATTATTACGATGCTTATGTTACAGCCTACAATCTAACCAATACGCAAATGGGTATGCTGGGGAGTGCTTACGGATTTATCGGTTTGGTTTCTTATTTTATTGGAGGCGTTTTAGCTGACCGTTTTGCAGCTAAAAAATTATTGATTTTTTCACTGATGGCAACTGGTTTAGGTGGATTCTTGCATTTATTTGTATCAAGCTTTTGGCCACTGTTTTTTATTTATGGTCTATGGGGCATCACTTCTTTGCTGACTTTTTGGCCGGCTTTAATGAAAATTGTCCGAATGCAAGCCAATGATGACGAGCAAAGTCGCGCTTATGGATTATTTGAAGGAACTCGTGGGATTACGAATGTGATTCATTTAGCGATAGCTACTGCAATTTTTGGGTTCTTTCAAAGCCGTGCTACGGCTTTAGTCGGTTTGAACTGGATTATTATTTTTTATTCGGTGATTCCGATTGTTTGCGGATTGGCTTTTATTTTTATTTTAAAGGAGCCAACTTCGGTCGAAGAAAATCAAGCCCAAGAAAAATTAACTTTCAAAGATGTAATTGATGTTTTAAAAATGCCGGCCCTTTGGCTGTCAATTGGGATTATGTTTACTAGCTATGTTTTTAATATGTCGATTTACTATTTCACGCCTTATGCTTCAAATGTCATTGGGACTTCAGCCGTTTTTGCTGCAGTGGTAGCGATGCTAGCTCAATATTGTCGTTTGGTAGCAGCACCCTTTGGCGGATTTTTAGCTGATAAAATTAGCAAATCAATGGTTATGTTTGCAGGTTTTGTATTTTTAGCTTTAGGAACTTTTCTATTAATTGTTAGTTCTGGTGTGAGTGGTCAACTGCAAGTGGTCGTGTTAGTTGTTGCGGCCAGTATGGTTTATATCGCCATGTACTCTAATTACGGTATCTTTTTCTCTTTCCTATCTGAAGGAGGTATTCCACTGAGACTTTCTGGGGTAGCAATCGGACTGGCTAGTACTTTAGGTTATTTACCTGAAGTGGTGGTTCCGCTGGCAGCTGGTAATATTTTGGATCGTTACCCAGGAAATACTGGTTATTTTATTTACTTTAGTATTATGATAGCAATGGCAGCGATTGGTGCAGTTTTATGTATTATTTGGAGTAAAACGTATGGCAAAAAATATCGTTTGAAAATGGCAGCCAAGGAGGCAAAATAAATGAAAAGAATTATCGAGAACTTTCCTTATGATGTAGAGGTAATTGAAAACAGTTGGTATACACTAAGTGACGGGACCGTTCTTTCGTATCGAGGTTGGTTTCCCAAATCAGATAAACCTTTACCAACAATTTTAGAATATTTACCTTATCGTAAAACAGATGGCACCCGTGGACGAGATAATCCCATGCATGGTTATTTTTCTGGCCATGGCTACAATGTGATTCGGATGGATATGCGAGGAACAGGTGAGTCAGAAGGGTTATTGAAAGATGAATATTTGAAACAAGAACAAGATGATGCTTTGGAGATCATTGACTGGATTGCCAAACAAGATTGGTGTGATGGCAATGTCGGTATGATGGGGAAATCTTGGGGTGGTTTCAATTCCTTACAAATTGCGGCACGTCAACCAGAAGCATTGAAAGCTGTTATGGTCGTAGGCTTTACTGATGATCGCTACAATAACGATATTCACTATAAAGGTGGCTTGATTTTAAATGATAATTTCTGGTGGGGCGCCATTATGTTGGGTTATCAATCTCGTGCAATCGACCCCCATGTTGTCGGTGATCGTTGGCGGGAAATGTGGCTAGAGCGTTTGAAAAGTATGCCTTTATGGATGGCGAATTGGTTAGAACATCAAACCCGTGATGATTATTGGAAACATGGATCAGTGTGTGAGAACTATGATGCGATTAAAGTCCCGGTTTTTGCCGTTGATGGATATGCAGATTCTTATACAAATACTGTGTTGAGTTTATTAGAAGGTTTGAGTGTACCGAAAAAAGGTATTTTAGGTCCCTGGGCCCATGTCTATGCTCATGATGGTGTGCCAGGTCCAGCAATAAATTATTTAGGTGAAGGAGTTAAATGGTGGGATCATTGGCTGAAGGGTGAAAAAACGGATACTTTGGATGGTCCAATGATTCAAGCTTGGATTGAAGACAGTATGCCGCCACAGACCAATAAACCTGAAAGTAAAGGTCGTTGGGTAGCTGTCGAAAACTGGCCTTCCAAGGTTGTCAACGATAAGAATTTTGGCTTAAGCTATCACGAATTAGTAGCAGAAAATACAAATACTAGTGAAAAAGTTGCCTTGAAAACGCCTTTAAACCATACCCTCTTAGCAAATGAATGGATGGGTGCAGGCGTACCAGGTGAATCTCCAGGAGATCAACGCTTAGACAATGGTTTGGCATTGAATTTTGATTCTGAAGTATTAACCGAAGATTTAGAAATTTTTGGCTATCCAAAAGTTACTCTTAAACTAAGTAGTGATAAACCAAATGCGATGTTATATGCTTCATTATGTGATGTTGCTCCAGATGGGTCATCTGAGCGGGTGAGTTATGGCGTCATGAATCTGACCCATCTAGCTGGTCACGACAAAGTAGTCTATTTAGAGCCGGGCAAAGAAGTTGAAGCCACTGTTCAATTAGATACTTGTGGGCATTCATTTAAGGCGGGTCATCGGTTACGTTTGTCTTTAGCAAATTCAGCTTGGCCAATGTTTTGGACGATGCCAGAAGAAAATACACTAACCTTAGAATTAGCTGATGCGCAGTTTAGTTTGCCAATTTTTACTGGAGAAGATACAGTGGGACCAGACTTGGATGCACAATCTGCACCATTGACACCAACAACTATCTTGTCGGAAGGAAGAGTTGAACGAGAAATATCTTATGATTTAGTGACTGATACCTGGACTTGCATGACGAATGGTATCGGTGGCGTTTTTGGAGAAGGAATTTATCGGTTTGATGAAATTGATGTAACGGTTGAACATAACCTAAAACGACTATTAACCTTATCAAATCAGGATCCTTTGTCTGCAAACTACACGATTACTCAAAATATGCGAATTGGTCGTGAAGGCTGGTGGACCAATGCAGAAATTACTACTACGCAAACTTCCGATAAAGAATACTTCTACATTACAGGTGAGATGAATGTCACCGAAAATGAAGAACCAATTTATGCTACAACTTGGGATAAAAAGATTAAACGAAACGGTATGTAAACAATTGAAAGAGCTGGATTTTAAAATCCGGTTCTTTTTTCTAGTATTTTAATAAAATAAAAAAATGGGGCGATTTTTTTGGATAAAAAATATTTTTTCTTTGATATTGATGGGACACTGACAGATCGGAAAACCGGAGAAATTGTGCCAAGCGCACAAGAAGCTCTGAATAAATTACAAGCTGCGGGACATTTTGTAGCAATTGCGACTGGACGGGCCCATTATAAATCGATTGATTTTATGAATTCGGTGGGATTAAAAAACATGGTTTGTGCAGGTGGCGGTGGTTTAGTCTTGGATAATCAATTGGTTCAAAATCAACCGCTGAATTTAGCGGATGCGAAAGCATTGTTGGCACAAACAGAAGCTTTGGGACTGGGAACTTTATTAATGTTAGATGATTCGATTAAAGTTTATGCAAAAAATGATTTGTTTAGAGAACAAGTCGGTGAGAGACGTGAGCCAACAGAATATATCATCGACGAAGCTTTAGACTATGAAAAATTGACAGAAATCTACAAAATATATGTGGTCATCTCCGAAGCAAATGAGGCGAAATTAACGACTAAAGATCCTTTGGGCTATGTTCGTTTTATGCCAGATTATTTGACGATTCAATACGATGATAAATATAGTGGAATCGTTGCGACTATCAATCACTTAAAAGGAGATTTATCAAAAGTTGTTGTTTTTGGCGATGATACCAATGATTTGGTGATGTTTTCACCGGAATGGACCAGTATTGCCATGGGTAATGCGCATTCGGATTTGAAAAAAAAGGCTGATTTTGTCACAGCAAAAAATGTGGATGATGGGATTTATTTGGCTTGTCAGAAATTTGGCTGGATTTAAAATTTTGGGCGAGAAGTTTTATAAATTTCTATTTCAAAGGTTAACTGGTTTTGTCGATTTTATAGCTACTCAGCTCAATTTAGATCAGCTAGAAGTGTTGTCTAAAATAGCCAGAAGGATGATCTATTTTTCGATTGTTGGTTTTTATTTAGTCTTGCGAAATTTCTATGCTCTAATTGGCTGATTATTTTCGCTTTAATTGGAATTTATATTTTTCCTATTATTTTTGGTAATCTGCGCCATGCTTTGCGAAAAAAAACGACTGAAATGCGGGAAAAAGAAAACTTACCTCCTAAAAAAAGTAGTTTTTGGATTGATTTTTTTAGAAATATCTTTCGGCAAACTGATGTGAAAAAGATTCAAAAAATCTCAAAAAGACTAATGAACGCTGCAATTATAGGCTTTATTACCATTTTTATGCTCTTTGCTTTTTGGCTGTTTTCAAGAGATATCGTAATTGCCTTACTTATCATTCCCATGAGCCTTGAATTTGTGGTTACTTGTTTATCTGATTTAGTTGAGCTTCAAACTTGGGAAGTTGCACAAGATGAAAAACGCCAACAAGCAAAAGCAGCTAAACGAAAAGCCCAGGGCTATTAAAAAAACTAGTAATAATAATGGGACTCAAAAAGGCTGATTTTGGAGCTAAATTTGGAAATGTACATCAAAATTACTAGAGTCTGGCATTGTTAATCATTTAAAAGAATTTGAGATGAGTAAAATTTATTATTTGTAAAAGGAGAAAAATATGTTAGATAAAAGTATTCCTTATGCTGATTTTTGGATGGTACTGCCAGCTGAAAAAACAATCTTAGAGTTTCCTTTGAAGAAAGACTTCTCATTGAAATTTTATCAAAAAGGGGATGAAAAAGGCTGGTGTGAGATCGAAACCTCCGTTTTAGAATTTGATCAACCAGAAACGGCAATGACTTATTTTGAGAAAACTTTTTTGCCCTATCCAAGTGAACTAAATCGTCGTATGTTATTTGTAGAAAACGCTAAGGGTGAAAAAATTGCAACTTGTACTGGCTGGATGAAAACATTAAATGATGGCAGAACTGTTCCGCAATTTCATTGGTTGGCGGTTAAGCCAGAATATAGTGGTCAAGGATTAGCTAAAACGTTAGTGAGTCAGATTTGCCAAGTATTACGTAAGATCTATCCAGACCAAGCAATTTATTTACACAGCCAGACTTGGAGTAAGCCAGCGGTATTTTTATATCGTAAATTTGGTTTTGAAATAATGCCAACTGATCTTAATGGCAATCAGAATGAAGACTATGAAAAAGCTCTAAAAATCCTAGATCTATAATAATAGTGAATCATTTTAAGCGCTAGAAATATGTTAAAATGATTTTAAATAATAGGGAGGTTTTTTTGTGAAAAAGTGTCGGATGTTTTTGATAATTTTAGCCGCATTGTTTTTCTTGACGGGGTGTGGGAAAAAAGCAAGTGATGATTTCAAAGAAACTTTGGAGCAACAAAATGAAATGAACGGCAGTGATTTTACTCTGAAAATGAAAACGATTGAATTTGGCGATACAGAAAATATTTCTTCAATTATTGCCGGTGCGATGGGGGATCGTTTAAAATCAGCAGTCATTACTGGAGAAAATATTATCGATTCGAAGAACGAAACCGCTGATACCAATCTTTCAATGGATCTTTCGGATTATCAATTACCGATGCATTTTATTACGGATTTAAAAAAAGGCAATATGTATTTAGAGGCGACTTATTTAATTGAAATTCTAAAAATTGCCGCTTCCTTAAATGACATGAATGCCGAAGACTTTTACGATTTTTCAAATATTGAAGGGAAATATATTGAAGCTACTGCCGAAGAAGAAGCTGATGAACTGTCGATGGAATCGCCAGAAGAAACGACTGAATCAGGTTATGATTTTGCTGAAATGCGGAGTATTTTTTCAAAAGAGTATTTTTATGGCTATTTAGGAACCCGGGGAAATGATGCTTTCAAAGTGACCAAAGAGACCATGAGCTATACTTTTAATAGTAAAAGCTTTAAGGAATTTTTGAGTTATGTCAGTGATGAAGGTGACGAAAGACAAAAAATTATTGCCACCGAAATGTTAAAAGAACTTGCTACAAATGAAGGCTTAATTGATATGAATATAAAAATGACTTTAAACAAAGCTAAAAATAGTGCTAAAATTGATTTTAAATTTTCAACCGATGAAACAGATACCGCAATTAGAAAAATCGCTGGGACGCTGAATTTAAAATACAAAGACAGCAAAAAAACAGTTAAACTTCCAAAAGATGATGAAATTATAACTGGTCAAGAAGTTGAAAGTGACTTAGAGGAACAACAAGGTGGCGATCAGTATATGAGTGAGGAAGATTTCCAAGAGATTTATGATTATGTTAGTCAATATCAAGCTGCTATAACACCAGAAATTGCGCAACAAATTCTGGAAGAATATGCGCCATATTTAACTGAAGAACAGTTGGCACGTTTAGAAAGCTTACTTCAAGGACAAATAGCCGCTTAAATAATCTGATAACAATTATCACCACTCGTGAAAACGAGTGGTTTTTTATTGAAAATAATTTTACTAGGTTTTCAAGAATTTAAACCAGTCAATCCTAACCAAATAAAGAAATACAAAACCAGAATGACTAGAGCAACAAAACTACTAATCAAAATGAAAAAAAGTATATTTTGCAGACGATTTTTCTTTTTGAAAGCTAGTAATAGACTACCAATAATAATAAAACTAAAAAAAGTTAACAGCGGAGTTTTTAGATTAAATAGGTGAATTAACTTAATCAACATAGTAAACCTCCGCTGTTCTTTTATAGTTAATTGTTATTCCTCAATTACCAACATATTATTTTCATCAAACTGCCAGATTTTCCCGTAAGCAACTTCCCAATAATAACCGTTTGGATCAGTAAAATAACCAGAATAACCGTCCCAATCAGGATTTTTAGTCGGCTGCTTGATGATTTTTCCGCCGGCTAAGTGGACCTCTTTGAAAAAAGCATCGACTTCTTCAGGTGTTTTCATATTAATGGCTAAGGTGATACCAGGAAAAATACCAGTTTGAAATTTTGGAGGACTGTCTGGATTAATATCTTTTGTTAATTGCTCCAGTGGATAAAGTTCTAACTTAGTGCCTTGATTATCGAAAAAAACGATCGGCGGATTGTCAGATTTTTCGTAAGTTTTAAAGCCGATGTTCTTGTAAAAGCTTAACGATTCCTTCATATCATTTACCCCTAAACAAATCAAATTCAGTCTATTCATAGTAGCCTCCTAATATTTTTTTGTGTTAAAAGCTAGTTGATTAATGATTGTTCTTTGATTTTTTTTTCGTAAAGGTACGTAATGACATCAGATCGAGGATCTTTTTTTTCACCGACTTTATGGTAGCCAAGTGACTCATAAAAGCGATGTAACTGGAAGTTTTCACTAACTGTTTCAAGAGTCCATTTTTTTACATGGGGATGGGCGGCTTCAAGAGCTGAAAGGATTTCTTTTCCGTATCCTTGGTGTTGATATTTTGGATCAATAAAGATAGTTGCTAATTCAGCTTTTTTACCTAAAACAATCACAAATACGCCACCAATTTCGTTACCATCAGCTAAAATAACTTTTCCAAAATGTAAAGGTGGTTGGAAATTTTTCTTTTTCAAATGTAACAATGGTGGATAGATACCATATTTTTCAAAGTCTGATTGAAATGCCCGTAAAGCCATTTCGTAAAGTTTGGGTACATCGGTTTTTTTCATTTTTCTGAAGGTTATCATAAGAAGAGCCCCTTTTTAATCGGTTGTTGAAACTATCGTAGCAGACAGTAAATTTTTTTCAACACTGATTTAGTAATCTGACGATAGTGTAAGTTTATTTTTCAGAAAAGATACCAGCAGCACCTAATGAAATACCGATTGCTAAACCAATGGCCAAATGATCAAATAAATAACCAAAGACTAATCCAAAGATGAACCCTAAAGTTAACGAGTAATTCTCTTTCTTTTTCATCTGTTTTCTTCACTCTTTTGTTGGGCCGTTTTTATTTGCTTTTGTCGTAATTTTAATACTTCAGTCTGATTGTCTGGAAAAAGTAGATTGAAAACTTTCACACTATAGTCAGCGGATACGAGGGCATGACCACGCATATGGGCGGTAGCAATTGCCTGCGCGAAAACTCTAGCAGCATATTTTTCAATTGGTGTTTTTGATTCTTTTGCAATCTGATTTGCTAGAAAACCAGCTTGCCAAAACTCGTAAGCCGAGATTTCTCCAGCTATTTTTTGCTGAAAGGCATCAATTGCCTGCTGAATTCGCGGATCACTGATTCGTGGCGCACTCAAATAAACTAAAAAAGGTTGTGCGTTTACTAAAGCCCACTCAGCAAGTTCCTTGTGGGAAAGTAATTCCAGCTGCTTTTCCAAATCTGCTCTTAATTCTGAATGGTCAAAAATTTTTATTTTTGGCTGACTAGGAAATTTTGCTTGTCCCATTAAGCTTTGTTCATGAAGGTTCCAAGAATAAATTTCAGGTTCCATTAAACAATCTCTTTAGAAAAGTCTCGTACCAAGTTATACCAGATTTCATTTGCATGGGTCGATTCAGAAACACCTTCTACTTGATAGTGATTTTTTTGATAAAAAGGAATCAAATTCGCTAAACAAGTTAAGGTGATACCAGCGCGTTTTTTTTCTTGTGAAATTTGCGCAAGACCTGTTAGCAAGCAACTCGCAATCCCTAAATTATAATACTCGGGGGCAACAGCTAAGCTGAGAATAGTTTGGAAGCCGCCTGTTTCTGGATTTGGGATCGTTTTTTCAAATAGTTCGTCAGTTAAATATCTTTCTGAAACAACTGGCCCAACGACATAACCCAAAATTTCCTGTTCTAGGTTAATAGCCACCAGAAAACTGTCAGGAATTTGCTGAATTCTTTCTAGCATAGCTTTTTCTGAAGCCGCTTCAGCTGGTGAAAAACCACTTCTTTCAATGGTCATAATCCGATCTAAATCTTTTTCAGTTGGTTGTCTAAAATCAATTTGCATCTGCTCACCTAGTTTTCAATTTTTTTTATAATTTTGGCTGGATTACCAGCAACCACTACATTTTCTGGTACGTCTTTAATTACCACTGAACCAGCTGCTACGATGGAATTATCGCCAATTGTTACGCCACCTAAAATGGTTACACTTCCGCCAATCCATACGCGATTACCAATTTTGATGGGTTCGGCATAACCAGATAAGTTGCGGTCCACCGGATTGAGTTGATGGCCAGTTGCATAAAGTCCAACATTTGGTCCAATCATACAATCATCACCGATAATGACTTGCGCCATATCTAAAATAGTAAAATTAAAGCCCGCGTAAAAATGGTCTCCAATGGAAATATTACTTCCTAAATCGCAATTAAAATTGGTTTCAATCACCGGTAACTCACCACAAGAATGAAACAACTCTTTTAAAATCCCTCGCTTTTTTATTATTTCACGGTTGGTCAACTCATTAAAGGTTTTTAGTTTTTCATGTAAGTCGATACTGTCAGTTGAAAAATTGTGCAGGTCACGTTGGTAAAATGAACGGGTCATTTTTTTCCTCCTGAAGATTTCTGGTTATTTATTTTCACTTGGCTTCAATAATGGGGTCAAAGCAACGCTAGATCCACTAGCGGTAATGATGGTTGTTTGTAGATACTGCTGTCCAGTTGTTAAATCTGTAATGACGGCTAGTTCTTGTTTTCCCTTTGCGTAAACTTGTTCGATAGTAAAATTTTTTGAATCAGTCATATGTTTTCCTCCTAATATAAATTAACTTAATTTGTGATTCACATAAAAAAATTGAAAGATTAATAGTAATGTCAAACTTAATAAGATCAACCATAAGACTAGAACATCATTGAAATGAAGTAAAAAGAGTAAGGCCAGTGTTAAAATCAATTGCAATAACCCTAAGACCAACGAAGATCGTTTCACTGCTAATTGTGCTTGTTGCCAATTTTTTGCATTTTTGACGGCTTTTGTAGAACGAAATCCCTGAAGCGATTGACTACGATAGCGATCATTTTTAGTTAAATATCTAGATTGAATGGGTAAGATGATTAAAAAAATGATTGTTGGAAAAAAGGTAAAGATGCTAGATTCTCCTTAAGTGAAGACATTAAAAGCAATTAAACCAGCTAAAAGAAGCAAAACTACGACTATTAAAAGATAAAAACTACCATTCTTACTATTTTTTTCAACTGCAAAAGCCTTTATTGAAGCATAAATAAAACTGATTAAAGCAATTAAATAAGCTAAATGAAGAAAAATAAAAATATAGATACTTCTAAAAATTAAATGGTATGCCACCATGAATTACACCTCTTGTAAAAAATATAGGTTCTCTTCTTAGTATAGCATTTATTTTTATTATTTTTACCAATAAAAAAACTGCTCCTCTGCTTTTAGCAGAAGAGCAGTTTTGGTTATAAATCAAAACTAATACTTTTTTTAGGCGCATCGTCAATAATTTGGCGAAAATCTAGTAAGCCCTCAGCTAATCCACGAATCAATATCTCAGCAGTGCCTAAATTTGTTGCCAATGGAACATTGTAAACATCACTTAATCGAATTAATGCATTAACATCCGGTTCATGAGGTTGAGAAGATAGTGGATCTCTCAGAAAAATTACCAAATCTAACTCATCCTCGGAAATTAAAGCACCGATTTGCTGATCGCCGCCAAGAGGGCCAGATTTGAAGCGGTGAACCTTTAGTCCAGTCGCTTCACTAATTCTTTGACCAGTCGTACCAGTAGCGAATAACTCATGATTTTTCAATAATGGTTGATAAGCGGTAACTAATTGAACCATCAAATCTTTTTTTCGATCATGAGCGATAAAAGCTATTTTCATTTGGCTCACTCCTTATTATAAAATGCTAGTTCTTGATTTAACAGAAATGGACGATAATAAGCAACGGTATCACTCATGGGTAAAATTTCAGGTGCTAATTCAATATTCAACGACTCTGCTAAGTAATCACGGCGACGAGTAAAATCGGCCCAAACTTTCGGATAATCCCGCTTAATTTCTTCTCGCAAAGTAGCATCTGCTAAACAAATCCCATCTTCACAACCAACGCCAGCATAACCAGCAACTTTAGGAATGAGATCAATTTGTAATAACTGTCCACTTTGTAAAACAGCGCTAGAATTTTTGGCAAATGGTGAAGACAACCATTCTTCATCGGCAACAAAATGACCAGGATTTAGTTCCCAGTGGTAATCTTTTTGTGGTAAAACTTTATCGATTTCAGTAAATAAAGTAGCGCCAGTTAAACCAAGCTTGACTGTTTTCAGCCAAGTAACCAAGGCTTGGTAATAGGGATAAGCAACTTTTTCTAGATAATCTTGTTGCTTTTCTGGTAAGTCATCAACATTATTTGCGACAAATGCTGCGCGAGAAGACAAACCACCTTTGTAACTTGTGGTTAATGAAAAAGTATCTCCCAGCTTGGTTTGTTTATTGCGAGGATAAAGTGTCGCATTACTGAAACGTTCACCAGTGGCGCAAATCGTTGTTACATTATGTTGTTGTCCAAAAGCCGATAAACTTGTTGCAATCGCCAATTCGGTTTTATTTAATTCAATTTGATTTAAGGTTTCTAATAAACAGTTACCTGCTAAACTCGCACCAAAACTATAATGAGCGATTTCGTTGGCATTGTTCGTAACGCGAAGACCATCTATTGGTGATAATAATAAATCAGCCACATTTTCCACGGAGGTAATGCTTTGTAAAGCTTGCAAGATATAATGGGGTATATCAAATAATTGACGGTTGTCTTCAATAGAAGAAGTAAACATTTTCCAACCAATTACGCCGACTTTAGTTAAATTTTTTAAGCCTGCTTCCGCAAAATAGCTACTCAAGGGGGCGTCGTCTAACATCGGTTGATTTGGTAAAGAGAAGAATGGGACATGAATTACTTGATTTTCCAGTCGCGCGACTTTACCCATCTTAGTATTTTCATTACCTAATAGTAAAAATGCTTTTCCATCTTGATGAAGTACCAAACAGGCTTCTTCAAAACGAGGAATAAAACCAGTAAAGTATTCAAAGTTAGCACCATGTTCACGATCGGCATAAATCACGACCGCATCCAATTGTGCTGCTTTCATTTTAGTTAAAAAAATCTGTCTCCGTTGGTTTAATGTTTCATCGGTTAAGTCGATCGGTGCAAGATCTTTGCTGGGTTGAGGTGAAGTTATTTTTTTTGTTTGAATTGTCATAAGAACTCCTTTATAGCTTTTCTAAAATGATAGCATAAAAAGGATTTTGATGGGACATTGATTTATTGAAAAGTCAGACTATTTATATTCCATCAAAAATATTATTTATTTAGAAAAAAAGACAGAAAAAACACGAACGTTTGATTATGTACGGAGAAAGCTTGAATTAATAAGCTTTCTAATTTTTCGAATCATTTTCAATCCGTGAACTATTTTGCTTGTGAAAAAAGTATTAGTGGGAAACAGATCATTTTGAAAAAGTAACTCTTTCTTGCTAAAGAAACTATTTTTTCTTAGAAGAAGTCAATAATAGCTTATTTTTTATCAAAAATATTTAGCTTATTTTTCAAATAAGCATAAGGAATTTTCATTTATAAAAGGATAATTTGCATTAAAAATGAATGGATAATCAGTTGTGAGCATTAAATATTTTTAGTAAAAAAAATTAAAAACATTGCTATACAGGCATTTAGATACAATAATTTTTCCGTTTTTATGATTGTAAGAAAAATCACAATAACATTCATTATTTTTGTTTCTGAAAATCGCAAGAAAGAATGCTTGGCAGATTCTCATTTTCTGATTATATTAATTTCACTTTTAACGAGGAAATAGAGAGGAAGTATGGCATGGAAGAAACAATGAACTTAAGTCAGCTTTTTAAACAGTTTAGAAAAGGTATCGGTTGGTTTATCGGTCTGACAATTGGAGGAGCAGTGATTGGTGGCATCATCGCTTATCTGATTTTAACCCCGCAATATACAAGTCAAAGTCAATTAATAGTAAAGATATCTGATACAAATAATAGCGGAAAAATAAGCGCAGGTTTAGCAATGATTAATACTTATAAGGATTTTGTTACTAGCGATGTAGTAGTGAAAGAAGTTAAACAGGAATTATCCGAAAATGAAAATCTTCAGCTCTCAAAAAAAACAATAAAAGATAGTCTTGAGGTTAATCAAAGTCCTAGTTCACAAATGTTTACGATTGAAGCGACGGCGACTGATAAAAAAGAAGCGGCAAAAATTGCTAACACAACAGTTGCTGTTTTTAAAACAAAAATTCGTGATGTTTTAGAAGTAAAAGATATTAAAACAGTCTCAAAAGCAACGCCTGCAAATCAAGCATCATACCCTAACCACTTGTTAATTGTTGGAATGGCCACATTGTTGGGTTTATTACTAGGATTTATAGTTGCTGCATTTAAGGGTAAGAAAGATTAATCAGAGGTGATTTGATATGGAAAAATCAATTAAATTAGTGGTTGAAAATCATCAATTACTGAATCGATTGCTTTACAAAAACCGACCTATTTACGGTTTCTTTAAAAGATCAATGGATATTGTTGGAGCAAGTATCGGCCTAGTCTTATTGTCGCCATTATTTATTATTGTTGCATTACTGATTACTCATGAAGATGCAAAGGGATCCATTTTCTTTGTTCAAAAAAGAGTTGGTAAGGATGGCAAAGTTTTTTGGATGTATAAGTTTCGCTCTATGTGTGTAGATGCTGAAAGTCAGTTGACTGCTTTGTTAGATCAAAATGAAATTGCTGGCAAAATGTTCAAAATGAAAAAAGATCCCAGAATCACAAAAATTGGTCGTTTTATTCGTAAAACCAGTATCGATGAATTACCTCAGCTTTTTAATGTATTAAAAGGTGAGATGAGTTTGATTGGTCCACGACCACCTTTAGAAAATGAAGTGGACGATTATTCCAGTCAAGATGCCAAACGTTTGTTAGTTAAACCAGGCTGCTCAGGCTTATGGCAAGTTAGCGGTCGAAATCAATTAAGTTTTGAAGAAATGGTTGCATTAGATGTTCGCTATATCCAAACCCGGAATCTAATATTTGATATTTTAATAATCGTCAAAACGATTTGGGTAATGATTAAACCAAACGGCGCATATTAAGAAGGAAAAACAATGAAAGAAAAACATATATATATCATCGGTTCGAAAGGGATTCCTGCAAAATATGGTGGATTTGAAACTTTCGTAGAAAAATTAACAGCCAATCGTTTAAATAATCAATTAACCTATCACGTAGCTTGTACGAAAGAAAACTCTTTAAAATCGGGTATTCAAGAAAAGACTTTTGTTTATCAATCAGCCCAATGTTTTACGATTGATGTCCCTGATATTGGACCAGCTAAAGCAATCTATTACGATATTGCAGCTTTAAATTATGCAATTCAAGAAGCCGAAAAAGAAAATTATCAACAACCAATCTTTTACGTATTGGCTTGCCGGATTGGTCCATTTATTCAAGGATTTAAAAAGAAAATTGAAAAAATCGGAGGACAATTATTTTTGAATCCCGATGGTCATGAATGGTTACGGGCAAAGTGGTCTTATCCTGTTCGCCGTTACTGGAAACTTTCAGAACGGTTAATGGTGAAACATGCAGATTTAATTATTTGCGATAGTCAAACGATTGAGCAATATATTCAAAAAAGTTACGCCAAATATCAACCTAAAACCACTTATATTGCCTACGGTAGTGACATTCCCCAACACTACTTAACTGCAACTGAGCCGAAAGTTCGTAAGTGGTTTTCTGACAATCATATTCGCGAAAAAGAATATTATTTGATTGTCGGTCGTTTTGTACCAGAAAACAATTACCGCGCAATGATTGAGCAATTCATGAAATCCACTAGCCAAAAGGATTTAGTGATTATCACTAATGTCGAACACAATAAATTGTATCAGCAATTATTAAAACAAACTGATTTTACTAAAGATGCGCGGATTAAATTTGTTGGGACGGTCTATGATCAAGAATTATTAAATTATATTCGGGTAGCAGCATATGCGTATCTCCATGGACACGAGGTTGGCGGTACCAATCCTTCATTGTTAGAGGCACTTGCTACCACACAATTAAACCTGTTATTGGATGTCGGCTTTAATTACGAAGTTGGTGAACAAGCAGGTGTTTATTGGCAAAAAAATAATTTAGCAGAAGTAATTACCACGGTTGAGAAATATTCCCCCCAAAAGATTTCTCAATTGAAGGAGCAAGCTGTCAGACGAATTAGTCAGGATTTTAGCTGGCAGAAGATCAATCAACAATACGAAAGCTGTTTTAATGAAGGTGTTTAAATGAAAATCTTACATTATACATTAGGCTTTGAACCTGCTAGGAGTGGCGGATTAATAAATTATGCAACTGATTTGATGCAAGAGCAGCATCATTCTGGACATCAAGTCTTTGCATTATATCCTGGAAAAAAATTGCTAACTAGTCAAAAAATAAAATTTTCCTTTCTTCAAAAAGAAGGAATCACGCGGATTGCGCTGAGAAATAGTTTGCCATTGGCTTTGTTTGGCGGCATTAAAAGCCCCACGGATTTCATGACTCCAGTGGAAGTGGTCAATTATTTGGCACTTTTGAAAAAAATCCAACCAGATGTGGTTCATTTACATACTTTAATGGGACTGCATCTGGAATTTCTGGAGGCCTGTCGTCAACTGAATATTCCTACAATTTTTACCAGTCATGATTATTTTGGCTTGGCACCAGAGCCCAATTTTTTTGATGGCAAAACCAGTTATCACCAAGATAATACAGCTTTAAATTGGCAAAAGGCCTCTGAGGATGCTTGGTCCACTGGGAAATTACGTTTATTTCAAAGTCGCTTCTATCCATTGATACGAACGATGGGGCGCCGTTTACCTCAATCAAAATTAATTCAGCAAGATCCTTTTTTTGCAAAAAAAACTGAGTATCAAGCCTTAAAAAGCTATTATCTGAAAATGTTTCGCTTGATTACCAAGTTTCACTTTAATAGTCAGGTAGCAGAAAGTGTGTATAGAAAAAACTTGCCTTTTAGAATAAACGGACAGGTTTCAAGCATCACTACTAACAGTATTTATCCGCGAATGATGGCTCAAAAAGAGCTGGCAGAAAAAATAAATGTCGCTTATATCGGACCAGCCAAAAAATTTAAAGGCTTTGCTGATTTTCTACAATTAGCCAAAGTATTACCGACGGAGAAATATCGTTTTCATACATTTGGTTATGCAGTCAAGAAAAGTTATTTTAATATTCACCAACATGGCCGTTTTGAAAAAGCTGATTTGGCGGCAGTCTATCATCAGATTGATTTACTGATTGTCCCCAGTCAATGGCAGGAAACCTTTGGCTTGATTGTGTTGGAAGCTTTAAGTTTTCAAATACCTGTTTTAGTCAGTGAAAAAGTCGGTGCCAAAGATATTTTACCGAAACATTGGCAGTACAAGAACTTGTCAGATTTAATTGAGAAGGTAAAAAAATTTGACTTTACTTTTAGTCCGGTTCATTTGAAGGACATATCGCAACATAGTGAAGAAATATTGACCCTTTATAGGAGGTGAGACGATGGAATTAGCATTAACTTTTAAAAAATCAACTATTGGATTGTTACTATTTGGGTTCTTGGTAACAGCTCAAAGTTTATTTCCCCGAACGATTTTTTTTATTAGTGCAATTGTCGTTTTGGGTATACTTTTTGGACTGGCAGATTATCATTTTCCCTTGAAAATCGTCTCATATCAAACACTGTTAATTGGGTTGTTTTTCTTAGGATTATTTGTAACTTTATTTCCTTTGGGTAATTATCAAACGACTGATCTGATTAGAGATATGGTTTATTTTCTTTCCCCGGTTCTTTTTATTCTAATTGGTCGATACTTATCTATTTTACAGGTTTCATTTGAAAAAATTATTCAATGGGTCATTATTCTTTCAGCAATACTTAGCCTTTATTTCATAGGACATCTCATTTGGGTTTTACTGCAGCTGAATGTCACAAATATTTATAATTTGCGAAATCAAATCGGTCATGGCTATACGATTGTTCCTTTTGGTCTAACTTTACTTATTTTTACTTCAGTTATAAAAAATAAATTTTGGCGCGTAGTTTTGAGCTTATTGATGCTAAGTCACTTAATTCTGTCTTTTTCTCGTTCGCTAATGATTATTACTATGATTCTAGTTTTGGTTTTAGCGATGGAGAAAAAAGCCAGTCGGAAGCTTATTTCAGTGATCTTAATTATTCTATTGGCAGCCATCATTTTTAAAATTTTCGAAGAACAAACCTTTATTGCAAATTTTCTAACAAAAATCATGCGAACAATCACTGAATTAAGTGGCAGCCAAGATTGGAGTAGTAGCCAGATGATTACTAGCAATTGGCGGGGTTATGAAACCCATCAAGCTATGACCGAATTTAATAGTTGGAATATTTTCCATCAGTTATTTGGGGGAGGATTTGGTAATAATATTTATGTTGGAGACTATGCTTATTTAGTTGGCGTGAAAGGCAATAGTATTCCGTTTTTACATAATGGTTATTTCACTATTTTGATAAAACAGGGCGTTCTTGGTGTTATTATTTATTTGGCCTTTTTAGGATTGAATAGTTTAACAACTTTCGGCGCAATTTTACGTAAAAATAGTTTTGAAAATCGTTTGCTGTTAGCAGTTTTCTTAATTATTCTAGTCACAACTTATACGACTACTGGCATTTTTACTTTGGAAAATGGTGGATTCTTATGTGTATTTATCGGTTATTTAGCTAAGAAAGAACAGGTGTCCATTTGGAAAACTTCGTTAACTTAATAGTTTTAAATTACAATAACTACCAAGAAACTAGTAATTTTGTGAAAATTATGGAGGAACGTCGCCAGATTGACCAAATTATAGTGGTAGATAATGCTTCAACTGATCATTCTTACGAATATTTGTGGCGTTTGCGAAACCAAAAAGTTCATGTGATCCAAACAACAAAAAATGGGGGCTATAGTGCCGGTAATAATTTCGGGATTTTTTATGGATTGAAGCATTTTAGGCCCCAATTTTTTTTAATTGCTAATCCTGATATTGCAATAAGTGAGGAAGACTTGGATCAGTTTATCAAACATTTAGCTGATTTGCCTAAAAAAACTGGGATTGTCGCACCCATCATGCTGACAAAAGAAAAATCGCAAGCTTACAATTCCGGCTGGCAGTTACCTAGTTATGGATCAGATTTACTGGCAACTAGTTTAATCTTGAATAAATTTTTTAAAAAAAGAAATAGTTACGGCAGCTTACCAGACGAAAAAAAATTAATCCCTGTAGATGTATTGCCAGGCTCATTTTTTGCTATTTCAGCTGAAGCGCTAGAAAAGATTGGCTATTTGGATGAAACGACGTTTTTGTACTGTGAAGAACGAATTTTAAGTTATAAATTACGAGCGCATAGTTATAGGAATTTTTTAGTCAGTCGAGTTGTCTATTTTCATGACCACGGAACGACTACCAAAAAACAAATCAGCAAATTAAAACAGCAACAAATTTATTTCTCCAGTATACGTTATTACTTAAACCATTATTTACAAGTATCAACTTGGCAGAAAAATGTTTTTTCCTTTTTTGCTTATGCAGGATTATTAGAACGAAAATTGATTTATTCGTGGCAAGATTGGTTATTAGAAAAGAGGCAAAAAAATGGAGAAAATTGATTTTGTTGTGACCTGGGTCGATGGCAATGACCCAATTTGGCAAACTAAAAAAGCCCATTATCAAACAAAAAATCCGTTGTTAAACAGTGAAGCCCGTTATCGAAATTGGCAATTTTTACATTACTGGTTTCGTAGTGTGGAAAAAAATGCCCCTTGGGTCAATCGAATCTTTTTAATCACAGAAGGACATTTGCCTAGTTGGTTAAACACTGCGCATCCCAAGCTGGTTCATGTTCGTCATGAGGATTATATTCCTGCTGAATACCTACCTACTTATAATTCTAATGTGATTGAACTTCATATTCATCGAATTAAAGAATTGAGTTCGCAGTTTGTTTTATTTAATGATGATATGTTTTTAAATCGACAAATGCAGCCTACTGATTTCTTTTCAGCTGGTAAACCGCGAGACTTTGGAATTTTTAGTCCTTTAGTACCACAAGCTAATTCATTAGACACCGTCATTCTAAAAATGAATCAATTGATTAATCAACATTTTTCAAAGAAAAGTATTCTAAAAGGACATTTTTCTCAATACTTTAATTTGAAATATGGTCGCCAACTGATGAAAAATTTTTGTGTTCTTCCTTGGCAAGGTGTATTGGGTTTTTACGATCCCCACTTGCCGGTCGCTTATTTAAAAAGTACTTTTGAAGATGTTTGGCAAATTGAGCAAGCTGAATTGGAGAGGATTTCTCAGCATCGTTTTCGTGAAAGTGACGATATAAGTCATTGGTTAATGCGGTATTGGCAATTAGCCAGTGGTAATTTTGAACCACAACCTATTTCTGTCGGGAAAAATTATCTAATTGGTGAGTTACCGATTGATATTGAAAGAGAAATTAATCAAGGTAAACATTCCTTGGTTTGTCTAAATGATAATGATTTTCTAAAAAATTTTAATAGAGCCAAAGAAATGATTTTGACCGCTTTTGACAATCGCTATCCTGAAAAATCTGCATTTGAAAAATAAAAAGGAGCTTGAATGAATACAAAAACCAAAAATTTACTCAAGAATCTACGCTATACTTTATCTGCTAATTTTTTAGTGTTAGGTATTTCACTGATCTTAAATATTGTGGTGCCAAAATTTATTTCTACTGAAGCGTATAGTTATTGGCAATTGTATGTTTTTTATGGCACCTATGTAGGCTTCTTTCATTTTGGCTGGCTTGATGGAATTTATTTAAAAACCGGCGGGAAGTATTACCAAGAATTGGACAAAAAATCCCTCGGTAGTCAATTTTGGTATTTAATGATTTTTGAGACCTTCTTAACCTTGATTGTTGGTGGGTACGGAATAATATTGCATAATAATAAAGGGATCGTTTTGTTGTTTACCGCGACTCTTTTAGTGGTAACCAATAGCCGGACGTTTATTTTATATATTTTGGAATCCACCAATCGTTTTAAAGAATATGCCCAGCTTTCCCGCAGTGATCGTTATTTATATCTTTTGTTTTTAGTTGGTTATTTACTTGCTGGTGGGCGTGATTTTATTTGGTTGTTGGCTTTTGATGTGTTAGCAAAAGGGCTAGTCACTTTATGGGGAATGTATTTGATTCGGGATTTGCTGAAGGGAAAAATCTTCAAATTAAAATTTCTCCAGTTTGAGATTGGGGATAATTTAAAAATTGGCAGTAATTTGTTAATAAGCAATCTGGCTTCGATGTTTATTTTAGGGATTACTAGAATTTTTGTGGAGCGCAGTTGGAGCATCAATACGTTTGGTAAGCTTTCATTCACTTTGAGTATGTCCAATCTATTTATGACTTTTATTAATGCAGTTGGTGTGGTGATGTTTCCTTTATTAAGAAGAACCAATCAAGAACAATTGCCGCAATTGTATCAAACCATCCGTAATGTCTTTGTACCAATCACTTTTGCTATTTTATTAACCTACCAGCCGATTTCATTTTTATTAAACTTGTGGCTGCCTCAGTATCAAGCCAGCTTAATTTATATGGGTGTTCTTTTTCCCACCGTCATTTATGAAGGCAGAATGGCTTTGTTAGTCAATACTTATTTAAAAACCATGCGTCAAGAACGAACGATTCTTATGGTTAATCTAACTACTTTATTTTTATCGACTGCTTTAAGTGCACTAACTGTTTTTATTTTTCACAATATCCTTCTAACAGTCGGAGTTATTTTATTGAGCTTAGTATTTAGATGTATCTTCGCGGAAAAAATGTTGACAGGGCAATTGAAAATAAAGGTAGGGAAACAAAATATTCAAGAACTTATTTTAGTGACAGCTTTTGTGTTTGGGAATCTATTACTGACGCCTCTTGTGAGTTTTCTAGGTTATTTCGCTTTGTATGGTGCTTATCTATTGATTAATCTGTGGCGCACACGAGATAGTCTGAGTTATTTTTTAGTTTTAATAAAAAAAACAAGTACGGCTCTATAGTTTGAGCCGTACTTATTTAATATGCCCGAGCAATCCAAACAGTATATTTTGCGGGCTTTCCACTGACTAAGTCAAATTCTTTTTCCACCGGTGCTTGAAAAGGAATATTGCGAGTTGTAAATCCTGTTTCAGCTTTTATGATTGCTTCTGTTTCTGCTGAACCATCCCATCCGATTAAAACAAAGCCAGGTGTTTTTTTGGTTTCACGACAGTTTTTAATATGATCCTTTAACTCTTGGAGAGTCTGAATATTTGTGTATTCATTGCTTGTAGCACGTTGCCGGGCTTTTTCTAGTAAACGTTGTTGCATGTCATTCATATACTTCTCAATGGTAGGTACTAATTGTTCTAAAGAAACAGTTTCTTTTTCCGCTAAGTCTCGCATTTTTAAAGTGATACTATTTTTAGCTAGATCTCGAGGGCCTAACTCTAATTGAACGGAAGCACCTTTTTGTTCCCATTTATTAAATTTGAAACCGGCAGTATTATCAGAGTCATCTAAGCGAACACGAATCCCGGCAGTCTTTAATTGCTCTTTAAGTTCATTTAATCTGGTTAAAATTTTTGGTACTTTTTTATATGGACCGACTGGAATTAAAATTACTTGGGTTGGAGCAATCTTTGGTGGTAAAACCAAACCTTGCTCATCACCATGAACCATGATTAGTGAACCAATTAAACGAGTAGAAACTGCCCATGAGGTTGTATGGACCAACGTATGTTGATTTTTTTGATTTAAGTAACGAATATCAAATGCTTCTGCAAATTTCGTACCTAGGTAATGGGAGGTACCTGCTTGAACTGCTTTCCCATCTTGCATCATAGCTTCAACAGAATACGTGTCTACAGCTCCGGCAAAACGTTCTGAAGGTGTTTTTTTTCCTACATAAACCGGGATGGCTAAAAATTTTTCTAGTAGTTCAACATAAAAGTTCAAAACATGTAATGTTCTTTTCCTTGCATCTGCTTCGTTAGCATGGGCTGTATGTCCTTCATGCCACAAAAATTCTGATGTGCGTAAAAAGGGCAGTGTTTTCTTTTCCCAGCGAAAAACATTCGCCCATTGATTAATCTCATATGGTAAATCGCGATAAGATTTAATCCATTCATGAAAAGATTGCCCAATCATAGTTTCAGAAGTGGGGCGTAATGCGTACGGTTCTTCCAACTTTTCATTTCCAACTTCTGTTACCCATGGTAATTCTGGAGCAAAACCTTCAACGTGCTCTGCTTCTTTCATAAAATAGCTTTTAGGAATTAACATAGGAAAATAAACATTTCGAATGTCTTCAGATTGTAAATAGCGATTAACTTCTTGCTGGATTCTCTCCCATAATTCAAAACCATCTGGACGAAAAACGATACAGCCTCGCACCTCCGAATAACTCATTAATTCTGCTTGTTGAATCGTTTGTAAATACCATTTTGAAAAATCCTCTGTTTGTAAATTGGTCATGTTTTTTCCTCCTTTGATAAAAAAAGCAAACTCGTCCTATAAAAAAAGGACGAATTTGCTTCGCGGTACCACCTTGATTGGTTGCCTGCAACCCAACTCAAATCTTTTAACGCAAGAATACGGACTAGTTTGCTAGCCAAAAATTTAGTAGGTTCAATTTGATTGATTATCGAATTCGCAGCAACATCGACTCTCTGAAAATCAATTCATATTTACTAAGCTAAATTAAATTGTTGAAGCTAGCTTATCAAGATTATACGTAAAAAAGTCAGATTATTTTCTCCAAAAATATAAAAATCTGCTCAAATTAAGTTATACTTGTTAAAAATTGGAGGTGCCTAAATTGGATAATCGTTTACATGAAGAAAATAAATATAAATATTCAACTTTTCCTTTCGAAATCTATCGCGTAAACCAATTTTCTATGACCCCCAAAGGTCGGGGATTTGATGATCTTCACTGGCACTAAGAGTTACAATTTACAATTGCTGAAAAGGGGCCTTTACGGATGCAAGTAAACGGTGAGCTAGTTTTTTTAGCAGAAGGTGAGGGATTATTTATTTCACCAGAAGTTCTACATACAACTAAAACGATGCAGACCGACGGCAGTTATTATAGCTTAAATGTCCAAACTAAAATTTTATCATTCTTTCTAGGAAGCTTAATGGAGCAAAAGTATGTTTTACCTTACCTTAAGCAACAAAGATGGTTGCATTTGAATCAAGGCGATCTTAGTCAGGAAAAAATTTTGTCTCAAATCAAACAGATTAATCAAATTTATTTAAATCAAAGTGATTTTGCTTGGGAATATCAAATTGCTGTTTTGTTAGTAAGCTGCTGGCAAGAAATTATTCAAGCTCAAGAACAGTTATCATTACCTGCGGATAAAAAACAGTTACAGCATCAGAAACGAATGCAATTGTTATTAAATTTTGTTCAAGAAAATTATATGCGAGAACTTCGGCTTTCTGAAATGGCTCAAGCAGCACACATTTCTATTTCTGAGTGTACGCGTTCTTTTAAAAAATTTACCGATTATTCTCCCTATGAATATTTATTGCAATATAGAATAAAAAAAGCCGCTGAAAAATTATTACAAACTGATCTAACAGTTGAACAAATAGCTATTCAAACGGGTTTTAAAGATGCGTCCAGTTTTATTCAAGCATTTAAAAGGAGAGTAGGTTTAACGCCTTTAAAATATCGGAAAAATTACCAAAATTAACGATGTAAAAGCTTTTTTACGTACTTGGTAAAAGATTTTTATCGTCATTAGCAAAGAAATTTGATTTAATATAAGTGACAAATAATAGAAAATGAGGGTATCAGATGGAAGTTGGGATGCGCATTAAGCAACGACGAAACGAACTTCATTTAACGCAAGATGAAGTAGCGGAAGCGTTAGGAATTACTCGTCAAACCATTTCAAATTGGGAAAACGGACGCAGTTATCCTGACATTGAGCGAGTGATTCGTTTGTCGGAAATTTATCAGTTGTCATTAGACGAATTATTGAAAGGAGATGTTAAAATGGTCCATCATTTACAAGATAATACCAATGTGAATCGTTATTTAAAGCTATTTATTTTATTACTTGGCATCAATATTTTGTTGATGCTGTCGCTTTCATTTTTGGGTCCAATAAATGAAATTCTTTTATTTGGTATTTTTGCCTTGATTGGGATTAATTCTTTTTCCATCTTCTATCTGATTATTAAAAAAATTTAGGAGTGAGAAGTTTATGATTGAAGCAGTTTTCATAGTGTGTATCGGTGTGATTTTAGTCACTGGCGTCTTTCTATATTATTATTTGTACCAGTTAGTTTTATTAGATGCCAAAAGCCGCGACATTGCCCATCCTAAATTATGGTCATTATTTGCTACAAGTGGACAAAACAGCAGTGGTTTATTCTTATATTTATTTAAGCGACGAAAAACGACTAGCTTTTTGACAGCGGAGCAAAATTTAAAATTTCTAGGAATCAAACGGAAAATCTATTGCTTAATGGGATTGGAATTGGCAGTTTTTTTAATGATGCTAGCTAATTTGATTCGAGGAATAAGATAAATAGTTGTGATATTAGCTTCTTTTACAGATGAGTTATCCAAGCAAGGGTGTACTTACTTTCGTGGTTTAGTAATTTTTTGAAGGTAAGAATGAAGCTTTAGCTATATAACTTCTGGACAATTTGAAGCTGTTATAACTTTTGTCCCATTTTTTTCAATCAAAAAAGCACTTCGAAAAGTGCTTAAAAATTATAGTTTATCGAGAACTTTAGCTTTGGCGATCGCAAATTCTTCTTCCGTCAATAAGCCAGCTTCTTTCAGTTCAATTAGCTCTAAAATTTCTTTACTTAAATCTTTTACAGCTGGGGCTTTCGGAGTGGATTCTTCCACCGGATAAATTTTTTCAAAGACATTATTCGGTGAGGTCCCTTTTTTATACTCAGACAAGGCTAAAGCTGCACCGACAATTTTTAACACATTCATCGCTAAAATGGCACTGACTAGATAAAAAATATTCCAACCTTGTGACACGGGAACTTTTTTTAAACCAATATAAGCAACTACTTGAAAGGCCACAAATCCAACAACCACTAGAAACATCAAGACTGAGGTAAACATCATGGCACCCTGTGCATAATAATCGTAATAGTAATAACTATCCAGCATCATTCCCGACACAATAATTAGTCCGAACAAAAAAGCCAAGATCCCGCAACCTGTACCAATCCACCAACTAATCGTCAAAATTGTTCGAGCGGTAGACTTAGGCAATTCTTCTTTTAAATCTTCTTTCATTTTTTCTCCTTCCAAACATCCTTTTGAAAACTTCATCTAAATATACCAGACTTAAGCTCAAATAGCTCATAAAAAAATCATCCGGACTTAAAATTATCCGTCTATTTGACATTATTTGATTAACTGGTACCATTCAGCTAAAGAAAAAAAGAGGAGCTATGATTTATGGATAAAATATTTGCTAGTCCATCTCGTTACGTACAAGGTGAGAATGCTTTAAAAAGAAGTCCAGCTTATTTAAAAGAATTGGGTCAGAAAGTTTTAATTATCACTGATGAGATGGTTTGGAAGATTGTCGGAGCAAAGCTGGCGGAAGATTTAAATAAGCAATATTTTGAGGTGGCAAAGGAAATTTTTCAAGGTGAAAGTTCTATAAAAGAGATTGAACGGATGACTTTGACTGCTAAAGATGCATCGGTTGAAGTAGTCATTGGTTTAGGCGGAGGAAAAGCTATCGATGGTGCTAAAGCAGTAAGTAATCAACTGAATACTAAGCTAGCAATTTTTCCAACGAGTGCTTCGACCGACGCGCCTACATCAGCCATTTCAGTCGTTTATTCTGAAGAAGGACATTTTGAAAAATACCTCCATTATCAGAAAAATCCTGATTTAGTTTTATTAGATACAGCTGTTATTAGTCAAGCTCCTGTTCGTTTGTTAAAATCTGGTATTGCAGATGGGATGGCAACTTGGATAGAAGCAGAAGCCGTCTTACAAAAAAACGGAGAGAATTTATTAGGTGGGCGGCAATCGCTGGCGGCTTTAGCCATTGCAGAAAAATGCCAACAGGTTTTATTTGATAGTGGTTTTGCAGCAGTTGCAGCTAACGAAGCAAAAGTAGTTACAGAAGCTTTAGATGCGGTGATTGAAGCCAATACTTTATTAAGTGGAATTGGTTTTGAGAGCGGTGGTTTAGGTGCGGCACACGCGATTCACAATGGTTTTTCTGCGATTGCTGGCAACATTCATCAACTGACTCATGGGGAAAAAGTTGCCTATGGAACTTTGGTACAATTATTTTTAGAAAACCGACCTACAAATGAAATCGACAAATATATTGTTTTCTATCAGAAACTAGGTTTACCAACTACGTTAGAAGAAATGTATCTAGCCAAAGCGACAGAGGAAGAACTTTTAAAAATTGGAGAACTAGCAACCTCATTAAGTGATACGATTCAGCAAATGCCTTTTGAAATTACAGCAAAAGAAATTGCTGCAGCATTAAAAGCTGTTGATTTATATGTAAAAAAATTTGCCAATCAATAAAAAGAAAGCTGCGTAGAATTTTCTACGCAGCTTTCTTGAATTAAGCTACTTCAGCATTTTCAGCGCGAAGGGCTTTTTGTTTTTCGATATAAGCGTTATAAACTTTATCTAGAAAAGCAATTTCAGTTACTGTAGCATATGGTGTTACGTAAAAACTCATCCAGTTAACTCCCAGTGAGAAGAAAGCTGTAAAACCGGAAATAATATACCAAACTGAGAATGAAGCTAGTAAAATCCAATATTCTAATTTGTAACCGTCCATAATTTCACGACTTAAAGTAATCGCATCAGAGGCATCCAAGGTTGGGTGTTTCTCCAATAAATAATTTGTCATCGCATAAGAGGCCGTTTTGACTAAACCAGGAATGACGAATAATAATGACCATAAGAAAGTGAAGATTGCTACCATGACATTGGCTTTTAGTACTCGATTTTTTGAATGTTTGAACAAATAACTAAAGATTTTCACGCCATCGGCTTTTTGATCTCTTAAGGTATAGATGGCACACCATTGGAAAGTTGCGCGAATCAAAGCTTGCGCTAAGAACAATAGTAACCACATTGCGATAAAGAAAATAAACCAAAAGAAAACAGAGGCGCCACTATAATAAGGAGAATAATAATTGCCGTAGTTACCATAATAATTGCTACCCAATGAATTGTACATGCCACCGTAGATAGCACCTTCTACAATATTGAACAAGCCAGACATCATCCGATTAATTGGCATCATCATTAGAAAAGTAATAACTGTGATAATAATGACTGACCAAAAAATACTCCAGAACCATTCACCAAAACGACCAGAAAGTTTTGTTTGAGCATATTTTTTTAATTCAGCTCGGGTAATATTTAAACCTTCGCTTTGCTCAATTTCCAACGCAACAGGTTCTTCCGGTTCCCCATTAATAAATTCTTCTTGCATTTTTTCTGAAACACTTTGTTTTGGAGTAGGTTGAATCAAAGGCTCATTATTATTTTCTTCAGCCGCTGGTTCACTTTCAACGCCCTCCAAATCAAAACCACAGTTCGGGCAAAATTTTGCAACATCACTTACTTCTGCCCCACAATTTGGACAAAACTTCATGAACAGCACCACCTTTATTTTTTTTATTACCTCAATAGTATAACAAAAAATATTTTAATAATCTGTTTTTACTAAATCAAATTATAAAAAATACCAAAAACGATAATTTTTTTTATTAAATTAGTTCAGTAAAGTATTGTCGTAGAAATAATGAAAACGAAATCACAAAAACCTAAAAATAATTAAGAAAATCGACATTCCAAATAAGGAAGTTGAATAAATATTAAAAAAAACTATTGAAAAACTCATCAAAAAAAATGATTGTTCTTTAAAAGTTGTCAAGACACAAGGCTGATGTTAAATGAAAAGCAAGGATTCACCGTTTACTAGATAGCTCATTTATAAATATTAGAAATTTCTTGTATTTTTAGTCAAAAAAATACTTAAAATCACAAAAAAATAATTTCGATAAACGACAAATTTAGGGTAAAATGAAAAAGAAATAAAATTTATGAGAGTACAAGGAGGAAAAAGAATGAGAAACAAGCCGATCTTTTATGGCTGGTGGATTGTCGCAGGCTGCGTAGTTATTACCGCAACAATTGTTCCATTAATCATGTCATTATCAGGAACTTACGCCTTGGCAGTCACCGAAGAATTGGGCATAAGTCGCAGTCAATTCATGATTGCAACGATGGTGGTCCAGATCACTGGAATTATTTTATCGCCACGGATTTCAAAATTAGTTGCTAGCGGTCAAATGAAACGGATGCAAGTGATTGGTGTTATTGGTTTTGCTTTGAGTTACTGTACTTATTCTTTCGCGCAGAGTGCTTGGCATTTGTATCTATCTTCCATTTTTGTAGGAATATTTTATTGGATGTCGGCGATGATTCCAGTCAGTTACATGATTACTATGTGGTTTCAAGAAAAAAGAGGTTTAGCGCTAAGTATCGCTATGGCTGGTATCGGTTTAGGCGGGACTATTTTATCTCAAGTGGTTAGCTTGCTGTTAAACAATTTTGGCTGGCGCTCGACTTATCAAATCATGGGAATGATTGCTTTAGTTTGTTCATTGCCGATTGTTTTATTTGTCTTCAAAAGTACACCGGCTGAAAAAGGGCTGGAACCTTATGGGGCTAATTTGGCAAAAAATCAACAATCTGAAGGAGCCAGAGAAGAAAATAATGATTCTCAGCTAACCGTCAAAGAGACTTACAGTAAAGCTTTCTTTTGGCTAGTCATGATGGGAATGTTCTTAAATGGGTTGATAAATACCGGAGCATTATCGAATTTTCCAGCAGCGATTCAAGGAATGCACGATCCGGTAACAGCTGCCAATGTTATTTCGATTTATTCTTTCATGGGAATTTTCGGTAAAATTATTCTAGGTTGGGTTAATGATAAATTTGGTGTAGTTGTTAGTAGTTTCTTTGGTTGTGGGGCCTTTTTCTTGGCATTTATCTTAATGATTTTTGGTGATCAAAACATGGTGATTTACATGATGGGCTTTGTTTTTGGTTTAGGTACACCGATTGGCACTGTTTCACCGCCATTAGTTACCACAGCAGTTTTCGGAATCAAAAATTATCCAGAGGCTTATGGTTTGGTTAATAGTACCGTTACGATCGGAATGGCAGTTGGCTCAGTCTTTGTGGCAAGTATTTTGGATTTGACAGGTTCATATCAAATTGCTTGGATTTTAATGGCTGTCTTTAGTGCTTTGACATTGTTTGGTTGGGTATCAGCATACTTAGGGTCACGGAAATATTTTAAAAATACAAATTTTGAAACTGTAGAATAGGAGGCTTTTAAGATGGACTTGAAACAAGAATTATTTGAAAAATTGCGGGCTAAAGAAGACCGCATGATCGAGATACGGCGTTATTTACATCAGCATCCGGAACTTTCTTTTAAAGAAGCTAAAACCGCCAAGTATATTGCTGATTTTTATCAAAATAAAGGTTTAGATGTAACGGTAGAAACTGATATTAATGGTGAACATGGTGTGATTGTTGAAATTGATTCTGGAAAACCCGGAAAAACTTTAGCGATTCGGGCCGATTTTGATGCATTGCCGATTCATGAAGAAACAGAATTGCCTTTTGCTTCAGAAAATCCTGGCGTTATGCATGCTTGTGGTCATGACGGACACACTGCTTATATGTTGGTATTAGCTGAAACTTTAGCTGAAATGAAAGATCAATTAGCTGGGAAAATTCGGGTCTTGCACCAACCAGCTGAAGAAACTCCTCCAGGCGGTGCTTTAGGAATGATTAAAGCTGGTTGTTTGGAGGGCGTTGACAATGTTGTGGGTATTCACGTCATGAGCAATTTTCCTTTTGGCAAAATATTTTATAAAGAAGGAGAAGTTCAAACGGGTCGTTCATTTTTCAAATTAACGATTAAAGGAACTGGTGGACATGGTTCTTCACCCCATGAAGCCAATGATGCAATTGTTGCCGGGAGTTATTTTGTGATGATGGCTCAAACGATTATTTCTCGCCGAATCAATCCATTTGATATGGGCGTGGTAACAATCGGATCTTTTGATGGTAAGGGTTCTTTTAATGTCATCAAAGATCAAGTTGTTTTAGATGGAGATGTACGTGCAATGACTGAACGGGCGCGAAACACAATTGGGGAAGAAATTCATAAATTAGTCAAGGGCTTAGAAGTAGCGTATAGTGTCAAATGTGATTTAGAATACACGACTGATTATCCAGTTTTGTATAACGATCCGGCCTTTACTAGACAAGCCGCTAATATTTTACAAAATACTAAAATTGATCGCGTGACTGACGTGGTTGAGACTGCAGCAATCCCGCCTTCAGAAGATTTTGCTTATTACGCGGAAAAAGTTCCTAGTAGTTTTATCTATGTAGGAGCAGAAGTAGAGGATAAGGCGGTCTATCCTCATCATCATCCAAAATTTGATATCAATGAAAAATCATTATTGATTTGTGCAGAAGCAATGGGCGCCATTGTGGTGGATTATCTAACGGAAGCATAACAAAATGAACCGAGGAAATTCGTTATTAAGAATTTTCTCGGTTTTTTTATCAATAATTTTTTTGATTCAATTTATTTAAGCGAATAATTCCTAAAATTAGTAGTACTAAAGAGAGAATTAATAGGCCTAATAGCAAGGGTTGATTTAATAGGTAGGTCGCTAAAATAGTAAAAGCAGCAGTAACGATTGAGCTATTTAACATAAGTAAAGAAGATGTATCCGTAATCATGGCATTTAATAAGCCATAATTAATTATCCAGCAAAGCTGTTGCGCCACATAAAAAGCAACAATCGCGAAAAAGGCATTCATTTCTCCGATCCCAGCTAAAAAAAGCATTAGTATAACCGTTGGCGCAACACTTCCCATCAAAACGTAATGGGCTCCAGTTCGTTGATTTCCCACTTGTCTTTCATCTTGTTTCATTTTTCTTCCTCCTCTTCAAAAATAAAAATTTCCTCAATTGTTTTACCGAAAATTTGTGCCAAATGATGGGCTAGATGAATCGAAGGATTATAGCGATCAGTTTCCAAAAAATAAATCGTTTGTCGGGAAACACCGACAAGACTTGCTAATTCTTCCCGACTCATTTTACGTTTTTCTCGTTCTGCTTGGACAATATTTTTCATAGGTTACTCCTTCGTTAAGTTTGCTTAACAACTTGCGTTAAGTATACTTAACGAGATAGTTACTGTCAAATTTTTTTATAGTATAATAAAGAAGAGAATGAAAAATAAAAGTTTACTTTAATTTATTGAAGTTTACTTAAAAAGGAGAGAGCCAAATGAAACTAGGAATTATTTTAGAAACGAAAGAAGCGGAAAAAGCTTGGAATGCTTTTAGATTTGCAGTTACAGCTTTGAAAAAGGAGCATACGGTGAAATTATTTTTAATGGGTGAAGCAGTTGAAGTGGAAACCATAGCAGCTGAACCATACAATGTGGCGGATCAATTGGCACAATTTTTAACAAATGATGGTGAAATTTTGGCTTGTGGCACCTGTTTACGTTCGAGAAATTTAGAGGATCAAACGGCTTGTCCAATTTCAACTATGGTGGATTGTGTCGAATTAGTAGAATGGGCAGATAAAACAGTCACCTTTTAGAATAGGAGAAATATATGGATTTTTTGATAGATGCAAAAGATTTAATCGACGAAATTTTGATAGATGCAAGAAGCTTGCCAGCTTTTGAAACCATTAAAGGAAGTATTGCTTTGAACTTTGAAACGTTAGCAGACAAGTCTCCAGCAGAATTATCGTCGATCTTCAGTGAAACTGGTCTAAATCTAACAGATAAAATTGCCGTTTTCAATGACTTAACTACGGGTTTAGGTGATGATGCTCGGTTAGTTGAGATTATGAGGGCTTGCTGCTTTAGACAGGTAAAAATCGTTGATGGTGGTTGGAATGCTTTATTAGCTGCAGGCTTTGAAACTGCTGAAGAAAATTCTTCATTGCCAGTTAGCAAAATAAAAATTGCCAGAGTTGAAAAAAGTCATTTTATCTCTAAAGAAGTCTTACTTGAAAATTATGGTCAATATAAAATTATCGATGTTCGTTCTCAAGTAGAATATGATGGTGCGATTTTATATGGGGAAGCTCAAGGAGGACACTTGCCGCAAGCCTATTTAATTCCTTTTGAAAGTTTATTTCTACCAAATCAAAAGCTCCTTTCCAAAGAAAGCTTGCGAAAAATATTCACTGCTGGAGGTTTAAAGCCGCAAGATGAGATTGTTGTCTATTGTACAATTGGTGTACGAGCGGCCTATATGAGTTTAGTTTTACAAATGTTAGGCTTTGAAAGAGTAAAAAATTATCAGCAGGGCTTTTTAGAGTGGAGTAAGCAAGATCAGGTTGAAAAGTAATAAATAATTTTAGCTAGCTAATTGATTAAGCCAATCAGTTAGCTAGTTTTTTTAATTAATACAAAGATTTTTTAAGCAGTAGAAAAATGATTGTATTAATTATTTCTAATAAACCCCTTACACTGGGTTCAGCAAAGAAATGTAAGGAGTGATTTGATTGGAAAATTG
Organism: Enterococcus sp. AZ103; assembly: GCF_051714685.1. Lineage (NCBI taxonomy): Bacteria > Bacillati > Bacillota > Bacilli > Lactobacillales > Enterococcaceae > Enterococcus > Enterococcus sp. AZ103. The sequence continues at coordinate 286,266 of NZ_JBIOSI010000002.1, read as the reverse complement.
GTTAGCAATTGAGAACAAAATTATTATTGTCACCGGTGGTTCTTCAGGAATTGGTGAAGTAATTGTTGAGGAATTACTAGACGTTGGGGCAAAAGTAGCGAATTTTGATTTAAATGATAATCAGAAGAAACATGATAATTTAATATTTCTTCAAACGGATGTTTCTTCAAAAGAAAATGTTGAACAATCTGTTGCAAAAGTAGTTGAAAGGTTTGGCACGGTGGATGGTTTAGTCAATAATGCAGGCATTAATATCCCTCGGTTATTGGTGGATTCAAAAGAGCCTAACAGCATGTTTGAATTGACAGAGGAAAACTTTGATAAGATGGTGAGCATTAATCAAAAAAGTCTTTTTTTAGTTTCCCAAGCAGTGGGACGGATTTTAGTTGCTAAAAAAGATGGCGTAATAATCAATATGTCTTCAGAAAGTGGATTAGAAGGTTCCGAAGGTCAAAGTATTTATGCAGCCACCAAAGCAGCGGCTAATAGTTTAACCCGTTCGTGGGCCAAAGAGTTAGGCAAATCAAATATTCGTGTTGTAGGAATTGCACCTGGAATAATGGAAGCAACAGGCTTGCGAACGATCGCTTATGAAGAAGCTTTAGCCTATACAAGAGGAATCACAGTAGAGGATTTAAGGGCTGGTTATAGTAAGACAACTACGATTCCATTAGGACGTAGTGGAAAATTAAAAGAAGTAGCAGATTTAGTATGTTTTTACCTTTCGAATCGGGCCAGCTATATTACCGGAGTGACAACGAATATTGCCGGAGGTAAGACGAGAGGGTAAGTTAGGAGTGAAAATATCTTGCCTTTAATTGATCGTTGGTATCAAATATTACAATTTTTTATGGTTCATCCACAACTAACGATAGATGATTTGAAGAAAGCAACGGGTACAAGCAGTCAGACAATCAAAAACTCGATCCAGATGTTGAATGAACAAATTGCTGACGTGGCAGAAATTATCCAAACGGGGAATCAGTTTGAGTTAAATATTATAGATTTTGATGCTTTTGACTCAATTTTGACGGGAAGCTTGAAGGAAGAGACGGATTTCAATTCGCCATCTAAAAGAACAGCTTACATTATAGATCAACTGATTTTTTCTGAAAAGCACTTGTTGATTGATGATCTGTCAGAAAGTCTGGGTGTCAGTCGTGGCACAGTTAACAATGATTTGAAAAGTTTAAAAAAATTATTATTAAATTTTGAACTGAGATTGGAAGGTACGCCCAATCGTGGTGTGAAATTGGTTGGTGATGAATTAAATATTCGGTTGCTTTATTCAAGTCAAGCATATGATTATTTTAGCCATGTTCCTTTGAAAAATGGTGTGGTAGAGCTGGCGAAAAAGCTAACTCTTTATTGGCAAATGGAAAGCAAGCATTTTTATTTTTGGCAAAAGGTGATTGATATTACCATCCAAAGAGTCAAAAATAAGCAGAGTCTGACGGAGCCCATCTCCCATTACATTAATACAGTTGAACGTAATCAATTGGTAGAAGAATTTATTGCTCAAATTGAAATTGATTATGGCATTTTATTAGGTCAATCTGATTTAGCTTTTTTATTTTTTCCCATTAACCTGCATCATTTCGGTAAGAATGTTAGTCAGTTAAATGAATTAGAAGATATTTTTCAAGAAATGATGCACAAAATTCAACAAGTGATGATTGTTGATTTAGACCTTAAGCAAATGTATGAAAATGTCAAACAGCATTTATTATTTTTAATCAATCGCTTGGTTTTTCATATACAGCCAACTGATATTTTTCAAGATGAAATTGAAAAAAATTATCCTTTTGCTTATCAGCTGGCGTCAATCGGTATAGGTGTCTTGGAAAAACAAATCAATCGTACAGCTGGGAAGGCTGAAATCAGTTATTTAGCGATATATTTTGAATTGATTTTAAGAAATGTCTCGCAAAATGATCAAAAAGAGGTAGCAATAGTTTGCACAACGGGACGAGGAACGGCAGCTTTGATTAGGCGTCAAATTGAAAATGTTTTAGGGCCAGAGGTCAAGATTCAGCAATTTTTAGAGAACGAATATGAAAAAGTTGATTTAAATAAATTTTTTGCGGTGTTTACAACTATTCCTTTAAAACAAATTAATCCCAATGTACCGGTGATTCGCATTAGTAATCTTTTTAATGATGATTGGATACGTAGCGAATGGGAACGGGTGAATCATGAACAGTTAAGTAAGTTTGAACATGTTTTGTTTTATTTTAATCAAGTGAGTCAAAAGCAAAACTATCAAGAAATTTTAGTCCAACTGCTTAATCAATTTGAAGCTGAAGCAGTCGTTGATTTGGGCTTTGCTGAAAGGATATTTGAGCGGGAAGCCAAACACACTACGATTTTTAGTCAAGGAGTTGCTTTTCCTCATGCTATTTTAAAAAATAGTCAGAAAATTTTGTATTCAGTCACAATTTTACAAGAGCCGTTAATCACTGACGAAGGTGAAGTATCCGTCATTTTTTTAGTTGGCATACCGGAAGAAACGACTGAAGAAAACGAAAGCGAGTTACTAGTTTTATACGATCTTATTTTTGCCATTGCGGCTCGTCCAAATTACAAAAATGAATTATTGGGTTTGTCAAATGGTCTTGAGTTTAAAGCTTATTTAAAAAGGGAGGGATTAATCTCATGAGTTTTATGATGATTTTTGGGATATTTGCATTATCAGCCTATGGTTTACAAATTGTGTTTTCATTAAAACAAATCAAACATTTTAATCAAATTTATCGTCAATTGAGGCGAAAGGGGAAAGTCGCCATTGGTCGTCGTTCAGGTAAAGTAAAAGCAGGTACGATTATTATGTTTGCAGTAGACAATCAGGGGTTGGTGATTGATTGCTGGAAAATGCAAGGGATTTCAGTGGTTGCTAAATTTAAACAACTACCGGAATTTATCGGCGAAGATATTCATTATTTAGATAAATTTAATCCGATAGTTTATCAACAAAATAAATTGTTGATTCAAGCAATCGAGGACGCAAGAGAAATATATCTGCGGGTAGAAGCGGGCAATTATGTTGAAGAAAAACCCATGTCGCCACTTTCTGGATTAGTTTTACAAGCAAAAATATCAAAAATGAATCTTCAAAATAAATTAAGAGGAAGTGTTAAGTAATGGAATATGTAGTTAAATTTGCAGAAGGATTTATGAATTTGTTCCAAACAGGGGCGGAAACTTTTATTAGTTGGATGACTAGTATCGTTCCAGTAGTATTAATTTTGATGGTATTGATGAATACGATTATCGCCTTTTTAGGGGAAGAAAGAATGACTAAGATTGCCAAAGCATCTTCAAAAAATCCTTTGACACGTTATTTGATCTTACCCTTCTTAGCCGCTTTTATGCTAGGGAATCCGATGTCCTTTACTTTGGGACGCTTCATGCCAGAATTTTATAAGCCTAGCTACTACGCTTCGTTAGCACAATTTTGTCATACTAGTAATGGGATTTTTCCTCATATTAATCCCGGTGAATTATTTGTTTGGTTAGGGATTGCGCAAGGAATTACTACTTTAGGATTAAACACAACAGAGCTTGCGATTCGTTACTTATTAGTTGGTTTAGTGATGAATGCATTAGGCGGCTGGGTAACAGATTTAACCACTGCTTATGTTTGTAAGCAACAAGGAATTGAGTTAAGCAAGTCAGTTGAATTAACTGAAGGCAAAAAAGCTGCAGCATAAAAAATAAGGAGTGAAAATCATGGAATATAAAAGCATAAGAGTAACTAAGGGTTCAGGCGGATATGGTGGCCCATTAACGATTACACCGACAGCAGAAAAACATAAAGTTGTTTATATTACCGGCGGAGGAGAAAAACCGGCGATTGTTGATAAAATTGAAGAATTAACGGGAATGGAATCAGTAAATGGTTTTAAAACATCGATTCCAGATGAAGAAATCGCTTTAGCAATTGTCGATTGTGGAGGCACATTACGTTGCGGAATTTATCCTAAAAAAGGAATTCCGACAATCAATGTCTTGCCCACTGGAAAAAGCGGACCATTGGCACAATATATTAATGAAGATATTTACGTTTCTGCAGTTGGTCCCAATCAAATTCAAGCAACTGATGAAACGGCAGTAGTTGTTAAAGCCGTAGCAGATGAAAAAGAAAGTAATACCAGCACAGGAACTTATGATACGAGTAAGAAAATTACCCAACAAAAAGCTGAACAAGGAAGCTTTATTGCTAAAATCGGAATGGGTGCAGGTAAAGTCGTAGCGACATTTAACCAATCTGCCCGCGAAGGTGTTCAAACCATGATAAACACGGTTATTCCTTTTATGGCCTTCGTATCATTACTAATCGGAATTATTCAAGGATCAGGAGTTGGCGATCTTTTTGCAAAAGTAATGTCACCTTTGGCAGGAAACGGTATTGGCTTAGTTATTATTGGTTTCATATGTTCGCTACCATTTTTATCTCCACTTTTAGGACCTGGTGCGGTTATAGGACAAGTAATTGGCACTTTAATTGGTGTGGAAATTGGTCAAGGAAATATTCCGCCACATTTAGCATTGCCAGCACTATTTGCCATTAATACTCAAAATGCTTGTGATTTTATTCCAGTTGGTTTGGGATTAGAAGAAGCGAGTGCTGAAACAGTTGAAGTAGGTGTACCATCGGTTTTATATTCCCGCTTTTTAAATGGTGTGCCACGAGTAGCAGTTGCATGGTTAGCAAGCTTTGGATTGTATAGTTAGGAGAGAAATGTATGTCAGTATTTGAAACTGAAGTCACAAAGATTGGCCCAGAAGCCGAAATGTTTAGAGCAGAAAAAATGTTGATTTTATTTGGAGATAATGCCCCCGAGGGTTTAGCGGAGTATTGCTATAATATTGTAATGGCTAAAAGCGCTAGTGATATTACGACAGAAATGGTTTTAAATTTTGATGATAAATCTTATAAAATTACCGCAGTTGGTAATGTCGTTGACAAAAATTTAAATGAACTAGGGCACATTACTGTAAAATTTACTGGTGAAATGGAGGCTGAGATGGCAGGAACCTTGTATGTTGAAGCCATCGAAATGCCTCAGCTAGCAATCGGTACAAAAATTTCTATTACAAAATAATTTTAGGAGCTGAAATGATGGAACTATTATTAGATACAGTTAATCTTGAACAGATTGAAAAATTTGTGGCGAGTATGCCAATCGCTGGTGTAACGTCTAACCCTTCGATTATTAAACAAGAAGTAAAAATTGATTTTTTTAATCATATGAAAAAAATTCGCGAAATCATTGGCTTTGAAAGAACGCTACATGTTCAAGTGGTAGCCACCAATTATGAGGGAATATTGGCTGATGCCAAGGCCATTAAAGAAAAGATAGATCCTGAAGTCTATATTAAAATACCTATCAACGATGAAGGCTTACATGCAATAAAAACTTTAAAGGCTGAGGGCTATAACATTACAGGAACTGCTATGTATACTAAAATTCAAGGCTTATTGGCAATTAGTGCTGGTGCAGATTTTATCGCTCCATATTTTAATCGCATGGAAAATCAAAATATTGATTCATTTGATGTCTTAGCGGCTATGAGCCAAGAAATTGAACGAACTCAAGCGAAAACTAAAATTTTAGCAGCTAGCTTTAAAAATATTCGGCAAGTAACTGAAGCTTTTGAAGCTGGGGCGCAAGCAGCAACTGTCGGAACAGACATTGTTAAAACGGCATTTGCCATGCCATCCATCAATCAGGCTGTTGTAGATTTTAATGCCGACTGGGCTAGTATTTATGGTAACGTCACGATTGCAGAAATGTAGAAAACTGTTGAAAAACTTCTCAGGTTTAGGAGTTTTTCAACAGTTTTTTTCAGTCTTGACACAAAGTCATTAATTTTTTTACAGTATTGCTATTTCGAATCGTTACTTGATTGTTTACTTTTGAACTGGCTATTTTTGACCAACGGGCTTTGTTAAAAGTTTTTCGCGGAGCACTCCAATAAATGACGTTTTCACCAAAGTCGATTTGTTCATATTCAGGAATTATTTCACCAACCGCCGCTGAAACTTCATCAGTGGTAATTGGCGGAATTAAAAAAATAGCATAATGAATCGTTTCATCAGCCTGATCCCACCAATCTGGTGCATTTTTGAGGGTATCATTTATTTCAGTGGCGGTAACGATTGTGACAGGAATATTCAATTGAAATTCGTCTTGGATTAGTGTTTCAATTTGTTGAATCAAAGCTTTTTTATCGGTCATTGGACTACTAAAAATAATATTACCACTATTAATGTAAGTTTTGACTGATGAAAAGTTGGCATCTTCAAAAATCTTTTTTAATACAGGCATAGGGATTTTATTTTTGCCACCTACATTAATCCCTCTCAATAAAGCGATATATTTTTCCATTTTCCACCTCGGAATGCAATTATTTTTACCTTATTATAGCCTATTTTTGTGGGAAAGATTCTGATTGCTTTTTTCTAGTAAAAATTATAATATGATTGAGTGATTTAAAGAATTTAAGGAGGATTTTATGGGTAAATACTTAGTTTTACAGACAGATTTTGGATTAGGTGATGGAGCCGTTAGTGCAATGTACGGGGTCGCTCATATGGTGAGTGATGAAATTACCATCAATGATTTAACGCACGACATTCCTCCTTATGATATATGGACAGCTTCTTATCGTTTATATCAAACAGTTAAATACTGGCCTGCTGGGACTGTTTTTGTTTCAGTGGTAGATCCTGGCGTAGGGAGTCATCGCCGTAGTGTAGTAGCAAAAACAGCATCTGGCCATTATATTATTACACCGGATAATGGTTCTTTGACGCATATTCGGAATTACCAAGGAATTACCGAAGTCCGTAATTTAGACGAAGTGAAAAGTCGTCTGCCTCACTCAGAAGAGAGTCATACTTTCCATGGACGAGATATTTATGCCTATAATGGTGCTCGTTTAGCTAGTGGTGAAGTGACTTTTGAAGAACTAGGTGGCATTGTGCCGACGGATAGTATTGTTGAAGTTCCGTTAGTTGAAGCAAAATACGACGGTAAAATTTTCAGCGGTAGTATTGATGTCTTGGATGTTCGTTTTGGTTCATTGTGGACCAATATTCCGTTAGATTATTTCAAAGAAGCCAAAATTGATAGTGGTGATCGTCTGCAAGTGACGATTTATCATGACGGTAAAAAAGTTTATCAAAACATCATGCAATTTGTCCGTTCTTTTGCAGAAGTAGAAATTGGCGAGCCGTTAGTTTATGTCAATTCATTGATTAATATCGGAATTGCGGTTAATCAGGATTCGTTCTCTGATTTATACAATATCGGTACTGGGACTAGCTGGCAAATTGAGTTGCGTAAAGCAGCCAAAGTTATTTTCGAAGAAGATTAATCTTTGAAAGGATTGCTTGTGTTGGTGCGAACGTTTATTATATGAATGAAGCAGTTTAGAAAAAGGTCCGGGGTGGGTACATGCACTTCTCCTGACCTTTTTTCTGATTGAAGGAGAAATAGATGACAAAACCAATGATTGATTTTAAAAATTTTACTTTCCAATATCATAGTCAAGCTGAGCCAACCTTAAAAAATATAGATTTATCGATTCAAAAAGGTGAAAAAGTGCTGATTGTCGGACCTTCCGGCAGTGGAAAATCGACTTTTGCCAACTGTATTAATGGTTTAATTCCCAATCAATATGAAGGGAAAATCGAAGGATCGGTAGAAATTGATGGTCAAAATATTGCCGACCGTTCACTTTTTGATTTATCTTTTAGCACTGCAACTGTTTTGCAAGATACCGATGGGCAATTTATTGGCTTAACGGTAGCAGAAGATATTGCCTTTGTTTTAGAAAATGATTTGGTTTCCCAAGCTGAAATGAAAAAACAGGTAGCTCATTGGGCTGAAGTTGTTGATATTGACCAGCATTTGGAAAAACGCCCACAGGATTTATCTGGCGGACAAAAGCAGCGGGTGTCGATGGCCGGCGTCTTAGTCAATGAAGCACCGATTTTATTATTTGATGAACCATTAGCAAACTTGGATCCGAAAGCTGGTAAAGAAGCAATTGCATTAATTGATCAACTACATAAGGAAACCGGCGCAACTATTTTGATCATTGAGCATCGTTTAGAAGATGTTTTAGACAAGCCAGTAGACCGGGTAATTGTTTTTAGCGAAGGGGAAGTGGTGGTTGATACCACGCCAGATGCATTACTGAAATCGACTACTTTGGCAACTCATGGTATACGTGAGCCTCTCTATGTAACGGCTTTGAAATATGCGGGTGTTGATTTAAATCAATTGACCCAAATTGACCAATTGGAAAAAATCGATGGGCCAGCTGTCAAAGAAAAGATGGAAGTTTGGCAATCTGCCCACTTCGATTTGCCAAAATTAACTGAAAAAGCCCCATTATTGGAATTAAAAGATTTGATTTATTGCTACGGTCAAAATGAACCGCTTGTAATTGATCATTTAACTACCACCATTAATAAAGGTGAACGAATTGCAATTGTTGGGAAAAATGGTGCTGGAAAATCAACTTTGTTTAAAGCAATCTGTGGCTTCATTAAACCTCAAGGCAGTCTAAAATGGGAAGGTCAAGAAATTTCCAAAGAGTCCATTAAAGAACGGGCTGATAAAATTGGTTACGTGATGCAAAATCCCAATCAAATGATTTCAAAAAAATTGATTTTTGATGAAGTCGCCTTAGGTTTAACCTTACGAGGCGTTAATGAAATTGAAATCAAAGAACGGGTGGAAAAAGCCTTAAAGGTTTGCGGCTTATATCCATTCCGGAAGTGGCCGATTTCAGCTTTGAGTTATGGGCAAAAAAAACGGGTAACGATTGCAGCGATTTTAGTATTAGAGCCGGAAATGATTATTTTAGATGAACCAACTGCTGGTCAGGATTTTCGCAATTATACTGAAATGATGCGCTTTATTGAAGAGTTAAATCATTTAGGTAAAACGGTAGTCATGATTACACATGATATGCATTTGATGTTGGAATATTCAGATCGGGCCCTCGTGGTTAATCAAGGGAAAATCTTAGCTGACACTACACCGATTGATGTTTTAACTTCACGGGATTTGGTTGAACAAGCATCGCTAAAAGAAACTAGCTTGTTTACTTTTGCGGAAAAAATCGGTTTAGCCGATCCAGTCGAATTTACCCGGAAATTTATTCATTATGATCGTGAGGTGAGACGTTAATGGAAAATAATCAGACCTTAGGTTATCATCCCGGTGAGACAATGTTGCATCATTTAAATGCGACAGCCAAATTGATTTTTCTATTATTAGTCTCGATTGCCTGCATGACTACCTATGATACCCGCTTTTTGATTGTCATTAGTATTTTATCTTTGGCAATGTTTAAAGTGGCTAATGTGAAATGGTATCAAGTGTCATTTGTGATCAAATTTATTGTCTTCTTCTCGATTTTAAATTTATTAGCAGTCTATATTTTTCAGCCAGAATATGGGGTGCAGTTGTATGGTACTCGCCATGTGATTTTCGCTGGTTGGGGACGTTTTACTTTGACGCAAGAACAATTATTTTATTTGTTTAATCTAGTATTAAAATACTTTTGTACAATTCCTGTGACGTTGATTTTCTTATTTACCACTAATCCTAGTTCTTTTGCTTCTAGTTTAAATAAGATTGGGGTCAGCTATAAAGTCAGTTATGCAGTGGCTTTAGCTTTACGCTATATTCCTGATATTCAAGAGGATTTTCAAAATATCTCGCAAGCGCAACAAGCTCGTGGTTTTGAAATGTCTAAAAAGGGTAAGTTGATGCAGCGGGCAAAAGGAACAGCTCAAATTGTTTTGCCATTGATTTTTTCTAGTTTAGATCGAATCGAAATCATCAGTACGGCAATGGAGCTACGACGTTTTGGTCAAAAGAAAAAGCGCACTTGGTATGTAGATCAACCGTTTCAAATGAAAGATTATCTCTTGATTGCACTTAGTATTCTACTCGTTTTAATTACGATAGCTTTATTTCATGTCAATGGCGGACGTTTCTATAATCCATTTAAATAAATAATTTTTACAGACGGAGCCTTTATGGTTTCGTCTTTTTTATTTTTCAAGAATAAAATTTAAAAAAATGAAAAAATAATAGTGAACATAACAATAATTTTTAATCAAAAATATTTCTATTAGTGCAATAATAAAAGGAGAGAACGCGCGGTTTTACACTAGAAAAAAGCGGGAAAATTTAAAATGCACGAATGATCGTAGTAAAATCAAGGTTTGTTGCACTAACTAAAGTGCAAACATTTCATATTGTCGTAAAAACAGAAAGCGCTTATATTAAAGCCATAAGGAGCGAGAAAAATGCAACAATTAAGTAAGAGAGAACTTAGAATCCTGCTTTACTTATTAGAAAATTCCGAACCAGTGACGACGCAAAAGTTAGCTGATGAAGAAGCAGTCAGTGTTCGAACGGTGAAATACGCTCTAGATAATATTCGACTATGGCTAAAAGAACGGCGCTTGCAATTAGGCAGCAAACGCAGTCAAGGAATCTGGATTGAAGTCAACGGTTCAGAACGGATGAAACTAAAAAGTGAAATGATGGCAGTTGACCGCTTGGAGTTATTTCCTGATCAAGGCTTGCGGTTAGATCGTTTGATTATTCAATTATCATTGAGTAAGTCAGCCACTACTGCACAAGAATTAGCTGATCGTTTGAAAGTTAGTAAAGATACGATCATGAATGACTTTGTTGTTTTAGAAGAGAAGCTAGCACGAAGAGAGATGGAATTATCACGTCAAACGGGAAAAGGTTTTTCAATCACGGGGACTGAAAGAGAAATTCGCTTATTGATCGAAGAAGTCTTGCAACAAGGTTTCACCGATTACGACATCTATCGCATCATGGAATTATTGTTGCAGGGAGAAGAATGCGATCGTTATGAGATTTATTCAGCTTCCCAAACCTTATTGCAAGAAGTTTTTAATCAAGCCATTGTCAGTTTAAGAGAATTATTGGCTGTGGAAAATTTAGATGAATTAAATTATTCTGAGCTATTAAATATGCTGATTCGCGTTTCTGTTGCTGCTACCCGAATCCAGTCAGAAAACACGATTGGCGGTTATCAATTATTGCAAACGGATCAAATTAATCGCGAAGAATTGGCATATCAATTAATGTCGGTTATCTCAGCTAAGTATCATTTACCTCTTTTTGAAGACGAATATCGCTATATTTACAGTGATACTTTTGATAGCGGACCGCAACAAGATGTGATGACCTTGACGAAAGAAATTATTTCACAGGTTAGCGAAAATCAAAATTATCCATATAATCAAGATCCAGTACTATTAACCAATTTATATGCCCATCTGTCTTTGCGTTTTACCCGCAAACAAAAATATGTCAATGAATATAATCCTTTCAAAGATGAAATCAAAGCCAATTATCCCAGCTTATTTGCCGCAATTGAGAGGGCCGTAAAAAAAGAGATGATTGATGAAAGTCTATTGGTGAACGATTCATTTATTGCTTATATCGCTTTACATTTCTTGGTTTCCTTTGAAAAAGAAACAGATTCACGACGTGTCAGAGCAGTCTATGTTTGTTCCACTGGTTTAGGTGTCACTAGTTTAATCAAACAAAAAATTTCAGAAGAGCTATCAAATCTTGAAGTGGCTGCCTTTGCTTCGGTCTTAAATGCTCAAGAAATAGTCAAAAAGAAAAACCCTGATTTAGTCATTAGTATTTTTCCGATTGAAGGCGTTGATCGACCTTTTGTGAAGGTACATCCTTTGCCAACGAAGGAAGATTTGAGAAAAATCCAAGTTGAAATTAAGCGAATTCTTGGTCAAGACAATCAAAAAACACCAAATAAACTTGGCTTAACCAGTGGTCCAATCAATCATGATTCGGCTGAATCTTGCAGTAAAGATTTGATTTTAAAAGGGTATACAGTTTATGAGCGTCTATTGGTGTTATTGAAAGATCACTTAATTATTGAATATCGAGAGGGCTTTTTACTCCATGTCTTGTTATTAGTGCATCGGATTACCTTCGAGCAACAATATATCTTAGAAGGTGGCCACGAAGATCAACGAATCATGCAACAAAAAAATTTAGTTGAGCAAATTGAAGCTTTGTTCGCTGAAAATAATTTAGCCATTAATAAATCAGAAATTCATGCGTTATTTGCGTATCTGAGAGAGGAGTAAATCATTGGAATTGTCAGTCGATGCCAAAAAAATTATCGCTGAAAGTCAGCAAAGAAAAGCTCTAGAGGAACTGATTGATTTTGTCGAAGAGCAGTTAAAAACGCCAGCGATTGAATTATCAGAATTACAGTGGACGGTCTTAATTAATCACTTGAATGAAATGTTAAAACGCTCGGAAAATCATGAGGCAATTCAAGAAGTTGATGCCAGTATGTTTAATGAAGTATCAGAAGAATCATTAATGATCGCCAAAAAAGTTGTCGATTTTATCGGTCAGCTACCAATTGATGAAATGTATGTCTTATCGATTCATTTTGAAGCAGCAAAAAACAATTAAAAATTAGGAGGAAACAAAAATGATTACAGTAGTTATCGCAGATCGCATGGGTAAAGGACAAAATGTCGCAAAAGAAGTAGAAGCAGCAGGTGGAAAAGCAGTAGTTGTTCCAGGTATGGGTGCCGATATGCGGCTAGGTGATGTGATGCAACAAGAAAATGCAGATATGGGAATTTCATTTTGTGGCAGTGGTGGCGCAGGTGCTTTAACCGCCGCAACAAAATATGGTTATCCTGAACGTCACGGCATGCGTTCAGTTGAAGAAGGCTTGACTGCCATCAATGATGGAAAAACGGTTTTAGGCTTTGGTTTTATGGACCAAGAAGAATTAGGCAAACGTTTGACGGAAGCTTTTGTTAAAAAACACGGCTTATAGGAAGTGATGAAATGACTGCACAAAAAACAACTCAAAAAAAAGTCATTGTTAACGGCAAAGGTAATTCAAAGCAACATGCCTTTGCGGCAGCATTAGGTGAAATTCAGCAAAAATTAATGCAAGAATCAGAGGTTCTGTTACGAGTTGAACCGTTTGAAGTCGAAGTTTTGGCAGCAACCGAACAAACTTTTACCGAACGATTTTTATTTTTCTTTTTTCCGCGAAAACGGACCAACTATCAAGTTCAGTTGGCAGTAACGGTGGAAGTCAGTGAAATAGATTTGACACTGGTTCCTTTCATGCAAGAAAAGATTGCTGATCCGGAAGGGATTAACCTGCCTTTTGTATCCAAAAAAATAAAAACTAACTAAAGAGAGGAAGTTATTTCGTGGATTTTGCAATTATATTAATTAAATCAATCATCATTGGCGGATTGTTAGGTTTTTCTGCATCAGTCGGTGCGGCTCGAATGTTTCATGCCCCAAGTACTCAAGGTTTAGGTGCTTTTCGGACATTGGGAGAAATGAATGCCTGCATGGGTGATCCTGCTTCGCATTTTTCTTTCGGTTTAGGGTTCTTCTTTAATGCTTGGGCATCAACTGTTGGTGCCGGTGCCTTCACACAAGATGTGACCCACCGGATCGTTCCCAACTGGGCAGCCGCAGCTTTATTATTCAAAAATAAAAATGTTGGCGAAACCGTCCATAATCCTAAGAAAATGGGGATTGTCGGTGCCGTGATCGGGGCTGTCGTAGTAGCCTTTTTAAATTCAACCGCTGCAGCTATTCCAGAATCTTTACAAGTCACAGCAGTCGCAGTCTTAGTTCCAGCAGCAACAATTTTAATTAATACCGTCATGCCGGTTATTTTCTGGCTAGCAGCTTTAGACGCAGGCAAACGAACTGGTTTCTGGGGAACTTTATTTGGCGGACTTGCACAATTAATCATGGGTAACGCGGTACCAGGTGTGGTATTAGGGATTTTAATCGGTAAAGGTGTTGACGAAATCGGTTGGAACAAAGTTACTAAGAGTATGATGGCAGCAATTATCTTACTGTTCGTGTTAAGTGGCTTCTTCCGTGGTTTCGATTTACAAATGTTGGAAAGCTTCAAACTTTCAGCACCAAATTGGTTAGATAATCTGCATGGTATTTTTAATATCGAATAAACAAAAGAGGTTTCTGAAGAGAAGCTTTATGCATAAAAATTAGGAGGAGAATCATGGAGAATACGGAACAGTGGAAAAAAGAACAAGAAGAGATATTGGCCGCACAAAAACAAAAAAGTTTCTGGTTTGCGGATTGGTCGTTTCCGATTATTGTAGGCTTGATGTCGGCAGCTGTTTTTGCGGGAACGCACATGTATGTTACTTATGGCGTGGGCGCCTTTAATGAAGTATCGATTGTAGCAATGTTAAAAGCTGGCTTAGATGGCGGATCTTATGGTGCGGCAGCGGCTTTTGGCGCTAGTTTCTTATTTGCTAGAATTTTAGAAGGTTCATTAGTCGGTATTTTAGATTTAGGCGGTTCAATTTTAACAGGAATCGGGATTGGGATTCCAGCGATTTTTCTTAGTATGAAAATTACTGCACCAATTGATAACTTTGCTTTGTCATTAGCGACAGGTTTAATTTTAGGTGCGTTAGTCGGTGGAGTGATAATTTTGATTCGTAAGTTTACGATTAATCAATCAAATTCGACTTTTGGCGCGGATGTGATGATGGGTGCCGGAAATTCATCGGGTCGTTTCTTAGGACCATTGATTATTTTAAGTGCTTGTCTAGCATCTATTCCTATTGGGATCGGTGCAACTTTAGGAGCATTAGCTTTTTATGCATGGAAAAAACCAATTGCCGGTGGTGCAATTTTAGGTGCAATGATTTTAGGTGCACTTTTCCCTGTAGCGATTAAATAGAAGGAAGGCAGTTCATAAATGTTTGATAAATTAGTCAAAAATGGGAAGCAAATCGACGGTAGTAAAATTGAGATTGCAATTTCAGCTGGAAAAATTGCCAAAGTCGACACAACGATTACTGATGAAGCAAAAGAAGTCATTGATTTAAAAGGCGATTATTATGTTTCAGCTGGCTGGATTGATGATCATGTTCATTGCTATCAAAAGATGAAATTGTATTACGATTTTCCTGATGAAATTGGCGTAAAAAAAGGGGTAACCACAGTGATTGATGCCGGAACCACCGGTGCTGAAAATATCAATGACTTTTATCAGTTAGCTAAGGCGGTAAAAACCAACGTTTATGCATTACTTAATATTTCAAAATGGGGCATTGTCGAGCAAGATGAATTAGCTGATCTTACCAAAGTGCAAGAAGATTTAGTTCATCAGGCTTTAATGGAGTTGCCTGAATTTATTGTAGGGATCAAAGCTCGCATGAGTAAAACAGTTGTGGGAGAAAATGGGATTACACCACTAGAATTGGCTAAAAAAATCCAAGCGGACAATCATGATTTACCTCTGATGGTGCATATTGGATCAGCACCGCCAGAATTACAAGAAGTATTGACAGTGATGTCAAAAGGTGATGTCTTAACCCATTGTTTTAACGGAAAACCCAAGGGCATTCTTGATCAAACAACCCAAGAGATTAAAAGTTTTGTTTGGGATGCTTATCATAAGGGCATCATTTTTGATATTGGTCATGGAACAGATAGCTTTAATTTTAATGTTGCAGAAAAAGCATTTGTAGCAGGAATGAAAGCTCACTCAATTAGTACCGATATTTATGTTCGTAACCGTGAAAATGGCCCTGTTTTTGACTTAGCGACAACACTAGAAAAACTAAGAGTCGTTGGCTATTCTTGGGAAGAAATCATCGAAAAAATCACAGTTGCACCGGCTAAAAATTTCAATTTAAACAATAAAGGGAAAATAGCTGTCGACTATGATGCTGATTTAACCATTTTTGAAATCATCCCAGCAGACAAAGAATTAATTGATTCTAACGGTTTTACTAGAATGGCAACCGAACAGATTAAACCCCATCAAACAATCATTGGAGGCGTCCTTTATGACAATTAATTTTGAAAAGTTAGGCTTGAAAGAAGTTATTAATGCCTCAGGTCGCATGACTATTTTAGGGGTTTCAAAAGTTTCTGAGAATGTTTTGACAGCGCAACGTTTTGGTGGTGAACATTTTTTTGAAATGAGTCAGTTAGCCATCCAGACTGGGGCCTATTTAGCTAAATTATTAAAAGTGGAAGACGCACAAATTGTTTCTTCCGCTTCAGCTGGAATTGCCCAATCAGTGGCGGCCTTGATTGGTGCTGGAGATTTATATCATGCTTATCATCCGTATACTGAAAAAATCAGCAAAAGAGAAATCATTTTACCAAAAGGTCATAATGTTGATTATGGGACACCAGTTGAAGTAATGGTGGAACAAGGTGGCGGACAAGTGATTGAGGCAGGTTATGCCAATATGTGCGGACCAGACCACTTAGAAATGATGATTACAGAAAAAACAGCGGCGATTTTATACATTAAGAGCCATCACACTGTTCAAAAAAGTATGTTGACGGTTGCTGAAGCGGCAACTGTAGCGAAAGCACACAAGATTCCACTAATTGTCGATGCAGCAGCGGAAGAAGATTTATTTAAATATATTCAAGCGGGCGCAGATTTAGTGATTTATTCTGGTGCCAAAGCGATGGAAGGGCCAAGTGCTGGTTTAGTCATCGGTAAAAAAGAATATATTGAGTGGATTCGGCTGCAAGGCAAGGGAATCGGTCGCGCCATGAAGATTGGTAAAGACAATATTTTAGGTTTTACACAAGCGGTGGAAGATTACTTAGTCCATGGTAGTGAAGCCGGCAGTGAAATGAAGGCGAGAATGCTTCCTTTTATCGCAGATCTTAACGAAATTTCAGGTTTATCCGCCGAAGTCGTTCAAGATGGTGCCGGTCGCGATATTTATAGAGCCAGCGTCAAAGTCAGCGGCGAAAAAACTGCGAAACAAGTGATTGAAGAACTGAAAGAAAAAGATCCAGCGGTTTATACGAGAGAATATCAAGCTAATAATGGCATCATCGAATTTGATGTACGCTCAGTGAATCAAAGTGAAATGACAAAAATTGTCAATCGATTAAAAGAAATTATGTAGGGAGTTTAATTATGTCATTAAGTCCAAAATATTATCAAGAACGGGTTTGCTTAAATGTTTTAGCAAATTCAGTTGAAAATGCAAAAGATTGTTATGAAGCTGCTGAAGGTTATGTAGTTTTAGGTGTATTGTCAAAAAATTATGCCAGTGACGAAGCGGCCATTGAAGACATGAAAAAATATCAAGCAGCGACAGAAAATGCTTTATCGGTGGGACTTGGTGCGGGTGATCCAAACCAAAGTCAAATGGTTACCCGCTTATCTGGAGTTTTACAACCGCAACATGTGAATCAAGTATTTACTGGCGTTGGTGCTTCACGAGCATTATTAAATCAAAATGAAACAGTTATAAATGGTTTGGTTTCTCCAACCGGAAAAGTTGGTTTTGTAAATATTGCGACTGGCCCGTTAAGCTCAAAAGCGCCAGAAGCGATTGTGCCAATCGAAACAGCCATTAAATTATTACAAGATATGGGCGGTAGCTCGGTAAAATATTTTCCAATGAAAGGCTTAGCTCATAAAGATGAATTCAAGGCAGTGGCTGAAGCTTGTGCCAAATATGATTTCTATTTAGAACCAACTGGCGGGATTGATTTAGAAAACTTTGAAGAAATCCTAAAAATTGCTTTAGATGCTGGTGTGAAGAAAATCATTCCTCATGTATATAGCTCGATCATTGACGGAACAACTGGCGATACTCGACCAGAGGATGTAGCAACTTTACTTTCGATTATTAAAAAAATCGCTTAAAAAAGCAGCAGCGACGTGAAATTTTCCGTCACTGCTGCTTTTTAAATTTTGGCTAAAATTAATTTACGGAAACTTTCAAAATCTTTGACTTCTTTGATTTCTTGATAGATACCCGCAGAATCAAAAACCGATATCAAGGCTTCGTAAATTTCGGTAAAATACCGTCGGTCAACTTCATTAATGGCAGCTAATAAAACCAATTGAACTTTTTTTGCTCCCCATTGAATCCCATCTTTGGCAATAAAAATCGAAATTGTCGTTTTTTCAGCTTCCATATAGACGGAATGGGGTATCGCCACTGCTTCAAAAGCTGTAGAAGAAGCCAATTCTCGTTCTAAAACATGGGTATAAAAATCTTCTGAAACAATTTCTGCACTTTCTAATTGCTGACAAATTTTCTTCAAGACGGTCATTTGATTGGTTTCATTTTTTTGACAGGTAAAGAATTGTGGATCAAAATAATCATCGAAATTCTTGGCTAAAATACGATGTTTTCTATGTAATCGTATTTGCCCAACTTTAGATAGAAGTAACAAGCGCTGTTCTTCAGTGAAAATAGGCGAAATTTGAATGGTTTGAAAACTTGAGCTGACAGGTACCGGTAAGGTCGTAATTAATAACTCAATTTCAGATATTTTTAATTGATTATAATCGGATATCACCGCTTCAATTTTTAAATCATTGCCAAATTGCTGGTGCAGTTGCTCATATAATTTTTCATCTAAATTCATATATTGAGGACATAATAAGACGGTTGAAATTTTAAACAAATCTTTTTTCTGTTGTTCTAATTCCGAACCCACATGCAAGGCAATATAAGCCGCTTCATCCTCAGCCACGTCAATCGCCAGATAATGATTTAACCGCAAAGCAATAAAAACTGCGATATCATAAACAATCGGAAAATCTTTTTTCATGGAAGGCAACATTGGGTTTTTTAAGGAGGTTGCTTGTTTTGCTCGGGAAAAAAGTCCGCTAATATGCAACGAAAAAGGCACTAAGAAAGATTCACTAGTTAAATTGACACCAAAAGTCTGGCAGGTGTCACTGACGATATTTTGCACCGCTGTCATAATATCAGCACCGACAATTTGCTCCAATTCATCCAGATTATGGGAAGGAATATAGTTGACATTGGCTTGAAAAATCATATGAATTTCTTCTTTTTCATGATGGTTCAAGATTAAATCAAAATCTTTTTCAATCGCATGAATCATTTGCGTCACCAATTTGGCTTTGTCTTCTCTCAGCCAAGAGCTAAACCAGTTACGACTGATGAGAGAATGATCATTACGAACTGACTCCAGTAAAATCAGTAGATGCAACATCAAATTAATAAATGAAAAATCATTGAGGCGGTATTTAGTCGATTGCAAAGTTTCAGTAATAATATTCGCCAGCTTGGTTACGTCATTTTGGTTAAAGTTTTCTGCTAAAATTTCTTGATTGATGAATTGATGGGGGACTTCCTCAAAAATAACGTATGAAAGTAATTGACGTTTGTCTTTCTCCTCACCGATGATCTGTAAAGTGTCATTTTTAATCATGAATTTGACGTGGTATTTGGCAAAGGACTGGTTCATTTTAGCGACGTCAGTTTTCAAAGTAGCGTAGCTGACAAATAATTCCTCACTTAAGTCAAAAATATTCAATTGGCGATTTTCAATCAGACTTTTTTTAATCAAATAAAAAGAGCGCTCTTTAAAATTTTGTGGGAGGGCTTCTTTTTGCGGTGTCTGACTCAAGATTTTTTGTCCCGTTTGATGTTCGATTTGATAGCCTAATTGTGAGGATAAAATAACGGGATTTCCAGATGATTGATTGATTTCATAGATATAATTTTTAATTGTTCTGACGGACACACCAATTTTTTCAGCCAAAATACGGGCCGAAGTTGGGTGCTGTTGTTGTAAAAGATAATCAATCAATTGTGCTTGTTTGGCTTTCATAGGTGGCCTCCTTACAACACTTTATAAATATTATAACGTGGATTAAAACCAGATGATATATTTTTTTGCACGGGGGTGTGCAATTGTTTAGTTGAGGGTGTAAGTGCAAATCAGCCATAATACGAAGTGTAAAGAACAACGAGTTAAATAAAAAAGATACTGGAGGACAGCAAAATGAAAACGGTTAATATTATGTTATGTTGTGGCGCAGGAATGTCGAGTGGCTTTTTAGCTCAAAAAACTAGAAAGGCAGCAAAAAAACGTGGCATCGGTGGTTCTATTGAAGCCCGCAGTGAAAGCGAGATTAGTCAATATCTTGATAGCATCGATATTTTATTATTAGGTCCACATTACGCTTCTTTTAAAGAGGAAATGACGGAACAAGCAAAACCTTTTAATGTCACAGTCGATGTGATTCCGCAAGATATTTACGGCATGTTAGATGGCGATGGGTTATTAGATTTTGCTTTAGCTAAATTAGAAGCATAAGGAGGCACAAACATGAAAAAGTTTATGGATTGGCTAGCGAATTCCTTTGCACCTAAGGCCAAGATTTTAACTCAAAAACCTGCAGTAGCTGGATTGTCCAGTGCGATGCAAAAGTTAATTCCTTTTATCATGACTGGTTCGATTGTATTTTTCTATAATGTTTTTCGTTCGTATATTCCACAGTTGCCAGACCTAGGAAATATTTCTAATTATTCTTTTGGAATGATCGGTTTGATCGCCTCTTTCATGGTAGCCAATCAATATATGGAAAAGTTAAAACATCCTAAGTATGCCATTACCGCAGGAATCGTTGCAATTTGTTCGTTAATGATGACGCTACATCCGGTGGGTGCTGAAGAAGGCTTTTATGATATGGGACGCGTTGGACCGACTGGGATTTTAATTGGTGTCATTGTCGGTGGTGTCGTCAGTATTATTTTCCATTTATATTCGAAATTGAATTTATTGAAAAACAGTGAAATGCCAGATTTTGTCATTGAGTGGATTCACAATATTATTCCAATCTTCTTGAGTTTGGCATTGTGGTCAACCTTAATCTTTAGTTTCAAATTAGATATCTTTGACATTATTTTAAATCTTTTTGAACCGATTCAAAGTTTCGGTCAATCCTTACCAGGTTTAATCTTATTAGTATTAATTCCCGCTTTCTTCTATTCAATGGGAATTTCGACTTGGTTGTGGTCAGCGATTCAAAATCCGATTTTTATTGCCGGAATTGCTGCCAACGCTTTAGCAGTGGATCAAGGCAATGCGGCTATGAATATTGTTACCAATGAAACTGTTTATAGCTTAGGTTTAATTATGATGGGCGGTACAGGTGCGACATTGGCCTTAAATTTATTAATGTGTTTCTCAAAATCAAAAAAATTAAAAACGTTAGGTCGAATTTGTATCGCCCCTTCGATTTTTAATATTAATGAACCAATTGTCTTTAGTACGCCGGTGGTGATGAACCCGATCTTAATGATGCCAATGTGGATTAATTCCATTACAGGTAGTTGCGTCGTTTGGTTTGCGATGCGTGGTGGTTTACTGAATATTCCAGAACAATTGATGCAAGTAGCTCAGATTCCGGCACCGATTTCTAGTGTCATGATTTTACAAGATTTCCGAGCAGTTCTTTGGTATATCTTATTGTTCGCGATGTATCTAATTACTTGGTATCCATTCTTTAAAGTGTATGAAAGAGAACTTTTAGCTGATGAAATTCAAACAGAAGAAGCGCCAGCAATGCCTGCTGCCTCTGTTAGTCCACAATAAATGAGGTGTAAATTATGATGGAAAAAGAAATGACAGAAAATGAATTAATCCCAGTAGCAATGCAAATTATTTTACACGCTGGTAATGGTCGAACGAAAGCCCAAGAAGCCATCAAATTGGCGAAAGAAAATGATTTTGTGGCAGCAAAAGAAGCTTTAAAAGCTGCCAAAGACAATATTGTTTTGGCCCACAAATCCCAAACTGCAGTCATTCAAAATGAAGCAGCCGGTAAAAGCTATGAGCCCTGTTTATTGTTTACTCATGCGCAGGATCATTTAATGACGATTTCAAGTGAAGTAAGTTTAACAAAAGATTTGGTCGAGTTTTTCGAGTTGATAACCAATAAGCTTGAAGCAAACTAACTGATATGGGGTGAGAATCCTCCGTTTCTCACCTCATAAATATTTAAAAATTTTTCAGATACAAATTAGAAGGAGTTTTGACTGTGAAAAAATTTGGACTGGCTTTATTAGCTATCGTAGCAGTTAGTTTTAGTTTTTTTGGTGGAGTAAATAATGCTGAAGCCAAAGGAAATACCAATAATCAAGAAAAACCAATCACGATTTATTTAGTCCGCCATGGAAAAACTTGGTTTAACACAACTGGGCAAGTGCAAGGTTTTGCTGACACCCCATTGACAGACGTAGGGATTGATCAAGCAAAATTAGTTGGTGGATCTTTGGCTGATGTTAAATTTTCCGGTGCTTATTCTAGCGATTTAGGACGACAAAGGAGCACTGCGCAATTAATTTTAGCTGAAAACAATAAAAAAACACCCACGTTAACTGAAAACAATGGCTTCCGCGAGAAAAACTTTGGCGGTTTTGAAGGTCAAACCAATGAGATTATGTGGAATACAATTATGACACCTCATGGACTGGCGTATAAGGATGATTGGTCAGATTATCCAGCATTGGTAGAAGCGTTAGGTGGAGAGGCTGGCGTTGTCGATGCGATTGCCGCAGCCGATGAAACTGGTACGGCAGAAAATTTTGCCACTGTCCAAAAACGTGGACTGGCTGGTATGAAAAAAGTTATTAAGCAAACAGAGAAAAAAGGTGGCGGCAACGTATTAATCGTTTCTTCCGGTGGCATGATTCCAATATTGTTAGAAGAAATCGTCCCAGGTCAATATCAAGGTGAAGATATCGGCAATTGTAGTATTACGACTTTGAGTTATCAAGCTGGAAAATATACATTAGAAAAGTTAGCTGATACGAGTCATTTAGATGAGTAGTTTTTTAATCAAGGTAAATTGATGTAGTCCGTTATTGACTCATCCTTAATTTAAATAAAAAGATGAGGAGCGAAACAACATGCAAAAAGAATTTCCAAAAGATTTCCTATGGGGGGCTTCAACTAGCGCCTATCAAGTAGAAGGGGCCGCAGCTATCGATGGCAAAGGCGTTTCACAACAAGATGTGATCAACCAAGAGCGACACGAAAAATTTGGTTTTGCTGATGCCAGTGTAGCCAGCGATCATTACCACAAATATAAGGAAGATATTGCCTTGTTTAAAGAAATGGGATTCACTAGCTATCGTTTTTCGATTGCTTGGTCAAGAATTTTTCCAAATGGAGATGGTGAAGTCAATCAGGCAGGGGTTCAATTTTATCGGGATTTGATCAATGAATTGAAAGCCAATGATATCGAACCAATCCCAACTTTGTATCATTATGATTTGCCTTGGCCTTTGGTAGAAAAATATGGCGGCTGGTTATCCCGGGAAGTGGTAGATGATTTTGCGGTCTTTGCGAAATATATTATTAATGAATTTAAAGATGATGTGAAATATTGGATTACCATTAATGAACAAAGTATTATCGTGCAATACTGGACGCAAAAATGTTATATCTTGCCAGAATATCAAGACAATAATCAGTTGCGCTATCAAATCAATCATCATATGAACTTGGCGCAAGCTATTGCTGTGAAGTATGTTC
This sequence comes from Enterococcus sp. AZ103, assembly GCF_051714685.1. Taxonomy (NCBI): domain Bacteria; kingdom Bacillati; phylum Bacillota; class Bacilli; order Lactobacillales; family Enterococcaceae; genus Enterococcus; species Enterococcus sp. AZ103. The sequence continues at coordinate 262,828 of NZ_JBIOSI010000002.1, read as the reverse complement.
ATGAAGTAGGTGGTTTAGCAGGTCCGGCTTTAGGTTATTCACCGATTTATGCCAGAACTTGTAAACCAGAAGATCAAATTGCGGCTTTAAATGCCAATGATTTAAGAAACAGCTACTACTTGGATGTTTATTTCAAGGGTTACTATAATGTCGCAGCTTTAACTTATTTGAAACAAAATGACTTGGCACCAGAAATGGCTGCTGACGATGAAAAATTATTCGCTGAAAACTTGTCAGATTTCTTCGCTATTAATTATTATGACAGCAATTGTGCTCATGCTTGTCCAGAAGGGGCTGAGCGACGCTGGTCCGGATATAATTTAACTGGTAAAAAAGGTGATATGTCTGGTTTTGAAACCCATCCTGGATTTTATCAAATGTGTTCAAACCCTGAATTAAAAACAACAGACTGGGATTGGGCAATCGATCCGATTGGTTTGGAATATGTTTATCGTGATTTGTATACTCGCTATAAGATTCCATTTATGATTACTGAAAATGGCTTAGGTGCTTACGATGAATTAACGCCTGATGGCAAAATTCACGATGATTATCGAATTGATTATTTACGGGAGCATATTAAAGCCACCAAGCGAGCGATGGATCTTGGTGTTGAAGTGATCGGCTACATGCCTTGGTCAGCTTTAGATTTACTGTCTACAAGTAACGGCTACAAAAAACGCTATGGCTTGATTTATGTCGATCGCACAGATGACGACGAAAAGGAATGTGCCCGTATCAAAAAAGATTCTTTCTACTGGTATAAAAATGTGATTGCTAGTCAAGGAACTGAATTATAAAAAGTAGCAGACGGATTTTCCGTCTGTTATTTGGTCTAGCTAGTAAACAGCGAGTCCAAATAACCCACGTTGACACTGGGAAAGAGAGTATAGTATAGTTATCGAGAAGAATTTAAGAGTGAAGCAAAGTTTATTTGATGAACGGGGTTGTATTTTTGAGCGTAACAATGTCTATCTAGATGAATTTAATAGCCGATAAGCAATTGTTTATTTGGCGTGTCTATAGATATTCTTACATTCTCAATCATCATTCATATGAACTTGCTTATAACGAGTGTCAGTTGAATCATACTATTGAGGGCTAGGAGAAATCCTAGCTTTTTGTGTGCTTTTATTTGACGACGTTCAGTAGACATCCATAAATAAACCATTGCCTGAAGGCGAATCCGATTTTAAATTTCAGGAGGTTTTACTTTGAAACAAAGTAATACAAAACGCCAATGGCGCGTCAATGTTCAATTATTTTTAATGAGTTAATTTTTAACAGGGATCACCAGCATGACTGTTCAGTATGCCATCATCTGGTATCTGACTGAACAAATCAAGTCAGCAACGATGCTGAGTTTTGCGACATTATTAGGTATGCTGCCGATGGTTGTATTAAGTCCTTTCGTGGGTCCTTATGTGGATCGTTTGAATAAAAAAGGATTGTTGATTGTACCAGATTTGATTGCGGCTTTATTTGCGATTATTCTATCTGTCACCGGGGTGGTTACCGGAACTTTCCCATTTTGGCTGATTTATGTTTCTTTATTTGTTCGCGCGGTGACGCAAACATTCCAGACACCGACGATCTTATCGATTCTGCCAACGATTGCGCCAAGAGAAGAATTAACTAAAGTCAATGGACAACTAGGCATGGTGCAATCCGCCAATAAAATCATTGCTCCAGGAATCGGCGCGTTTCTTTTTGCCCTTATGCCGTTGCATTTATTGTTGCTTTTAGACGTTTTAGGAGCATTCTTAGGTCTAGTGTTGTTACTTTTTGTAAAAATACCGAAAACTGCAACGCATTCCGGCAATACACTGGCACTTGAAGATACAAAACAAGGGATTAGAGACCTGCGCAGTAAAAAAGGCCTGTGGATCACCGTGCTGATTGGCGCCGTGTCTTCCATCTTTATTATGCCAGCCGCCAGTATGTATCCATTAATGACGATTGGTTATTTTGAAGGGACAGTCAGTAATGCGGGCTTTGTCCAAATTATATACTCAATCGGCATGTTGGTAGGTGGAACAATTATTGGTGTCTTTGGAAACTGGAAAGACCGCATGAAACCATTAATCCTTGCTTATCTAGTCATCGGAATCACGCTAGTGGCAAGTGGTCTTTTACCTGCAAATAATACTGGATTAATCTGGTTTATCATTTTTAGCGCCTTTACCGGGACAGATGCACCATTTTTTGACACCTTATTAATGGCAATGATCCAGCAGACTTTTCCAATCGATCAGCTAGGAAGAATCATGGGTGTAGTCATGGCTTTATTAAGTTTACTAGCATCAGCCGGTCTAATCTTCGCCGGTCCAATCGCTGATCGCATCGGGGTAGAAAAATTATTTATCATTGCCGGATGGGGAATTATCTTATGTGCCATTATTAATTGGCTGATTGCTCCAGCAAAAAATTACGATAAACAGTTACAAGAAAAAGGTGTAATGGAACGTTATAATTAAATCGATTTTTCATGAATAATTTTCTATTTTAATTGATTTAGTAGGAAAAAAATAAAAATCTAAAGTTAGAAACCATTTATCAAGGCTTCTAGCTTTTTTGTCTGAAATTAGTTTAGTCGTTACTGATTCGGCGGAGATTACAGGTGAGCAATGAAGTGGGGAGACCTGTCCACCGTCTTTACAACTAAAAGTATGACGAACATTTCTACATGCTAGATGCTTGTGAATATGAAAAATATTGCAAACGCTGGTTGTGAAAAAGAAAGGATGGCATTCTACGCTTGAGAAGACATAGAAATTCCAATCTAGCGCGTGTTTAATCCGAATCCCAAGATGTGGGATCGGATCATTATACGTTGAGCATCGATGGAAAATCTTGGTTGATTACAGAAGGTTGGAAAGCAGAAGGCACCGCTTCTTAAGGAAAATAAGTGTATATAAAAAAAATCAGACTGTCTGATCTTTTTTCGTTTTTATCATAACCAACAAGCATAACAGTGTATTCTTTATAAGTATTAGCTATTCGACTGACGGGCTTTTATACTAAATGTAACCAGCAGGAAAATATTTTTCTTGACTTAAAGTCAAGGTGAAGCTTTAGACTGCATTTATCAAAGAAAAGAGGTCATCATCATGGAAGAAAAATTAAATTTAACAACTGAATGGGATAAAGTTTTCCCGCAAAGTCAACTGGTGAATCATCGTAAAGTCACCTTTCACAATCGCTATGGTATTATTTTAGCAGCGGATTTGTTTGAACCGAAAAATAGTTCAGGGAAATTACCAGCAATTGCCGTTAGTGAACCGTTTGGCGCGGTCAAAGAATAATCTTCTGGTTTATATGCCCAAAAAATGGCGGAAAATGGGTATTTGACCATTGCTTTTGATCCATCTTTTACTGGTGAAAGTGGCGGGACACCGAGATATGTGGTGTCACTCGATATTAATACGGAAGATCTTCAAGCGGCGGTGGATTTTTTATCGGTTCAAGACAATGTTGATCCAGAAAAAATTGGGATTATCGGAATTTGTGGTTGGGGTGGTATGGCGCTGAATGCGGCGGCGATCGATACCAGAATCAAAGGGACAGTAGCGGTCACTATGTATGATATGTCACGGGTTAATGCCAATGGTTATTTTGATGCGATGGACCAAGAAGCCCGTTATCAAGCCCGTCAAAATTTAAACACCCAAAGAATTGAAGATTACAAAAAGGGTGAGTATGCTTTGGCTGGTGGTGTAGTGGATCCATTACCGGAAGATGCGCCTTATTTTGTGAAGGATTATTTTGACTATTATAAAACCGACCGCGGCTATCATCAGCGTTCGTTAAGTTCAAATAACGGTTGGAATGTCACTTCGGCTTTATCATTTATGAATATGCCTTTATTACAGTATATTCATGAGATTCGCAATGCTGTTTTACTGGTTCACGGGGAAAAAGCCCATTCGCTATATTTTAGTGAAGATGCTTATAAAAGTCTTACTGGCGACAACAAAGAATTAATGGTGATTCCAGGCGCGAGTCATACCGATCTGTATGATCAACTAGAGATATTTCTTTTTGAAAAAATCACCCAGTTTTTTGATCAAAATATTAAATAGGAAAAAAAAGAGGCAGCATAACATGACGAAACCAAGGGTTACTTTACATATCTTTAGTTCCATCGATGGAAAAATTACCGGCAGCTATGGAGATACGCCAGAAGCAAAAGAAGCTGTAAAATTCTTTCAGTCGATTGGTTTTAAGGAAGATCATCCAGCAAGTTATCATTTTCAAGGTTGGATTTATGGTAGTGGGACTGGAAAAGATTTTACGGATCACCGTGAATTAGTATTAAAGGAAACTTCAGAAAAAGTTCCTGCTGGAGATTTTGTGATTAACCAAGGGGAAAAACGGTATTATATCTCCTTTGACCGGACAGGGAAATTAGATTGGCAGAACAATACGACTTCTTATGCCGATCAAGAGGCATATGTAATTGAAATATTAACGGAGCAAGTCTCCGATGCTTATAAAGCACTTTTGCGGGAAAGAAAAATTCCTTATCTCATTTGCGGTGAAACGGAGATTGATTTACCGCTAGTGTTATCCAAATTAAAAGAACTTTATCAATTGGAAGATCTGCTACTAGGCGGTGGCGGGATTTTGAATTGGAGTTTTATTGAAGCCGGTTTAGTGGATGAAATTAGCTTAATTATCGCCCCAGCGATTGATGGAAATCCGGCTGATACCGATTTATTTAACGCCAGTTTCTCAGGAAATGCCCGACCAATCGGCTTTCAATTAAAATCAGCCGAAGTTCTCTCGGGAGATACTTTGTGGTTGAAATATTTGCCTAAAAAAGACTAAAAGAAACACGGTGATCAACTAGCGATCACCGTGTTTTTCTATGCATTCAAACGTCGAACTTCCCGACGAACATTTAATAAATAGGTAATACCTAAGCAAATCACCATACCAACTAAAAGTGAAATACTCATTGGCAATAGATGGAAACGACCATTTTGCAAGCCTATAGTAAGTTTCATAAATGTTGCTACCCAAGGACTAAGGGTCGTGCCAGTAGCAATCGGAAACAAAGTTAACAAACCAGTAGGAATCATAATCAATAATAAAATAATGACAATTTTTTTCATTCCTTGTACCCGATCATTAAAGGTGCCAGCTAACAAAGCAATACATGTACCAAAGAACAGGATCCAAGTGAAAATAAACAAAGTTTTTAATAAATTTCCATCAGAATAAAAATCCAAGAAGAAGGTACTTAAGGTAAAATTCTCAAATATTGGTAGTGAATCAACCACTTTTTTAAGTAGTAAACAGATTGCTGCTAATCCAAAAGATTGTAGTAAATTAGAAATAATATTGGTGATAAAAATTGTTCGACGAGAGACACCATTTTGAATAAATAATTTGAAATCAGAATTTACCCCAATAAAAGCCATAATGAAACCATAAATTAACGGACTGAATAGAAGATCCGAGTAGACTTGTTCGTGACTACCACCTATCGCTATAACTCCCAGTAGTGGAAAAATAATGGCAAAAGCCACGAAAAATCCAAAGTAAATCCCACCGGAAATGGCTATATATTTTAATCTATATCTTAAGGCTGTTGTCAGTTTCATTTTGCTTCCCCATTTCTTTTTGTTAATTGCACAAAGTAGCTTTGTAAATTCATCGGTCCTAAGCGAATTTCTCCGGGTAATTGGGCAGGTAAATCACCAGTCACAAAAGCTGTTGCTTGGTTACCTAATAAATCAATATTTAAAACATGTAAATTTTCAGTCGCAGCTAAAACCAAATCCTTCGGTCCAGTTAAAGTTTTTCCCTCACCTAAAATATCCTCGACCGTTGCTTGTTTGATCAATTTTCCATGATCAATAAAGATCACTTCTTCTAACAAATTAGCGATTTCTTCGATTAAGTGAGTAGATAATACAAAAGTTCGTGGATGTTCTTCGTAAGTTTCTAATAAAAACTGATAAAACAATTCTCGGTGATTGGCATCTAAACCTAAAACAGGCTCGTCAAGAAAAATATAATCACATGGGACTGATAATGCAGTGATTAACTTTGCAATACTACGATAACCAGTAGATAATTTGCGCATTTTTAATTTAGGATCCAAGTCGAAAGCTTTGATCATATGATTGGCTAAATCCCAGTCGAAGTTACCATAAAATCCTTCACTTAATTTAAAGACATCTTTGACTTTCAAAGGTGAAGGAAAGAGATTGTCTTCACTCATTAAATAAATATTGTCTAGGGCATGTTCGTTATCAGTCACTTTTTCACCATCGAGATTGACCGATCCCCGACTAGGAAAAGCGCGATTGCTGATAATATTTAGTAAAGTACTTTTACCAGCACCATTTCGTCCTAATAGACCATAAATTTTTTCTTTTTCAAAAGTTAATTGAATATCATCTAAAGCATTTTTTTCTTTATAAATTTTAGTTACCCCATTAATCACTAAACTCATTTTTGATACCCTCTTTCAATTAAGGCTTGCAGCTGTTCTTGGCTGATGCCGATTTTTTTTGCTTCTTCGACTAAGTTAGCAACTTCTTTCGATAAAAATTCTTCTCTGCGATTGGCGCGGATTTTTTCTTGTGCCCCAGCTAGTACAAACATGCCAATACCTCTTTTCTTTTCGATTAAATTTGTTTCAACCAGTAAATTCATGCCTTTTAAAACTGTGGCAGGGTTGATTTGATAACTCTTAGAAATTTCTGTGGTGGAAGGTATTTGTTCCCCTTCAATAAAATCACCATTTAAAATCCCTTCAGAGATCTGATCGGCTACTTGCTGAAACAAAGGTTTTGCATCGGTGTAATTAAATTCCAAAATGTTCACCTCAGTTGTTTGGTTAGTTACTTGTGTAATTAACTATAAAACTATATAACGTCTCTGTCAAATAAAATTTTAAATAAATCAAAATTTTTTCCTAAAATCGCTTTTTTTTGGCCTAAAAGATTGACTTAAACTCCACTCGAAGGTCTAAACTAAGGTCTATCAAACAGCGAGGAGCATTCTATGAATAATCAAGAAAAGATTTGGCGTTTGATGGAAAAGTTAAATACGGTTATTTTGGGGAAAGAAAATTTAATTATGTCAGTTGTGGCGGCATTTTTAGCCGATGGACATATTTTGTTGGAAGATATACCGGGGGTAGGAAAGACGACTTTGGCGACGGCCTTGTCGAAAGTTTTTGCGTTGAAGAATAATCGCGTGCAGTTTACACCAGATGTTTTACCATCGGATTTAACAGGTTTTTCGATTTATCAAAAAGATCAGGATCGTTTTGTTTTTCAAGAGGGAGCTGTTTTCTGCGATTTATTATTAGCCGATGAAATCAATCGAACATCACCGAAGACCCAATCAGCTTTATTAGAAGTAATGGAAGAAAAACAAGTGACAGTTGACGGAGAGACTAGAAAGTTACCGCAGCCATTTTTTGTAATTGCGACTCAAAATCCGCAAGGGACTGTCGGAACGCAATTATTGCCGCCGGCTCAAATGGATCGTTTTTTAGTTTCATTATCAATGGGTTATCCCAGTGAGGCCGATGAAATTATTTTAGCGAAGCAAGTTGCCAATGGTCGCCGTACAGATAGTTTAAGGAACCTTGTCACCAAAGATGAATTATTAGAAATACAAGCCGAAGTCAATCAAATTTATATTCATGATGCCATTTATCAATATTTAGTCAAATTAGTTCGTGAAACACGCCAAAGTAATGAGATTGAAATAGGCGCTAGCCCGCGAGGAGTCTTAGCATTAGTCAAATATGCCCGAGCAATGGCATGGTTAAAAGGGAATCAATTTGTTCAGCCCGCTGATGTGGCGGATTATTTTGAAGCGGCGATCGCCCATCGAATCGTCTTAAGTCCCAAAGCACAAGCTGATGGTCTAACAAAAAAAGCAGTGTTGCAAAAAATCGTCGCTCAAGTCGATAAACCGGTATTGAGGAGGATTTAATGCGAAAAATATTTTATTTGTTAGTGACAATTGCCAGCTTCTATTTCGCCGGACGTTACCATTCAAACTTATTGATGATTTTTTCTTTAGTATTATTGCTATTTTTTCTTTTTTCTTTTCTACAAGTTTGGTGGATTGGCAATCGGTTAGATATAAAAATTGAAAATCAGACGCAAAAAGTATTTCAAGGAACTGCTGGTGAGACAGCTTTTATTGTAAAGAATCATCAGTTTTGGCCGGTGCCAAATTTTAAAATCTTGGTGACAGCTGGAAATACCAAAGATCCAGAAAAAAAAGTGACCCAATCTGAGCTGTCTGGTTACGTCGATGGACGATCCGAGACGATTTTAAGTTTGCGTCTAACTTCTGAATACAGCGGTGAAATTGCTGTGGCTGTCGAAGGAATTGTTTTTTATGATTATTTAAAATTATTCAGTCATCGCCGTAGTGTACAAATCGGCAGTGTACAAAAAGTTTTCCCGCGCCCTTTAGAGATGACAATTGTTTATCAAAGTGCAACAAATACAACTTCAGATAACCAACCACTTGCTGAAATTCGTGGAAATGACGGTCCAGATATTTTTTCTGTTGATGGTTATCAGGTGGGAGACCATCCGAAAAATATTCATTGGAAGCTTTCGGCACGTACCGGAGAATTAATGAGTAAAGTTTATTCTTTAGAAGAAAATCGGCAGGTTGTTTTGTGGCTGGATTTATTGTTAGAAGACCAACAAAAACTAGCAGATGTTGATCGCTTTTTAACTTTGACGGCTAGTTTAGTGAATCAGTTGATGGTTCAAGGAATTTCTCAGGAAGTTCATTTAATTAATGGACTGTTGCCGATTTCACCAATCACTGTCAATAATCCTCAATCTTATCAGCGTTTGATGGCCGAAATCATTAATCAATTGTCGATTGAAAAAAAGGTCGAGCAAACAACTACGCCACATGCTTATGGTAGTAATAATCTTTCATTGAATTTGAAAGGGGAATTGTATGTGAATCAAAAATTATTAACCACTTTCAGCGAAGATTATCAGCAAAAACTTCCACAGCAGGTGATTTACCTATGAGGTTATTTAAAGCAAAAGAATCGGAAAATGGCATTGCCTTTCAGCAACAATATACAATTAGTGGTAAGCAAAAAAAGAATCTTAGCTTTTTAGTGATTTTCTGGTTAAATTTTTTTGCGGGCAGTTTATTTGGTTTTGAAATTTTAAAAAGTTTGTTATTGAAACAAGTTACCAATTATCAGAACTGGTTAGTCATAACCATCGGTGTCATTTTTAGTCTGCTTTTGTTGTTACGCTTTTTCAGTCAAAAAAAAGGTTATGATTTGGCTGTTATAGCTTTTTTTACGACTTATGGCATCCTTTTTTTACTCATTTATCGTCAATTTAGCGGGCTCATTACTGGAACGAGCTTAAATAGTCCGACGACCTTATCGGTAAGTTTGTTATTTGTATTCGTTGTAAGCTTGATTTATTTAATGGTGGTCGTTTTGCGACAACGCTTTATTTTTACCATTTTAGCAGCCGTGGTCTTGTTTGTATCTCCTTATATTGGTATCGAGACTACAGGTTTTTGGTATGGATTGTTGTTTTTTATTATCGTCACTAATTATGTATTAACCGGCAGTAATTTAGCAGGAAATAAAAATAATATCAAAGCATTTCAACGAAAAACCAATATTATCGGCAAGACAACGATTATTATTAGCCTGTTATTTAGTAGTGTGTTTTTGGCTTTTTATCTGCTACTTCAACCGCAAATGAGTCGCTTATTGGAGATTCCGATCCAATTGGAAACACGGGTTAGAGATCTTTCTTTGCAACTATTAAATATTAATCAGGAATCAATCAATGGTCGGATCAATCGCGGTAATAATTATCCTTCTGACCAAGAAGAATTCAGAGTAACGGTCAATCAATTACCGACCGAGGATCTATATTTAAAGGATCAAGCTTGGAGCGATTATCAAGGTGATCAATGGTCGGAATTAAATGAACAGTCTTTTTTTGATGAATTAAACGCCGCTTATGAACGCAATGGCTGGGGGACAAATTATTACGCAAACGGGAATTATTTTGACGGCCGCTATACCTATTTATTGGATTATGGGAATGACTGGGATTACGCAGCCAATCAAGCAGCTAGAGATAGCAGTTATGATCTACAATTAGAAAAGTTGAATCAAAATTTGCAATCTTATTATCAACCTTATTATGCTTTAAATAATTACGGTACAGCAGACAATGCCAGGTATCGATTACTCAGCCAAACAGATTATCTGACGGCTTTGAATCAAATTGATCCAAATCAGATTGATTGGTTTGATCGAGTTGAGAATTTATATAGCCGCTATGTCCAATCGGAATATACGAAGATTTCTACTGAAGAAGTGCCGCGAATAGCAGAACTTGTTGCTAGCCAAAACTTAACTGAAAGAAGCGAAATCACTGCTTTTATCATTGATCAGCTCCATTCTCGAGCGAGTTATTCTCTTACACCTGGCGTGATGCCTTTTGGAGAAGATATTGCAGAAGGATTTTTATTTGATACGAGACAAGGTTATTGCCAACACTTTGCGACAGCTGCGGTAATTATGTACCGATTATTTGATCAGCCGGCCCGTTATACGACGGGTTACAAGGTGCCTGTTTCAAGTTTTGAAGAACAAGAAAATGGTCAATATGTGGCAACTGTCAAGGATGGTGATGCTCATGCGTGGGTGGAATTGTATCAGGAAAATTCTGGCTGGTTACCGGTGGAAGTAACACCTGATGCCACTAATCAAGCGAGTCTAACGAATCAAGAAAATGCGACCAATGTAACCAATACTTCGACTAGACAAACTACTTTTCTTAGTCGTTTCGGTGTTTTATTGGTAACAATCTTTTTAGCAATCAGTTTGGTAATAGTATCGTTTTGGTTGCGCCATAGATACAATAAAAAAAATGCTGAAAAAAATCAACAGACAGCAGACCAGGCTTTCCAAAATATGTTGTCAGCTGTTAGATATGCTAAAAAAATACCCTTTTCTGGAAATGAAGCAGATTTTCCTAAACAAATGCATGTGCTTTTTCCAATGATTTCTGAGGAGAAATTCACCGAAATATTAAGACTCATCATTCAGACCAGCTTTAGTCCGACTGAATTATCAGCCTCTGAAGTAGGTCTGGTAAAAGAAACAGTCCAGCAAGTCATCGAAAAAAATTATCAAGAAATGACGAGAGTGAAGAAATTTATAGCTAAGTATTGGTATGTCTATTAAGAGTGAAAATCGTCAAAAATATCAATCAAAAAAATACAATCATTATTCATTTAAGTGAAAACAATCAAGGCGATAGTGAAGTCCTGACTGGGGCAACTTATTTATCTCCCACAGCTTCTTTGGAAAATATCCGCGAGACACTCTGCCTCGAAGAAGAGGTCCCAAAAGAAGAGTTCCGTCAAGAATCTTTATTAGAAAAATTGGTTCTGACAAAAGGGGAATTTCGTGTACTCCAAGAATTAATCAAGGCAGATGGTCGACCGCTTTCACAAGAAGAATTATGTCGACTTGTCTGGGACAAAGAAGTGCTGACCACTTCAATTAAATGCCAATTATCTACTTTAATCCGAAAACTACGAGATAAGATGGATCATGCTGGTTTTGCCAGCGACAAACTAAAAACCGTTCACGGTAAAGGTTATCAATTAATAAAAGAATAGGTGAATTCATTGAAATAGATAATTTATTAGTCGAGGAAACTCGGCTTTTTTAGTAGCTTTGGTTAAAGGGGTTAACTGAAATAGTCGGTGAAGAGATTTTATATAATCTGAAAGTAGTTGAGCTTGCAAGAAGATCATTCCAGATTCACTTTCAAGAAGAGCCAGTATTGATGAGAGCACATTACTGGCTCTTATTGATCTAGAAGGATTGTCTAACACAGAAAAAGATGTAGACATTCTAGTGATATTTATGAAAGGTGATCAAAAAAACAAAAATCAGAAAAAGAAAGCGTTGACAAATATCAGGGTTTGATGCTATTCTTTTTTTGTAAGTAAGAAAAAAAGCTAGGAATGACAAAGTAGTCATTTTTAGAGTGATGTGACTGGTAATGCAGGCAGAACTCAGATTATGCACTAAATACACCGAAAAATTTCGGTTTGTTTAGTCTGTAATCTGAGTTTTTTTTCTGGAAAGGGGTAAATGATGAAAGTAGTAAAAATCTTAAATAATAACATAGCAATTATCGAAAAAGGCGGACATGAGTCCATTGTTTATTCTCCAGGAGTTTCATTTAAAAAAAAAGTTGGCCAACGAATTAATGATTCTGAAATAGAGAAGACTTATGTTTTAGACTCCAAAGATCGCTTAGAGCACTTTAGCTATTTGCTCACCCATTCTGATGAAAAAATGATTTATCTTTTAAACGATATCGTGGCGTATGGAGAATCAGTCAATCAACAAAAAGCGAATGATTATTTATATTTGGCGCTATTAGATCATCTTACTTTTGCATTGAGACGTGGAAAGAAAGGTCAATTCATTTTGAGTCCGTTAACTTGGGAGGTTCAGAAATTTTATCCGAAGTTTTATGAGATTGGTACTTATGCTGTTGCATTAATGAGAAAAACTTTTCAAATTGATTTTCCAGATGAGGAAGCCGTTTCGATCGCCTTACATTTTGTAAACATTAATGAAAGCCAGTCATTACTAGCTGAAACTGTCGAAAGTATGGAAATTTTGCGAGACATTTTAAATATCATAAAATATCATTTTCAGATTTCATTAGATGAGTCGTCAATGAATTATATGCGCTTGGTTACCCATCTGCAATATTTTATCGAACGATTAAGAAAACAAGAAGTCTATGATCAAGAAAGTTCTTCTTTGTATGAACAAGTAAGAATGCTTTATCCTGAGGCTTATCTAGCAACTGAAAAAATTGATATTTACGTAAAGGGCAGGTTCAATCAGTATCTGACACCAGATGAATACACTTATTTAATGATTCATATTAATCGTGTAACTGAGAGGAAGTAAAAAGATGAAATATCAAAATTTTAATCAAGAGATTATCGAATTAGTCGGTGGAAAAGAAAATATTCAAGCGGTAGTTCACTGTATGACAAGGCTACGGTTTACCTTGAAAGATCGTTCTAAAGCGGATACAGAGGGACTAAAAGCTTTAGACGGAGTAATTGATGTAGTCAGTAATCAAGTAGCCTATCAAATAATTGTTGGTACGCATGTTAGTGAAGTGCATAAAGAATTAACGACCATGCTAGGGATCAATGACGATGCGCCAACCCAGCAACCAAAGGCCAAGAAAAATTTTGTTAAAGCGGCTTTAGATGTTGTATCAGAATCAATGACACCGATTTTAGAGCCAATAATTTGTGCGGGTCTTTTAGCGGCAGTTCTATCCATTTTATCGTTAACGGGATTGATTTCGCCTGAGAGCTCAACTTATATCATTTTAGATACATTAAGAAGTGCGGTCTTTTATTTCTTGCCAATTTTTATGGCTATGAGTTGTGCTAAACGGTTAGGTGCAAATCCTTATTTAGCCGTTGCTTTAGCAGTTACCATTTTATCAGATTCAATCAATGGCGTTTCTGGTTTAACAATGTTCGGCATTCCTTTACCAGAGATTACTTATTCAAATAGTTTTGTACCGATTTTGCTGGCTGTTTGGGTGATGGGATACGTCACAAAATTTATCAAAAGAATTGTGCCAAATTCTTTACAATTGTTTTTAACACCGTTATTAGTGATGTTAATCATGTTACCAGCGACTTTGCTGGTTTTTGGACCAATTGGTTTTTATTTGGGTGAAGGCATTATTGGTATTTTTACTTGGCTATTGGATACGGTAGGTGCGTGGTTTGTAATGATGCTTTATGCGGCCTTACAACCTTTCTTAATTATGTTGGGTGCTGGTAATTTCATCATGCCGGTGGTGGCTTCGTTAATTGCTGCCAATGGTTTTGACCCAGCTTTTATTACCGCATGTACAATATCAGATATTGCAGTAGGTGGTGCGATGCTGGGCTATTTCTTAAGAACACGAAATAATAAGCAAAAACAATTATTCGGGACGGTTACATTATCAGCAATTTTAGGAATCACTGAACCAGCTATTTACGGAGTTTTTGTAAAATACCGTCGACCATTTATAGCAGTTATTATTGGTGGGGGATTAGGCGGTTTATTTGCAGGAATTACCGGTGTGAAAGCTTATTCTGTTGCTTGGGGACTATTTGGTCTTCCTTCTTATATTGGTGAAGGTGATTTTAGCAATTTATGGTTCATGGTCGCTTCAGTAATAATCAGTTTTGTAGGTGCAGCAGTGGCAGCTTTTCTATTAGGTGTTCCTGCTGAAGAAGATGATTCCCAAGAAGAAAATGCTAAAAGCAATCAAGAATCAGAGGGTAAAATTAACTTACGTACAATTCCTTTGAAAAGTGTAGTGAAAGGTCAATTGGTACAACTTTCTGAAGTAAGTGATCAGGCTTTTTCATCAGGTGCATTAGGTAAAGGTGTGGGCATAATTCCTGAAGCTAATGACATTTTTTCTCCAGTCGATGGAGAGGTTACTGTTGTTTTTCCGACAAAACATGCTGTGGGTATTAAAGGGAAAAATAATGAAGAAGTATTGATTCATATTGGAATTGATACTGTTGAATTGGACGGCATGGGTTTTGTTATTGATGTCAAAGCTGGTGATCAAGTAAAAATCGGTCAAAAAATAGGTACTGTTGATTTTAAAAGTATAAAAGAAGCAGGGTATGACACTACGACAATTGTGGTAGTGACGAATACTAATGATTATTTAGACGTTATTCCAGAAACCAATCGAACGGTTTGTGACAGTGATTTATCAATGAATATTATTTTTGAATAGAAGTCGAGGAAAGTAAATGAAATTAGATAGTAATTTTTTATGGGGCGGTAGTATTGCCGCTCATCAATGTGAAGGTGCTTTTCAAGCAGATGGAAAAGGAACGGGAATCATGGATTTAGTGACAATTGGTTCTTATCAGCAGCCAAGAGAAATTGATTCTGAAATAAATCCTAATAAACGGTATCCATCTCATCAAGGAATTGATTTTTACCATCGATATCGAGAAGATATTGCTTTGTTTGCAGAAATGGGTTTTAAGGCTTTGAGAATCTCAATTGATTGGTCCAGAATCTATCCCAAGGGGGATGAAGAGCAACCAAATCAAGCGGGTCTAAAATATTACCAAGATGTTGTGGATGAATTATTAAAACACAATATAGAACCGATTGTTACTTTGTATCACTTTGAAATGCCGGTTCACTTAGTTAAACAATATGGTTCTTGGGCGAATCGAAAAGTAGTTGATTTTTATTTGAAATTTTGTGAAACAGTTTATCAAGCACTAAATCATAAAGTGAAATATTGGGTGACCTTTAATGAAATGAACCATATTGATCCCCAAACTGAGGCCAGTGACATATTTACTTATATCATTGCCGGACTAAAATACTCTGAAATAGAAAATAAAAAACAAACGTTAGCAACGATTGGTTACAATATGACTTTAGCCAGTTGTCTAGCTGTAAAAATGGGCCATGAAATAAATCCTGATAATCAAATTGGCTGCGTGTTTGGCATTGAGCCAGTTTATCCAGTTGATTGCAATCCAGAAAATGTTCTAAATGCTTTTCAACAGATGGATCGAGATTTTTATCAGATTGATGCCATGTGTAATGGAGAGTTTCCTAAATATAAACTAAATGAATACCAAGATTTAGGTATCGAATTGCCAATTAATCCTGAAGATTCTCAAGCATTTGAACACGGTCGTCTAGATTTTATTGGCATGAACTATTATGCATCTTCGGTGGCAGAGTATGAAGGTTCTGACGCAGATTCGAGTGCATTATTTGGTGGCTTACAGAATCCATTCTTAAAAACTAGTAAGTGGGGTTGGACCATTGACCCAATAGGTATTCGTTATCTATTAAATTATACTTATCGTAAATATGGGTTACCAATCATTATTACTGAGAATGGTTTAGGTGCAGTGGATGAAGTAAATCAAGCAGGAGAGATTGTCGATGATTATCGAATTGCTTATTTATCGGATCATATTTCTGAGATAAAAAAAGCGGTTGAACTTGATCAAGTAGCGTGTTTTGGCTATTTGATGTGGGGACCAATTGATCTGGTAAGTGCAACAACAGGACAAATGAGCAAACGTTATGGCTTTATTCATGTTGATTTGGATGACGAAGGTCGGGGAAGTTTGGCTCGTACCCGAAAAAAATCTTTTGATTGGTATCAACAGGTGATTACTGAAAATGCAGAAAATTTGAAATAAACAAAAGGAGAAATGCCGTTCATATAATGGATGGTGTTTCTTTTTTGTTCATCATAAGGTTATTTTGAGTGATCGAAGGGAAGTAAGGGGGAAATAATATACTTCTTTAATCATTTCAGCTTGAAAAAGTGAAGTTTAACAGATTAGATAAATGGTCATGACACGCTATTAGCTTTTATTATTGCTTTTTTAGTACCAAAAAAGAGGGATGAATTATTAAAATCATCCCTCTTCTTGTTAGTTAATTAGTTTCACTGAAAATATAAATTATTCTGATGTGACAAAAGATTTCGACAAAAATATTCATCAATCATTATCTATGATCTCCAATTAGTTCGATTGATCGCGATTACTTTTATAAAAGTAATTTTTTTTGAGAGAAATGGTGACAGATTAAGAAGTTTTTGTCACTTACATTTTATACAAAATCACTTTTGAGTAGCCAGTGTTTGAGTAGATATTGCTAATCCGATTAACAGGGTAGACTTGGTGGAAAGCTACATTTTCATGAGGTGTATTGCCCCAGAAAAAGCCGATGTGACAATCGAAGTTGACTTCACCAAAGTTAGGTTCGAAATAGAAGATATCTCCTTTTTCAGCCAATCCACTGTTTAATAAGGCGGCAACGTTTGGAAATTCGTGACGCGTGGTTCCTTGATTCAAGGCATTACGCCAGTTATAACCATTAGCCCAGCTACCCCAGTTGTTTGAAATAGCAGAAATTCGGTTTAAATCGCCACCAGCATTTCTGATAGCTGCAGCGACAAAACCGGCACAATTCATACCAGAACCTGGTTGCATATAAAGCTCCGGATTATTAGAAGCAACGCCTCTAAATGGTGTGCCCAGGTAGCGACCGCCATTAACGTTAAGTTCATCAATAATTGCTTGTCGTGTAATTCCGAAAAAGTTTCTCTGTGGTGCGGGATTATTAATCGGATCACCTTTAGCGACCACATAATAAGCAATGCCTTCATTTTTCCAGCCAGCTTTAACTAATCCATCTCGTTCACCAGCATCCGTGGTGTAATGATGACTGCCAGCATTTCTAGCATTTTGATTGAAGAGCCGATACATGGGGATCCCTGTATCTGGTGTACTCCAAGCATTACCTTCATATACCCAACCATTTCTTCTTAAAGAATCAATTTCACCTTGATTAGCAGTCCAAAAGTGTTCACCAGAGTTAGGATTATAGACCCTAAATAAAGCATTGCCGGTCATGTTAACTTTCATACTAGTGCCTTCATAATACCAGCCGATGCTGACTAAATAATCTTTTTCACTGGCACTTTGTGTATGCAGATGCTCGCCATTATTAGGGTTATAGATCCGATGAATTACGATTAAGGCTTCATTTGCTGCCATCGCACTTCTAACTTGTGGATCAGCAACAGCTGTATTTGATCCCGGATTTTCAGCAAATGTTTCCGGTGCCATTTCTTCAGCTTTTCCTTGACGGTCTAGATAAACTTCTGGAACGTTACTGGTAATTGGATATTCCTCGCTAGAATTTTCAATGATTTGTGTTTCTTCTGATTGAATATCTTCGGCAGAAGCTTCATTCACAGATGCTAAACTAATACCCAAAATAGTTATTGTAGATAACAAAAGTAGACTGCCATAACGAAATTTCCCCGACTTTTTCATTATTTTCTCCCCCTTAATTATAATCATTTTCATTTCCTAATTTTATTATAACTGATTTTTCCAATAGTTCAAAAGCAAATCAAAAGGATGTAATAATTCTATTATTTTAGATAATTAATAAGAGGTTTTTGATAACTATCCCATTTTTTCTCGTGATTATTTAAAAAATTTGCTAATAAATTTGCAATCATTGGTCCAGTAGTTAAACCAGAAGAGCCTAAACCACTGGCGACAATTATGCCATCTGGAAGTTCACCAAAAAAAGGCGCAAAGTCACTGGTGTATGCCCGTGTACCAACTCGTTGGCTATGAGGAAATTGAAATAATTTTTCTGGTTGGATTAAAAAGCTAGCTGCACCTTCAGTTAATTGATGAAAGGCGGCATTCGTTGGTTCCAAATCCCAATTAGCATCATTCTCGTGGGTGGCGCCTAATAAAATTTTTCCATTATTAAAAGGAATCAAATCACTTTCTCCTGCTAACATTGCTACTGGCCAATCGTCACTAGTAAAATTTGTTTCAAAAACAATTAATTGACCCTTTTGCGGACGAATATCCACCTGATAATTTAGTGGAGCTAATAATTCTTTTAAATGAGGCCCCACTGCTAAAACAATTCGATCGTATTGTTCCGGGCCGTGATTCGTCAGCAAAGTTTCAGGATTTTTTATCTGTATCTTTTCATTGCGAAATTGAATATTGGTGGCAATTTTTTTTAAATGATTCAAATAACCTAAACCATCTAATCGTGCGCCTCCGGTAATAAATAAACTTTTTTGCGGTTTTAATAAAGGGAGCATTTCAGCTGTTTCTTGGTTAGACAAAAGATGAATGTCACCAATTTCTGGCGCATCAATTTTTCGGGTCTCAGCTAATTCTGTTAAAGCTGCTAAATTTTCCTCAGGTTGTAAAATTAAGCTACCTACTTGTCGATAGATAGCTTCATCTAATTGGAAATCTTGCGCTAATTTAGGTAATAAAGCAGCGCCTGCTTTTGCTAATTGATACCATTGTTTATTCCGCCTTTTGGAAAGCCAAGGGGAGATGATACCGGCACTGGCTTTGGTTGCTTGACCAGTGGGCTCATCAAATAAAGTAATCTCAAATTTTTCAGACGGCAGGATATTGGCTAAAGTTAATCCGATGATTCCACCGCCGACAATTGCTATTTTTTCCATCGTCATCCTACTTTCTCTATTCATTTTCCCACAGAAAAAAATTTTTTCAAAACATCTTGAATTTTACTTTACCTGTCGTAGTAATTAAGCTATACTAATTACAACGACAGATGAAGTAATTTTAGGAGGGAACAAAATGATCTCTAGCGACGGGATTCGCGGCTATAATGACGTAATCATTTTGTCCATTCTAAACGAAGGGGATTCTTATGGCTACGCCGTTTCAAAAAAAATTCGAGAGATAACCGAAGAGCTTTATGCAATTAAAGAGACCACCTTGTATTCAGCCTTTAATCGATTAGAGAAAAATGGATTGATTGAATCTTATCCTGGCGAAGTTACCCACGGGAAGAAGCGTACGTATTATCAAATTACCGCAGCTGGACAAAATTTTTTGGAAGAAAAAAAACGCGAATGGCAGCAAACAAAAAAAGTTGTGAATCGTTTTATGAAAGAGTGAGGGTGCTATGGATACAATAAAAAATTATTTAGAGACATTATTTTTAGAATTGCCGAAAACAGAAGCCGTCGAAAAAGCTAAAGCTGACTTGTTGGCAAATATGGAAGATCATTATTTTAGTCTAATCGATGAGGGAAAAAGCGAACACGAAGCAATTGGTGCAGTAATTAGTGAATTTGGTTCAGTGGATGAATTACGCCAGACTTTAGAAATTGAAGAGGAACCTGAAGCTGATTTTTTCGAGGATGAAGATGAATTAACCTTGCCAATCGATGAAGAAGAGATGCTGACCTTTTTAGCTGGACGAAAACAGATTGCATTAGGCCTAAGTTTAGGTATTATGTTTACCATCTTAGCTGTAGCTGCCATGATTCTATTTTCCGAAGTAGGGGAAGCTTTAGGAATGTCGATCTTCTTCATTTTTGTGAGTATTGGTGTCGGATTAATTATTTATTATGGTATGCAGTTTCAAAAGATTGATGATCCTTTAAATGACCGAATGATTTCACGAAACCTTGTAAAAAAAGCACAAGCCCTCAAAGGTGAGTACACCAAAAGCTTTACTATTGGCTTAATTTTAGGAATTTGCAGCTGTATTTTATCAGTTGTCCCAATATTTGTTTTTAGCTATGCTGAAAATTTTGGTGCCGCATTATTAATGGCAATGATTTCTATCGGTGTCTTTTTAATTTGTTATAGCAGCATATATTATACTGGTTTCGATAAGTTTGTTGAAAGTCGTTTTTTCGTTGGTGATGAAGACAAGTTAGGTCCCAATGCTAGAAAAGAGAAATATGGAAACAATGCTGAAAAAAAGTACGTAATTGAAAAAATGTATTGGCCAGTTATTGTTGTGACTTATTTTATTTGGTCATTTGTTTTTGATGCTTGGCATATTAGCTGGGTCCTTTTAGTGGCTGGTGGGATTTTATGGAGTGGGATTGAAGCTGTAATAAAGAAAGTATAATAATTAAAGCGCGATTCCGACTTGATTGCCGGAACCGTGCTTTTTTTTAGTAAATTATTATTTAATTGGATAACGAAAAGGCTGAATTGAGATTTTTTAGTTAGCCATTTTTACAATTTTGACTAGAAAAAGAATCAGCTAGGGAACTTAACTGATATTTCTAGGTTTATCCTAACTTAACGATACCTGCGCCGACATTTTTTAAAAACCGTTCATCATGTTCTACAATCAGCATAGTCGGATTGATCCGTACCAACAATTCTTCTAACTGTTTCTGGTTAAAGACGTCCAAATAATTTAGTGGTTCATCCCAAATATATAACTCTGCAGGTTGGGCAAGTGATTTTGCTAGCTCGACTTTTTTTCGTTGTCCCATGCTCATTTGTTCGATTTTATTATGGAAGACATTTCGTTCCATTCCTAGTTTCCGTAAATTATTTAGAAAGGAAGAATAGTCTAATCTTTCTTTTCCAGCAAAAGCTTTTAAGGTACCTTGGTTATCTTCATAATTTTGCCGAACATAACTAATTGCTAGTTTTTGTGGACGTAAAACTTCACCATCTGAAATGCCAGTAAAATTCTCCAGCAAATATTGAATCACACTGGATTTTCCCGAACCATTAGCGCCGGTTAATGCGACAATTTCGCCTTGATTTATTTCAAAGGAGAGGGAAGAAAAGAGGGATTCCATCCCGTAAGATAAACGCAAATTTTCAACTTTTATTAATTGTTTGTGATATGTTGGCTGATAATTCAGACTTAGCTGATCGACGGTCTCAATATTTTTTAATAATCCTTCTTTAGATTCAATCTGACTCTGGATGCGACCTTCCATTTGCTTCGAACGCTTCATCACACGGGCGGCACGAGCACCAATAAAACCAGTATCACCAATCGCACCACTACCTTTTTCAGAAGGCTTACCATATTTATCCTTTTCTCGAGACTGTGACCAAGCTGCTTTTTCAGTAGCGGTTTGTTTAAGGCGACCAATTTCTTTTTTTAATTTACTATTTTCAGCTTGTTCGTAGGAATCTTGTGTTTCTTTTTGTGTTTCGTAAGTCGAAAAATTCCCTTGATAAAGAACGATTTGATTTTTTTCGATAGCTAAAGTGTGGTCGCTTACCTCATCTAAAAAGTTGCGATCATGACTAATAACAATATAACCAGCTTTTTGTTGCAGGTATTTCGCGACTTGTTGGCGGCCTGCTGCATCTAGATGATTGGTGGGTTCGTCAATTAATGGAAAGAAATTTTCTTCAGTAAATAAACAAGCCAGCAATACTTTTGTCTGTTCGCCACCAGATAATGTACTGTAAGGTTGCCATAATAAATCTGGCGATAAGTTTAAATGATTCATCTCTCGCTCTAACTGCCATAGTTCAAAAGAACTGACTTCAGTCAACGCGTCATAAGTTAGTAAATCTTCATTTTGAATGTTCAACGGAAAATAAACCGTCGATAAGGGGATAACGATATCTCCTTGATAAGTTAAGTGTCCCTGCAGTAAACTCAGTAAAGTTGTTTTTCCTCGACCGTTTCGTCCGACTAAACCTAGTTTCCAACTAGAGTCCATCACTAAGTTGACATCATCAAATAATAAATCCCCTTGACCGTCATAGCCAAAAGTTAAGTGTTTTAATTCAATTGTACTCATCTATTCACCCCATTATAAAAAGCCCAAAAACTATTTTCAGAATTTGGGCTTAAGCAGGCGAGTACACAAAAATAGACCTGTCGTTAAATCCCTAAGCCAATCCTGAAAATCTGCCGATAAATCCCTTGGTATTAACCAAAAATTTATATTACTGACAGCTTTCAACATTCACTTAGATTTTCAACGGCAGATCCCTCGTTTCTTTTAATTTCATCACTATTTAAACAAATTTGGGAAGGATTGTCAAAAAAAAGATGGACGTAGCCGCTTCCCCAAACAAACTACGCCCTGGAGTGACCCCCGATAAACGAGGTGAAGAAAAATTCTTCTTCACTTATTATAGTAGCATATTTCAAGGAAAAAAGAGGTTTTAAAGCTTCCTAAATGAGAAAAAAATATCATTTTTTTTGAATAAGTCATAAATCTTTTATAAGTATTGAAAAATTAAAGAACAAAAGTTATCTATAAACTTTTATGAATATTGAATTAATCGATTTTCCAAGGGATAAAAGAGATATATATGTGACGTAATAAAATTATTAAACATCTTATTGACTTTATATAATCATCGTATTAAACTGATGTCAGATCAAATAAACAAATAAAGGAGAATTTTATGAAACGCTGGGTTTATTTATTTTCAGAAGGATCAAAGGAACAAAGAGATTTACTAGGAGGCAAAGGCGCCAATCTAGCTGAAATGACTAAATTAGGCTTGCCGGTACCGACTGGCTTTACCGTAACAACGGAAGCATGCTTACATTATTTAAACAATGGTAACGTGTTAACGGATGATATGAAAGATCAAGTAATGGCATCAGTGATGCAGCTAGAAGAAAAAACAGGAAAATCTTTTGGCGATTTCAAGAATCCATTATTGGTTTCAGTACGTAGCGGCTCAAAATTCTCTATGCCTGGGATGATGGACACCGTTTTAAATCTTGGTTTGAATGACGAAACAGTTGAAAGTTTGGCTCGTAATTCCGAAAATGAACGTTTTGCTTATGATTGTTACCGCCGCTTATTACAAATGTTTGGTGATGTGGTAATGGGCATCGATAATAGTAAATTTGAATCACGGATTACTCAGTTGAAACAATCAGAAGGTTTGAATTTTGATAATGAATTAACTGCTAATCATTGGAAACGAATTGTAAGCGAGTACAAACAACTGTATCGGGAAAATTTAGATCGTGATTTCCCGCAAGATCCTGTTGAACAACTTTATTTAGCTATTGAAGCTGTCTTCGGCAGTTGGAATAATAATCGGGCAAAAACATATCGCCGCTTGCATGACATTTCAGATGATTTAGGTACGGCAGTAAATATTCAAGAAATGGTCTTTGGTAACTTTGGTGAAACTTCCGGCACTGGTGTAGTATTTTCTCGCAATCCATCAAATGGTGAGCCGGGATTATTCGGGGAGTATTTAATCAATGCCCAAGGCGAAGATGTGGTGGCAGGTGTGCGCACGCCAAAACCAATCCAAGTTTTAGCTGAAGATATGCCAGAACAATTTGAACAACTAGATACAATTTGTAAAAATCTCGAAAAACATTATAAAGATATGCAGGATGTCGAGTTTACGATTGAGCGGGGTAAATTATTTATTTTACAAACCCGCAGTGGAAAGCGAACTTCTAAAGCACAATTGACGATTATTCTAGACTTATTTAATGAAGGAATAATCGATGAAGAAACCTTGGTACAACGAATTGAAGCTAAAGATCTAGAAGCAGCTTTGCATCCTAGCTTTGATGTAAAAGCATTAAAAAATCGGGTTCATTTCTTATCTGGTTTGGCAGCAAGTCCTGGTGCAGCAGTCGGCGCGGCTTACTTTACAGCTGAAGCAGCTACTGAAGCTAAGGACCGCGGTGAAAGAGTTATTTTGGTGCGAGAAGAAACTTCACCAGAAGACATTGAAGGAATTGCAGTCGCTGAAGCGGTTGTTACTAGTCGTGGTGGAATGACTTCTCACGCCGCAGTTGTTGCTCGTGGTATGGGGATTTGCTCAGTAGTTGGTTGTGAAGCATTAACAGTTGTTGATGGTGAAAATCGCGGAACTGTTGGTGAAGAAACGATTGAAGAAGGGACCATTCTATCCGTGGATGGGACAGCTGGAAAAATTTATTTCGGTGAAATTCCGATGGAAGAAGTAGCAAATACGGTTGCTTTAGATGATTTACATGAAATTTGGGATCGTCATGTAACCATTAAAGTTCGGGCCAATGCAGAAACACCAAATGATATTGAAACAGCTATGGCCTTAGGCGCGGTGGGAATTGGTTTAGCGAGAACGGAGCACATGTTCTTTGAGAAAACTCGTTTATTGCAGTTCCGTCGCTTGATTTTAGCGGATACTTTGCAAGAACGCCAAGAAGTTTTAAAAGAATTAAAAGAAGTCCAAAAACAAGATTTCAAATTTATGTATCAAGCGGGAGCTGGTAAATCAGAAAATGTTCGTTTACTGGATCCACCATTGCATGAATTTTTACCGAAAACAACTGAGGAATGTCGTGAAGTGGCCAAAGCTTTAGGTAAAACATTAAATGAAGTGAAACGTAAATCGGATAACTTATCTGAAACAAATCCAATGTTAGGTTTCCGTGGATTACGTCTTGGAGTGGCTTACCCAGAAATTTATCAAATGCAAGGAGAAGCAATTGTCGAAGCTGCTTATGAAGTCATGGCAGAGCAAGGATTTGAAATAAAACCAGAAATCATGATTCCATTTACAATTGATGCGACAGAATTTGCGACTGTCCGTCATTCAATTGAAGAAGCAGTCCAAAAAGTCATGGCAGAAAAACAATTGCCGTTAGATTATCAAATCGGTACGATGATTGAAATCCCGCGGGCTTGCTTTGTGGCTGATGAAATTGCTAAACATGCTGATTTCTTCAGCTTTGGTACCAATGACTTAACTCAAATGGTTCTAGGTTTGTCCCGTGATGATTCACCAAGAATTGTAACGCAGTACCTAGATGCTGGCATCTTCCAAGATGATCCTTTCCAAGTTATCGACGAAGCAGGTGTGGGTGCGATGATTAAGATTGCGATTGAAAATGGTCATAAAACCAATCCTAATTTAAAAATTGGTATATGTGGTGAAGCAGCTGCACATCCGAAGTCAATCGAATTTTTAAGTACGCTACCAATTGATTATATTTCTTGCTCGCCATTTAGAATTCCGCAAGCAAAAATGAAATTGGCTCAAGTTCGCGTAGAAGAAACTATCAAATAACAATTGTCAGACAATTCAAATAGCTTGTATAAAAATTGAAAGTTTATTCAAAAAGAGATGGAAGAAATTTTCATCTCTTTTTCTTCGTCTTCTTACGATTATTTAATTATTAGAAGAATTTCACTTTTTAAATGAAAAAATTAGATTTTTTCTCACCAAATCCAGTAAAAAGTAATTTGTAAACGGTGCCAATATCCGATATAATTATAGTTAGGGCGATAACGATGCTAATGAGCAAAAATAGCTCTTTAGTATGCTAGCTTTGGTAACTGAATAGGTTTAATTATCATAAAAATGGGAAATTAAAATTTTTTTATGAGAAATTTGTTATTTTCAGAATGACACAGAAAACGATTTAGCGTATAATGTTTTGCGGAGGAGGTGAACTTTTCTGCGACTTTGGTTAGGAGAAATAACAACGTTTGTTGTATTATAGTCAGTTGCTCATGATTTTTTCATGACTGAGGTGACTAAACAAAATTAATCTTTATTCAGTCAGACTAGCGGTTTGACCCAAGTTTTTTTCTTATGATCTAACAAGTAGCTTAACTTGTTAAATAAATATGGAAGCAGGGATAGACAATGACAATCGATTGGCAAAAAGAAGTAGAAGCACGCAAAGATGATTTACTTCGTGATTTAGGCGACTTAATCAGAATTAATAGTGTGCGAGACGTGGAACATGGAACTAAAGAAGAACCTTTAGGACCTGGACCATCTAAAGCGTTATATGAAATGTTGGATATCGCTAAACGTGATGGTTTTGAAACGAAAAATGTTGCCAATGTAGCAGGACACATTGATTACGGTGAAGGCGATGACATGGTAGGTTTATTAGGTCACGTGGACGTAGTACCAGTTGACGACAATTGGGATACAGATCCTTTCGAACCAGTAATCAAAGATGGTAAATTATACGCTCGTGGTTCTAGCGATGATAAAGGTCCATTAATGGCTTCTTATTATGCTATGAAAATTATTAGAGACTTAAAATTACCAATCTCTAAAAAAATCCGCATCATCATCGGTACAGATGAAGAAAGTGAATGGTATGGTATCCATCGTTATATGGAAACTGAAGAAATGCCTAAATTTGGATTCTCACCAGACGCTAACTTCCCAATTATCAATGGTGAAAAAGGAATTTTATCTTATGTCGTAACATTTGCTGACAAAGCAGCTGACCACGGTGACTTTGATTTAGTAAGCATGAAATCTGGCTTACGTACAAACATGGTACCAGGGGATGCTACTGCTGTTCTTAAAGTGAACGAAGGTAACGTTGCTGACATGAAAGCAGCTTTTGAAAAATTCATTGCTGACAACAGTCTAAAAGGTGAATTTAAAGAAGAAGGCGGAAATGTAACAATCACTGTAATTGGTAAAGGTGCACACGCACAAGAACCTAAATTCGGTGTGAACTCAGCTACTTTCTTAGCAGACTTCTTAAAAGGCTACAAATTAGATTCAAATGGTCAAAACTATATCAACACAATCGCAAATTACATGCACTTAGATTACACAGGTAAAAAATTAGGTGCTTATCACAAACATGATGTAATGGGTGAATCTACTGCATCAGCGAACTTATTTGATTACACAAACGACGGTGTGAAAAACATTACTATTAATGTCCGCCATCCAGAAGGTATCACTAAAGATGAAATCATGGACAACATGGTAGGAATCTTAAAAGATGCTGATGTATCAATTGAAATCGTTGGCGATATTAAAACACCTCATTATGTACCAGGTGACGATCCATTAGTTCAAACACTATTAGCTGTTTACGAAGATCACACTGGTGAAAAAGGACATGAAATGACAATTGGTGGCGGTACTTACGGCCGAATCCTAGAACGTGGTGTTGCTTATGGCGCAATGTTCCCTGGTGAAGAAAACGTAATGCACCAACCAAATGAATATATGCCGATTGATAGTTTATTAAAAGCGACAGCGATCTATGCGGATGCTATTTATCGTTTAGCTAAATAAAAAGGGAGTTCTGTGTGGAGTCCTTTTTTCAGGGCTCCTCACTTTTTAAATGAAAAAAGGTAGGGTATGAAAGAAGGGATAGGTAAAATGAAAAAATTGTCAAAAGGTGCATATGGCGGTGTCGCTGGTAAGGATTATGTACCATACGTAGAAGAAAAGCCTAAAAAGGCTGGTTCTACCATCATCTTAATTTTAGGGATTTTATTAGCTGCTTTATTTGCCGCTTCAACTGCTTACTCAGGGATGAAAGCCGGTTTAACAGTAGCAGCAGGGATTCCAGGTGCAATTATTGGTTCAGGTCTAGTGGCCGTATTAGTAAAACCTAGAACAATCCTAGGAAAGAACTTATTACAATTAATGTCAAGTGGTGGTGAATCTGTAGCCTCTGGTATGATCTTCGTATTACCTGCCGTAGTTTTAGTCGGTGGTAAAATCAACTTTATCCAAGGTGTCGGTTTAGGTGTCGGCGCAGTATTACTTGGTGTTGGTGTGTTCTCATTAGTTCAAGAATACATGTTAGTTGAAGAACATGGTAAATTGGTCTATCCAGAAGCAATGGCGATTTCTGAAACGTTAGTTGCCTCAGATACTGGTGGCGATTCTCTTAAATATATGGGAATAGGTTTTGGTATCGGTGGGGTAATTACTGCTTTAACTGGTTCTGTATTTGGTATTATGAATAACGTTATTGGTTATACAAATGAACAATTCTACAAATGGAATTTCCAAATGGAAGTTAATCCACTGTTAGCTGGTATTGGTTTCATCGTAGGGATGGACGTATCTTTACTAATGTTTGCTGGTTCAATCTTAGCTAACTTTGCAATTGCGCCATTATTAGGTTATTTCATGGGTATGGCTGGTCC
Source organism: Enterococcus sp. AZ103 (assembly GCF_051714685.1). Taxonomy (NCBI): domain Bacteria; kingdom Bacillati; phylum Bacillota; class Bacilli; order Lactobacillales; family Enterococcaceae; genus Enterococcus; species Enterococcus sp. AZ103. The sequence continues at coordinate 234,503 of NZ_JBIOSI010000002.1, read as the reverse complement.
TGGTGCATTTACTTGGGACAACGCAAGTCAATTATTAAGTGCAGCTGACTTTTCAGTAATCTCTGGTTCTTATGTACGTTACATCGGAGCTGGTATGATGATTTCTGGTGGTTTAATTGGTGCAATTAAATTAATTCCGACTATTGTAACTTCAATTTCTGCAACTTTAAAAGGTCGCAAATCTGAAGGTGCTGAAGCAAATGAAGGCGGCGGCGGAATCTTACCATTATTAATTGGTGCAGTTGTTGCAATCGTAATGGGCTTCGTTATTACTGGAAGCATTTCAATGGCACTTATTGGTGGTATTTTATCAATTATCTTAAGTTTACTATTCGTTATCGTAGCCGGACGTTTAACTGGTACAATCGGTACATCTAACTTACCGGTATCAGGTATGACAATCGCGTCAATGGTTATCTTAACTTTAGTATTCGTAGTAATGGGCTGGACTTCAGCTGAAAATACGCAACAATTACTATTATTTGGTACCTTTATCGTGTTGGCAATCTCTGTTGGTGGTGGTTACTCACAATCACAAAAAGTTACTTTCGTTATGGGTGGTAACTTAAATGAAGGTCGTCGCTACTTCATGATCGCTGGTATCGTGGGTGTTGTTATCGTTACTGGTATGATGGTAATCTTAACACCTCAATTAGCTATTACAGGTGCGAACCCACCATTTGGTTTACCACAAGCGAACTTAATGGCAACATTAACTTCAGGTATTATTTCAGGTAGCTTACCATGGCACATGGTTATCGCTGGTATCGCAATGGGTATCGTATTAACATTGATGAAAGTTCCAGTAATGACATTTGCGATTGGTTTTTACTTACCAATTTCTACGACTTCAATCATTTTAGTTGGGGCATTAATCCGTGTATTAATCGAACGATTAAACAAAAAAGAAGCTGTCGAAGTCGGCGAAGAAAGAATTACTTTGGGTGTCAGCTTATCATCTGGTTTAATCGCTGGTGGTTCAATCATCGGTTTAATCGGAATTATCTTACAAGTAACTGGTATTGTTACTCCAGGAACACCAACTGGTTTCTTAGGTGGTAATGGTGCAGGTGTCCTTATCTTGATCGTCTTAGTAATTGCGATTATCGTTCCATTATTAAGCGTAAAGAAAGTGAAAAGTAATGACTAATCAGCAACCTGCTGTGAATGAAGAAACAGCTCGTTTGCTGCAAAGAGTTTATCGTATCAAAGATACAATTCATTATGAAGTTCGGGATGGCGTGGTTTTTATCATTAAAGAAAATAATGCCAAAATCCAAAAAGTCTTACGGAAAATTCGCTATAAGATTCCAAAAACATCTGAGATGGAATTGGATGAATATGGTAGTTTCATTTTTCAACAAATTGATGGCGTTAGAACAGTTGGTGAAATTGCTGAATTGCTAGGGGATGCAATCGAAGAAGCAAATAACCAATTGTATGATCGTCTGATCATTTATATGCATCATTTAGAGAAAAATGAGAAATATATTGAATTGGTAAAGAAATAAGAAAAAAAGGCCGTTCTAGCCAAAGCTAGAACGGCCTTTTTGCGGTTCAGTTAGAATGCTGCAATTAAAAAGTCGATTCCTGAAATCATAAAATAAAAACCAACTAAAAATGAAATCGTAAGTGCTGAAGCAGCGGCATTGAATAATAGCATGAAGCCTAAGACAACCCCTAAAATATTGATAATTATTTTAAACCAATAATAACCAGTACTCATTTCCTTAACCGCCCCAGCCATCAATAATTCTCCAAGAGAATCAATAATGAACCATGCAGCAAAGACATAAGGTAAAGCAATAATTCCAGCAGTTGTGTTAAATAGTAGGAAAATACCCAAAATGACATCAATAATACCTAAAACTAATAACCAAGTCGCTTTTTGACCAGTAAATCTTGCCAAACGACGACGTAAGCCAATTTGAAAAATCCCTTCTAAAATGGCTGAAATAGCGAATAAGAAAACAATTGCTAAAAGACTACTCAAAGGGTTTTTAAAAACCATTAATGAAGTCAAAATAAACAAAATTCCTAACAGAAACTCTCCCCAATTAAATTTGCGTTGATTTGCTACCATAATAAATCATTCCTTTCCATCTCCATAAAATAAGTGTAGCCCTAAAAAAGAATTCTGGAAAATATAAACCATTGAAATGAAAATCAAATGAGAGAAAAACTAAAAAAACAGTGCCTAAACAAGATTTAATAAATCTAAAAAAAATACTGATAAATGAATAATTATTAAGGAGAAAGAGTATATTTAGTTGGCTGATAAAATCTCATTATTTATAACTATTTGAAAAATATTTCTTAATGTTTCATATTCGAGAAACAATTAGTCTTAAAACCAAATAATCATGGTATTTACGGATATCCATCTCTTTATGTGCTAAAAGAGTTCTTATTTAAAATGTGGATAACTCTATTCACTAGAGTGTCTTTTAAGGAAGATAATTGAGATAAAGTAGTGACCATTTCTATTATTAAAATTAACGAATATATCAAGAAAAATAAAATATTATTTTGTAAATTATTTACTTAGATTTATTTCCCCCAATTTTTATATTCAAATAATTTTGATAGCTCAGTAAATTATTCCTTAAAATATAAATATTAAAATTTCTATTCTGAATATATTTTTGAAAAACAATCGTTATTGATATTTTTTTAGCATAATCTAATAATTTATTTATAAGAGTTGATAAGCATAAAATAATATTGTTTAAAAAAAGTCATAATGTAAATATTATTAGACTTTTTATGATTTAAAAATAATAATAATTAGGGCAGGGGGAATAAAATTTGTGATAAAAATAAGTTATCCGTTATTATTGTTTCTTCTTTCTTTTATGGGGATATCAGAGGGAGTAGCAGCTGAAAGTACTGAGGTTGAAAGTTCCACTACACAGACGACTGAAGAGATACAACAAAGTGAAACAAAAACAAGTCAATCAAAAAAGAAAGAATCAGAAGAAACAACCCAATCTACTTCATCGGAAGAATCTCATAGCGACGTAATAGAAGGGGATAACATTGGCACACAAATAATAGGTGATGGGACCCAGATTAATCCGTTTGAAGTTTATTCTACTACTGATTTAGAAGATGCTATTAGCAGTGGCAATGTCGATCCTGGTACGGGAATAAAGTATGTTCAATTAAAAAATGATATTCTCATTAGTCGAGATAACACGCCTAATTTAACAATTAATACAAATATTGAATTGAACGGAATTAAGGATCCTGCTCAACTAAGCTCACCTGAAAATTATTATACGCTAAATTATTCTGCGGCTGTTACTGGTACGATGATTAAAACTGGAACCGCATCGTCGGGCTTAAATGTCACTTTTAAGAATTTAAATATTGGATCAGAACAATACCCTAATAATACTAATTGGGGATTTGTCAGACTTTATGGACCAAACCATACTCTGAATGTTGAAAATATTAATTACAATATCACACAGAGAGGTAGTCAACCTTTTAAATCTCATGGACAAGATTGTACATTAAATATTAGTGGAACGAATTTATATAATAGTCCTAATTACACAGCAGCTTCTGGAGGTGAATTCGTAGAAGGTTATAGATATGTAAATTTTAAAAAAGGTAGTAATACCAAGATTATTAATTACACAGCTGAATACACAGCATTTTTTTATATGTATACAGCTTCGAAATTAAATGTGACAGTTGAGGAAGATGCTAATGTAGACATCGATTCCGCAAGATGGTTCATGTTTTATACTGGGAGAACTGGCTCCGGCGTACCTAGACAAAGACTTACTCTGGAAAAAAATGCTAACTTCACTTATAAGGTACGCGATAATTTTCCAACTATGAGAAACGAACTTATCGAAGGAAATGAGGGAGTTGATTTATACATGTATGAAGGTTCCTCATTTAAATACTTAACTAGGGACAAACCCATTAATATAAAGGATGGTCTCTACGTGCAAGCTTTTGATCCGGCTAGCATGTACATTGGTAAATCTGATGACGCTACTTATAGTGGTGGAGCACTTGTTGGAAATGGTAGGGCGAATAATCAAGTAGTTGTCTGGAACAGAGGACGAAATTTTTACCAAGCGATTACTAGTAATAACGTAATCAATAGCACAGTTCCATCTTGGCATGCCGATCCGATTAATAATAGTGTGTACTTTATCAGAACTGATGGAGGATTCATAGGTAAAGACTGGATAGAATATTTACCTTCCATGTCATTAGATAGTGTTTCTGCTACTTCAGAAGTAGGGAATAAGTTGAGTAGAGTCTTAAGTAATGTTTATGGCTTTACAACTGGTTTACAAGGAGAGTGGACGTTCAAAACAGAGTACGTGTTATCAAAAACACCTTATTCTGATAGTGATGGTCGTCTTGATTATACAGGATTAAACGAGGTTTTTAACGCACAAGATAAACCGGGGGGCGTGTATACATTCACAGGAACTGATAAGGACACTCAGGGGGGTTTCGAAGATTTATTGGCTCAAGATTATTATATTTACGGACGTGTCACAGCTACTAGAACAAGTGATAATTATTCAAGTTCCACGTTATGGGTAACAAACACTGGTTTAGGAGTTGAACTTCAACCTGTCAATGTACCGCAACACATCGCAACAGTCTTTCCAATGTCTATGCGATTTCATAGTTTAGAAGGACCAGTAGTGACTAGAAAAGAAGATACTTATCACGTAGAAAGTTACAGTAATGTACCTACGTATATTAAGATGACAGACGTGTCTGTTGGTGATAATAGTGATCCAACCGTATCCCTCGTGGAAAATGTAACAGAGGACGCAAATTTCTTAAAGCTAGATCTTTTGGCAACCTTACCGTCAACTTCTGAGGTAACTTGGCCTGCATATAGCAAAGGAAATGGACAGGTACTTCAACTATCGCCTTATTTTGAAACTGATGCTAAAGCTGAAATCAAGTTTAGTGGAGACTACTCAGGACCTTATTATTCTGTTAAAAAGGTGAATTACAATATTAAGTTTAACATTAGCGATACCAATTCTTAGGGGGAGAAGTAAGTGCAAGATACTCATCAACAATCAGAAAATCAGGATAATAAAAAGAAGAAACGACTCTTGCTTTTACTATTAGCTTTGTTGCTTTTAGCGGCGGGCTATCTGATTTATGATCATTTCTTTAAAGCAGAGATATCAACGACAGTGGTTGCAGGTGATTTCTTACCGGATGGTAAAGATGCTTCAAAAATGACTGAAAAAGAAATTTCAGATTTTGCCCAATCGGCAGTTGATAAAAGTCAATTTAATATGCGTATTGTATCAGAAGCTAACATTGATCAAAATACAATGACAGGTGAATTAGCGATTCAAAATCCACCTAGTAATGCACAACCAGTCAATGTTGTTGTGACAGTCGATGATACAGGTGAGGTAGTTTATAATTCTGGTGCAATTCAACCAGGAGAAGAAATCCGATCAGCCACATTGGAAAAAGAGCTTGAACCTGGAAACTATCCAGCTACAGCAACCTTCAATGTTTATGATCCAGATTCAAAAAAGAAACAAGGCGAAGTTCAATCGGTATTAACCTTAATGGTTCAATAATATAATACAAAAAAAGGAGAGTTTTACAATGAAAAAATTTTTAACAGGTGCTATTTTATTTTCAGGAGTTTTAGGATTTGCAGCAGGTGCCTCAGCGGTCGAAACTCCTGATAATCCAAGCGCGGGTTCAAAAACCGTAATTGACCAATCAGATACAACGGTTGAAGTTGAAGGAACTTTAGGAATGGATAATACTGATCCTACAGCTCCAATCCCAGAAGATGATATAAAATGGGTGAATGTGACTGTTCCAATGAAAACAATTTTCTACAGTGTGGGTAGTTCAACTAGTGTCTCATCTCCAACTTATACAATTAAAAATAATTCTGGTCGACCTGTAACAGTTACAGCAAATAGTTTTGCAACACAATCATCAGGAGATCTTACTGCTGTAACAAGTCTAGATGTTGCTCTAAATGTAACAAATGGTCCGACAGTGAACGTTATCACTGATGGTGCAGCTAATATTGCAACACCGACTGATCTAGGTGAATTAGCAAATAGCGAAGGCAAATTAAATGAAGCTGATGCTGAAGATTCGGAATCACAAGAATTAACTTTTGGATATTCAGGTAGTTTTACTGCAGGTGACGTAACAAGTACAATTACTGAAACTTACGATCTTGGATTGAAATTTGCTCCAACTGCATGGTAATTAGCATTTTTTAAGAGGGGGCAACAAGATGGATAGCCAAATTGAAGTTCATGGCACATTGGGCGTTGCACCAACTGAAGAAAAGTTACCTGTGACGAATGTGAGTAAACCAACGCGTACATTCCAAGAGGTAAAAGTTTATCAAGGTTCGCTACCAAAAACCAATCAATTACCAGAAAGCAGTTTATTGTTTTTAGGCGTAATTTTGTGTTTGATAGCGATTGTGCTAGGAAAACTTAAAAAAATTCAGCAGAAACCAATTTGCTGAACGATCTTTTTTAGTTAAGTGATTGATTTGCTGAAGAGTGTAATTGACGATAGTATTTAATATTTCTTCCAAAGAAATCATTATGGAACTCGTCAAATGATTTGAAAGAAGTAGGATATTGATTACGCTGGTCACGCCACATTTTTAAGGCATCCGTTTTTAACTTATTGTGTAATTCTTTTTCGGAAATGATTTTGCTGCTGTTATTGTTTATAAATAATTTCATTAATAATAACCCCTTTGACATTTTTTCTAACTTTTATTATACATTTTCACACTGGAAAATAAAAGTTATATAACATGTCATATCTTAGGTTTTTTGATTATTATTATATCAATAAAAGAATTTGTCGATGATATTATTAATTTATAAAAATAACTCAACTACATTTTTATTTGAATTACACTCGTTATTATATAGAATCGTTTTGATAATTAAAATTGGTAGTATCATATTTGAAGTTGTATTTATTGCCTAAAATATATTTTGCAATATGCAGGCTACGATCACTGGATCTTTCTAAGTTGGAGCTGATATCAATCAATAATACCCCATCGGCTGCACGACCTTGGCCGGTATTCATTAGCTTGACATATTTTTCGCGTAATAAGTCAACAATCTGATTAATTTCTTGCTCTCGTTGTAACATTTTTTGTGCCAATTCAGTGTCATCATTTCGTAAAACAGCTAAAGCATCGCGAATATTTTTCGCTACTTTTTCAAATAATTGAGTCAAATCTTCATCTAATAAAAGATAGGTTTCACGATTATTGTTGCTAGTTTTTTTCGCACGTTTTTCTTTTTGCCGCTGTTGAGTTTCTAATTCGATCGATTCAGCTAAGTCTTGAATAATATTTTTACAGTGATCGCCCATTCGCTCAAAATCTTTGGAAAATTCTAGTAGCATCGCTTGTTTTTGACTTTCTAGTGGAGAAAGGGAAGCCGTTGAAATTTTGGCTAAATAATCGGTTAAGGCGACATCGTAATGGTTAATGGCATCCTCGTACTGCATAACGTCTTCGTAGTATTCATCTTTATTTAAACGATAGTATTTGTGAGCGCCTTCCAAAGCTTGGAGGACATAGCTGCCCATTTGTAAAATTTCTGCGGTAGCTTGTTCAATCGCCATAGCTGGAGCAGTTTGAATCAGTTGCTCGTTTAAAGTAACTGTTCGAATATTTAAATTTTTCTCGGTACCTGGGACTATTTTTTTCACTAATTTTTCAATCTGTGGAATAAATTTAAACTGTAGTAATAAGTTGGAGATATTAAATAAACCGTGAGCAAAGGCAATTTGCATCGCTGGGTTTAGATTTAATTGACTGGTTATCGCCATCACCACTTGAGTAAAAGGTGCCAATAATAAGGTGAATATAATGGCGCCAACTAAATTAAAAAAGACATGTGAGGCAGCTGTACGCTTAGCAGCGACACTAGCACCTAACGCAGCAATTACTGCGGTAATCGTTGTTCCAATATTATCACCAAATAAAATCGGTAAAGCGGCAGCTAAATTTAAACTACCTTGCATATAAAGCTGCTGTAAGATCCCGATGGTAGCACTGGAACTTTGCAAAACCATGGTTTTAAAAGGGTTCCAATTAAGACACCTAAAACAGGATAGTCAGCGACATTTAGCATTAATTGATGGAATTGTGGTAAGTCTTTTAAAGGAGCCATACTATTTCCCATTAATTCTAAACCGAAAAATAATGCCCCAAAGCCAAATAATACTTGACCAATATTTTGAAAATTTTTCCCTCGAGTAAAAAATAAAAGTAAGGCTCCAACACCGATAATTGGTAAAGAATAGGCACCTAAATCAAAACCAATAATAAAGGCGGTGACGGTTGTACCGACATTGGCGCCCATAATGACGCCAATCGCTTGTTTTAAGCTCATAAAGCCGGCGCTGACTAATCCAACTGCTAAAACGGTTGTACCAGAACTACTTTGAATTAACCCGGTTACGATGATTCCTGCTAACACAGCTCGTAGTGGAGTAGAAGTAAAGCGGTTCAAAATTTCTCTCAGACGATTACCAGCAGCTTTTTGTAAACCATCCCCTAAATATTTAATCCCGAATAAGAAAATTCCTAATCCCCCGAGAAAAGTAAAAAACATCTCTTGATATGACATGATTACCTCCATTTAAAAACGTTCTATCTATAAAATAATAAAAATCGGAGCAAAATGAAAGCCTTTTATTAAAAATAATTTTGTGAATTTTTTGTTGTTTTGACTTGAGAATTATTTATTAAAGAATGTTTTGAAATCTTGCTGGTTTTCTTATATCATTAAAGTAAGAAATGAGATAACGTAAATTGATCGGAGGAGATTTTAATGAAAGTCGTTTTTCATGTTGATGAGTTAGAGAAATTGAGACAAGCCCGCCACAGTATCGAAAGTTTGCTGTTAGATGAACCAAAATGCCAAGTTATTTTAGTGATTAATGGAGAAGCTATTCAAGGCTATTTGTTGCCAAAAATGACAAAATTTATTAAAGAGTATCCGAATGTAGAATTTCATGCATGTCACAAATCAATGCGCGGTTTCCAAGTTCGAACCAAACAATTATCTGAAAAAATTAAAGTTGTACCAGCTGGCATTACTGATTTGGTTCGTTTGCAGGCTGAAGGCGCCCACTATATCAAATGCTAACTAGTCCAAGATTAAGTTATCGCGAATTTACTGATAATGATTTCGATAAGCTAAAAGAAATTTTGCAAAATCCAATGTTAATGTTGCTGGGATGGCAAAAAACTTTTGATGATGAGGGCGATACCATTTGGTTAGAAAAGATTCAAGCGCAATATCGAGATTTTGGTTCCAGCTATTTTTTAATTGAAGAAAAAGAATCTGGAGAGTTTGTAGGAATGATTGGTGTGCTACCAATAGATTTATTCGAACAGCAGCAAATCGAAATGGCGTATCTAATTAAGCCTGAATTTCAAGGTCGAGGTTATGCATTTGAAGCAGCCCAATCAGCGGAATCATTTATTTTTCAAGAACTGCAGGCTGAGGAATATATTGCACAGTTTGTGGTAGAAAATATTTCTTCAAAAAGAATCGCTGAAAAGTTAGGAATGCATTTTTGGCGAAGCTATGATCGGACAGATCAAGCGGAAACGCGTAAACATCTAATTTATCGTAAAACAGTAGGGCAAAAATAAATCATCTGTTGATTATTTTTGCCCTATTGATTTTTTAAAAGTAAGGAGAATATATGGTACACAATAAGATTTTGATTGTAGAAGATGATCAAAAAATCAGCCAAATTATTCAATCAGAGTTGAAAAAGTGGAATTATCAAGTACAAGGAATTAATGATTTCCAAAATGTTTTACAAGAATTTGCAGCTTTCCAACCTGATCTGGTGTTATTAGATATCTCATTACCGTATTTCAATGGGTATCACTGGTGTCAAGAAATCCGTAAAACATCTACAGTACCAGTTATTTTCCTGTCTTCAGCTAATGACAAAATGAATATGCTGATGGCGATGAATATGGGCGGAGATGATTTTATCGGAAAACCAGTTGATTTAGAAATATTGACAGCAAAAATTCAAGCAACCTTTCGACGGGCTTATCAGTTTAACGAAACACCACAAGAAATGGTTTATAAAGCAGTGAAACTGAATGTGTTAACTGGTGAACTTTTTTACAAGGGACAGTTGGTTCGTTTAACGCCGAATGAAACGAAAATCGTGGCTATCTTGTTTCAGCATCCTGAACAGGCCGTTTCAAAAGAAACCATCATGGAGAAACTATGGGAAAGTGAAGAATTTATCAGTAAGAATACATTGACTGTCAATCTGACCCGCTTAAGAAAAAAACTAAGCGCCAGTGGCTTACCGGTATTGATTCATACGATAAAAGGGGTCGGTTATATGCTAATGATGTCTGATGATTAGAAAAAATATGTATTTTATGAAGCAGCTTCTTAAAGAAAACGCTGGTGTTATTTGGCTCTATATTTTAGTAGTTGTATTATTTGCCAGCACTTTTTTTCTTTATGATATTCCGACAAATGTTTATCAAGATGCCATAATTTTTACTTTTCCGTTGTTAATCATATTTCTGTTAATTCGAGGAATCAAATTAACTAGGAAACATCAAAAATTGCAGCATTTGTTGCAAGAACCGATTTTAAATGATTGGCACAAACAAGAGGAAGAATTTTTAACTATTCTTGAAAGTGACTATCAAGAAATTATTACAAAAGTGACCCGGCAAACCCGAGACATGCAGGAGCAACAAGAAAAACAAGAAAAAGAGTTGATGGATTATTACAGTCTTTGGACCCATCAAATAAAAACACCACTGGCAGCCTTGGATTTAATGATTCAAACCTTTGATCAGCCGCAAAAAAACGCTATGCAAGAAGAAACATTCAAAATTCAGCAATATTTAGAGATGATGCTGCAGTATTTGAGAATGCAGTCGATTCAACAAGATTTTCGTTTCGAAGTTATCTCGATCGAAAAAGTAGTTAAAAATGTTGTGAAAAAATATGCTCGTTTTTTCATTCATAAAGATTTAGAAGTAGATCTGACCCAGTTGACTGGTGAAATTATTACTGACGAAAAATGGTTTAGTTTTATCTTGGAGCAAATCATTTTTAATGCGATTAAGTATACGCAAATTGGAAAAATCACGATTTATACACCGGTTGATCGTCCTCAAGAAATCGTCATTAAAGATACCGGACAAGGGATTTTAGCGGAAGATATTCCCCGTGTATTTCAAAGAGGTTTTACTGGATATACTGGTCGACAAAATCAAAAAGCCAGTGGGTTGGGTTTATTTATGAGTCAAGAGATTGCCCAAGAACTGGGATTAAATCTGCGTCTAACCTCAAAAGTCGGTGTTGGTACAGAAGTAACTATTGACAGTTCGAAGCTGCAGACCTTTTCTTTAGAGTAAGCTTACAAAAATGTAGGATTGGAGCAATTGATTGTCACTGTTTTTTACCGTTGATCGCCCTTAAACTAAAAGTATCAATAAAAAGAGAAGGGGCAAACAAATGACATTATTAGAAGTAGAACATTTAAAAAAAGTTTACCAACCTAGACTTAGTAATTTACAAGTAGCAGCCTTGAAAGATATTACATTTACGGTCGACAATGGAGAATACATCGCCATCATGGGAGAATCAGGCTCAGGAAAAAGTACCTTGTTAAATATCTTGGCGACTTTGGACCAAGCTTCTAGTGGTCGCGTACTACTGCAAAAAAAAGATCTAAGTCGGATTCCAGAAGGAGAGTTAGCGAAGTTTCGACGGGAACATTTAGGTTTTGTTTTTCAAGATTTTAATTTACTCGATACCTTTAATGTGAAAGATAATATTTTTCTCCCCTTAGTGTTATCGCGAGTGGCCGTCAAAGAAATGAAAAAGCGGATTGAACCATTAGTGAAAGCCTTACAAATTGATGAACTATTAAACAAATTTCCTTATGAAATCTCTGGTGGACAAAAACAACGTGTAGCGGTGGCAAGAGCTTTAATTACAAAGCCAGACTTAGTGTTGGCTGATGAACCAACAGGTGCTCTAGATTCCCGCTCGGCAGATGCTTTACTGCAATTATTTGATCAAATCAATCGTCAAGGTCAGACAATTTTGATGGTGACCCATAGTGCCATTGCAGCAAGCCATGCACAACTTGTCTTATTTATTAAAGATGGCCAAATTTTTCATCAGCTTTATCGCGGTGATAATAGTCAAGAGGAATTTGTCACTCGAATTACTGAAACGACGACCGTCCTGTTAACAAAGGAGGTCTAGCGATGTTTTATTTTAAATTAGCTTGGGGAAACTTACGAAAAAACAATACAGTCTACTTGCCATTTTTAGCTTCAATGACTTATTTAGTAATTATGAATTTATTGATGCAAGTGATGGTGAATAATCCTGGAATGCGCTCGATGCCAAGTGCTATGACAGTTCATTCGATGTTTAGTTTTGGTAATGTTGTGATTATTATTTTTTCAATTATCTTCTCCTTTTATACCAATAGTTTTCTGATAAAACGGCGCCAAAAAGAGCTAGGATTATATAACATTTTAGGGATGGACAAAAAATCGTTAAGCTTCATGCTAGCGATTGAGAGCTTGTTGAGCTTGATAGCTGTTCTGCTTGTTGGATTGATTTCAGGAAGTATTATTGCAAAATTTTTATTTTTAGTATTGAAGAAAATGACTGGCTTTGGTGAAGATTTCGTTTTTCATCTTTCGCTATCAATGTTTGTAGTAGTGACGGTATTTTTTGTGGTTTTATTTTTATTATTGCTGGTAACAAATATTCTTCAATTGATGAAAACAAACCCTATTGAATTAATGAAAAAGGGAGAAGCAGGTGAAAAAGAGCCGAAAAGTCATTGGTTCCTCACTTTAATCGGCTTAATTTCTTTAGGCAGTGGTTATTATATTTCTTTAACATTAGAATCACCCATTGCAGCACTTAGCGTCTTTTTTGTAGCAATCATTTTGGTAATCATTGGAACATATTTATTAATGATTACAGCTAGTGTGACAATCTTGAAATTTTTAAGAAATAAGGAAACTCTATATTATCGTCCCAAACCATTTATCAATATTTCTGGAATGATTTATCGAATGAAACAAAATGGCGCTGGCTTGGCAAGTATTTGTATATTATCAACCATGGTATTGGTGACCGTAGCTTCCACAGCTGGCTTATATTATGGTAAAGAAGATATCGTCAAACAGCGTAATCCTAGCGATGTGAGTTTTACTACCCAATTGGTCAATGATCAGGTCCAACCGCAATTAAATCAACTTGCTAAAGAACATCAGCTGAAGGTTGATGATAGTTTGAAAGTGGATACGCCTAATATTAACTTAGTCCAACAAAAGGGAACCCGATTTCAAGTTTTTAATGGTAACGATCAAACGCAAAATGGGTTGGTGGCTTTGAAGATCTGGACTGAAGATGATTATTATCAGATGACTGGAAAAAAAGCAAATTTAACAGAGAATCAGATATTGTTTTATCCAGTTACGGGAGAATATTCAGGAAAAACAATCAGCTTTGGCGATGAAACCTATTCGATAAAAAAACAAATTGAAAGTTTAAAGCTACAACCTAAAATAAATGATATTTACAATTCCTATATTTTGTTTGTAAAAAATACTGAATCTGTCGAAAAGATATATTCGGCTTTGGAAACAACGGGAGCACAGGAACCATTAGCCTATTCAACCGAGGTGATGATGAACGTGTCTGGTAGCCAAAAAAATCAAAAGGAATTCACTGACGGAGTATTTAGTTATCAAGAACAGCTAAATCAAGAACTCTCACAACAAGAATTACCAAGTCCTTCTATGCCATATGCTAGAGCCTCCGAGATAGAAAGAGACCGACAAGAAGCTAATCAATTTACGGGCGGATTTTTATTTATTGGCGTTGTTTTCGGGATTAGTTTTACTGTCGCCGCTGCCTTAATCATCTATTACAAGCAGGTATCTGAAGGTTATAGTGATGCCAACCGTTTTGAAATTATGCAAAAAGTTGGTTTAAGTCACCGAGAAGTCAAACAAACGATTAAAAGCCAAATTCTAATGGTCTTTATTTTACCAATTCTATTAGCCGTCATTCATTTAACTATCGCCTTGCCGATCATTCGCAAATTGTTAATTCTCTTTGGTTTAACCAATAATCAATTGATTACGATTGTAACGGTGATTGTGGTGGCAATATTTACACTATGTTATCTATTCTTTTATTGGCAGACATCAAAAGTTTATTATCGTATCGTGAAAAGAAATTAGTCGTACATTTACCGAAGTGAAAATCGCTTCGGTTTTTTTGCGGATCAAATTGACAAGTGAAAATAATACTTTTATAATATGATTGAATGAATGGTTCAATTAATTTAAGAAAAGAGTTGATCTGAATGAAAAAATTTTTTGTACTGTGTCTGACGGGTTTCATGTTGTTTATTTTAACCAGTTGTGGAAAAAACGCTGAACCAAAATTAGTGAATACTGTTGAGATCAAGCAAGTTGTCAATCAGATCAAAGTGGATTATGACGCAGATGATTTGAAGGTAAAATATCATAATAAACCTTCGATTATTCTAAAAGAATATATGAATGAAGACAATCAAAAGTATTATGCAGAAATTGACTCGAGTCAAAAAAGCGTGAAAATTACTGAAGGTAAACGACCGAAACGGACAAGTTTTAAAGCTTTTGTCGAACTAATCTTACCTGAGGAATTTGATCAAAACCTGACGTTGCATACTACTAGCGGAGCCATTGATCTGCTAGAAACTAAAAAAGAATTTGATAGCATTTCTTTAGATACAACTAGTGGTGAGATTCAACTGAGAAATAGCCAGGCTAAATCAATCAAGCTAACGACGACTAGCGGGAAACTAACGGCAGAAAAACTGGCTGCAACAGATGAAATGATTGTTGAAAGCACAAGCGGGTCGGTCGAATTTAAAGATATCGCTGCTGAAAACTATCAGATAAAAACGACAAGTGGAGAAACAAGTTTAGAAAATGTAACGGGTAATGTGCATTACACAACCACTAGTGGAAAGTTAAATAGTTCAGACTTAGTCGGTGGCGGCAAATTTGAAGCAACAGGTGGTGGAGATATCCAGTTAGTGTATAAAAAAGTAGAACAAGATATTTCTATGGATGCTAAAAACGGTCAAGTTACTTTAGATTTACCAACAAAAACCAATTATCAGATTAAGATCAACACAAAAAATGGAACAATTGAGAGTAATTCAGAATTTAATTTGAAAGGAAATCAACAAGAAAAAATTGGTGGGACAAAGGATTCAGAATATGTAGTAAAATTGGCTACAAAAAATGGTAACATAGATCTTAAAGGTCACTAAAAGGAGTGAATCAGATGAAAAATCGTTTGGATTTATTTTATGGAGCAGGCAGCCATTTATTTATCAACAAAGGCTATGCCCGCACGCAAATGAAAGACATTGCTCAACAAATTGGTTTATCAACTGGCATGATTTATCAGTATTTTAAGGGTAAGAATGATTTATTAGATTTTATTATCAAATGTACGATTGAGCCTAGTTATCTGCATCAAGATTTTGACTATCCGATTCAAGGTCAGTTGTTTGAACATCTAGATCAGGAAATAGATGCTGCTTTTGAAAAAAATGCTGCAGACTTTAATAAAGGCATGGAAAATCCCAATTATACCTTGGTAGAAATGTTTTCTGATGCCTTTGATGTGATTGCAAAATATGGAGTGGGTTGTTTAATTATTGAACATAATGTAGATGATTTATCTAAGTTAGCTGAGTCTTACCGTGATTTTAGAAAGATTTATTTTAAACAAGTTTATCAATATGTTGAACGATTTATTAATGAAGGTCAGATGCGAGAAGTTGAGGATAAACATTATACTACTCGGACAATTATTGAACTCTTGGCTTTTTGGGGAATGCATATTATGAACGATGCTTTTGAGCGAGACGAAGCTTTGACCCATGAAAAAGCCAAAAAAATCTGTTTGGACAATCTTATACCTGCTTATAGTAAGAAATAATCTGGATGATTGACTATCCAGATTGTTTTAGCACAGATTTATGAATGAATGGTTCAATTAATTCGTGGAGGTGATAAAATGATGAATAAAAAAATGAAGATACGACAATTTTTTTGGCTTTTTGTAATTGGTTCGGTAATTGGCTTTTTAATAGAAAACTGTTATAGCTGGATTCTTTTAGGAGACTTGAGTTTTAGAAGAGGCTTAGTTTTAGGACCATTTACCCCAATCTATGGTTTTGGAACGGTCATATTTACTTTATTTTTAAAACCACTTCGGCGAGAAAACCCAGTGATTATTTTCTTTTTCTCTAGTTTACTTGGAGAAATTATTGAATTTACAGGTAGTCTAATTGAAGAACTAATTTTAGGAATAAAAATGTGGGATTTCAGTCAACAGCCATTTAATTTAGCTGGTAGAACTAGCTTGATATACATGTTCTTTTGGGGTGTGATTGGAGTATTTTATTTGAAATTTCTGTATCCATTTTTAATCAGACTCATTAATCATTATTTAATCCAACAACGAATGATTTATTTTATATTTATTGCTTTCTTTATCATGAATTTCACCTTATCAGGATTAGCTATCAACCGTTGGACGGAAAGACAATCTTATCAAAAAAGTGACAATCAAATCGATAAAAAATTAGATCATCAATTCCATGATGATTATTTGACTGAAATTTTTCCCAATTTAGAATTAGCTGAACAGGAGGAGTAGAAAATGAAACAACTTTATTGTGATTCGGAAAGTATCACTAGTGGCTTAATTCATTTGTGGGGAACCATGTTGGCGATTGGTGGCACAGTTTTATTAATTTTAAATGCCAAAAGTTCTGAGGCAATCGTAGCTGCCTGTATTTACGGGGCTAGTTTAATCGGATTGTTTCTTGCATCGACAATTTTCCACATTTTTTATGTATCAACAAAGATTCATCGCATTTTACAAAAAATTGACCATTCATTCGTATTTTGTTTAATCGCTGGAACGTATACGCCTATTTGTTTATTGGTTTTAAATAAAACCATCGGACTAGTATTGTTAGTGAGCATTTGGTCATTGGCACTGGTAGGTATTTTAGGAAAAATCATTTGGTTTCAGCAAAGTAAGTGGTTTTCGACGATTATTTATTTGCTAATGGGATGGGGGATTGTTGCATTTAGTGGGCCTTTGATGGATAAACTTCCGAGAGAAGCGATCTTGTTTTTACTTACTGGTGGAATATTTTATACTATCGGTGCAATTATTTATGCGACAAAACCTTTACAGTTTCATTTTAAAGCCTTTGGAAGTCATGAATTATTTCATCTTTTTGTGTTAGCTGGAGCTATTTGTCATTATTATTTGATGTATCAATTCATTATCTAATCTTAGAAAATGAGAGAAGAATCTCTATATGAGGTTCTTTTTTTGTGTTTAAGACAACAAAAAATATAGTGATCCGTTATTTTAAATACACTTATTTGTAACGAAAAAGGAATCTTACTTAAATCATCTGGTGGTCTCTTTTAAAATATCACATGAAGGGTATGAATAATCTGATAATTATTATATATTCAAATTTTTATTTCTAAAAAACAAAGTATGTTTATAGTAGATAGAATGAATAATTAGTTATTTTCTGCGAAGAACCAATTATCTAACATTAATAAAGAATTTTTTGTCGTACCAATCTAGCAAGCCTTCATCTCAATAAATAGGTAATATAAAAAATGTTATCTATATTTATTCAATAATTATTAATATTAAGTAATTGATTTTAAATTAAACGATTGATATTTTTGTGAAAATGAGCTAAAATCAATCTAATTTATAAGAAGGTAGGGAACAGCTTGGACGGAAATATTTTAAGTTTAATTGGGGTACTGATTGTTATTGTTGGATTCGCCCTGAGATTAGATTCAATTTTAATTGTAGTTGTCGCTATGATTGTGACAGCTCTAGTAAGCGGTTTAGGGATTGAAACGATGCTAGAAACTTTGGGTAGTAGTTTTGTCGCAAACCGAGGAATGGCAATTTTTATTATTATTATGTTAGCAACTGGGACTTTGGAACGTAATGGTTTGAAAGAATCCGCTGCACGAATGATCAAAAAATTCAAACGGGTGAATACAAGTGCTATTTTAATGATTTACGGTGTATTCAGAACTGTTTTTGCGGCCTTTAATGTTAGTTTTGGCGGCGTAGCTGGCTTTGTGCGTCCAATTGTTTATCCAATGATGGAAGGTGCAGTTGAATCAAAAGGCTTGCCAGATAATGAAGAATATTTTGAAGACTTAAAAGGGATGTCTTCCGCGATGGAAAATATCACTTGGTTCTTCGGACAAAACTTATTTATTGGTGGTGCCGGAGCGTTGCTGGTACAATCTACTTTGAAAAGCTTAGGCTATGATGTTTCATTGGTTAGATTAATGGTAGTAGAAATCCCAGTAGCATTAGTAGCATTAGTCGTAGCGTGTATTTATTTCCATTTTAAAGACAAACGATTAATGAAAAAATACTACGGCGACAAGGGGGTTAAGTAGATGTCATTTTTCTTAGGCTCAGAAGCTTTACTTAGTGAAAAATTATTAGAAATTATTTATATCGTAATGGGACTCATTGCAATTGGGACGGGTATCTATAATTTAATGGACAAAACCAACAAAAATCGCTATGGCTCAGGGCTTTTCTGGCTGGCGATGGGGATCGTTATCGGTTTTGGTCGTTTTATTCCTAGTTTATGGACAGGTATTATCATTATTATTATGACAATTCCAGCTATCCTACAAAAAGTAACAAAAGGCAAAAGCAATGCTGCAAGTCGTGAATATATGGAAAAAATGTCTGATAAAATTGGCATGCGTATTTTTATTCCAGCTTTAACTATTGGTTTCGTGGCAATTATTGTGGCATTATTTACCGATTTGGGAGCTTTAGTCGGTGTGGGAATTGGTGTCTTACTATCAATTATTATTTTGATGCTATTTTCTAGAGACAACAAACCATCTGTTTTCTTTAAAGATGCGGTAGATATGTTGGGAACAGTTGGTCCATTATCAATGTTACCAATGCTTCTAGCTTCTCTTGGAGCAATCTTTACAAGCGCTGGAGTTGGTGAAGTGATCTCAAGTGGTGTAAGTAGTGTGGTTCCAGCTGGGAATTTACCGCTAGGAATCACGATTTATGCGATTGGCATGGTGATCTTTACGATGATCATGGGTAATGCTTTTGCGGCGATCACTGTAATGACTGTTGGAATTGGCGCACCTTTTGTTTTAGCTTATGGTGCTGATCCAGCATTAATCGGAATGATTGCTTTATCATGTGGCTTCTGTGGTACTTTAATGACACCAATGGCAGCTAACTTTAATGTCGTACCTGTCGCGATTTTAGAAATGAAAGACAAATATGGCGTTATCAAAAATCAAATTTTCGTTGCGTTATTTATGCTAGTTTTCCAAATTTTTTATATGATTCTATTTAGTTAAGAAGGGAATTGATCTTTAATGAAAGTTTTAGTTACCGGATTCGACCCATTTGGCGGAGAAAAAGTAAATCCTGCCTTTGAAGCAGTAAAATTATTACCGTCAGAAATCGCTGGCGCAGAAATTATCAAATTAGAAGTACCAACAGTTTTTGGTGAAAGTGGTGAAAAAGTTGCAGCAGCCATTAAATCAGAACAACCTGATCTCGTAATCTGTGTTGGACAAGCTGGCGGACGAGCTTCTGTTTCATTTGAACGGGTAGCAATTAACTTAAATGAAGCCCGGATTGCAGACAATAAAGGCAATCAACCATTAGGTCAAGCGATTCAAGCAGATGGAAAAAATGCATACTTCACCTCATTACCAATTAAAGCGATGGTTCAAAATGCCAATGATCATGGCTTACCAGCGTACATTTCTTATACTGCCGGCACATTCGTCTGCAACGAAATCATGTACAATTTATTGTATACGATCGAAAAAGAAGGCTTAGATATCAAAGGCGGATTCATTCACGTACCTTTTGAACCAAGCCAAACAATCGGTAAAGCAGTCGACGTACCATCAATGCCAATTGAAACAATTTCTAAAACAATTGAGTATGGTATTGCAGCAGCGGTTACCAATAAAGATGATATTGAAATCAATCTTGGCACCACACATTAGAAAGTAGTTGCTTATGGAGTTCTTTTTAAATTCAGAAATACCTATGAATGATAAATTATTAGAGCTCATGTTTATTGTGATGGGCCTCTTATGTATTTATCTTGCTTTAAAACATTTAAGAAGCTGGCGAGGATTCGCCAGCTTTGAAGCTTTTTTATTCTGGTTCTTATTGGGTGTGGTTTTGGCAGCGGGACGTTGGTTGCCTAGTTATATAACTGGTATTTTAATTTTGATCATGACCCTACCAGCGATTCAACGGAAAAGTCAGCCTTTTACTGGAGTAGCGAAGAAAATTAAGTTTGATCCCCAACTATTTCAAGGAAATAAGATTTTTATTCCCGCTTTATCCATCGGTACAGTCGCTATTTTATGTTCTTTTTTCACAGATATTAGTTCGCTGGTCGGCATTGGGATTGGCGTCGTTTTAGCGATGTTCATTTTATTCATTTTTTCGCGGAAAAATACTCCACGGGTCTTCTTACGAGATGGCGCCAATATGTTAGAAACAATCGGTCCGTTGTCGATGTTACCGATGTTGCTAGCCTCGTTGGGAGCCATTTATACCGAAGCTGGTGTTGGCGTAACGATTGCAGAAATCATGCAAAACATGGTGCCAAAAGGAAATGTCTATGCAGGGATGATTTTACTTTCTGTCGGCATGGTAATTTTCACGATGATCATGGGAAATTCTTTTGCTTCGATTACAGTGATGTTAGTAGGAATTGGTTATCCTTTTGTTTTGAGCTATGGCGTAGATCCGGTGATTGGCATGATTGCTTTAAGTATCGGCTCCTGCGGAACGTTAATGACACCAATGGCGGCAAATTTTAACATTGTCCCGGTAAATATCCTAGAGATGAAAGACAAGTATGGCGTGATAAAAAACCAGATTGTGGTGTCATTAGCAATGTTTGTTTGTCAGTTGTTGTATTTGTTTATGTTTATATAGTGAGAAGTCAATTCAATTTAGTTTGAATTGGCTTTTTTGTTGTCTAGTTTAAGAAAATTTGAGATGTTATCCTTTAATGAGATAAAACAAAGGCATCTCTAATGATGCGCCAATATGAAGCCAAGAGATCAAAAGAATAAAAAGTCGCAAGATGATTAGTTCGTCAATGCTGTATTTTCATGCCTTTTAAGCATGTTTGAAAATTTAATAAGTATTGGCATCAAATGAATCTCTCCGTTAAAGTTGAATAAACATTAAAAGGAGAATTTGCGATGGAATATACAAAATTAGGTAATACAGGATTAGATGTCTCACGAATTTGTTTAGGAGCGATGAGTTTTGGTGATCCGGTGAATTGGGTGCATAAATGGGCTTTAGAGGAAGATGAAAGCCGGCCGATAATTAAGAAAGCCTTGGATTTAGGAATTAATTTTTTTGACACAGCCAATGTTTATTCGATTGGTCGCAGTGAAGAAATCTTGGGTGCAGCCTTAAAGGATTACGGTAAGCGCGATGAGCTTGTTTTAGCCACAAAAGTGCATCAAAAAATGTTTGATGGGCCAAATGGCGCAGGACTTTCGCGGAAACATATTATGTCGCAAATTGATCAAAGTTTGGCGCGTTTGCAGACGGATTACGTGGATTTATACATTATTCATCGTTGGGACTACGGCACGCCGATCGAAGAAACGATGGAAGCTTTACATGATCTAGTAAAGGCTGGAAAAGTGCGTCATATTGGTGCTTCAGCGATGCATGCCTTTCAGTTTCAGCAGGCCAATCAGGTAGCCGAAAAAAATGGTTGGACCAAATTTGTATCGATGCAAAATCATTTGAATTTGATTTATCGTGAAGAAGAACGAGAAATGATTCCGTATTGTGAATCTGAAAATATTGCCTTAACGCCGTATAGTCCGTTAGCTTCAGGTCGATTGGCGCGAAGTCAGCAGGAAACTTCTAAACGTTTAATCACTGACAATGTTGCACGTTCTAAATACGATCAGACAGCAGATAAAGATCAGTTAATTATTGATCGAGTTGGTGAATTGGCTGAAAAATATCAGGTTAGTCGTGTGGAAGTATCTTTGTCGTGGTTATTTAGTAAGCCGACTTTAGCAGCGCCAGTAGTTGGTGCGACAAAGTTATCCCATGTTGAAACAGCCGTAAAAGCAGTTGATTTAAAATTATCTATTGAAGATATACAATATCTTGAAGAACCTTACGTGCCGCATAAAATTGTTGGCTTTTTTTACATTAAATCAATAATTTTTTTTCCGGCAGTTTCTTCCAAAATAATTGAAGTTGATACTTTGCCGTAATGCATCAGTGCAGCTAGTAATTTTTCTATTTCTACAATCGTTTGAGCGCGTCCCTGTATAATATAGTTTTCTTCGCCAGTCACTGAGTCAAAAGATAGAGTGGGGTTAATTTGTTGTGCCTTTTTTATAAAATCGGTGAAAGAGATGGTTAAGTTACTTATTTTTACATAAAAAGGGATACTGTAACCCAATTTGCTATAGTCTATATCAATCGTAAAAGTTCTTAAAATTTTAGCATCTACCATTTTTTCAATTCGGCGTTTGACACTGGGCTCTGACAATTTAACGGCTGTTGAAAGATCTTTGATGCGCATGCGGCTATCAGTCGATAGTAATTTCAAAATTTTTAAATCAGTTTCATCAATCGTCTCCATAAGTTGGCTCCTTCAAGATAAAAATTGTGTTTTTTTTCGAATAATGTCATTTTCTCTAAAAAATGATGGGTCATTTGTATTTTAAACGAAAAATTAGTCGAAAGAAACTTTTTTAAGGCATATTCAAACAAATCAATCATTCGATATAATAAGTCCATAGTTTGAAAGCGCTTTTAAATTAATTAAAAGAAGGAGGATGTCAGTGAATAAATGGATGAAATTTTTCTTACTTTATTTGGGTGGTACCTTAATCGGAATGTCTCAATTAAAAATTGCGCCAGTTATTAATCCATTGTCGCAATATCTCCACACCTCTTTAACTCAGATGTCACTACTAACATCAGTATTTACTATTTCAGGAATTTTTATTGCGATTCCTGGCGGCGCATTAGTTACTAAAATTGGTGCGAAGAAGCTGCTTTTGGGGATTATCGCTTTGTTGGCAATTGGTAATTTCTTAGGAACTGTTGCAGGCTCGTTTTCAATGTTACTAGTCACACGTGTTATTGAAGGGATCTCTTTTTCGACAATTGTTATGACGGCAGTCGTTTTAATTAGTTACTGGTTTAGAGATAGTCAGTATTCTGGCACGGCGATTGGTATTTTTACTACTTTTCCGGCTTTGGCTTCATTAATCTCAATGAATTTGTTTTTACCTCTATCCGAAAGATTTGGTCACTTTGCTAGTTGGTATTTAATTGGTGGGCTTTCTGTTATTCTATGGTTTTTATATTTCTTTTTCTTAGATGCACCGAAGGCAGAAGATCAGTCAGTAGAAGAAAAAATTACTGCACCTTTTCGTACGGTTTTAAAAAATAAATCAGTTTGGATTTTGGGGGTTTTACAAGGTTGTATGGCGTTTGTATTATATTCTTACATCGCTTTGTATCCAGTATTGTTTAGTGATTATTATCATCTTTCGCAAGGTACAGCCAATTTTTACTCTGGTTTATTTGGTTTATTTGGGATTCCTTTTGGTGTTGTGGCAGGATTTTTATTGGATCGAGTGAAAAAATCTGGTTTAGTGATTTTGGTGGCTTTTTCTACGATGGCATTGGCGTGTTTAGCAGCACCTTTTTTAGGTGGAGTTAGTGGTTTGATTATTGCTCAAGTCTTTTTCTTATCAGCGGCAGCCATGTTGGCTTCCTCTTCCATCACCATTTTAGTACCAAGAGCGGCAGGAAAAGAACAGTTGATTGGTTATTCAATGAGCTTTGTCAATTTATTTTATTATACGATGATCGTGATTGGTGCCCCTTTAATTTCTAAAATAGTTGAACAATTTTCTTGGTTGACAGGATTATCAGTTTTAACTGGGGTGGCTTGTATCGGCGTGATTGGATCAATTATTTATTTAGCAACAAATCAGACAATTAAAAATTAGGAGGAATTATTGTGAACACAAATTTTGAAACAGGTTTAAATTATGCCAAAGATTTAGATACTAAGGATGAGTTACATCAATATCGTGAAGGTTTCTTTATTCAACCGGGTGAAATTTATATGGATGGCAACTCTTTAGGAATGGCTTCTAAAGCTGCTGTAGAAAATATTGATAAAATGATTGAACGTTGGAAAAAAGAAGGTGTCAGAGCCTGGAATGATTTATATATTTATGGCGAAAAAATTGCGGCTTTAATGGCGCCAATCGTGAATGCTTCGCCTCAAGAGATTACTGTGACTGGCAGTACAACTTCAGATATCCATTCGGCTTTAGCAACATTTTATCATCCGACAAAAGATCGTTATAAAATTTTAGTTGATGATTTGAATTTCCCAACCGATCGTTATGCTGTCGATAGTATTGTAGAATTAAAAGGATATTCTATTGAGGATGCAGTGAAAGTTGTCAAAAGTCCAGATGGTGAATTTATTGATGAAACAGCTGTGATTGAAGCGATGACAGATGATGTAGCGGTGATTTTATTACCAACTGTTTTATATCGAAGCGCACAAATTATTGATATGAAACGTTTGACTGAAGAAGCCCACAAACGCGGAATTATTATTGGTTTTGATTTATGCCATGCGATTGGCGCGATTGAGATTGACTTTAACGATGTGCAACCAGATTTTGCTGTTTGGTGCACGTATAAATATTTGAATGGCGGCTTAGGTTCGACGGCTGGCTTATATATTAATCAAAAACATTTTGATAAAAAACCTGGATTAGCTGGCTGGTTTGGCAATCGCAATGATACCCAATTCCAGTTAAAACATCAATTCGAACCACAACCTGATGCCAGCGGCTGGCAAATTGGTTCTCCAGCAATTTTTTCAATGGCTGGCTTAGAAGGCTCGTTACAAATTTTCAATCAATTAGGGATGAAAAAAATCCGTGAAAATTCTTTAAACAAAACAGCCTATCTTATGTATTTAATCGATCAAGAATTAGCAGAATATGGCTATTCTTACGGAAACAGCATCGATGATCAAGTTCGCGGCGGCCACGTTTGCTTACAACATGAAGAAGCCTATCGGATTGCGGCAGCTTTGAGAGACAACGGCGTAGTACCAGATTTCCGTGAACCGAATGTGATTCGCTTAGCACCTATTGCTTTATATACTTCATATGAAGAAATCTATCAAGTTGTTCAAACCTTGAAAAAAATTGTTACAGAGAAAATTTACGAAGATTATAGTAATGTGCGGTCTTCGGTCGTTTAATATAAATAAAAAGCAAAAAAATTTAATATTTTTTTTGCTTTTTTTATTATAATTATATATTTTTTTTAAAATTAATGATATTATCCACTTAGAATCATGAGAGGGGTTTCATTATGAAGAAGAAACTATTTTGTTGGCTCGGAATGTTTTTTGTCAGTTGTTTGTTTCTTTTTGGACTAACTTCAAAAGTTGATGCAGAGAAGTTTTTCTATCAAGAAAATACACCGGAATATAGTAATCCAAGTGCACCTCTTAAAATTCAGACGAAGGATAACCATTATCAAAACTCTCCTGCTTATAGTAATCCTGATGGGAAGATTAGTTATCGTGGAATATATCAACAGAGTGAATTAAATAAACTGGCAGAGATTGCAGGAGGTGACGATCAGTATTTAGGAAATTCTGGTTTAAGATTAGCAGCAACAGATTATTTTTATGGGATGAAAGAAGGAGTTCCATATTACAATGTTATTGGTCCTGATGGCGTATATCAATTATATAATGAATCAGAATTCATGAGTGATCAACAAGTTAGATTTGCTGCAGATTATTGGAATAAATTAGCTAGTCAGACCATTGTAGAAGTAGTTGAAAATCGTGAAGAAAGTGATCAAGTCATCTATGATAGTGAATGGATAGGTTCTGGCGGAGTCCCTCTGGGTGGTCAAACCTATACAAATGGATTGAAATTTTATCCTGGCAATTGGAAACCCGATCAATTTAATGAAACACAATTAGATCAGCAGAAAGTGGCAACTTTAATCCACGAAATTGGTCATGGATTAGGGATTCCTCATTTAGGTGGGGGTGTTGATGGGGCCAATGCATCAAGAGATATTCAATGGGGTAGTGAATTTATGGCACCGTGGAGTCCCTTTAGAAATCCAGATGGAATAGTTAGCTCTGATGAAAATGCAGCTAGCTTGGCATTAGCTGGTATGACTTATCAAACGCCTAAAAAGTTAGCCTTCTGGATATTAGGCAAAAAAAATGATTATAATGTGGTTTATACACCATCAAAAGAAGTTGTCTCAACAATTCCGATTGGAGTTCAAATTAATTTTCCTGGTCACTTTTTAAATAAACGTTATACAGCTAAGGCACAGGTGAAAATAGTTGAAAATTATAACGTTTATCAATTCGATAATGGAATCATTGAACGAGGAGAAACTGGCATTGCGAATCAGCCGGGAATCACTCAATCTTATGGAATGATTGGTCAAGTAGTATCGGTTACCGACTTGTACACCTCAAATTACGATAGTGTGGCTTATTATCGTTTTGATTTTAATGGTGACAGCTATATTGTTGATTCACTAGCTTTTGAAACGAAAATAGAAAAAACAGGAATAAATCTTGATTTTGATAATAATTATTTAATATCAGTTGAAAAAATCAATAAAAAAATAAGAGTCACCAAAAATATTATCGTTTCAACTATTGATGACATCTTACTTGAAAATACTTATAAAGATGATGCGACTAGAGCGGGCTCAACGTGGTCAGCAGGTTTAATGGGAGGTGAGTTGACAGCTGACTATTTATATCAGTCAAATAATGGTTACTACTATTACGGTGTTTTCCATAATAGAAAACTACATGTATTTAATATTATTGGAACACAATAAGTAAAGCCAAACTTATAAGTTTGGCTTTACTTTTCCATTTTTTCATTCCATTTATTAGGGCTCCAAATATTTCCTTCTAACGCAATTTGTAAAGATTCGTTATCGTCTTCTAATTGCTCGATATATTTGATGGTCTCTGTGATAGCTAAATTATTTTCGCTATTTTGTAATTTCGTTAATTCTTCAGCTAACCATGTATTTCGCATTTCCTTCACCTCAAAAAGAGTGTATCATGGATATTGGGAGTCCAATAAAATAATGCTTGTTAGGAGAAATACAATGAGGCTTAATGAAAACGTTATCAAAGAAGTTCAAGCTGAGATTGAAAGTGTCAAAGAGGAACTGGCTTATATAGAAAGCAGTAATTTTTCTGGTGAGTTAAAGGATCAGCGGATTTTAGCATTGACGAAAGCATTAGAAGAAGCAGAAGATTTTTTGGCTGCACAAGCAGAATCTTAGTCTAAAAAAACCTACGATGGTATACTCAAATGGTAGTAAAATTATTAAAAATTTGAGAAGTGGGGGACAGAATTATGACAAACAAAGATGAACTAAAAGGCAAAGTAAATGAAGCCAAAGGTAAAGTGACTGATGATGAGTCCACTGAATTAAAAGGGAAAGTACAACAAAAATTTGGTGAAGCTAAGGATGCTGCGAAAGATAAAATGAACAAAGCTGCTGGCAAAATCAATGAAAAACTAGATAAAGAATAATATTTTACCTGTCTCCTTTAAAGAGGCAGGTTTTTTTCGTATAATATTGCTTAAGACAAAAATTAAGGAGATAGCATGGTAGACTTTAAATATTGTAAAGATTCATTCGCAATTCAAACTCATCGGATTTTCCCATTAGATTTAAATACATACGGTTTCTTATTTGGTGGAAAATTAATGACATTAATTGATGATACAGCGTCTATTTCAATTTCTAGACATTGCCGCCGAGCTGCAGTAACAGGTTCATTGGAGGAATTAAATTTTTTAAACCCACTTCATAGCAATCATTCCGTCTGTGTGGAAAGCTATGTTTCAGGTGCGCATCGTAAATCAATGGAAGTTTTTGTTAAAGTGATTGGCGAAAATTTAATGACAGGAGATCGCTATCTAGCGGCCACTTGTTTTATTAACTTTGTAGCAATTGCTGATTCAGAACATCCAGATAAAGATTTTGTCGTGCCTCAAGTTCAACCACAATCAGAGGAAGAAAAATTGATTTGTGATGGTTATCCAGCAAGACGGGCTGAGCGCTTAGCGAAAAGAACCGATTATAAAGAGTTTATTGAAAAGCTTTCAATTGCTTTACCATGGGAAACTGAAGCTTAATTTGACAAACAAGTAAAACTTTTCAATAATACTTGAGAATACAAATCCAAATGATTGAAGGAATTTTTGATGCAAAAAGTTGAAATATTAAAGCGATTAGAAAAAGCTGGTGTCATTGCTGTTGTTCGTGGTAGCAGTAAAGCTGAAGCGTTACAAGCAGTAGATGCAATTGTTTCTGGTGGGATGAATGGTATTGAATTGACTTTTACTGTTCCTCAAGCAGATCGAGTAATCGCCGAATTAGTCTCAAAATACCATGATCAGCCGGAAGTGGTCATTGGTGCGGGGACAGTTTTAGATGCTGTAACAGCTCGCTTAGCAATTATGGCAGGTGCGCAATATATTGTCAGCCCGAGTTTTGATAAAGAAACCGCTAAAATTTGTAATTTATACCAAATTCCTTATTTACCAGGTTGTATGACAATCACCGAAATGAAAGAGGCTTTAACTTACGGTTCAGATATTATCAAACTCTTTCCTGGCAGTGCCTTTGGTCCAAGTGTGATTAAAGCATTTAAAGCCCCATTGCCTCACTTGAATATTATGCCAACAGGCGGTGTCAGTTTAGATAATATGCAAGAATGGTTTGATGCTGGCGTGATTGCTGTTGGTGTTGGTGGAAACTTAATGGCACCAGCTACCCATGGCAACTTTTTAGAGGTCACCAATATGGCGGAAAAATATATGGCTAAATTTAACGAAATTAAAAAATAATTTTTTGAGCTGAAGATGAAAATCTCAGCTTTTTTTGTGTCCAATAAAGAAATCATTTACAATAAAAGTAATATTAATTTAGGAGGATATAATGAAAAATTATTTGTGGGGATCGATTATTTTTTTTACCTGTTTATTTATAGGGGGAACTGTCTCGGCTAATGCAGAGGCACAAATGTATCGTTTATACAATTCTAACTCGGGAGAACATTTTTATACAAAAGATGCAGGGGAACGGAATCATTTGATTACTTCTGGTTGGGATTCAGAGGGGATTGGTTGGATTGCGCCAGACAATGGGGAACCAGTTTATCGTGTTTATAATGCAAATGCTGGCGATCATCATTACACCATGAATCTGAGTGAAAGAGATTATTTAATTTCGGTGGGCTGGAAAAATGAAGGAACTGGCTGGTTTTCTGATGAGAATAAGCGAGCACCTATTTATCGAGCCTATAATCCAAATGCGAAAGCCGGTAGCCATAACTATTCAGCACATTCTAGTGAACAACAAGGCTTGATTTCTGCTGGTTGGCAAGATGAACAAATTGGTTGGTATGCTGTTGCGGCTGGTGGAAATTACAGTGCTGCTGAAAAAATAGCACAAATAAATGCATTGTCTCAACGCTATAGCAATCGAAATGTTAATATTTATTATGAAGGTTTAGTCGATAACAATGCTGGTACAGCTGGAATCAATCCTGACCGACAAATTTTTGCTGCCTCAGTAGCTAAATTACCGATTGCTGCTTATGTACAAGATCGAATAAATCGTCAATTATTGGCGCCATCGGCTGAACTTTTATATTTAAATTCAGCCAATTATGTAAATGAGGCCACTTCAACTGGTGGGACTGGTTCAATCCAATTTGAACCAAATTTTTGGAACAAACACTATACTGTCGATGATTTAATGCGGCGTTTATTTGTGAATTCAGATAATTTAGCTAGTAATCAACTACTCGCGCAAATTTGTTACAATAATATGGAAGATTTTCAGCGTTATATCAATAACGTTTATGGAGTCAGTCAATATTCAAGAATGATGACGGCTGGAGAAGCAGGTAAATTAATGGCTGCTATTCATCGACAAAATGGGATCGCTAATCAGGTCATGTCAGAAACAGATTGGAAAAATGATAAAATTGGCGCTTTACCAGTAAAAGTCGATCATAAAGTGGGTATGGCAAATCGTTACAATCATGACGCTGCAGTTGTTTATGGCAGTCAGCCGTTTATTTTGGTAGTATTAGGAACAGATATTAGTAATCAAGAAATTACCAAAATAGCTCAAGGAATATATCAAATTGTTCAAAGTTAAAAAAAGATCTCAAAAGCTAGACTAGCTTTTGAGGTCTTCTATTTGGGAAAAAGTCTTTTTTCATTTGGATTAAACCATAGAGTAAAAAACTGACTGCGAGTAAGACGATAGTTACCAATAAAATAATGCCACCAGATAACAATGCAGGAGACTGTAAAACAGTGAGTAATGGATTGATTAAAAAGATTGAGCCACCTTGCTCTTTCAAATTTTCTAAAGCTCGAATCACATCATTTGTTTGAAAATGATTAGGCATTGACTGACTTAAACTGGCTAATGGACGATTGGCGATGGCTAAATAACCAGCAGCGAAATTTCCCAAGGCCAACAGACCTAAACCAAAATTCCCCATGCTTAATATGCCAATCGAAAAGTTACCAAAGCCAGCTAATCCAGCTGTAAAATTGCCAAAAGCCAGTAAACCGGTAGAAATGGCACCGATGGAAACCAATCCAAAAGAGAAAACACCAAGACTGAAAATTCCTTGAGAAACGATGCCAAAGGAAACAATTCCCCGTGAAAATAAAGCTAAACTAAAAATGCCAGTGGCTTTTGGCAGTTCTCTTAGCTGATGAAACAATTCTTTTTTAGTAAAGTTTTGCCGATAAAACCAATTAAAATTAGGAATGACTATATGAATTAATGGAAGCAGACCAATCATAAATGAACTGCAAAATTCAAAATAAGTGGGTGGCGCTTCTGGATCTAACAATTCGTCAAGCGATATATTTAATAAATTCGAAATTTGTTTCAAAGTTGCAATATCCGGTAGACCTGCTTGACGTTCCCATTTTGAAATTGTTTTATCTGACACATGTAAAAGGGCAGCCAACTCTTTTTGTGTCAGATGATGATTTGCGCGATAATTTTTTAATTGTTGACTTAAATTATTTTCCATATGCTGCCTCCTCTTTTTTGAAAGTTTAGCAAAATAAACTCGAAAAATGAATAGTTTTTAAGGAATTCATGACTCTACTCTTAGTAGAATACCGATGTAACAGCAAAAAACGGCAGATCAACTGCCGTTAGAAATCTATTTCATCTTGATGTTCAGCAACATAAGCTTTGGCTTCTTTGTTGATTGTTTTCAAATCAACACCTTGTTGTTTTGCCGCAAAAACACAACCACAATAACATTGACGATAGACGTCATATTCTTTGCACATTTCTACCGAACGTTTATAGCCTGAATTTTTCTTAAAGTCGCTTGGCAAATAATTAGTATCGTAAATTTTTTGGATATCCATTCCAATTTGATTAATCAATTGACTGTTTTTCTTTGGAGAAATTGTTAAAGCTGAACCAAAGTAATCATAACCCCGCTCAACAGCTTCCTTAGCAGCTAAATCTAGACGCATATTAAAGCACGCAGAGCAACGGGCTCCACCTTCACGTTCTTCAGTCAAATTATTTTCAATCACCATTTTAACAAATTCATTTGGCTTATAATCATCGACGATTAAATCAACTGTATTACCAGTATTTTCATTAAAATCATCAATAAATTTCTTTTGAACTAAAACGCGCCGTTGATATTCACTTTCTGGATGAATATTTGAATTGGCAAAAAAGATCGTTACATCGGCATATTCAGTTAAAAATTCCAAAGTATAAGTGCTGCAAGGTGCACAGCAAGAATGAATCAAAATTTTGGGACGGGCTACTTGTTTTTCCCAATCTTGAATCATTTTATGTAACACACGGTCGTAATTGACCTTTTGATTTTTCATTTTATCTACAATCGTTGTTGCATCTATCATTCTCATCACCTGTTGGTATTATAACAAAAATAAGAAAATTTGAAAGTAGCATCCTCAGCCCCGTACTTTCTTAAAAAAAAGAAAGTGTTTTCATCAAACTTTAAGGCGAGTACCTGCGGTTCTTTGATATAATTGACTTGTTAAAATTAAAGGAGGACATTTCATGAAAATCAATCAGTTTGGTTTGAAAAAAACTTCGTTAGCTGATGCTAAGCAGGAATTGCAAGAGCTACAGTTTCTAACTGGAAGTGCAACAGACGGTACAGCATTATGGTTTGAATTTTTACAAAAAAGTTTATTAAAGGTTAAAGACGAGAGTGGTTTTATCGCAAAACTTGGTAATTTCTTGGCGACTGAAACTTCTGATTTAGCAAATTTTTATCAAGAAAAACAAGTATTAACAAAAAAAGTTTTCTATACTGTAGCTTTACAACAGTTGGAATTCTTTAATGAAATTGATTTCAATGTAGAGACTTTAGAAGAAGATTTAGTTAAAATCAATATCCCAGTTGTAGAGGGCGATTTTACTGATCCAGATGTATTAATCGAAGCTTGGTATTTATTATTAAATACGCATACTAAAAATGGTTTGGCTTTCATTGATAAATTAGCAAATCAAGGTTTTTATGCTGACAAAGAATTACCTAAACCTTACTTTTTCAATGGAAAGGCCCAAGCTGTATTTGCGACAGATAAATTAATCCGTGAGGTCGTCTATGTAGAAGCACCATTAGATACTGATTTAGATGGTAATCGTGATTTATTAAAGCTAGAAATTTTACGGCCATCAGAAACAGAAACTGGTTTAAAAGTACCTACATTATTTACCGCTAGTCCCTACGCACAAGGAGTAAATGGTCCTGCCGGAGAAGCTTTAACTTATGATGTAAATGTTCCATTAGAAAGAAAAGAACCAAAGGATACTCCTTATGAGCAAATTCGCTTTAAAGGAAAAGATGAAACGATTCCTGCTGAAAGAGCAGTCAACGGTGAAAGTAAATATGCAACTGAAACTTTCACACGAGAAGGAAGCTATACACTAAATGATTACTTCTTAGCTCGTGGTTTTGCAGTTGTTTATGGTGCTGCAATCGGGACACAAGATTCAGATGGTATTCAAACTTGTGGCTCAGTAGCACAGACTACAGCAATGGTTGCTTATATTGAATGGTTAGCAGGAAATCGTCGGGCTTTTACCAATCGAATAGATAATATCGAAATTAAAGCTTGGTGGTCAAATGGAAAAGTTGCCATGACTGGGAAATCATATTTGGGCACTTTAGCGACTGCTTGTGCGACTCGACAAGTAGAAGGCTTGGAAACAATTATTTCTGAAGCAGCGATTTCTGATTGGTACCAATATTATCGCGACAATGGGTTAGTAATTGCACCAGGTGGATTTCCAGGAGAAGATGCCGATGTATTAGCGGTTGAAACTTTCTCTAAAATGCATAATGCAGGAGATTATTTACACACCAAAGATTTCTTCAATAGCTACTTGAAAGAAATGGCGGTATTGCAAGATCGTACCACTGGAAACTACAATACTTTCTGGGATGAAAGAAATTACTTGCCATTTATTAAAGATATTAAATGTGATGTAGTCATGGTACATGGCTTAAATGATTGGAATGTGAAACCACGTCAAGTTGGTGATTTGTGGGATGCGCTAAAAGATGTACCAGTATCGAAAAAATTAATTTTACACCAAGGGCAACATATTTATATTAACAATATGCCATCGCTTGATTTTCACGATATGATGAATTTGTGGTTTTCTCATAAGCTTTATGGTGTCGAAAATAATGCTAAAGAAATTTTACCAGATTTATTGGTTCAAAATAATACTAAAGAAGATACTTGGGAAACGTTCAACGATTGGAAAGGCATGGAAGAAAAAGTCTATTATTTCGATAAAAATGAATTATCGGAAAACGAAACCAATGGTGAAACAACTTTCTCTGATAAATTACCAATCGCACAATACGAACGGTATAGTAAAAATAACCCATTATGGGAAACAGAAATGCTGACAGATGATGCAATGGAAGGTCATCGATATTTAGCAAAAACGTCAGAATTAAATGAAGAATTGCTGATTAACGGCCGAGTAAAAGTTAAGGTTAGAGTGTCTTCTTCAGTTGATTTTGGCATGTTGAATTTTGAGTTAATTGATTTTGGTACAGCGAAACGATTAAAACCTGTGCCAGACACTTTGGCATTAAAAGGACTACAATTAGGACAAAATTGGCGAGAAGACAACTTAGTTGAAATGAAACTAGGGGCACCAACTGAGTATAAAGTTATTACCCGTGGTCATATCAATTTACAAAATCGTGAAAATCCATGGAAAGTCAATGATTTAATCGCCGGAGAATTTGTTGATGTAGAAATTGATTTACATCCAACGATTTATCGACTAGTCAAAGGACATAAGTTAGGCTTAGCCATTTATGGAACAGATTTTGCGTATACTGTTCGCGGCAATCAAGACATTGATTACACGATTGATTTTAATGAATCACGTTTAACTTTACCATTGGATTAATTGAGGCGAAAAAATGACAGATTTTGAGGATTTTCAGCAAAAAATGTCGCGTGACTTTGCCAAGCGGCTTCAAAAACGTCAATCTGATCGAACCTTGTGTCGAAAGTATTGTCGCTACGCTTTTAAAGGTGTGGGCTACGAGGACAACAATCAAATTATCTATCGTTTTCCTAACCATTATGGTGCATCCGTCATTGATGGTTTTGGTAGTCAGGGTTTGGAGTTGATGCCGGTTCATTTTTTTGGTAGCGACTATCATCATTATGAGAACATGGCTGATTTTCCTTTGACGTACTTGTCTGATGAAAATTTGCAATTGGTTTTGACTGAAATTTTTGAAACAGGTTACACAACGAAAACAATTTAAAATAAAACCGATACAATTTATTAAATAAATTGTATCGGTTTTTTAATTTATTACATAAATGTTAAATAAGTTACTATTATTTTAGAATTTTGAATAAATATCAATGAATAAGGATTTAATTTATAATTTATATATGTTATATTTATTTGTAATTAAGAAAGCTAAAGTGAGGGATTTGTTGTGAGTACTAAAAGAGAGATGATTTTTAATACAGCGCTTTCGATGTTTAAAAGTGAAAAATATGGGAAGGTTACGTTAGATAAAATTGCTGAAGCGTCAGATACAAGCGTATTTGCCATTAAACACAACTTTCATGATAAAAAAGAATTATTTAGGTTGATTATCTTATTAATGATCGAGCCGATAGAAGAAGAATTAAGTGACATTTATGCTACAACAATGGAGTATTCTCAAAAGTTGGTTAAAGCTATTGAATTAATAAATAATCAACTATCAGTAATTATTGAACGCAATTTTGAAGATCACATCTTATCAGACCTTGCTTCAGTCAATCAGATTCAAGAAGAAGTTGAAAAATGGGTAGACTCAGTTTATTTAAGATTTATCAATTTAGGATACAGTACTCATGATATTGACAAAAAAATTCAACGAGTAACCATTTTATCTTATATTCAAGCTGCTGTGAATATTCAGAAGAATAAAAAATTTAAAGCAGAAGGCTTCCATTTCAATCATCAATTACTACACTTATTTTTATATGGTTTAGTAGGTATTCCTGAAATTGATTATCAAAATGTTGACTCGCTCCAACTATTAGAAATACTAACGGAAAAAGCCAGAAGAGAACAACCGTCCTCAAATTAATTTTTGAGGGCTTTTTATATGATGTTATTCATGTTAGAATATTCAAAAAATAAGAGGTGAAAAATGATAAAAATTCGAACTGCCACAATAAAAGATGCCACTCAATTATTAGAAATATACCGACCTTACGTCCTTAATACCAATATTACTTTTGAATACACAGTACCAACCATTGCCGATTTTACCCAAAGAATCAGTGGAACTTTACAGCAGTTTCCTTATTTAGTAGCTGTTGAAGAAGAAAAAATTGTTGGCTATGCTTATGCTCACTCCTACAAAGAAAGAGCGGCCTATGATTGGGCCGTGGAAGTGACTGTCTATGTGTCAGTAAAAGATCAGGCAAAAGGAACCGGAAAAATGTTGTATGATGCTTTAGAAAATGAATTGAAGAAACAAAACATTTTAGTTTTGACGGCTTGTATAACGGGTGGAAATGATAATAGTGTCACCTTTCACGAAAAATTTGGCTATCAAAAGGTTGCTGAATTTAAGAAAATCGGTTACAAATTTAATCAATGGCATGATGTCATTTGGATGCAAAAATTTTTACAAGAACCAAAAAACCAAGTTGAGGCAGTGATTCCTTATTCTGAACTGTAATAAATGATAAAGTTGCCACTGTATTCTCATGTAAAACATGTTGAATTACCCTTTATTATTTTTCTGAAAGAGTGGTATCCTTACATCGTCAAGTAAATTGAGGAGGGCAAAAACAGACCATGAAGAAGAATGCGTTAAAATCGCAATCACCGGTCAAGACTAGCGACATTTTAATTGAAATGTTAGGTTTAGTTATATTGATCTCTTTAGCAGTCTATGCCGTTTCTACCGGGAAAATATTCTAAAGGAAGTTGGGGCTTTGGCCGTCAGCTTATTTTTGTTTTTTCCGAGAAAAAGCTTCAGTTAGGTCAAACTTACCTAGTTGAAGCTTTTTAATTTGATCTATGTTATAGTCAAGTAAAACGCTTGCACATTTTTCACAGAGTAAAAATGAATTCTAAAATTTTTATCATAATTCTCCACTTTTTTTCCACATGCTAAAAAATTTTTTGTTATAAAAAGGAGTTTCTATGTCACGAAAAGAAGATAGTTTGCAAACAAGAGAACGTTTGTTAACAGCTGCATTTAATAATTTTTATGAATTTGGTTTTCAAAGTCCTTCTTTGGAAAAGATTTCACGGTCAGCTTCAGTCAGTCGTGGAGCAGCTTATTGGCACTTTGAGAATAAAAGTCAAATATTTAAAGAAGTGATCAAAGAGGTATTAAGTAAAATTCAATTGGAAAAAGAAAAAATTATTCAAAATGACCAATGGGATTTTCAAGAAAAGACAGCTCGTTTGATTCATGTACCAACCAAACATCTCAAAAATTTTAAATTCCTGCAACAATCCATGCAAACCTTGGAAACAGAGGCTGAGTTTTCTGAAGTGTATCAAGAGATTCAAGCTTCTAAACTACGGTTGTATCAATTTTTTGAAACAGGTTTATTGACAATTGGATGCGAAGCTTCTCAGGCCAGCGAGTTAGCCAGTCTTTTTTATACTTACTTTGAAGGAATGTATGTCTCTGGCATCCCTAAAGAAGTAAAACCGACCTATAAATTATCAGTCATTAATAATAATTTAGAAATTATTTTTTCTCAGTTGAAAAAAATTTTGTAGCTTGTTGAAGTTAAATTCGACAAGTTTTTTTTTTCACTTTATTGACAACGCTTTCAATTACTTGTTAGACTAAGTTTGTAAACATACAGTGATGTATGTCAAAAATGAAAGGAGCTTTTAAAATGACAATTGAAGAGATGGTTGCAAAAGCCCGCACAGCAATGGAGGAAATTGCTAATTATGATCAAAAACAGGTGGATGATATGCTTTATACGATGTCAAAAGCAATTTTTGAACAAGCAGAACCTTTAGCAAAACTTGCAGTGGAAGAAACAAGGCTTGGTCGTATCGACCACAAAATTGGTAAAAATCAAGATATGGCGGCGAATATTTTTAGCTCATTAAAAAACAAACCATCGGTAGGTATCATCAGAGAAATACCAGAAGAAGGTCTGATTGAAATTGCACATCCAAGAGGAGTCATCGGTTCAGTTACACCAACAACAAATCCAACTATCACACCGCTTGGTAATGGCTTAATGGCATTAAAAGGAAAAAATGCCATGATTGTTTCGCCACATCCTCGCTCAAAAAAGACAACGAAAAAAACAATTGACATTATGTGCGATGCTTTAGAAAGCATTGGTGCACCCAGAAATTTGTTGCAAGTAATTGAAGAACCAAGTATTGAGTTGTCTCAAGAATTAATGAAAAATGTTGATTTAATTGTGGCAACTGGTGGGCCAGGTCTTGTTCGTTCTGCTTATTCCAGTGGCCATCCAGCCTATGGTGTTGGGCCTGGGAATGTTCAAGCAATTTTGGATGAGGATTTTGATGTGGCAGCAGCAGCGGAGTTAAGTGTTATTGGACGCTCATTTGATAATGGGATTGTCTGTGCTTGCCAGCAAAGTTTGATTTATCCAGCAGAAAAAGAAGCCGAAGTTTTTGCAGAATTAGCTAAAAATCAAGCAGCAGTCATTTCCGATCCAGCTGAGGTTGATCGTTTGAGAAAAGTTGTCTTTCCAGAAGGGGTAGCTAATCCAGAAATGATCGGTCAGGATCCTGATATTATTGCTAAAGCAGCTGATGTTTCATTACCTGAAGGTAGTCAAATTATTGCTGTAAAAGTCGAAGAAAATGGCAAAGCAGAATTGTTCTGTAAAGAAAAAATGGTTCCAGTTCTAGCATTGAAGAGCTATCAAAGCTTTGAAGAAGCAGTTGGTTTTGCAAAAGAAAATCTACAATTAGAAGGCGCCGGTCACTCAGCTGGTTTGTTTAGTCACAATAAAGAACATATGATTTATGTTGGTGAGGCATTGCCAGTGAGCCGATTAGTCATTAACCAACCAACAATTGATGCCGGCGGCTCACCTGCAAACGGCTTAAATCCAACTGTTTCATTAGGTTGTGGTTCATGGGGAAATAACATTATTTCAGAAAATTTATATTACAAACATTTAATTAATATTTCACGAATCGCAATGCCAATTGAAGCCAAAGATACAGGATCACCTTGGGATTAGGTGAGAAAATGGATAAATTTAAAAGTCTCTTAAAAAAAATTGACGTAAAACAAAAGGTCCGGATCGGCGTAGTTTGTCCCCATGATAAAATCAGTATTCAAGCAGTTTTTAATCCTTTAGTAATTGATTATGTCCAGCCAGTTTTAATCGGTGATAGTCAAATTATCACTGATTTATTAGCTACATTTGATTATCATGCAGAAGTTGTTCCTTCAGAAAGTGAAGAGGCTAGTGCAGCTCTTGCAGTTCAATTAGTTAAAGAAGGAAAGTTAGACTGTTTAATGAAAGGGCATTTAGCGACTCGCACTTTTTTAAAGGCGATTGTCAATAAAGAACTTGGAATTGCTGAACAACTACTGACTCATGTGGCAGTTAATGATATTCCCAATTACCATAAATTATTATTAACAACAGATGGTGGCATGGTCTTACAACCAACTAAAACCGAAAAAAGAACCTTGATTGCTCATGGTGTGAAAGTTATGCAAAAACTGGGTGTCAAAAAGCCGAAAGTTGGTTTATTGGCAGCTGCAGAAATTGTCAATCCGAAAATTACCTCTAGCGTTGAAGCACAAGAATTAGCAGCCGAATTTGCTGAAACAGCCGATTTTGAAATAGTTGGTCCGATTTCTTTTGATTTAGCAACCAATCGTGAAATTGCTGAAATTAAACACTACGAAAATCCAGTTGCGGGTGAAGCAGACGTGTTAGTTGGACCAGATATTACCACTATGAATGTTTTAGGAAAAAGTTTAACTGGCTTTTCGAAAGCTACCATGGCTGGAATTGTTATGGGGGCCAAAGTACCAATTGTCATGGTATCTCGTGGATCAAATGAAAAAGAAAAAGCTTATTCAATCTTAGTCGCTATGTACTGTAGTAAGGAGTGATCTTGTGAAAATTTTAGCTTTAAATCCAGGCTCTACCTCTACAAAGATTGCCTATTATGTTGATGGTGAAATTATTGAAGAGATGAGCATTGATTATCCGGTGGAAGAATTACAAGATTTTAAATATGTCAGTGATCAGCTTGATTATCGACGAAATCATATTTTGTCATTCTTAGCTGAGAAAAAAATTGATTTAACTCAATTAGATACAATTGTTGGACGCGGCGGTATTTTACCGCCAGTGACTGCTGGAGCTTATGAAGTTAATCAACCGATGTTAGATTACTTAACTAAGAAAACAAAAATTGATCATCCATCAAATTTAGGCGCCTTGCTGGCTTATGAATTAAAAGAACAAGCCAACAAAAGAACGATTGCGATGATTTATGATCCTGTTTCAGTTGATGAATTTGATGACGTAGCACGTGTTTCTGGATTAAAAGGTGTACCGCGTAAAAGTATTGGTCATGCATTAAATATGCGGGCAGTTGCTATGAAGGTCGCACGAGAAGCTGGAATTGATTATCAAAATGGCAATTTTATTGTCGCCCATTTAGGCGGTGGGAATTCAGTCAGCATACACAGCCAAGGACGGATGATTGATTCAATTTCTGACGACGAAGGACCTTTTTCAACTGAAAGAACCGGGGGATTACCTTTAAAATATGTCTTTGATTTATGTGAAACCCATAGTAAAAGTGAAATGCTCCGGTTATACAAAAGAGAAGGTGGTTTAAAATCATACGCTGGAACTAGCGATGCCAGAGAAATTGAAGCAGAAATTTCAGCCGGAAATCAAGAATTAGCGATTGTTTATGAGGCTTTTATTTATCAGATAGCCAAAGCGATAGGTAGTCTAGCAACAGTAACTGATGGGAAAATTGATCGAATTGCTTTAACAGGTGGTGTGTCCCACTCACAAAAAGTAGCGAGTGGTGTCAGTAAAAGAGTCCAGTTTATTGCTCCAGTAGTCATTGAAGCAGGAGAACATGAAATGATTGCTTTATCAAAAGGTGGGGAACGTGTCGTCTTAGGGGAAGAAGAATTACAACTATTTAATTATTGAAAGGAGCTTGTTCATGAAAATCAAAGCAGCGGTCGTTAAAGAAAAAGGTGCCCCTTATGAAATTAGCGAGATTGAATTAGCTGAAGTGGGACAAACAGATGTGTTAGTCAAAATTGTAGCTAGTGGATTGTGTCGTTCTGACTACGGAGAAAGAAACGGCAATAGTATCGAATTTCCCAATGTTTTAGGTCATGAGGGTTCAGGCATTGTTGAGAGAGTCGGCGACGCAGTTACTTCAGTTGAACCAGGTGATCATGTAATTTTATCTT
The DNA here is from genome assembly GCF_051714685.1 of Enterococcus sp. AZ103. Classification (NCBI taxonomy): domain Bacteria; kingdom Bacillati; phylum Bacillota; class Bacilli; order Lactobacillales; family Enterococcaceae; genus Enterococcus; species Enterococcus sp. AZ103. The sequence continues at coordinate 193,151 of NZ_JBIOSI010000002.1, read as the reverse complement.
ATGCTTATTGTGGTGAATGCCGTCATTGTACAGACGGTCATCCTTCCAGTTGTGAAAAATGGTTCACAGTTAATAATATCGGAAAGAACCCACGTGGAGAATATGTTTTACACACTGACGGGGGAGAAGCAGTTAATAATTTCTTTAATCAATCTTCCTTTGCTACTTATAGCTTAACGGATGAATCGAATGTAGTAAAAGTATCAAAAGAAATTGATTTACGTTTATTAGGTCCTCTTGGATGCGGGCTAGGTACTGGTAGTGGCGCAGTTTTAAGAGTTTTGAATCCTTCTGTAGGTGAAGGAATTGCGATCTTTGGAACAGGTGCAGTTGGTTTTGCGGCAGTTATGGCGGCAAAAATCGCTGGTTGTTATCCGATTGTGGCAATTGATATCAATGATCAGCGTTTGGAAAAAGCCCAAGAATTGGGAGCAAGCCATATTTTAAACAGTAGTCAAGCAAATCCGCAAGACTTTATTATGGAATTGACTGATGGTAAGGGTCTAGATTATGTGATTGATTCAACTGGTGTGCCACCAGTAATGACTCAAGCTTTACATTCGCTAGCAAACTCGGGCACCTTTGTACCTTTAGCGGTGACTAAAAAAGAATTTGAAGTGAATACTTTCTTTGATTTAGTTTTCGGAAATAAAAAAGTGCGAGGCGTTTTAATTGGCGATACGATTGCTAAGTATCATTTGCCAAACCTAATTGATTTTTATCAACGAGGAGAATTTCCTTTTGACCAATTTGTAAAATATTATGACTTTGAAGACATCAATCAAGCTGAAGCTGATTCATTAAGCGGTGAAGTGATTAAAGCAGTAGTTGTCATGGACAAAGCTTATCAACCACCTAGTTAGGAGGCTCGCTAATGAAAAAAGGAGATGTTATTTGGCTAGCAATCATGGCTAGTTTAATCTTATTATTTGTCATTCCTGCTACCCGAGCGGCGATTATGGCGCAAAGTGGTGCTCATCCTTACCTTGGTGGATTTATCCAATTTGGCATTTTAGCAACCATGGGTGATTTATTAGGCAAACGAATTGTGACAGGGAATTACCAACTTTCTAAAGAAGTTTTTTCCCGAGCGGTAGTCTGGGGTGTGATTGGTTTAATGGTCACTTTGGTTTTCCCAATCTTCATGGGAGGAGCCGGTTTAGCTCAAATGGAAGGCTTATTACCATTCTTCGAAGTACCATTAGCTCAAGCATTGTTTGGTTCATCAATCATGAATCTGACTTTCGCACCAGCAATGAATACTTTTCATCGTGTCTTGGATGTATTGATTGATAATCGAAGCCAAAACAAAACCAGCACTTTAAAAGGGATTGTTAAACAAATTGATTGGCCAAGCTTTGTGACTTTTAATTGGTTGAAGGTAGGAATTTGTTTTTGGATTCCAGTTCATACGGTTGTCTTTCTATTACCTGAAAATGTTCGCGTAGTGGTAGCTGCCTTCAGCTCGATAGCTTTAGGGATTATTTTATCTTTTGCAGCTAAGAAAAGTAGTCAAATGAGTGATGATGACGGTGCAATTGCATAAATATTTAAGCAAGAATTTTCGGATTCTTGCTCTTTTTATTATTTAGCTTTAGTTCACACCACCTTGTTAATTAGTAGCCCAGCTAGAATTGATGGAAATACGGCAGAAATATTCAGAAAATTTGTAAAATTCTCTTTACATTCAAAGGTAAATATGAGAATATCATGAACATATCATGTAAAAAGGGAGTGAATTTTATGAACGGAGTCGTATTATTGGTGTTTGCAATTATTTGTTTTCTAGCAGCTTATTTTGGGTATTCTCGTTGGTTAGAAAAGAAATGGGGCGTTGATCCGAAAGCTCAGACACCTGCTTATGCATTAGAAGACGGCGAAGACTATACGCCAGAACCAGCGTTTGTGGTATTTAGTCATCAGTTTTCTTCCATAACGGGGGCAGGTCCGGTGACTGGTCCGATTATCGCCGCGATGTTTGGTTGGGTACCAGCATTTTTATGGATTTTATTTGGCGGAATTTTCTTTGGCGCCGTTCATGATTTTGGTGCGATGTATGCATCAGTTAAAAATGAAGGTAAATCGATTGGACTAATTATTGAAAAGTATATTGGTAAAGTTGGTAAGCAATTATTCTTATTATTCTGTTGGCTTTTCTCTTTATTAGTTATTGCAGCCTTTGGGGATATCGTAGCAACAACATTTAACGGTTTAACACCAGATGTCGCACAATCAGTTAACAATGCGAATGCTTCAGCAGCTTCAATTTCAATGTTGTTTATTGTTGCGGCAGTAATCGTTGGCTTGATCATGAAACGGGTTCATCTTAGTGGTTGGAAAATGCATGTTTTTGGTATTGTGGTATTGTTAATTACTTTAGCAATCGGTATGAGTTTCCCAATCTTTGCAGATAAAAGCACATGGTTGTTGATTGTTTTTGCTTATTTATTTTTAGCTTCAGTCATGCCAATGTGGTTGTTAATGGCACCTCGTGATTTCCTAAGCACATATATGCTGTTAGGAATGATCATTGCTGCTGTATTAGGTTTAGTTATGCAAAATCCAACGATTGAATTGAATGCATTTAACGGATTTGCAATTGCCGATGCTAATGGCAATATGAACTACTTATTCCCGATTCTTTTTATTACTGTCGCTTGTGGAGCGGTATCTGGTTTCCATAGTTTGGTTTCTTCAGGAACGTCATCTAAACAAGTAAAAAATGAAAAAGATATGCGACCAATTAGTTATGGTTCTATGATGTGTGAATGTGTTTTAGCTGTCGTAGCATTAGTCGTAGCTGGTGCAGTAGCCAAAAATGGTCAATTACCTGAAGGTACACCATTTCAAATTTTCTCTGGTTCAGTTGCTGGATTCTTAGCAAACTTTGGTTTACCAATCACAGTTGCTCAAGCGTTTATGACGATGTGTGTATCTGCCTTGGCATTGACTTCATTAGATTCAGTAGCAAGAATTGGTCGTATGAGTTTACAAGAATTCTTTATGAATACTGAAGGTGAAACCACTGGTATTGCTAAATTATTAACTAATAAATATGTGGCGACAATCGTAACTTTAGCAGCTGGTTTTGTGCTAGCTTTGGGTGGTTACAACAGTGTTTGGCCATTATTTGGTTCAGCCAATCAATTATTAGCCGCAATGGTAATGATCGCCGTAGCTGTTTATATGAAAACAGCTAAAAAATCTGGCGTGATGTTTTATATTCCGATGGCTATTATGTTAGCTGTGACTTTCACAGCATTAGGAATTTCGTTGTATCGTTTAGTTGCTAAAATGATGTCAGCGACACAATTCTTAATTACGATTCCTGCAGAAGCACAAGCGGGCCAATTTGTTTTATTATCTGATGGTTTGCAACTAGTGTTTGCATTATTACTATTAGGATTGGGTATCATGGTAGCGGTCAAATGTCTAAAAGCATTGTTTGCAGTTGATACTAAAGAAAAAGTAAAAGATGTTGCACCAGAAGTAAAATAATTTTTCACTAGCTATCTCGATTGTATTCAGGTAGCTAGTTTTTTTGTGTTAAAATATTCTAAAATGGAATAGGAGAAAATAGATGGATTTCCAGAAGCTTCAATTATTTGTAGATTTGGCTGAAACGTTAAATTATAGTGACACTGCAGCCGAAAATTTCACTACTCAAAGCAATGTTTCAAAAAAAATTACTGCTTTGGAAAAAGAATTAGATAGTCAATTATTTGAGCGTAAGCATCATGTTCATTTGACTGAAGCTGGCGAACTCATTTTGCCCTTTGCCCAACAAATATTAAGAGATTATCAAGGCCTGCAACAGCAGTTAATTACTTTTAAGCAACAACAAGATTTATCCTTAATTATCCATGCTATTCCTACTATGCCTAATTATCAAGGGTTCGCTAGCTTGACAACATTCTTAGTGAAACATCCACAAATTCAGCTGCAATTACATGAAGCTGAAGCCGATGATCTGGCCTTACCCGCTGCCAATAATAGTCTGAGCTTCCTGCGATCACTGACATTACTTGAAGGAAATGAGTATTTATTGACAGAAAAAGATCGATTAGTAGTGGTATTACCGGCAAAACATCCATTGGCTCAAGAAAAATCAATTCAACTAGGACAGTTAAAAAATGAGAATTTTTTATTTTTAGGAAACCATAAGGAAATTTATTATTCTGTAATTGAACTTTGCCAGCAAAATGGCTTTACACCTAAAATTGGTTATCAAGGAACCCGGATCGAATTAATCTTAAGTATGGTAAATCAAGGGATTGGTGTTGCTTTAGTGATGGAGAAAACGACTCAAACGAAACAATCTAATGAAATAAAAACTATTCCAATTGCACCAGAACAAACCAGTTATCTTTATTTCGAGAAGGGTCCAGAAGGAAATGAAGCAGTCCAAAAATTTTGGCAGTTTTTGAAAAAAGAATATTCCAATTTGGAATAGAAAATAAATAAGTCGAATTGAACTTTCTTCACTTGCCTCTTAAACTATAAACATAGAGAGCAAGAAAGAAGGTTTTTTGATGAGTGAATTATACGATCTACGAAAAGTATTAGCCGAATTAAAAGAAATGCCAGGACAATATCATGAAACCGATGAACTAGTTGATCCTCATGCTGAATTAGCTGGTGTTTATCGCTATATTGGCGCAGGTGGAACGATTATGCGACCAACTCAAGAAGGTCCTGCCATGATGTTTAATAATGTTAAGGGATTTCCTGATACTCGAGTTTTAACAGGTATTTTAGCTAGTCGCAGACGGGTTGGAAAAATTTTTCATCATGATTATCAAACATTAGGTCGACTTTTAAAGGATTCTGTCCAAAACCCAGTCAAACCAGTAAAAGTTTCTCAGAAAAAAGCACCCGCGCAAGAAGTAATCCACTTAGCAACGGATGAGGATTTTGATATTCGCAAAATTTTAGCGGCACCAACTAATACGGAATATGATGCTGGGCCTTATATCACAATGGGGGTTGTTTACGGATCTGATCCCGATAAAACTATGAGTGATGTGACGATTCACCGGATGGTATTAGAAGATAAAGATACAATCGGTATGTACATTATGCCAGGAGGTCGGCATATTGGTCATTTCCAAAAACAATATGAAGCATTAAATAAACCAATGCCTGTAACGATTAATATTGGTTTGGATCCTGCTATTTCGATTGGGACAACTTTTGAGCCACCAACTACCCCACTTGGCTACAATGAATTATGGATTGCCGGAGCTTTACGAAACCAACCAGTTCAATTAGTTGATGGTGTCGCAGTGGATGAAGTCGGTTTGGCACGAGCGGAATTTGTGATTGAGGCAGAAATTTTACCCCACGAAACGATTCGTGAAGATATCAATACCAATACAGGTAAAGCGATGCCGGAATTTCCTGGTTATAATGGTGATGCGAATCCTGCCGTAAATGTGTTAAAAGTCAAAGCGATTACACATCGAAAAGACCGTCCAATCATGCAAACAACAATTGGTCCCAGTGAAGAACATGTATCGATGGCTGGGATTCCAACTGAAGCTAGCATTTTAGACTTGGTGGACAAAGCAATTCCGGGAAAAGTGGTCAATGTTTATAATCCACCAGCTGGTGGCGGTAAATTTATGACAATTCTACAAATTCATAAAGAAACTGATGCGGATGAAGGAATTCAGAGACAAGCAGCAATTTTAGCGTTATCTGCCTTTAAAGAACTGAAAACAGTAATTTTAGTTGATGATGATGTGGATATTTTTGATATGAATGATGTAATGTGGACTCTAAATACTCGGTTCCAAGGAGACCAAGACATTATCGTTTTACCCGGTATGAGAAATCATCCATTAGACCCATCTGAACGACCAGAGTATGATCCAAAATCGATTCGGGTAAGAGGAATGAGCTGTAAAACAATTTTAGATGGTACGGTACCTTTTGATTTGAAAGATCAATTTGAACGGGCACAATTTAAAGAAGTACCAGATTGGGAAAAATATTTGAAATAGGTGAGTAGGATGAAAAAAATTGTCGTGGGAATTACTGGTGCGTCAGGCACAGTTTATGCGGTAGATTTGTTAAGAAAACTGCAAGTTAACCCTGAAATTGAAACTCATGTGATCATCAGTAATTGGGCAAAAGAAAACTTAAAGTTAGAAACTGATTTGAAAATGTCAGATTTACGTGCCTTAGCTGATGTTGTCTATGACAACAATAATTTAGGGGCTGCAGTTGCTAGTGGTTCTTTTTTAACTGATGGGATGATCATCGTACCAGCTAGTATGAAAACTGTTGCTGGAATTTCAATTGGTTTTGGTGATAGCTTAATCGCTCGTGCCGCCGATGTAACTTTAAAAGAACAAAGAAAACTTATTTTAGTGCCGCGAGAAACGCCATTAAATGCGATTCATTTAGAAAATCTGACTAAATTGGCGCGGCTAGGGGTGCAAATCATTCCACCAATTCCAGCTTTTTATAATCATCCAGAAACAATCGCTGACATCATTAATCATCAAACCATGAAGCTACTTGATGCATTAGGGATTGAAAATACCGGTAGAAGGTGGCAAGGATGAGAAAAAAATTTTCAGTCACACAGGCTGGTTATCAAATCAAGCTGACTGCAGAATTTATAGGCAATGATTTGTTATTGGTAATCACTGGCGGAGATACACCACATTTGGGAACGATTTCGATTTTTAATGCAGAAGGGCAAGACGTTTTACGGTTTCCCAGTCATGATGGGCGATTTCATAAAGACGATTTGTTGGCAGAAAAGCTGATCGAAAATCTGACCGAACAACCAATTGGAAATATTGTGGTCACTAGCGGTGTGCATGTCAATCAAATTACAAAAGAGCAAATTATCGCCAGTTTTCAAATGATTGAAAAGCTAGCTGACCAATTGTCTGGCTGGCTTAAAAATAACCAACCAAAATTACCAGAAGCAGAATATTATTAATAGTAACAACCCACAACATCGTTCTCATTGTTGTGGGTTGTTTTTGGCCAGTTGAGTATACTTTTGAATAAAATCTGTTTTGGCATTTGTATAACCATCACGGTCATGTTCAAATTTTTGCCAAAGGGTTAGTTTCAACTTTTCATATTGTTTCGCAACAGTTGGATGAGTGTTTAGATAATCTTTAAAGTAAAGTTCATCACGATCTCCTAAATAACGCAAATGAAGGTGAAAAACCTTTTCAGCAAAACCATTCTCGGTATAGCCTTTATTAAAAGACAATCTACTATCAGACTCAGACATTAGAAGATAGTTCGCTGAGAGAAGGGTCTCTTTTACGCAGATGATATTAGTTTTAGCAGGAATTTCAACTAATATATCAATAATTGGTTTGGCCCAAATCGTATCTATCGCGGTACTGCCGATGTGATTGATTTGAAGGCCGGAGATATTTTTTAGGGAATTTTTTAATAAATTTTTTTCAATTTGATACCAATCGTTCCATTGAGGCTGGTGCTCTTGTAACTGAATCGGAAATAATTGCCATAATTCTGTTAAAGACATTTCTGCTAATGGTTTCGTCAAAAGATCCCTCTTTTCTATTGATATTCTTGGTAATAAAAAATTGCTAGCTGAGTACGATCACGAACAGCAAGTTTGTCCAATAGCTGACTAATATAATTTCTAACGGTGCCTTCACTTAAAAAGAGTGCTTTAGCAATTTCCTTGTTATTTTTGCCGCGCGCAACTTCTAATAAGATTGCTTCTTCCCGTTCAGATAGTTGAAAGGTCGCTGCTTTTTTTTGAGGTTGTTGCTGTAGGACTTCAGATAATTTTCCTGCAATTTCTGAACCAAAAACGGATTGACCATTGTAAACAGCTTTAATTGCAGGTACGATGGCAGCTAAATTTTGTTTAATTAAATAACCTTTCACACCTAATGATAAAGCTTCGCGGATGTATTCATCATCTGAAAAAGTGGTTAATAATAAGATAATTGCGGCTGTGTCTTGTTGCAATATTTCTTTGGCAGCAGTAATACCAGTGCTATCGCCCATCCGAATATCGCTAAGCAGAACATCTGGTTTTTCTTTTAAGTATAAGGTCACTGCTTCTGAGGCGGATTGGCCAGTTGCAACTACTTTTATTTCACCGCTGGCTTCTAAAATAGTTTTTAGTGATTCGGTTACTAAGCGATCATCGTCAACTACCACTACACGTATCATAAATAAGGCTCCTTTTTCTTACTAAGTTTTTTTAAGAGTGCGGGAATCAGAATGTTTAGGTAAAATAATATTAATTTGAAAGCCTTTATCGGAGGCTTTAATGTGCAGCTGACCATTGATTCGTTCAATTCGTTGTCGCATGCTAGTTAAGCCAATTCCATCATTTAAAGCTAAATTGGGTCGACCGATTTTTCCATTATCAAGGATTTTCAAACGATAAAATGCTGGCAACTCATCAAAGACTAGCTGAACTTGTGTTGCTTGACTGTGTTTCATGACATTAGACAAGGCCTCTTTAATGACAGTTAAAATAACTTTTTCTTCGGTCTGTTCTAAGGAGCTAGGCACCTTTCCGATAATGTCTACCGTGCAAAAGTGAAAGTCCGCAAGCAGTAAATCTACGGATTTTTCCAAATTGAGTGAATCAGCGTGCAAATCGTGAACGCTTTTTCTGACGCTGTTCATTCCAGTATGAATTGTTTCTTCCAACTTATCTAACAATTCTGAGATGACTTGATTGTTATTAATTGCTTTAATAGCTCCTAGTTGAATAATGGCACTTGAAAGTAAATGACCAACATTATCATGAATATCTCTAGCAATCCGATTTCGTTCTTCTGCTATTTCTAAATCAAGAAAAGTTTCTCGACTGTCAATCAATTCCTCGTTTTTCTGTCTTAATAATTCTTGCTTTTCCCAGCTATCATCTTTTAATTGCAGTAATTCTCGGCTTAATTGCAAAAAATTTCTTTCACGCAAAGATAAGTATAATGTCAGAACAATTAAGCAAAATAATAATCCGCGCGTCTCCCAAGGCATCGGGACAACCAAGATCAATATGCCTGAACATAATGGCATCAGCCAATCGTATTTTTTCCTTTCGCGCCAAACAATTCTTAAAGTTGCTGGTAGAAAAAAACTAAACTTCCAACTCAAAATAACTGCAATAAAAATAAATACAAAAGAGTACCAATTGCTGATCTTATTGGTCATTAAGCGAGCTGGTGCCACCAATAAAATAGCTATTAATAAATACCAGATATTCTCAGGTTGAAATTGATCAGCAAATAGTAGAATTGAACCAATGATAAAAAGCCAAAGATATTCCAACCAATAAGTGTATTTTGTCATAAAAACTCCTTGAATGTGACAATTGTCATGTCGTCTTTAGCAGATTTTCACTTTTTTCACTGCTTTATTTCCATTATAGTCATGGTATTAAGAAAAAGAAAAGGAGTTTTCAAGATGAAAATGATTGAGATAGATAATTTAGTTAAGCGGTATGGCGATTTTTTAGCCATTAATCATTTAAATATGAACGTTGAAAAAGGGGATATTTTAGGATTATTAGGTCCTAACGGCAGTGGTAAATCGACCACGATCAATTGCATTTTATCGTTATTGTCTTATGACCGTGGTGAAATTAAAATATTTGGGGAAAAAATGGGACCAGAAAAATATGGTATTAAACAAAAAATTGGTGTCGTGCCGCAAGAGATTGCTGTCTTTGATGAATTAAATGTTCGTGACAATATTGATTATTATTGTGGCTTATACATTAATGATAAAATGATTCGTCATCAGCATGTAGATGAAGTGATTGAGTTAGTCGGTTTAGAAGATTTTTGTAAATTCCTGCCGAAACAATTAAGTGGCGGTCTAAAACGCAGATTGAACATCGCTTGCGGAATTGTTCATAAACCAGAATTAATTTTCTTAGATGAGCCGACTGTGGCTGTAGATCCACAAAGTCGGAATAAAATTTTAGAAAGTATCAAAGAATTGAATCGCCAAGGAGCAACGATTGTTTATACCACTCATTATATGGAAGAAGTCGAAATTTTGTGTAACCGAATTGTGATTATCGATCAAGGCCAAGTAATTGCTGAAGGTAGTAAAGAAGAGTTAAAAAATATGGTTCGTTCAAGTGAAAAAGTTGTGGTAGAGGTTCCTGAAATTCAACAACATCAACTGACTGAGCTGAGCCAATTACCTGGTATATTGGAGATTAGTTATGATGAATTACATTTGGTTGTTTATACCGAAGAGTTGAGAATTAGTATGTTACCTTTATTAAGTTATTTTGAAGCTCAGAATATTCCTTATGCTAATTTAATAACTGAAGAAGCGACATTAAACGATGTTTTCTTAGAAATAACTGGCAAAGAATTGCGGGATTAGGGAGGAAAAAAAGATGTTTTTACGTTTAATTATTTATCGGATTAAAGTTTTATTGAAAAATCGAGTATTGCTTTTTTGGACCTTTGCTTTTCCAGTGGTTTTAGGTTTGCTATTTAATTTTGCTTTTAGTGGTCTAGATGATCAAGGGCAATTGGAAACGACGAAGATCGGAATTGTTTCATCTGATGCAGAAAAAACTGAAAATTTCGAAACAGTTTTATATAGCTTGGAAAATGATGGGAAGCCAGTTTATCAAGGGAAACAGATGAGCAAAAAACAAGCAGTCGCACAGCTTTCTGATGAAAAAATTGCTGGTTATTATGAAATAACACCAACGGATATTTCTTTAGCAGTCAGCCAAAGCGGCATTCCACAAACCATCATGGAAGAATTTTTAAATCAATATCTTCAACAAACGACTGAGATTGAAAATTTAATTGCTAGTGGTTCCGTCAATCCACAAGCTATTTCAGAAGATTTATTTGCTTCAACAAAATATGTCGCTGAAGGCCATCAAGCCAGTAGTTATAGCGTGAAATCGTTTTACTTTTTCACCTTGGTAGCGATGGCGATTATGTATAGTTTCATGTGGGGGTTGAAAAATGCCAACGACCAGCAAGCCAATCAATCAGCAAATGGCATGCGGCTATCGTTACTGCCGAAGAATAAACTAACGGTTGCGATAGCGAATTTATTAGCCAGCTTCGTTTTATTTTACAGTCAAAGCATGATTATCTTAGCGATTTTCCACTTTGTCTACCAAGTTGATTTTGGCAATCGTTGGGGCTGGATTTTACTGATTTACGGCGTCGCATCTTTAGCGACACTTTCCTTAGGGACTTTAATAGGAAATGCGCTGCCGAAATTAGGGTTACAGCAAAAAATATCAATTGGTGTAGGGCTCAGTATGGCAATGAGTTTCTTTGCAGGCATGATGGGTTCTCAATCATTAAAATATTGGATTGATGTTAATTTACCGTTATTAGGCAAATTAAATCTCGTCAACTTGATTAGTGATAGTTTATATCAATTATTTTACTATCAATCACTTAATAGTTTTTATATTAATCTGGCTTGGTTAGCTGGTTTTACCATTGTCTTTATGCTTTTAAATTATTTCTTTGAAAGAAGGGTGCAATATGACCATCTATAATGCGATTATTCAAATTATTAAAAAAAACAAAGGGGTGCTTTTATTAGGATTGCTAATCACAGTGGTCATTACTTTCTTCTATGCCGGACAATTAAAAGAAGAGCAATCTGATTTAACTGGAGCTAAGATTGTGATTTTAAATCAAGATAACTCTGAAATTAGTCAAAGTTTAGTCACACAACTGACCCAGCGTAATCAGCAAATTCAATTGAAGGACACTAGCCAAAAAGGTTTGGATGATGCTTTGTATTTTGAGAGAGTCGACTATATTTTGACGATTCCTAAAAATTTCGGGTCAGATTTATGGGCAGGAAAAAAAGTAACCGTCGAAAGCCAAACAAAACCTGGTACCTTTTCTAAAACTTTGGTGGATTCGAATATCAACAGTTTTCTAAATACATTTGAAACTTACCGCTCACAAATGGCTGGAAGTGATCAGGCCGACATTCTAGCTTTAACTAATGACACTTTGGTTCAAAAAGGAACAGTGAAATTTGATCAGACTTATCAGCAGAAAAAACGCCAAGGCTTAGTGGGAAATATTTTCAATTTATTGGCTTACGGTTTATTTAGTACTATATTTAGTGGCTATGCAGTGATTAATTTAGCCTTTAATCGTAAAGAAATTCGTGATCGAAATAGCTGCTCACCAATATCTCGTAGAAAACTAAGTCGTCGAATTTCAACTGCTAGCTTGGTATATTCAATGATTTGTTTTCTGATTTTCATGGTGTATATGGTGATTGTGACGGAAAGTGGATGGGATGTAATTACCGGATACTTTATTTTAAACAGTTTAATTTTCCTATCAGTCATGGTGAGCTTTTCTATTTTAGTCACTAGCATCATGAAAAATAGTGAATCGATTGCCGGAATTAACAATGTATTTATTATGGGAAGTTGCTTTATTGGAGGGATTTTTGTTCCAAGCGAAATTCTACCTGATTTTGTCTCAAAAATTGCTGCTTTTACCCCGACTTATTGGTTTGCTCAGAATAATCTCTTGTTAGGAAAAACAGTCGTCTTTAATCAAGCATTTAAAGAACAATTTCTTCAACAATCTCTCATTTTATGTGCTTTCACTGCTGTCTTTTTAGTCATTCATCTTATTAGTATGAAAGAAAAAGGTGGATTAAAAATATTCGGGAAAAAATCAACCGTCTCTTTAGAATCATAAACCCAGCCTCCTCACAAAAGAGGAGGTTTTTGTGAATTTAGAAAAAAAGTCTAGTCGAAAAAAATAGTCTCTTGAAAATTCAAAATCAACAACTTAAGAGAATAAATTTTGATCATCAAACAAAAAAATACCAAATATAGCAGTTTTTTTACTTGTTTTAGGCTAAAATAAAAGCTAACTTAGGAGGTTATAAAATGATTGAACTAAAAAATGTCACCAAGAAATATGAAAATAAAACTGCATTAGACCATTTAAACTTAGAAATACCAGCGGGGAAAATTTACGGTTTTCTCGGTCATAATGGTGCAGGGAAAAGTACAACAATTAAAAGTTTGGTTTCAATTATTGAGCCAACAAGCGGAGAAATATATTTTGATGGCAAGCTTTTACCAGAAAACCGTTTAGATATCAAACGAAAAATTGCTTATGTACCAGATTCACCAGATTTATTTTTACAATTAACTGCTAATGAATATTGGGATTTAATAGCGGCTGCTTATGAAATTACCGATACTTCATCTTTGACAGAATTAATGGCTTTGTTTGATATGACGGGTCATCAAAATGAAACCATCGAGAGCTTCTCTCACGGAATGCGCCAAAAAACAGTCATTATTGGTGCTCTTTTAGCGGATCCAGCGATTTGGATTTTAGATGAACCAATGCAAGGTTTAGATCCTCAAGCGGCTTTTGATTTAAAAGGGATGATCAAGAAACATGCGGAAAAGGGCAATACCGTCATTTTTTCTACTCATAATTTAGATACGGCGCAACAATTGTGTGATGAATTGGCGATTTTAAAAAAAGGTGAGCTGATTTATAACGGAACCGTAAAAAATTTATTAGATCAGCATCCTAATGAAAGCTTGGAAACAATTTATTTAGGAATGGCTGGACGGGAGGCGACGGATGAATAGACGTTTAATCCAAAAATTAGTCGGCATCAATATTCTGTACACCAATCCTAAAGCCACCAAACAAGCTCGAGACAAGGGAAAAAAAGGTGCACAAGTTATTAAAAGCCTGATGTGGGGATACATCATGTCTGGTGGGATTTTCTTAGTTGTTTATGGTCTGATGATGATTTTTATCGATTTTGCCAAAATGCCGGGAAATTTCACTTACTACATGGCTTTATTTGCATTAATCGGGTTTACACAAGGTTTATCGGCAATTTTTAATGTCTTCTTTGACAGCCGAGATTTAATGGACTATTTACCTCTGCCGATTTCCCAAGGAGCCATTTTCATTGCTAAATTTTTAGCCGTTGGTTTAACGATCGTGCCTTTTATTTTACCGTTACTGATTTTATTTTTCTTAGGTAGTCTAAATTCGTTACCGATTGTTTTAGCAGTTGTTTGGTCAATTCTTCTCTTTGTAATTTTCTTTTGCTTACTTTTTGGCATTTGTACTAGTTTAATCTTTGCATTTGCTAGAACAAAATTTTTCCAACAGCATAAAAAAACTTTGACCAGTTTAATGTTAGGTTTTTCGATGATTATTTCAGTGGCAGGGATCATCATGATTAATGCCACGAATTCTAGCAGCTCAATGACTGCAGCCGATCGTCCAGCATTGGCAATATTTATGCCCTTTTATTATGTAGCAGCAACACCGTTTTCTATGAATGGTTTATTATCAATTGCCGGAACCATAGTTGTTTTATTGCTTTTGTTTATCTTACTTAAGAAAATGGTTGTCCCAAGTTTGTATCAACAGATGAGCCAATCTGCAAATGACACACCTAGAAGTAGCCGTAAACATAAAAAACAAGGGAATCTAGTTCAAATTATTCGTAGCTATAATCTACAATTACTTAAAAATCCAAATTTGGTAATGCAAGTAATGAGTGCGACTTTGATTATGCCAGTGGTCTTTATTATTTCTTTTTCCTTGAATGGCGGTATCGCTTTTGACCAATTACCTAATTACTTCTTTGGTGTATTTTTTCTAGTCGGTTTATTTTTAGCAGCCATGATGACCACTCAAAGTTCTTTTGTAGCCAATATGATTTCATTGGATCGAGAGAATTTTTTATTTATCGCTTCATTACCAATTTCATTAAAAGGATATTTAAAAGAAAAATTTCGCTTAGGATTGTTTTTACAGTGTTTAATGGTAGGATTAGTGACGATTTTAAGTGGTGTTGTTTTTAAATTAACTTTTGTATTAATTGTATCAACACTGGTTGGCGGTCTTTTAGGGAGTTATTTATTCTCATTAAGTGCCTTTGCCGGTGATTATCGACATTTAAATTTAAATTGGAACAATATCAGCCAATTATTTAGTCGTGGTGGTGGTAGTTTTCGCTTGATGTTCCGGTTATTTGGAACGATGTTCGCTGCGATTATTGTCGTTGCTCTTTATACCATGATTGTGATTTTTACCAATGGCTTGATGATAGTCAACCTGCTTTTATTTTTAGTGGTGGCAGCGATCTCTGCTTTTTGGATTTGGCGGAATCAAAAAAACTTTTGGCAACGATTGTCAAATTAATTATATTAGCTAGCCTTTTGCTTGAGGCTAGCTTTATTTTTCCGTTGATTTTCAATCACTTCTTTGGCATAATTACGTAGTTTTTCTTCAATTACCGTTTCGCATTTTCCAGGCAAAACAGCAATGTTTATAATCTTGCTAGTGGAAAATAAGCCTCTTTGAATTGATGCGCTGCCAATTACTTGATCATGATAAGTGGCGATAACCGTCAAGTATTTTTGTTCTTTAAAATAGTCTATTTTATCCTCTAAAACATTCTTCCGTAAATGAATGCCTTCAAAGTATTCTTTACTCATAGGTGTCGTTAAATGTAATTGAATCATCGAACCCCTCCTTATTAATGAAATAAATGTACACCTTAAAGTCCACTTTAAGTCAACTATAAAGTTTAATTAGCACTTATTTTCGTGAAAATAATATGGCGAATTTATTAAATGACGATGGTGGATTGATAAATTTTTTTGTCCAATAAAAACATGAATACAGAATTGTTCCTTGCAAGATCAATTATTTTTATTTACTTATGTGAAAAAATATTGTACTTTTTTAAGATTTACTTGAGATGTTTTGATGAAATCGCCATCAATTTTCTGCAAAAAATAGAAAATTCTGACAAAAGAACTCAGGAAATAACAGCGATAGAAAAACTAGATACAACTATATTAAATTTTAATTAATTTATGGTGTCAAAACGAAATGATTTTAATTCATTTGTTTTTGTTATTATAAATGTCTCGATTTAGTATTTTTGACTTTAATATTCCTTGATTTGAAAACAAAAACGCCTATAAATTCTACTTTTTTGGTTTTCAAAAAGTATTGCATTTTGTCTTTTTTAGGTGTAAATTTAACGTTGGGGGAATTTTACATAGTCATTTTTATATTTATTTGATTAATAACGAATAATTTTTTCCCAAATAAAATTAAGGAGTGATTTCATTGGATAAAGAAAAAGGCATGAAGCTGGGCGCCTTAGTCATGATGATTTTCACATCAGTATTCGGGTTTGCTAACGGACCAGTAGCTTACTACTTGATGGGTTATGGCTCAATCGTGTTTTACGTAGCTGCAGCAATTCTGTTCTTTATTCCATTCGCTTTAATGATGGCTGAATTTGGTTCATCAATTAAAGGCGAGAACACTGGGATGTACAAATGGTTAGAAGTGAGTGTTGGACCACGTTTCGCATTTATCGGAACATTTATGTGGTTTGCTTCTTATGTTGTATGGATGGTATCAACTTCATCAAAAGTATGGATTCCATTTACAACAACATTTGCCGGTAGTGACCAAACACAAAAATTAGCTATCTTTGGCTTAAACTCAACTCAAGTAGTTGGCTTATTAGCTTGTTTATGGATGGTTATTGTAACTTTAGTCTCTATTAAAGGGGTTAAAGGTATCGTTAAGGTAACTAGTTTAGGTGGTTTAGCGGTAACAAGTTTGAATGTTGTGTTAATCGTAATTTCAGGTATTATTTTAGTTGCTAATAAAGGGCAATTGGCACAACCTTTCACAAACATCATGCATTCACATATTCCTAGTTACCAAGGTGGTACAGGGATGTTAAGTTTCGCGGTGTTCGCAATTTTTGCCTTTGGTGGAATTGAAGCAGTTGGGGGTATGGTTGATAAAACGCGTAACCCTGAGAAAACTTTCCCTAAAGCGGTTGTATTTTCTGCCTTAGTTATTTCAATTGGTTACGCTCTTGCAATCTTCTTATGGGGTGTAAGTGCAAACTGGAATGATGCCTTATCAGGTGATACAACAAACTTAGGAAATATCACTTATGTCATGATGAACAACTTAGGTTACACATTTGGTGATGCAATTGGCATGAACCATAGTGCTGCTATGAGTATTGGTAACTGGTTTGCTCGTTATGCTGGTTTAGGGATGTTCTTATCATACAGTGGAGCCTTCTTTACTTTGACGTATTCACCATTAAAAACTTTAATCATGGGTACACCAAAAGAAATGTGGCCTAAGAAATTTACTGTATTAAATGACAATGGTATGCCATCTGTTGCAATGTGGACACAATGTGCGTTAGTTGTTGGCATTATCTTAATCGCATCATTTGCGACGCCAGATCCATCAGCTTTCTATAACATTTTGACTTTAATGGCTAACGTTTCAATGACCTTACCATATCTATTCTTGATTTATGCATTCCCTAAATTCAAGAAAAAAGATGGTTTGGATCGTCCATTCGAAGTTTATAAAAATCAAAGTATGACTGTTTTAATAGCCGTAGTAATCTTTGTTTTAGTATTGGGTGCGAATATCTTTACAATCTTCCAACCAATCATCGAAGGTGCTGGTGTGCGTGATACATTATGGATGATCGCTGGTCCTGCAGGATTCTCAGCCTTAGCAATTATCTTGTATCAAATTTACGCTAACAAAACAAATAAAGCCTAGTCATTTTCCTAGAAAACAGTAGTCAATAAGACTGCTGTTTTCTTTTTTTGGTTCATCAGTTATCATTAAACGGGGTGAAAAAATGACCATAAGCGAAATTTTATATCAAAAAGAAAATTTTACTGAAACTGAAAAACGGATAGCCGATTATATTTTGGTTCATTTAAGTGAGACCTCAAGATTAAATGTGCAAGAATTGGCACAAAAAGCTTATGCTTCCCATTCGGCAGTTATTCGATTGACACAAAAAATTGGTTATAGTGGCTTTCGTGCCTTTCAGACGGCTCTAATCGAAGAAGTTTCGGCCAACCGCTACCTAGGTCAAAGTGTTGATCCAAATTTTCCTTTTAATCCTTATGACAATGCTGAAAAGATTGCTCAAAAAATGTTGGATTTAAGTGTTCACTCATTACAAAGAAGTGCGGCGAGCTTACAGTCTGATAGTTTAGAAGAAGTGGCTAAGAAAATGTTGTCAGCTAAACGGATATTTTTATTTGCCACCGGAGATTCTCAAATTCGGGCACGTAGTTTTCAAAATAAGTTTAATAAAATTAATCGCTACTTGATTATTGCCGATGAATATGGGGAAAATGATTGGGCGGCATTGAATTTAACTAAAGATGATTATGCGATTTTCATTAGTTACAGTGGAGAATCAGTTAACTATGAGAAATTTTTGCGATTATTGGTGCAACGAAATATTCAGCATTTATTATTGACTAGTCGTAAAGATTCATCTTTAGCCAAAATAGCCCAACAAATGATAGAAGTTCCTAGCGGAGAAGAAAAAAATGTTAAAGTTGCCACTTTTACTTCTCAGATTGCTTTTGAATACATCTTAAATACGCTATATAGTATCTGTTATGCTAGAAATTACACAACCCATTTAGTAGATTTAAAAGATAAAGAAGAGACGATGGATAGCTGGTACAATTAAATACAGAAAAAAGATGGCGCATGAAGGCCATCTTTTTTTTAAACTTTTTTATCGTACCAAATAATCATATTTATTACGGTTAGTTCTTGGGAGGGGTTCTTATAAGAATGCTTTTGATCCGCTTTAAACTGGAGACTTTCCTTTTCCGAAATAGTTAATTCGTGGGTATTAAAGGCAATTTGAAGACTGCCAGAAAAAACAGTAATGAATTCTTCTGTGCCGAAGGGATGGGGATCAGCTGCTAAAAAAGCACCAGGCTCAAGTTCAATAGTATAAACTTCAAAGTTTCGGCTATCGGCAAAAAGAAAGATGGGAAAGTTACGGTATTTTCCATCATTTTCCAATAATGGCTGGATGTCATTTTGTCGCACAATTTTATATTCTTCCTCGGGTGCGGCCATTAATTCGGTAAAAGAAACTTTCAATCCATTGGCAATTTTCCAGACAGTATTTATCGTAGGATTGGCAGTTCCTTTTTCAATTTGGGCTAAGACACTTTTACTAACGCCCGTCAGAGCACTAACATTATCTAGGCTTAAATTTCTTTTTTTGCGAAAAAGTTTTAGATTCTGAGCAAATGTTTGATTTATTTCAGACAAAATTTCTCCTCCTTGTTGACATTATAAAGAACGAAATGTTCTATAAAAGAAATAAATCGTTATATAGAACATTTTGTTCATTATATCATATTTGAATAAGGAGGAGAAGATTCATGTTTTCAATTGCATTTTTTTCGTATATTTTCTTAACTGCTTTTACTCCCGGGCCGAATAATTTCATGGCTTTAGCGAATGCTGCTAAATATAGCTTAAAAAGAGGTCTGATTTTTTGTCTAGGTGTTTTCTTTGGATTTTTAATCGATATGACATTATGTGCGGTGCTTACTTCGGTGATGTATAACTCCATTCCAATCATTGAACCTTATATGAAAATATTAGGGGCTTTATACATGTTGTTTTTGGCATTTACGGTTTATCGTGATAAACCTAAAGTAGAAAAGAAGAATCGTCAATTTTTGAATCCTAGTAGTTTGTTTACTGGAATGGTTATGCAGTTGGTCAATGTGAAAGTAATTATTTATGGTATCACAGCTATGACATCTTTTGTCCTTCCAAATGTATATTCAGTATTTGATATTATTGTAGGAATTTTATTACTGGCGTAGGTTTTTTGGGGACTTGTACTTGGGCAATTTTTGGTTCAGCCTTTCAAAATTTGTTTATTAGATACCATAAACAAACCAATATTATCATGGCTTTATTATTAGTGTATTGCGGGGCAATGGTTTTGAAATAGGGATTAAATAAGGAAGCCAACTAGCTAAATTGTTTGGCTTCCTTATTTGTTTAAATGAAAGATCATTAAATATTCTTTATCATTTTCGTCAATAATTTGAAAGCCAAGGCTTTGGTACATTTTTAGAGCATAATTATCTTTTTGAACTGCTAGTGAAGTATTTTTATAGTCTTTTTCTTTCAGTAATTGCAACATCTCTGCCATCAATTTACGGCCAAGCCCAAGTCCTCGATAGTCTTTGAGTACAGATATAGCAAATTTAGGGGTATTTTTATTAATTTGACCAAACCCAGAAATGATTCTTACCCATACTGCGGCAACAATTTTCCCATTGTGTTCTGCGCATAAGCAATAGTCATCTTTTAAGCTGCCAAAATCTTTAATGTAGATAAATAATTCAGGTTGATAGATTATATTTTTGGGTAGCAAATCTTCTTGGTTACGCTGGAAGATAGCTTCGTATAAAAATTCTTCCAATAAATAATATTCTTCTGTTCTCATTTCGCGAATCAGCATATTTTTCCTCTTTTTAAACAAGTATACTATTTTATTGAACAAGATGTTCAGAGTTAAAAATATTCACAAGAAAATCCTGCACATTTTGACCCAAATATTAAAAAAAAGTTCGATGGGTCCCTTTTCTAGTTATAATCAAAGAAAATAAAGGAGGGCATCACATGCTAAAAATCGCTTATATTGGAAACGGGAAAAGTACCAATCGTTATCACCTACCATTTGCCTTGAAAAATCCTCACGTGGAAGTTAAGACTATTTATTCGCGTAATAATAACAGTTCTTGGGAAAAAATCGAAGGTGTTCATTATACCAATGAGATAGAAGATATTTTTAATGATCCGGAAATTAATCTAGTGGTGGTAGCGACGCCTAGTGAGCAACATTATCCTTGGGCGAAGAAAGTCTTATTAGCAGGTAAAAACGCATTGGTAGAAAAACCTTTTGCTGAAACCTCTGAACAAGCCAAAGAATTATTTGCAATAGCAGAAGAAAAGAATCTATTTTTACAATGTTACCAAAATCGACGTTTCGATTCTGATTTTTTAACAGTCCAAAAGGTCATTAAAAGTGATGTTTTAGGTGATTTAGTAGAAGTTGAAATGCATTATGATTATTTCCGTCCTGAAGTACCAGAAAATACACTGGCATTCAGTCAGATTAATAGTTATCTATATGGTCATGGCTGTCATACAATTGATCAGGTATTGTCATTTTTCGGTGAGCCGGATGATATTACGTATGATGTTCGTCAATTATTGGGGCCAAATCGGATGAATGATTATTTTGACTTAGATTTATTTTATGGCAAGATGAAGGTTTCTGTGAAATCCAGTTATTTTAGATTGAAGGAGCGCCCAAGTTTTGTTGTATATGGCAAAAAAGGTGTCTTTGAAAAAGTCACAAAAGATCGTCAGGAAGAAGATTTGAAACATTTTTATATGCCGACTAATGCTGATTTCGGCTTAGATTTTCCTGAACATTATGGTACCCTTACTTATATGGATGAACAAGGGCAATACCACGAAGAAAAAGTTGTCTCTGAGGTGGGGGATTACAGCCGTATTTATGAAGGCGTTTATCAGTCTATTGTTAATGGCGCTGATAAAATTGTGAAAGACCATGAAACGATTAGCCAACTTGAAATTTTGGAAACTGGAATTGAAAAGATGTTAGCTAAAAACAAACAGGAGGTTGAATAGCATGAAATTAGCAATTGTTGGATCAGGGATGATTGTGCATACCTTTTTGGAAATGGCGCAAGAATTACCAAATACAGAATTAGTAGCTTTAGTTGGACGAGCAGCCAGCCTTGAAAAGTTGGAAAAAATGAAAGCTGACAACAATATTCAAAAAATTTATACGGATTATGGCGAGAGTTTGAAGGATCCTGAGATTGATACAGTTTACGTTGCTTTACCTAATAATATGCACTTTCAAACAGCAAAAGAGGCTCTGATTGCTGGGAAAAATGTCATTTGTGAAAAACCATTTACTTTGACTTTGGCGGAGTTTTTAGAGTTGAAAGATCTTGCTGCAGAAAAAGACTTGGTGTTAGTTGAAGCAATTACCAATCAATATTTGGAAAATTATCAAGCTATTAAAGACAGTATCAAAGATTTAGGTGATCTGAAAATCATCGAATCTAACTATTCTCAGTATTCTTCTCGTTATGATCGGTTTAAACAAGGTGAAATTTTACCAGCCTTCGATCCCAATATGGGTGGCGGTGCTTTGATGGACTTAAATATTTACAACATTCATTTTGTAGCTGGTATTTTAGGTCGTCCAGAAAAGGTGGAATATTTAGCCAATGTCGAGCGAGACATCGATACTTCTGGTATTTTGCTGCTGGATTATGGTGAAACCAAAGCAGTTTGTATTGGCGCCAAAGATTCTAGTGGGAAAATTTCTTCGATGGTTCAAGGTACGAAGGGTTATGTACGAGTGGAAGGTGCAACTAATACCGTACCTGAAGTTGAAATTGCTGGTGAAATTCAAAATTTTAATACACATCAGCATCGGATGTTTAACGAATTTGTGGCTTTTGAAAAAATGATTCGTGAACATGACATGACAGAAGTCAATAAACAATTAGCCCATTCAGAAATCGTTATGGAGATTCTACAAGCGGCTAAAGATTCAATTTAATAAGACTTATCTTCCAGTGAGATTATTTCACTGGATTTTTTTTGTTTAAAAGTATCGTGTTGGTTGACAAATTAAAGCAATAGTTAACAATTACTCGATTGTTTTACTGAAAAACTCTTCGTATACTTATAGCGAGGAGTGATTCAGATGGATAATCAAATCGGACGACAAATATTTGAGCTGCGAAAAGAGCAACAAATTACTCAGCAACAATTAGCGGAATTTTTGAATGTGACTAAAGCAAGTGTTTCAAAATGGGAAAACGGACAAAGCTATCCTGATATTACCTTGTTACCGTTGATTGCTTCGTATTTCAACCAATCAATTGATAATTTACTAGGCTATTCTCAGTTAAGTAAAAAAGAGATCGAAAATATTTACCGACGTTTAAAAAAAGAGCTGTCAAAAAAACCTAATGAAACTTTACAACGAATTCGTCAAATGATAAAACGTTATTGGTCTTGTTACGATTTTGTCTTTTCGATGGCGTCATTGTTGATGAATCATTTAAGTGTATTAGATGAAGATTCAGCAGAAATTGAAGGGGAATGTCTGAGCTATTTGTTACATGTTTTTAAAAATACGGATGAGTTGACCATCAAAAATCAGGCAAAAATGTTGTTAGGTAGCATCTGGATAGAAAGAGGGGAAACCAGTAAAGTTTTTGAATTATTTGGTGACAAAGCTCCTACCATTAATGCCGATGAGATGATAATTGCGGCTGCATTACAAAGGGAAAGTCGTTTTGCAGAAGCCGAAAGTGTTTTACAAATTACCTTGTACCAATATTTGATTATTCAATTAAACATTTTTGGTAGTTATTTGTCTTTGCCTAACTTGTCTAAAGAGAGAATCAATCAGACGATTGGCTTTGCTGAAGGATTAATAGAGACTTTTAAGATTGAAACCTTTCATCCCATGATTGTATTGATGTTGAGATTGTCTTTGGCTCAAATGTTCGTAGCTGAACAACCAGAAAAAACTTTAAATCAGCTAGAAAAATTTGCGGAACTGTTTGAACAAACGAATTTTCCTATTCATTTAAAAGGGAATGGATACTTTAATAAAGTGGATGTTTGGTTTGATGATTTACTGCTGGGAGATCAGACACCACGGGATACGATGCTAGTAAAAGAAGATTTGATTCAAGGAGTTATTGCTAATCCAAGTTTTGAATCCTTAGCGGAGCAACCCCGATTTAAAGCTGTCATAGAAATTTTGTTAAGAGGTGAAAAAAATGACAAATCTAAATGAGTATTTACCGTTTTTAATTCCGTTGCTCATCTTGCAGTTATTACTAGCTTTAATTGCCTTGATTAAAGTAGTTAAGCAACCAAGTTTTCGTTATGGTAACCGATTATTATGGGGGATCGTTGTTCTATTTATTTCGATCTTCGGCCCGATTATATACTTTATGATTGGAAAAGAGGAGAAAAATGAATAGCTTGGTAATCCGTGATTTAAGCAAGCAATTTCACGGCAAGAAAGTCTTAGATCATATGGATTTGACGATACCTCAAGGAACTGTTTTTGGTTTTGTCGGGGAAAATGGTGCTGGTAAAACGACAACCATGAGAATTATTTTAGGTTTAATGAAAAATGACGGTGGTAAGATTGAGATCTTTGGCAAGAAAGTTCATTTTGGGCAAAACCAAAGCAATCAAGAAATTGGTTATTTACCAGATGTTCCCGAGTTTTATGATTATTTAACGGCTCCAGAATATTTAAAACTTTGTGGGAAAATCACAGGTATTAAAAACAGAGAATTAAAACGACGAATCGCTCAGACCTTAGCCTTGGTGGATTTAGTAGATAATCATCTAATAAGCGGCTTTTCTCGCGGTATGAAGCAACGTTTAGGACTAGCCCAAGCATTACTGAATCGGCCTAAAATTTTGATTTGTGATGAACCGACTTCAGCGTTAGATCCTTTAGGACGAAAAAAAATATTAGAAATTCTAGGTAACTTACCAGATACAACTGTTATTTTTTCAACTCATATATTAAGTGATGTTGAAAAAATTTGTCAGCAAGTAGCCATTTTAGATAAAGGCAAAATAGTCCTAACTGGTGATATTCAAAAGCTCAAACAACAATTTTCGAGTACTAATTATCAGTTAGTATTTGCTACTGAACATGAAGCAAATACAATTGCAGAAAAACTTCAGTTGAATCAAATAATATTTCAACAAGAAAAAAAATCATTAACCATTCCATTAATCTCTGAAAAAACGAAAGAACAATTGTTAAGTAGCTTGTCTAACAGCGGGATTTTACCACAAAAGATGGATTTAATGGCACCTACCTTAGAAGATGTATTTTTGGAGGTAATTAAAAATGATTAGACAAACATTTATTTGGCTAAAAAAAGAGAGTATTGAATCCTATCGTACGAAAAAGCTAATCATTATTTTATTGGTGTTTGCGATACTAGGGATCATGAATCCTCTATTGGCAAAATTGATGCCTGATATTATGAAAACTGCCATGCCCGCCAATATGCAAATTAATTTACCAGAACCAACAGCACTTGATGCTTGGACTCAATTTTTTAAAAATCTGACGCAAATGGGTTTAATCGTCTTTATTTTAAGTTTTGGTGATGTGATGTCTAAAGAAATTGGTAGTAGTAAATTGATTCCGTTAGTAACCAAAGGGTTAAGAAGAGGGAGTGTCTTAATCGGAAAGTACCTGTTTCTGATTATTTTATGGACAGTTGCTATCAGCTTGAATTTTTTAATTTCGTGGGGATATACGGTATATTATTTTTCCACTGAATTAGTTAAAAATTTATTTCCCAGTGTTCTAGCAATTTGGTTATTTGGCATTTTATTGATTAGTATTTTGTTGTTAGGCTCGACCATGTTCAGCAAATGGAATAGTTTGTTTGTTTTATTACTGAGTTTGGGTGTGATGTTGATCTTAAATTTTTGGCCTGCATTCAAATCAGGCAATCCCTTAAGTTTAGCTAGCCATAATATGGCCATATTAACCGGAAAAGTTGATTTGAGTGATTTTTATTGGAGTATTGTTTGGTGTCTGATGATTAGTTTAATCTCAGTTATATTAGCTGGATGGACTTTTCGAAAGAAAAATTTAGGAAGAAATTAAGCTTGGTGATGGACCAGGCTTTTTTTTGTAAAGAAAAATTAAATTTAAATTAGTCTTTTATCATTTAAGTACTTCTGTTATAATTCTAATCACATTAAAGAAGGAGTGAAAGAGATTATGACAATTTATAATTTTTCTGCTGGCCCAGCTGTTTTACCAAAACCCGTACTGGAAACTGCCCAATCCGAAATGTTGGATTACAAAGGTAGTGGTATGTCGGTGATGGAGTTGAGTCATCGGTCCTCCTGGTTTCAAGCTATTATCGATGATGCTGAAAATTTGTTGCGAGATTTAATGAAAATTCCAGAAAATTACCAAGTTTTATTTTTACAAGGGGGAGCAAGCTTACAATTTACGAAAATCCCTTTGAATTTCGCTCAAAATAAAAAAGCTCTTTATGTAAATACAGGTTCTTGGTCAAAAAAAGCGATTCAAGCTGCTGAAGCATTAGACAATGTTACAGTTGAAGTAATTGCTTCATCGGAAGATCAAAACTTTACTTATATTCCAGAAATACCTGCAAATGTAGATCAGAATGCAGCTTATGTGCACATTACCACTAATAATACAATTGAAGGTACAGCTTACCAAAGTATTCCTAATTTTGGCAAAGTACCAGTTGTAGCTGATATGTCATCAAATATATTGGCTAATGATTACAATGTAGAAGATTTTGGCGTGATTTATGCTGGTGCGCAAAAAAATATTGGGCCTGCAGGATTAACGGTGGTCATTATCCGTGATGATTTATTAGGTGAAAGTGATATCTCAGCGCCGATGTTAGATTATACTTTATTAGCTAAAAATGATTCATTATATAATACACCTCCGACGTACGCTATTTATGTTGCCAAATTGGTTTTTGAATGGTTACAAGAACAAGGTGGCGTTGCTGGTATCACTGCCCAAGATCAAGCCAAATCAAAACTTTTATATGATGCGATTGAAGCATCAGAATTATTTAAGAGTCCAGTTCGCGCTGACAGCCGCTCATTAACCAATATTCCTTTTGTGACTGGTAATGATGAATTGGATAAAAAATTCAATCAAGAAGCCTTAGCTTATGGCTTTGAAAATCTAAAAGGTCATCGCTCAGTCGGTGGTATGCGGGCAAGCTTATACAATGCTTTTCCGGTAGAAGGTGTCAATGAACTTGTGACATTTATGGAAAAATTCGAAGCTGAAAACGGAGGGAAATAGATGTATCATATTCAAACATTTAATGCGATTGCTTCAGAAGGTCTGGAGCGTTTTGAAAAAGAAAATTATGGAATCAACGATTGTGAAAAACCAGAGGGGATTATTTTAAGAAGTAAAAAGTTACACGATTATGATTTTCCCGATTCAGTTGTGGCGATTGCTCGCGCTGGAGCTGGTACTAATAATATTCCTGTTAAAGAATGTACCGAAAAAGGAATCGTAGTTTTTAACACACCGGGTGCCAATGCCAATGCCGTCAAAGAATTAGTGATTGCGTCTCTATTACTTTCAGTTCGTCCAATGGTAAAAGGGATTGAATGGATTCAAACACTAAGTGGATCTGATGTTGAAGAACAAGCCGAAGCAAATAAAAAACAATTTGCTGGTCACGAATTAGAAGGAAAAAAATTAGGCGTAATTGGTTTAGGAGCAATCGGGGCAATGGTGGCTAATGATGCTTATCGCTTAGGAATGGAAGTTACCGGTTATGATCCTTATGTGTCAGTTGATACAGCTTGGAGCATTTCAAGAAGAGTGAAACGGGCACAAAGTATTAAAGAAGTGTTGGCAAATTGTGATTTTATCACTGTCCACGTGCCTTTAAACGAAAACACTCGCCATATGATCGGCGCTCAAGAAATTGCTCAAATGAAAGAAACGGCACATTTATATAACTTTGCTCGTGGCGAAATTATTGATACTGATGCGATTTTAGATGCAGTTAACGAAGACCGGATTGCTGGATTTACGACTGATTTTGCAGAAGAAAAATTATTACATCATGAAAAAATTACCGTGCTGCCCCATTTAGGTGCATCAACTGAAGAAGCTGAAATCAACTGTGCCAAGATGGCAGCGCGAACGTTGAAACGCTTCTTAGAAACAGGTATTATCAAACGTTCAGTCAATTTTCCTAATGTTGAAATGGCTTTTGAATCACCTTACCGGATTACTGTAGTCAATAAAAACGTACCTAATATGTTAGGCTTAATTGCTTCTGACATTGCTGATTTAGATGTTAACATTGATAATATGGTGAATCGCGGGAAAGATGATTTTGCTTATACTTTAGTGGATGTCGATGAACAGGACGAAGCGAAAATCGAAGCGATTGAGAAAAAATTAAAAGAACATCCTGGTATCGTCCACGTACGGACAATCAAGCAAGAAGGAGTGGTTTTATAATGGTCAGAGTCGAACCTTTTAAAGCCATTCGTCCAGCTGAAAAGTTAGCGGATCAGGTAGCGTGTTTACCTTATGACGTCTTAAATTCTAATGAAGCTAGAGAATTGGCTAAAGATAATCCTTATAGTTATTTTCATATTGATAAAGCTGAAATTGATTTGCCTGAAAATTTGTCGCCCTATGATGAAAAAGTTTATCAAAAGGCCGCTGACAATTTAGCTGATTTTTTAACCAAAGAGTGGTTGAAAAAAGACCAGCAAGATTATTTTTATTTGTATCAGCTGACTATGAATGGTCGTAGTCAAACTGGGATTGTTGCTGCTACAGCTATCGATGATTATACTTCTGGTAAAATAAAAAAACATGAATTTACCCGTCATGAAAAAGAAATTGATCGCATGAACCATATCCGTGCCACCGATGCGAATACTAGCCCGATTTTCTTAAGTTATCGTCAAAAAGCTGATATTCAAGACTTATTAAAAGATTGGCAAGCTAATCACACACCGATTTATGATTTTACCAGTTTCCATGATGTGAATCATAAGGTTTGGCAAATTGACGATCCTGCCACGATTGAAAAACTAAAAAATGATTTTAAAGAAGTTGAGGCATTATATATCGCAGATGGGCATCATCGGACCGAATCAGCTGTAAAAATTGGTTTGGAAAAAAGAGCTCAGGGAAAAAATTCACCTGAAAGTGAACGCTTCTTATCAATTATCTTTCCAGATGATGAATTAGCTATTTTAGAATACAATCGTGTTTTAAAGGTTGCTCCACCAGAAAATTTCTGGTCAACGATTGAGCAATATTTTACAGTCACTAAAAACGGCGTAAAAAAACCAGTACAAGCTGGCGATATTTCCTACTATGATGGACAAGATTGGTATACTTTGACCATCAAAACAGAATTAGTTGCAGACGATCCAGTGGAAGGCTTAGATGTTGCGTATTTACAAGCCCATGTGTTTCAAGAAATTTTTGACATTCAAGACATTCGGACTGATAAACGAATTGATTTTGTTGGTGGGATTCGTGGAACGGATGAGCTAGAAAAACTAGTTGATGCTGGTGAGTTTCAGTTGGCTTTTTCAATGTATCCGACAGCTATGTCTGATTTACTAGCAGTGGCAGACGCTGGAAAAATCATGCCTCCAAAATCAACATGGTTTGAGCCAAAATTATTAAGTGGTCTATTTTTACATGATTTAGAAACGAAATAACAGTAAAGCGATGAGATTTCTCGTCGCTTTTTTGTATGTAAAGCTATTTTTATATCAGAGAAAGCCCGATGTAAGGGGATTTAGCTAGTAATCTACAAAATCGAATGCTATGGTTTTGTCAATCGAAGGGAGCGATCAGATGGAAATTGGAACCAGATTAAAACAAGCGCGTGTGGAAGCAAAGTTCACCCAAGAAAAATTAGCTGAAAAAATACAAGTTACGCGACAAACGATTTCAAGTTGGGAAAATCAGCGGAGTTATCCAGACATTAGTAGTATTGTGCAGTTAAGTGAAATCTATAACATTTCTTTGGATATTTTATTAATTACAGTAGAGTGGCAAATCATGTTGGCACGGGGAATGATTATTGTCGTTCTGATGATTCCAGCGATTTTGATTTTCAAGAAGTTGGGGTAAATTCTCACCGCATTTTCTTTATCTTATCATCTCAAATTGACTAAAAAACAAGGCTATCATATATTCTAATTGAGAGAATAATATAGAGGAATGGAGTTTTGAAAATGATGCGTTACATGAAGCAGCGACAGCAGTTGGTCGATTTTGGTAAAAAAATGATGACTGAAGGATTGACCACTGGTACTGGCGGTAATCTGTCAATTGTTGTGCCAGACGAAGCAGCGATGTTAATTACCCCTAGTGGGATTGCCTATAATGAGACAAAAATAGAGGATATCGTATTGATGGATCTTTTTGGCAATGTTTTAGAAGGAGAATGTAAGCCATCTAGTGAGTATCATATGCATGCTATTTTTTATCAAAATAATCCTGAAATAAAAAGTGTCGTTCATACCCATTCAGATTATGCGACGGCGGTTGCTTGTTTGCAACAGGATATTGAACCGTTCCATTATATTATTGCTTCTGTAGGAGATCGCGTGCGATGTAGTGGCTACCAAACGTTTGGCACACAAGCTTTAGCTGAAGAAGCTTATCGGGTGATGGGAAATAATAAAGGCATTTTACTAGGAAATCATGGCGTTTTAGCAGTGGGAAACAGTTGCAGTGAAGCTTTTTCTGTCGCAAAAGATATTGAATTTTTGGCAAAATTAAAAATCCGTGCCCAATCAATTGGTCGGCCTGTATTATTAAGCCCAGAAGATATTGCGATTACACAAGAAAAATTTGCCAACTATGGTCAACCAAAAAAAGAATTTTCAAAACTATAAGCATAAGAGATGAAGCGAAAAACTTCATCTCTATTTTTTTGCAAAAACTACTTTACAAATATATTATCTATGTTACAATTATATTACAAAAACATTACAAGAGGTGATCACGATGAAAAAAATTTTTTTAGTTTGTGTATTGAGTTTGGCATTTCCCGTAGCTGCAATGGCTGATACTACAGAATCTGTTACTAATTCTAGCATTCAACAGGAGCAAAAAGGATATGGTGCAATTGTTACAGACAAAGATGAAATAAATAGTGAAACTAGCAGTAGCAATAGTCTTGAAAAAGAAAAAACAGCAACGACTGATTCAACTGCGACTGATGCAGTAAAAGAGCAGATCGAAGAAACGACTCAATCTGCGCAATCGGAAAAATCTGAATCATCTACCACTTCTAGTGAAGAAAATGCTAAAAAAGATGATGTTAAAGATGTGGAAGATTATACACCAGCTTACATTCGAGAATTATTAACCGATTCAGCTTATCCGATTGATGCTAAAGAATTAGCTGGTTATTCTGATGAACAGTTGGCAAATGCTATGAAATTATTTGAACGTTACAATCAAGATGTTACTGGAATGGATATGGGCGGCTATGTCAGAGTATTACGAATGGTTTATAAAGACCATGTGATTTCTTGGGAGGCGGCCGAAAAAGCTTTAACTTTCAATCCTAATCAATATCAAACAATCGATGAATTATTGGCAAATGTCGATCAGTTATACGATTATGTTCAAGTACTTTATCCAGAAAACACCTTTTTCTCTCTGAAAAATCTATCGAAAACTGAATGGATCCATATTTTAAATTATTTGGCAGATTCAGGAATAGACATGAAACAATTTGGTGGTGGTTCTAGTGTCTTTTCTGGTGTAGCTTGGTGGATTCAAGATTCTTCTGAAGGTAATGCACCTTATGATAACGGTCCAAAGAAAACTGAAGAAGTGAAAAATCTTGCAACAACAGCTAAACCAGCGACTACTCAGGCTGAATTACCAAAAACTGGCACAAGAAACAACGTTTTCTTAACGGTTGCTGGCGTATTCATTTTGGGGCTAGCGGTCTTTGGTATTAGAAAAGTCCGTCATTAAAATAGTAAAAGCCAGCTGGTTAGCAGCTGGCTTTTTTTGCATAAATTGACTAAAGTTGTCTGGGAGCGTATATTTTTAAAAAGAACTTTTTTTGGAGGCTGAAAATGACAAATTATCAAGCACATTTTTTGATGGATGATGAAGCCATTAAAGATTTCGTTGTCAGTGAATTGCAACTTTTTCCTGATAAAAAAACTTTAGAGGTTGCTGAAATTGGCGATGGCAATATTAACTATGTTCATCAAGTAATAGATCAAGCAACTAAAAAAACAGTTGTGGTGAAGCAGGCCGATAAGTTTTTAAGAGCATCAGGTCGCCCATTAGATTTAGCTCGCAATCGAATTGAAGCTGATATTTTAAAAATTCAAGGAGAGTTGGCGCCACAATTTGTACCAGCAGTTTTCAACTATCACGAAAAAATGGCAGCTTTGACGATGGAAGATATCTCAGATTATCAAAATATGCGTTATCAAATGATTGAAAAAAACATATTTCCTAAATTTAGCCAAGAGATCAGTCAGTTTTTAGCTGAAGTTTTGTTGCCGACCACCGATTTGGTCTTAGCACGAGATGAGAAAAAACAGCGGGTGAAAGCTTTTACCAATATCGAAATGAGTGATATCTCTGAAGATTTGGTCTTAATTGAACCTTATTGGGATTATAAAAAGCGGAATATTATCACAGCAGGTAACGAAGATTTTGTGATGGAAAACTTGTATCAAAACGATGCATTGCAGGTTGAAGTTGCATACTTACGAAATCAATTTATGAATAATAGCCAGGCACTGATTCATGGTGATTTGCATACGGGTTCGATTTTTATTAATCATACAGGTATTAAAGTAATTGATCCTGAGTTTGCTTTTTATGGACCGATGGGCTATGACATTGGTAATGTATTGGCACATTTAGTCTTTCCGCTGATTTTAAATCAGATGGATGGTCATTTTGATCAAGATTTTGATCATTGGTTGACGCAATCAATTGAAAAAGTCTTTGATTTGACCTTTGAAAAAATAGCAAATACTTACGATGATCAGGTAAAACTACCGATGTATCTTTTACCAGGTTTCAAGGAACAATATTTGGCTGAAGTGATGGCAGACAGTTTAGGTTACGCCGGTACCGAAATCATTCGTCGCGTCGTGGGTGATACTAAGGTAAAAGAATTGAGTTTATTACCAGAAAAGGCTAGAATTCCAGCAGAAAGAATTTTAATTCAGTTTGCTACTGATTTAATTATGAACCGTGATAAAATTACTCATGGACAAGAAATCAGTGCAATCTTTACAAAGAGGGAAAAAGATGAAACGACAAGATAACGGTATGCCGACTTTATTACAATATGAAAATGTTGCGTGGTATGAGAATGGTGTAGTTAAAATTTTAGATAGGCGAGTATATCCACGAGAAATTAATTTTGTTACTTGTCAAACTTATCAAGATATCGCACAAGCCATCACTGACATGGTGACACAAAGTGCTGGACCTTACACTGCGGCTGGAATGGGAATGGCTCTAGCAAGTTTTCAAAGTCAAGAACTGACAGCTGAAGAAAGAATCGCTTTTTTGAAAAAGGCCAGCGAAACAATTGCCAACGCCAGACCAACAACTGCGAATCGCATGCGGGTTATTACCGAAAAAGCATTAGAGTTAGCCAAACAAACTTTAGCTGAAGGTCAAGATCCGACTGAAGCAATTTTCCAGCAAACGATTGACTCACTAAATCGTCGCTATTTCACGATGAACAAAGTGGCAGAGCATTTAATTAAAAAAATTCCCAATAACGGAACTGTTTTAACCCAATGTTACGGTGAAACGATTGTCGGTATGTTGTTAAGAGCCGCTAAAAATACAGGCAAAAACTTAAAATTTTACTGTGCAGAAACACGCCCCTATTTACAAGGTGCTCGTTTAACGGCTTCTTGTTGCGCCGAGCTAGGCTTCGATACCACAGTTATTTCTGATAATATGATTGCTTACCTAATGACTCACGAGAAAATCGATTTGTTTACATCAGCTGCTGATACGATTGCCTTAGATGGGCATATTGCTAATAAAGTTGGTACTTATCAGATTGCTATTTTAGCTAATCGGTTTGGTATTCCTTACTTTGTAACGGGGATTCCAGATGAAGATAAAAAAGATCATCATGATATCAAAATTGAAATGCGGGATCCGCAACAAGTGCTAGAATTAAATGGTATTAAACATACTTTAGCTGGTGTAAAAGCGATTTACCCATCTTTTGACGTAACGCCACCAGAACTAATTGGCGCTGTGGTAACAGATCTAGGATTCTTTTCGCCCTATGATTTGGCCAGCTATTATGAAGAAAAACCAGAGAATGATTTTTATTAATCCA
The DNA here is from genome assembly GCF_051714685.1 of Enterococcus sp. AZ103. NCBI lineage: Bacteria > Bacillati > Bacillota > Bacilli > Lactobacillales > Enterococcaceae > Enterococcus > Enterococcus sp. AZ103. Next base: position 159,268 of record NZ_JBIOSI010000002.1, on the reverse strand, counting down.
ATTATTTTTGACTTGATGAACTTTTGCTATTCATCAAGTCTTTTTTTAGTTATGATAATGGCGGAGGGATGAATGTGGGGAAAGTACTGGGATTTATTAAGCAAAATTGTTTGTTTAGTGGGGCATTTTTATTAGCAATAATCGCCAGTTTCATCGGTCGTTTCAGTCTGAACTTTGTTGATTGGAAAGTTATTTTGACCTTGTTTGGCTTAATGTTGGTGATTCAAGGCTTTGAAGTGTTAGGTGTTTTACGTTTTTTTGCTGAAAAATTGTTAGATTATTCAAATAGTAATCGTCAACTAATTCAATTATTAGTTTTATTGTCATTAGTTGGCTCAATGTTTTTAACTAATGATGTTGCCGTTTTGACTTTGCTACCGATTTATTTGAAATTATATATTGAACTGAAGCACTTTAAAGGCGGTATTTTTGGCGCTGTTTTGATTGTTGTTGCGGCGAACTTGGGTAGTAGTTTTTTCCCATTTGGTAATCCGCAGAATTTGTATTTATATCATTATTACCATGTGCCATTAGGGCAGTTTTTATTATGGATGGCTGGATTATTAGCGCTTAGTTGTCTTTTTTTATTTTTACTAACTTTGCGAATCCCCAAAGAAACATTGCCTAAAATTGTTGCTGAAAATGATACGATTGATAAAAAGGGTGTTTTACTGTTTAGTCTTTTGATGGGTGCCATGATTTTGGTCGTTTTAGGTCTGTTACCGGATCTGTGGACGGTTATTGGATTGATTTTAGTGGTATTTTGCTATCAAAAAGACTTATTAAAGCGGGTCGATTATTTGCTATTACTCACTTTTGTCTGTTTTTTTATAATTGTAGGAAACATCGCTGAAGCAGCAGTTGTGAGGGATATTTTAGCCCAACTTTTATCATCAGCAAAACGAGTTTACTTAATCGCTATCGCTCTGAGTCAAGTGATTTCAAATGTGCCGGCAGCCTTCTTAATGGCGCCATTTACCCAGTACCATCAAGCTTTAATCCTCGGTGTAAACGTTGGCGGTTTAGGCACGTTGATTGCTTCCTTAGCCAATTTAATTGGTTTAAACATCATTAAATTGTACACTCCAGAACAACAAAAAAGTTTCATTAAAATTTTTACTTTAGTGAATTTTTCTTTACTAATTGCAATCGGCTGCATTATTTTATTTTTTATCCATTAAAAAGTGGCGAAATAAACTGAAAAATAAATAAAATTCTCATGAAGACTCCTCCACAATTCAGATAAAACGTTTACAAAGGTGTTACAATCCATCTGAGGGGGAATAATCATGAAAGACAATACAAAATACATCCACGGCTACCCAGTATTCGATGAAACTACGGGAGCATCTTCAATACCGATTTACCAATGTTCAACATTTAAACAAGAATCTATTAGAGATAGTCAACCTTATACTTATTCACGCTTTGGCAACCCAACTCGACACGCTTTAGAAGAAGGGATTGCGGCGATTGAAGATGGACGTTTTGCGACAGCATATGCATCTGGTATGGCGGCCATTTCAGCTGTCTTACTAAGTTTCAGTCAAGGTGATCACATTGTGATGTGCAAAAGTATCTACGGTGGGACGTTCCAATTAGTCAACGAAGTGATGAATCGTTTCGGCATTGAAGTTACCTTTGTCGATGAAACAGACTTAGCTGAATGGGAACATGCCATTCGACCAAACACGCGGGCCCTTTATTTAGAAACCCCATCAAATCCATTATTAAGTGTGACTGATATTCATGGTGTTGTAGCCATCGCGAAAGATCATCACTTAATGACGATTATTGACAATACTTTTATGACGCCACAATTCCAAAAACCATTGGCTTTAGGTGTCGATGTCGTGATTCACTCTGCAACTAAATTTATTAACGGTCATTCTGATGTTGTCGCTGGGTTAGTCATCACAAACGATGAAGAATTTGCGAACCAAATTGTCCTACAACAAAAGGTTTTAGGTGGTATTTTAAGTGTTGAAGACTGTTGGTTAATTATGCGAGGTATGAAAACTTTAGGAATTCGCATGAATCAAAGTGTATCCAGCGCAGAAAAAATTGCCGAAGTATTAGAAAATCATCCGGCTGTTAAAAAAGTTCATTATCCAGGCTTAAAGAGTCATCCAGGCTATGAAATTCAAAAACACCAAGCAACGAGTGGCGGAGCAGTAATGTCCTTTGAATTAGAAAATCAAGAAGCCGTTTATACTTTTGCGGATCATTTAAAAATTCCGATCGCTGCTGTAAGTCTTGGCGGTGTAGAATCGATTCTATCTTATCCTGTCACCATGAGTCATGCTTGTGTACCGAAGGAAGAACGAGAAAAACAAGGCGTTACCGATGGTCTATTACGTCTATCTGTCGGGATTGAAGATACGGAAGATTTAGTTGAGGATTTGATGCAAGCATTAAGCTATGTGAAAATTTCAGAAAAAGTTTAATATTTTAAGCAGTAATTGACAGATTTATCTGTTAAATTGCTGCTTTTTTGCTACAATAGAAAGAAAAAAAGGAAGTGTTGGTATGGGGAAAGAACAAGAAGTCTACGATTTGTTGGATTCAAACGGAATAACTTACGATGTGATTGAACACCAAGCAGTATTTACGGTGGATGAGATTGATTTTGATATTCCTGATGGGACCGAAGTAAAAAACTTACTGCTAAAAGCGAAGAAAAAAGAAAACTATTATTTTGTCATTTGTCCAGGAGAAAAACGAGTAAATCTTAAAGCGTTAACGAAAAAGTTAGACGAAAAAAATCTTTCTTTTGCTTCAGCAGACAGACTATTAGAATTATTGGATTTGACGCCAGGATCTGTCTCGCCATTGGCACTATATAAAGATAAAGAACATAAAATTAAATTAGTGATTGATGAAAGTATCGATCGTAACAAAAATATAGGTTTTCATCCCAACGTAAATACGGCTACGATTGTAATTAATTTCCAAGAATTTTTGAAATATTTAAAAGTAATCGGTGTGGAACCTCACTATGTGGAAGTGCCATCACCAGAATAAAAATAGCGAAATGACCGCCAAGATTAGATGAAATTCTAATTCTTGACGGTCTTTTTTTATAAATGAATCCTAATTGTCACGGTTGATATTTTTTTATTAGTTTTTATGTCACGTAAATGATTGGTACATTTAAAAAAATTCTCGACTCAATACTACTCAATAGATTTTTAAATCCACGACATTTTGAAAAGTTATTATTTAAAAAGGGAAGCATGTAGAATTTACCGATGTCGTGGATTTTTTAATCTGTTGCGTATGGCTGGCAGAGAAGGGAAAAATAGGAGTCAAAAGTAGTAAAAAGCATCCTTTAACTGCTGCTAAAAGCTCGATTTGCCATTAAGTGAGGCGCACCCGGATGAAATGGACTTCTTGACTTTGTATCGTCTGTACAATCCAAATCAATTTGCCTTCAATCATCATTACAGTCAAAGTGGGACTGAGCGTGATTGGGTTGTGGGACTTGGCTGGAAATATGAGCTTGTAGCATTTTATGGGAAATAATTTTTATAGATAATCAAAAAAATAGACAGAGACAAAAATCAAATGATTTTCGTTTCTGTCCATTTTTTATTTCATTCCTAGCCGACGTCTAATTCCTGCCACACGGCTACCTAATAATTGATCGGCTGTCCGTGTTTTTAAAGCCAATAAGATATAAACCAAGGCACCTACTGCTGCGGTAATCAAAATAATAATCATCGATTGAACTTTGGAATCTGAACTTAAAACTAAGCTTAAACCAAAACGAACGACAAATGCTACAACCGCCATGATTAAAGCCATTCCGAAAGTTTTTATCACACCTTTGGCAGTCGCTTTAAAATCAAATTGACTGCGGACATGGATTTGGTCGATAATAAACATATTTCCCACCAATAAACCAACAAAAGTTGCAATTAACGGACCGTAGGATTTAAATAAGAAGATTAACGGTACTTGCGTGATTAGTTTAACTAAGACGGCAATTCCTAATAAACGCATGGTTACTTTGTTGCCATCCATTCCTTGAAGCATCGTTGAAGTAACGATGAAAAGCCCCATTAAAATTCCCGAGATACAAGAAGCAATTAATAAATTTGAACCTAGCTGATCCGGCCAATAAAATAGTGTATTTAGTGGATACGATAAGACAATCATCCCTAAGGTTGCCGGCGCCATAACAAAGAAAAATAACTGTAGATTATTCGAAACTAAATGAGACAGTCCCGCTTTATCTTTTTGGGTAAATTTTTCTGTAATTAAAGGTAGACCAGCTGTAGCTAATGCTGTACCCAAAGCAATTACTACCATCGATAATTTATCTGGATTGGCAGATACTAATGCAAATAAACTAGTTAGTTCTCGTGGAGAATAATTGGTAAACAGAGCCATTGTATTTTCAAAAGTGTATTGGTCAATGATTTTAAAGATACTCGTTCCACTACCGATAACAATAAAAGGAACCGCTTGTAAAACCATTTGCCAAACCAATTGACGACCGGAAAAAGAAATTTTATTGTCACTCTCTAAAATTTCTTGACGATAAGCCCGACGATTTTTAAATAAACTATAAAGTAAAACAGCAAAAGCGCAAATAACCCCGATAAAAGCAGCGAAGGTTGATTGGACAACAGCTGAACGATAGTCACCACTACCGATTTTCATGATTAGGTATGTTGCAGCTAACAGATAGACTACCCGAGCAATTTGTTCAACAATTTGTGATAACGCATAGGGTTTCATGTTGCTATTGCCTTGGAAAAATCCTCGTAAAACACTCATTGAAGGAAAAATCAGTAAGACAACACTCAAAGAGCGCATCACTGGAATCAAATCTTGATTTCCTTCAGCTAATATCGGTGCTCCAAAATACATCAGTAAGGTACAGATAACACCCGCGACCATCATTAAGCGCAAAGTGTAAAAAAGTAAATCACGACTTAATTTATATTCATTCATGGAATTATAACGAGCGGTTTGTTTAGCTACCGCAGCAGGAATTCCGGCAGTTGATATCATTAAGAATAAAGCATAAATATTATAGCCTTTAGAAAATAGCGCGTTGGCGACATCTGCGTCAGACCCTAGCCAAATGATCCAAGGAATCATATAAACTGCACCAAGTAAGCGCGATGTAATATTTCCAAACGTCAACCAAGCAGTACTTTGGACCATTTGTCCTTGGGCTGAAGTTGGTTTTTGTGTTTTTTTTGAATTGGTGGGGGCTTTTTCCTCTTTTTGTCGACGAGCAGCACGAGAATTTGTTTTTTCACTTTGCTGAGCTTTTTCTAATTGTTCTTGAAAGGCTTGCGGATCATAAATTTTCGTCTCATCGAAATTATTTTCTTCAGTCATATAAACCAGCTTTCTAAAAAGATTCCTATCTATTTTAACTTTTTCTGACAGTACTTACAATAGAGGATCAAATGAACAAAGAAAATATTTAAGAGTTTGTTCTCTTTACAAAACGAACGTATGTTTGTATTCTGTTATTGAGGTGATGAATATGAATTTTAAATATGAGCTGGAGCCTCGGGGAGATTATGCTTTTATCGATATGAAATCTTTTTACGGTGCGAAACGTTCCTAACTGAAAAGGTTAGGCACACAAGTTCTTCTTGTGGAGAACTGATGATTTGAGGAGTGAAACGATGGCGTAACGTCCTGAAGCGCTCCCTCTAATACTCCGATTGGCAATTCTTTAGGTTAGAATAAGGATTGTCAAGAGCTCGGTAAAGTCGGCTGAGAGTTACCGCAATTGCGTTGATGCAATCGAAAGCTGTCCAGCGGTGGATAGTGTAACCTATAGGCCGGGAGTCCATAAATTACTCATGGTGAGAATGTACAATTGTACTGACAAACTCGCGAATGTACGAATCTATAGGATTGGGTGCAGAAATGTATCTTACCCGCACAAAATTTATATTGTGACACAGGGTGCGATTTGCGGTTTAGTAAGAATCGTAGATATGAATAACCGTGCAGTGTTAAAGGCACTGGAAAGTCGCAGGTTCAGAGTGAGCACCTAAAAGTAAATGTATGGATAAAATCATTGGAACGTTGAAAGCTAGTGACGTGGAGGACTAACCTCCCTTGAAGCGGTTGAGTCGAAGAATAATAAGCTCATTCACACTAGTGAGAGTAGTGGCACAGTACCTGTGAAACAGTGATAACAAGCTGTGGAGGGATAGCCACGAGTCAATTAGTTTTACTAGCAGTTATGATGCAATCCATAGAATCGAGTATGACAAAATAAACACCGACACCCGAAGGGAGGCGGTGCTATGGAAAACGTATCAGCATCACATTCAATCCGTCATATGGAATATTATGGCATGATTGATAGTTTTGACAATCTATACAAAGAAAGTAGCGATAATCACATTTTCAATAACCTTATGGAAATTGTAACCTCGCCGAAAAATATCTTGTTAGCGTATAGAAATGTTAAAGGAAACTCTGGGAGTGTATCTCCAGGCGTTGATAACAAAAACATTGATGATTTAAAAGAAATACCTAATGCGGATTTTATCAAAATCGTGCAAACCAAATTTTCAGAATACAAACCACAACCAGTTAAAAGAGTAGATATCCCAAAACCAAACGGGAAAACTCGCCCACTTGGTATTCCAACTATCTGGGACAGAATTGTACAACAATGTCTATTACAAGTCTTAGAGCCTGTTATGGAAGCAAAATTTCATGATAAGAATTATGGTTTCCGACCTAATCGATCGGTGCACCATGCATTCGCTCAAGCAGTACGCCTAGCACAAGTGTCTAAGCTTACTTTTGTTGTAGATATAGATATTGAGGGATTCTTTGACAATGTTAACCATTCAAAGCTCATCAAACAGCTCTGGACATTAGGAGTTCAAGATAGGTGGCTTTTAGGTATTGTCAGGGCAATGCTTAAAGCGCCCATCATTCATAAGGACGGGCGAATTGAACACCCTAAGAAAGGAACTCCACAAGGTGGAATACTTTCTCCCCTTCTCGCGAATGTTGTGTTAAATGAATTAGACTGGTGGATATCATCACAATGGGAAACTCATCCTACAAGGCATAATTACGATTGGTATCATGCTGATAAGGATTACTGGAATAAGGGTAACAAATATCGAGCATTACGTGGTTCGAAGCTAAAAGAGATTTTTATCGTAAGATACGCCGACGACTTCAAAATCTTTTGCAGAAAACGTAGCGATGCAGACAATATATTTATAGCTACCAAATCGTGGCTAAAAGAACGTCTGAAACTCGATATTAGTACAGAAAAATCAAAAGTGGTTAATCTGAAAAAACAGAAATCTGAGTTCCTTGGTTTCACTATGAAGTTGGTTCGCAAAAGAAAGACCTTTGTCATAGAAACTCACATGTGCCCTAAAGCCATGGAAAAAGTATCAGACAATCTAGCAAAACAAATAAAGGTAATTCAACACACCCCCACCAAAGAGGAGTTGCAAAAACAACTAGTTAAGTACAACTCGATGGTGATAGGGATTCATCAATATTATAAAAAGGCTACCCACATTAGTGTGGATTGCCCGAAAATTAATCAACGTATAATGATTATCATTAAAAATCGATTGGACGTTAAGAAAATTGGACACTCGCCTAGTGATTTCGTTAAGAAAAACTATGCACGTTCGAAGCAGTTAAGGTGGATTAATGGTTATCCTATGATTCCTATAGGATTTGTTAAACATAGCCATACATCATTGCCCAAGATGGGAGTCTGCAAGTACACGCCCGAAGGACGTGTGCTAATACACAAGTATCTTACCTTTCCAATAGATATTATCAACCAACTTATGAATATAAATAACCCAGATGAAAGTATTGAATTTAGGGATAATCGTGTCTCTAAGTACTCCTCACAACGAGGCAGATGCCGAGTAACAAAAGAGTTCTTAGAGCTAGCAGATATTTACTGTCACCGTATTATACCCAAAAATCTTGGTGGAAAAGATGACTTCCAAAATTTAGTTATCATTCATCGGAACATTCATCAACTTATTCATGAGGAGGACAACACGAGCGCCTCAATCTTTGTAAGCAAAATGAGGATTACAAGCACTCAACTAGAGATAATCAACCGGTTCCGGAAAAAAGCTAAAAATTGTGAATTGTCGCTGAATCTATAGCTGTATGATATCTGTTAGTAGACATTGATGGAACGCCGTATGCGGTGAAAGTCGCACGTACGGTGTGGAGCGGGGGAAAATCCGGAGATTACATCAAAAGATTACCTATCGCTATCCAGCTGTGAGGCAGTGGCTCGCGGAGAAGATCCATTGAAGGCTTTGTTAGTTGTTATGAGTCACACAGACAATACGTCCGGTTTAATTTTAGCTAGTAGTCCGATGGCAAAAAAAGAATTTGGGATTACTAATGTTACAAGAGCTTGGGAGCTGCCATCGGTTGAGGAAAATCCTAAAGTTGCTAAATTAATTAAGGCTCCGCCACGCATGCGGTATTATATTGAGCAAAATCTGATTATTCAAGACATCGTTAGAAAATATGCGGCGGAAGAAGATATTTTATGGTATTCGATTGATGAAGGCGTCGTAGATTTAACTGCTTCATTGAATTATTTTCAGCCAGATGAAAAAACTCGGGCCGAAAAACTCAATAAATTATCCAGAAAAATTCAACGTGATATTTATCATAAAACTGGAATTTATTCAACTATTGGTATGTCCAATAGCAACCCACTATTAGCAAAGTTAGCCTTAGACAATGAAGCCAAAGAAGCAGAAAATATGCGTGCTTTATGGAATTATGAAGATGTCACTGAGAAAGTCTGGAATATCCCCGAAATGACTGATTTTTGGGGGATTGGTCGACGAATGAAAAAGAACTTGCATTTAATGGGGATCACTAATATTCGAGAACTAGCTAATGCGGATCCTGGCTCATTATCTAGCCGCCATGGCGTTATTGGTTTACAGCTGTATCATCATGCTAACGGAATTGACCGTACAAAATTACAAGATCGGTATATTCCTAAAGGTGAAAATATTGGTAATAGCCAAATTTTACCGAGGGATTATCAAGGATCTGAGATGCCGCTAGTCATTCGAGAAATGGCTGAACAAGTAGGGATCCGCTTAAGACGAAGAAAAGCCAAAACACAAACTGTGCATTTATTTATTGGCTATAGTCGCGATGAAGCTGCTTCTGGTTTTAGCCGGCAAACGAAAATTACTCCAACTAACAACACTAAAGAATTAGCTGATGCACTGCTATTTTTATTTAATAAGTTTTATCAAAAAGGTGTTTTCGTACGTCAAATTGGTGTCACTTTTGGTCATTTGGTTTATCAAAATGGCAGTCAGTTAAATTTATTTGAAGAGCCAGAAATTCAGATAAAGCAAGAAAAGATCGATCAAGTTACTGATCGGATTCGCGAAAAATATGGATTTGTGAGTATTGTAAGAGCCAGTAGTAAACTAGAAAATGCAAGAAGTATCAAACGGGCTGGTTTAGTTGGTGGACATAATGGAGGAGCTGGCGGACTGGATGGATTGTAAATGACAAAGTATTTCATTTTTGATTGATTTTGAATAGCTAAAGTTGTGATGCTTTTTTATGACTGCTATAATAATTAAATCTTTTCAAGTTAATATTTTTAATAAAAATGACTTGTATATGCTATTTTTAATAGGTCATTGAAAAAAGTATTTATCAATATTCATTAAGGAGTGAAAAATAATCAATAAAAAAATCAAAGCTTTAGCCATTATTTGCGCTGCTGCAACGATGGTCAGTTGTCTGGTTCAGTTACTGATTGTCTTGGGTTTTCCGTTGGGAGAATTTGTTTTAGGAGGGGAATATATTGTTTCACCGAGTTCGAAAATAATGATTCATCTAACCTTTTCAGTTGTTTGGGGTATCGTTGTCGCAAGCTATTTATCCTACGGTGGTATATTGCCACTAAAAACAAAAAAACTGACGCAGTTGATTATTTGGTTGAATACCTTATTTGTAAGCTATGCAATTATTTGGAATTTCTTTTTGACAACAAGTATAAAAGAAACACTCCTGATGGGTCCACTAACATTAATAACTGCCGTATGCAGTTGGGCTCTGATCTTTTTAAAAAGCGAAAGATCCTTGTGTTTTAAGAAATCCTATTAGAAAGGGGAATTTTCGTGTCTGAGAGGCCACTATTAGAGCAATCATTGTCACCAGAAGAATTTCAGGATTATTATTTTTTAAAAGAAGAATTAGTTGCTTTTCTACGGAATCATCAATTACCAACTTCTGGCAGCAAAGAATTGTTAAATCAGCGAATTGTTGCTTTCTTAACTGATGGAACGATCTTGAAAACAGCATCGAAAAACAAAAATCAGCAACAAATAACTGAAATTTCACTAGAATCATTGATTGAAGAAAACATTATTTGTTCTGAAGTCCATCGGAAATTTTTCAAAGAAACTATTGGACCGAATTTTACCTTCAAAGTGGCTTTTCAAAATTGGTTGAAAGCAAATGCCGGTAAGACTTATGCTAGCGCAATTGAAGCCTATCAGGAAATAATCCATCAAAAACCAATTCGTAAAAAGATTGATGGTCAATTTGAATACAATACGTATATTCGTGATTTTTTTGAAGATCAAAAAGATAAAACACTAACTGAGGCTATAATATGTTGGAAATATAAAAAAAGTTTACCAGGACACAATCGTTATGAAACGTCAGATTTAAATAGTTTAATTTAGAGACTTTATGGAAAAACATAAAGTCTTTTTTTATTGATTAAAATATTCTAATAATATATACTAATCGTATTAGTTTAGAGAGAAGTGATGAAATGAAGCAATCAATTTTTAAAAATCTGCGCCAAATTACTTTTATGCCGATAATTTTTCCCGTCAATTGTTATGTTTATGAAACGAAAAATTCATTAATTGTAATCGATATGGGAATGAAAGGTTTCGTGAAGGAAATTGAAGAAATCAAAAGAGCAACCAATAAACCGGTTGAAATGTTATTACTGACCCATGCCCATGGCGACCATATCAATGGTATTCCACAGTTTAAAAAAAGTTTTCCTGAAGTTCCTATTGGGATTTCAAAAAGAGATTATCGTTTATTAAAGGGAGATTTTTCGTTAGATACTGATGAGATGCCTGGCAAAATTAAAGGCGGTTATCCTAAAGTTGAAATGCCAATCGATTTTACATTTGATGATGGAGAACAACTGGCAGATATTCTTGTGATAGCGACACCAGGACATACGCCTGGATCAGTTACTTTCTTGACACCAGAAGGATTTGCGATTGCCGGGGATGCTTTTCAATCAAGGGGACGACTCGCCGTTTCAGGGGATCGGGTGAACTCTTTTCCTTTTCCAGCTTTCGCAACTTGGAGTAAAGAAACTGCTTTAAATAGTGCTAAGAAAATTCAACATTTAGATCTGCAACTTTTAGCGGTTGGTCATGGGGACATGTTAGAAAATCCCGATAAAGCTATTGAGCAGACGGTCAAAGAATTTGAGGTGAAAATAAATGGAAAGAAAAATTGATCGAACAGATATTGTCAGAGAAGGTATGCAACTTTTAAATCAAGCAGAACTTGACGGTGTCACGTTAAAAGCTTTGGCAGAACGGTTGGGGATTAAGTCTCCGTCACTTTATAACCATTTTAAAAATCGGGAAGAATTGTTAGGTATTCTGGCTGAAGCTAGTTTAGCAAATTTCTATCAGGCATTATTCAGTGCAAAGAATACTGAAGAACCAATAAAGAATATTCGCTTGATGGCAGACGCTTATTTAACTTTTGCGTTGGATTATCCTAGTCAATATATCTTGGTGCAAAATCCTAATTATTGGCGTAGTAAAGAAGCAGTCGAAATTTCAAATCAGATTGTTTCTTTAGTCCAAGACGAGTTACAGAATTTCTCCTTATCACCAGAAAAAGAAATTCATTTTGTCCGTTTGTTGCGGGCATATCTAGATGGTTTTTCCATTTTTTCCAATCGAGAAGCCTTTAAACTTCCAGTTAGTATTGAGAAAAGTTTTATCTTCGGTTTGGATTTAATTATAACTGGCCTAGTTGAGGAGCGTGAGAAATAATAAATATAATTGAAATTTTGATTGTTAGTGTCCGTTTCTTATTAGAAATTTTTACTGTTGGAGGTTTAATTTTCGGAAGTTTTCGTGCGGATAAATTAAGTGGGAAAATTATCTATTTGAGTTTGGCAGTATTCATTGTAGCGGTTTGGATGCTTTTTGGTGCGCCCAAGTCAACTTACCATCTAGCGGGAATCAATAAAATTTTATTAGAGAGTGGCATTTTTTTAATTGGTGGTGTGGCTTATTCGTGGATTTTTAATAAAGAAATTGGCTATGTTTATTTTACTGTAGTTGTAATTGATACAGTTTTGCTGCATTTTCTTAAGCTATAAAACAGACTTCAGAAAAAAATAGTTTGACAGACGATATTTGATTCGGTATAGTTCATTTTAGATACCAATGGTATGTAAGAGGTGATTATTTGCCAAGAGGACGAAATCCAGAAGAAACAAAACGAAAAATTTTGGCAGTTGCAGAAGGTCTTTTTTTAGAAAAAGGGTATGACAATACTTCTATTCAAGATATTGTTGATGGTTTAGGTGGCATGACAAAAGGAGTGATTTACCATCATTTCAAGTCAAAGTTTGATATTTTACAACAAATCGTCGAAGTAAATGCGCCTGATCCTGCCGAGCACATTTGGATAGGAGAAAATGGATTAGAGAAATTGCAAAATGCATTTAAAGAAGCTTTTACCAATTTCCGCAGACAAGAATTAGCTTATTCTGGTGCTATTATTGTAAGAAGTCCAAGATTATTGGGGGAACAATATTTAGAGATGTTTGAATTTTCTGTTCCTCGATTAAAAGAAATGGTGGATGAAGGTGTAGCGGATGGTTCAATCGTTACAGATTTTCCTGAAGAATTAGCTGAATTAATTGTCTTAACTTTAAATGTTTGGGTTGGTTTCCAAATGTTTACCTTGTCTAAAGAAGAATTAAAGCGTAAATTGGCTTTCATTAAGCTTACTTTTGATGGCTTAGGTGTACCAATTATCTCAGATGAATTATTAATGACAACCTATGATTTATTCGATTATTTAAAAAAAAATGACTGAGAATTCAGTTATTTTTTTAACACTATACATACCAGTGGTATCTATAGTGTTTATATTTTAAAATAATACATACCGATAGTATGTAAAATGAAGGATGATAAGATGCACAACTTGGTAGAAGTAAGAGATATAAGAAAGGATTATAACGGAAATGAGGTGTTGAAAGGAATTGATTTAACTGCATATCCAGGAGAGGTTTTGGTGGTTCTTGGAAAAAATGGTGCTGGAAAATCAACATTGTTTAAACTAATTGCCGGTTTAGCTGAACAAACTAGTGGTGAAATTCAACTTAATCAAAATAATATTGGCTTTAGTATTAATGAACCTGTATTTTATGAACAATTAAGTGGTTGGGATAATCTAGCGATTCATTGTCAATACTATAATGTTTCCGAAGAGAAAATCGGCTATTGGCTGAAAAAAGTTGGACTATCGGTAGAAAATCAGCAACCAGTCAAAAATTATTCATTAGGGATGCGACAAAGACTGGTCATTTCTCGATGTTTAATTCATAATCCAGATATTCTGTTAATTGATGAACCCCTAAATGGATTGGATCCTAAAGGAATTAAAGATTTTCGTGAACTATTGCAAGAATTAAAAGAACAAAATAAAACGATTATTATCTCTAGCCATATTTTGTCTGAAGTTCAATCCATCGCAAATCGGATTGTCGTTTTATATGAAGGGAAAATGGTTTTACAAACACTTGCAAAAGATTTTTCGACAGAAAGTCCAACAGTCTTTGAGAATAAAATGATTAATTGGATGGAGGGAATTTAAATGTTTAAATTGATGAAATTAGAAATGAAGAAGAATGATTTTAAATCATATTTTTTAGCATCTGGCATCATTTTGGTTGTCACTCTCATGTTTGCGTATTTTTTTGCAGCTATTCCACTAATTGATCCGTCAGTAAGAGAAGGCTCTCCTGAAGTTACAACCTTAAGTTTTAAGTTAATGATGGTTTTTATTTTAAATACGGCTGCGTTTACTTGTTTGAGCACCACCATGTTGGGAAAAATTGTGATGGCAGCTTATCAAGAAAAAAATGGTTATTTAACCTTGAGTTATCCAATCCAACGAAAGAAAATTTTGGTTAGTAAAATTTGGTTAGTTATATTATTAAATACCATTTGGACAATTGTGAGTATTACAGTGGTGGATATTATCTTTTTAGGAACCCAAAGCTGGTTGCCATTTTCAAATGAGCCTGTGACTGTTGGGTTACTTGTAGATCAGATTCCACTAATTTTTACAGCTGTTTTTTTAGTTACTTCAATCAGTTTACTGGCATTAGCGATCGGCTGGTGGCGGAATTCATTACCGGCAGCATTATTTTCAGGCTTGTTATTAGTTTGTGTCCCGAGTAATTTGTCTTCCCTCCAGAATATTTTTTTAATTATAGTTGTGGCAGCGATCTACACACTTGCTGCAGTGATCGCTTATCATTTAATGGTAAACAAAGTTAAAAGGATGGAGGTCTAATAATGCGACAGAAAAATTTGATTTTTTTGGTTCTGAGCCAAGTGTTCTCGGTGTTGGGAACGATGATTGTTCAATTCACATTGTCCTTATATGTTTTAGATTTAACAAAATCAGCTTTAACTTTTAGTGTTATTACAGCTTTGTCTATGATTGGTCGATTGGTTAGCCTGCCTTTTTGTGGTATTTTGGCTGATCGCTTACCTAAAAAAAGATTGATGATTTTAATGGATAGTTGTTATTTGGTTTTAACGTTAGGTTTACTAGTAGTGATATTTTATCAGCAATCTTTGGTTTTGATCGGCGGTTTAACAGTCTTGATTGGGATTGTTTCTGCTTTTGAAACACCAGTGGTTCAATCAACTATTCCCTTAGTTGCTGACGAAGCAGCTATTCCAAAAGTTAATAGTGTGATCAGTTCAGTGGGGATGTTAGGAAATTTACTGGCGCCGGTTTTAGCAGGTATGATTTATCGTTTTGATCGTGTAAATCTGATTTATTTTTTATGTATCTTGTTATTTTGTTTAGCTCTAATTTGTGAATTCAGTTTAACCATACCTTATTTAAAAAGACCTATGACAACCTCTGTTTTTAAAATGGTAAAAGACGATTCAAAAGAAGTAATCAATTATTTGAAACAATACCGAGTGATTTGGCATATTTGCTTGATTGCTTTTGCTTTAAATTTCTTTTTGTCTTCCTTTATTCAAGTGGTAATTCCTTATTTTAGTCGAATTCATTTGCAAATTAGCAACCAAGAATACGGCATCATGAACGGCATTTTTGCCTTAGGTAGTTTGATTGGTACGATTATTTTTGGGTTATTGGCAAACAAAATAAATATCCAGTTTATATCGAATTTCTTATTTCAAGCAGGAATATTAATTTTATTGTTAATTGGTCCTTTTAAATTTATTTCAAACCCTGCAATCGCCTTTTGGACGATGGTTATCTTAATGGCTCTTATGTTGGCCTTAGTTTCTTTAATCTCCATGCAAATGCTGGTCTACGTTCAAACCCGCGTGAGACAAGAATTATTGGGAAGAATGATGTCTTTAGTTTTAATTGTAAGTACTTTAGCGATGCCTCTAGGACAGTTATTGTATGGTTGGTTGAGCCAAGTGATGGCAGTAGAGAATATGTTTTATATTGTTATAATTATTAGTCTTTTAACCTGCTTAATGGCATTTTTAGCTGGAAGAGCTTTTCGAGTTAAACAAAAAGTAATTCATGTAGAATAAGTTTTAAAATGAGGCCGGTAAATCCTGCCTTTTTTTATTCAACGCCACTATGGTAAAAAGTCGTAATAATTTTGGCCATTTCTTCTGGTGATTCAGGCTTTGCTTGTTCTAACCATTGGGATACAGCGTTTAAAAATCCACCTGCTTTAAAAGCTAATTGATAGGGCTGTTTATTTATTGGAAAGTCACTTGATTGAAAAACAGACTCAAAAAGATGGTTATAGCTAGTAAAACTAGTTAGCAGGAAATCAAATAAATCATTTTTTTTAAGTATTTGTAGTAGTTGCCACTGATCTTTTAGAAAATAAAAATGTTGGCAAATGATTTTTTCTTCGTCTGTAATACCAAGGTTCTTTATCTCTTGAAAATGAACGAGCAAAAGTTGAGTAAGATGGTCATGGATGATGTCTTTTTTAGAGCGATAATGTCGATAAAAAGTGCGCCGATCTAATTGCGCTTTTTCAGCAATCTGTTTAATCGTAATTGATTCATAAGTTTGTTCTTCCATCAAATTATATAATGCTTGCCAAAGCCACATTTTTGATTGGCTAATCTGTTTATTTTTTTTCATTGGATTCCTGCCTCATATTGAATAATTTGTAGCACTTTTTAAAAAGAATTGAATTCCTTATTTTCATCAGTATATAATCATTCCATAAATGTCACAAGTGTGACAAAAGGAGACTTATATGGAATTACGAAGATTTGGTGGAACGGAATTAAAATTGTCACCATTAGGTTTAGGAACTTGGCAGTTTTCTAATAATGTAGGAATCGGTGCGCGATTTTGGAAAGATCTTTCCTACGAAAAAATGAAAGAAATTGTACAATTTAGTTTGGATCAGGGAATTAATTGGTTAGATACTGCCGAAGCTTATGGGAATGGTACATCAGAAAAAAATATTGGGAAAATATTATCAGAACTAGAGCAAAAGCCTTACTTAGCCGATAAATGGTGGCCCTTCATGCGATCAGCTAAATCAATTGGTCAAACAATTGATCAAAGATTAGAACTGCTTCAAATAAATCAGATTAGTCTTCATCAAATTCATCATCCTACTTCTTTTTCATCAATTGAAAGACAAATGGATCAAATGTGTCAATTGATCCAAAAAAATAAGATTCAATATGTAGGCGTTAGTAATTTTTCAGCCAATCAGATGAAAAAAGCCGAAAAATATTTACGGAATGCAGGAGCAAAATTAGTGTCCAACCAAGTGCGCTATAATTTAATTGATCGCAGAATTGAAGATAATGGTGTCTTGGCTTTGGCAAAAGAACTTAATGTCTCGATTATTGCCTACTCTCCATTACACCAAGGATTATTAACTGGAAAATATCATGATAATCCCCAGCAGCTAAAACAATTATTTTGGTTAAAAAAATTCCAATATGGTTTAACTGAAAAAAATCTCAAGAAAACCCAGCTATTAGTTGATCATTTAGTGGAACTAGGCCAAAAACATCAGAAAACTCCTGCTCAAATTGCATTGAATTGGCTTATTAATGTTCAGGGAGAGACAGTTTTTGCGATTCCAGGAGCTAGCAGTTTAGGACAGGTTAAACAAAATGTCGCAGCTGCGAATTTCAGATTGTCTCAGTCAGAAATTTCTTCCCTCAACGGCTTCAAATAATTCTCTATTCAAAAAAAAACTCCCTTAGATAACTAATGATCTAAGGGAGTTATGTTAATCGTTTAGTGGAACTAATGCATCAATTTCCACTTTGAAATCGGGATGAACCAACCCTGCGACGATAACTAAAGTCATCGTGGGTTTATTTTCTCCATAAAAAGCAGTTAATTTTTCTCTAACGGCGTTTAAGTATTGACTATGGGTTAAATAGACATTCATCTTGCCGATATTTTTGCGGGATGCTTGATTTTCAGAGATAATTAGTGCAATTTTTTCTAACACAATGTCTAGCTGTTCTTCGATTGAATCAGGAATAAAATTGTCCTTTTGAGGTGTCTGGCCT
Organism: Enterococcus sp. AZ103; assembly: GCF_051714685.1. NCBI lineage: Bacteria > Bacillati > Bacillota > Bacilli > Lactobacillales > Enterococcaceae > Enterococcus > Enterococcus sp. AZ103. The sequence goes on along the minus strand of NZ_JBIOSI010000002.1, from coordinate 141,422 downwards.
GAGATTATTAATAACGGTTCCCTAATGATTTTACTATCAGTATAAATTGCCATAAAAATCCTCCTTTTTTTGAAATTATAGCACAAATGAAGCGGTTTATTTATGGTAGACTGATAACAGGACATTCCACGAGGAGGAGCTACATGAAAAGAAATTCAACAATCAAATGGAAAATCCCAGCAAATGTTGAAAGAGTTTGGGAGATTGTTACGAATAATCAAGATGTTCGTTGGCGTAGTGACGTAGAACATTTAGAAATTATTTCTGAAAATGTTTTTATTGAGCATTTTAAAGGTGGCGGTCAGACGAAGTTCACTATCGTCGCAAAAGAAGCCAATCAACTTTATGCGTTTCAAATGGGAAATAAATTTTTTCAAGGGGAATGGGTCGGTCGTTTTGAAGAAGTTTCTTCTGAAGAGACCGTTTTGAATTTTAGTGAGCAGCTTGACATAAAAAATCCAATTATCTATGTTTTATCGTTTTTCATGATGAATTTAAAGAAAATGCAGCGAACCTATATGGAGGATTTACAAAGGCGGGTTGCTGATGAAAATTGATGAGATCGTCATTCATTTACAAGAACAAGCTTCGGAAAAATATAAAAATAATGTAATTAAATTGGGCACTCCCGCTGAAAACACAATCGGCGTTGCTACGACTGATTTAAGGAAAATAGCACGTAAACTACCAAAAGAGCCTGAATTTTTATTAGAGTTATGGGATACAGGTTACCACGAGTGCAAAATATTGTCTGTCTTGGCGCTGAGACCGAAAGACGTGACTGAAGAGATGGTTGAGAAGCTTATGACAGAGATTGTCTCTTGGGACTTGTGTGATTTATTTTGTAAAAATATTTTAATTAAAAAAGATTTTGACCAATATATCCAACGCTGGGTTAGTGAGGAAGGTTTATATTATAAAAGGGCAGCCTTTACTTTAATCGCTAGTACATCTGTTCATGCCACTTTATCGGAAGAGGAAATCCAGAAATATTTACAATTGATTCAAGCACAATCAAACGATGACCGTATACTAGTGAAAAAATCGGTTTCTTGGGCGTTAAGAGAGTTAGGCAAAACAAACGAAACAGCAAAAGAACTAAGTATTTTGACTGCTGAAGAATTGCTTGCTTCTGAAAACAAAGCGCAACAATGGATTGGCAAAGATGCCCTAAAAGAATTGGTAACATTGGTCAAAGTCAGTGGACGGCAGCGATTAATTTCTGACAAATCCAAGATGGGACGAGTAGCAAAATAGCTTGATTTTTAATTAAAAGTCTCAATATTGCCGTACAAAAGGTGGCGTATATGAGGCGATAAATTCTTCTATCTCAGTTAAGGAATCAGAGAAAAGAATTTTTTTACGGTCTTCAGCGAAAAGAAAATTTTTATCTACCATATTGTCGTAAGTTTTAGCAAGAAAATCATAAAACCCGTCAACATTAAATAAGATACAAGGGTGCGGATTTTGACCAATCCGACCCCATGAAATCATTTCAGTGATTTCCTCTAATGTGCCAGGACCACCAGGTAAGGCGATGAACACTTCAGCTAACTGAAACATTTGCTCTTTGCGGGCAATCATATCAGGAACTTCGTACATTTTAGTCAAATTAGGATGAGCCAGTTCTCGTTCTTTCAAAAATGTTGGAATTACGCCAATGGCTTTTCCGCCAGATTGAAGGACAGTATCAGCTACAATACCCATTAGACCGGCTTTCCCACCGCCAAAAATTAAAGTATGCCCGTTTTCAGCAATCCATTTACCTAAACGCACTGCTGATTCTTGAAAAATTTCTTGATTTCCTTTATTTGCACCACAATAGACTGTAATATTCATTATTTAAACTCCTTTTTGATAGGTTCAAGTAAATTATACCAAAATCTAAGTCAAGAACAAAAGAATTATTCGAAAGTACTAATTATCTATTACTACTTATTTTCAAAAAAGATAAAAGTATCTCACTAAAAAGCAATTATTAATTTAAATTGAAGGAGTAGATTCAACTATGAAGATATCAGAAATGAAAAATCTAGGTCCTGTAGCTGAAGAAAAATTAATGGCTGTAGGGATTAACGATAGTCAAGCACTAAAAAAAGTAGGTACCGAAACAGCATTTTTAAAAGTGCGTCACCTTGTAGATGAAGGTGCTTGTTTACATTTTCTTTATGGTTTAGAAGCAGCTATTCTAGATATTCCCAAAAAAGAATTAACCCACCAACGAAAAAAAAGTTTGAAAGAATTTTTTAATGAATTAAAGTGATGGAGATAATTATTCAATTTTTGATCAGAATAAAATGTAAAAAAGATTTTACATTTTATTTTGATTCAGCTATACTAATTTTTGTAAAACATGTTTTACATTTGAGGTGAAATAATGCAAAACTCGATTCGTCAAAGGCGAAAACAGTTAAAAATATCGCAAGAAGAATTAGCGAAATTGACTGAGGTAACTAGACAAACGATTTTAGCAGTCGAAAATGATAAGTATGACCCGTCATTAAGATTGGCATTCTTATTAGCGGATGAATTAAACACGACGGTGGATGATTTATTCGAATTTAATCGGGAAATGGGGAAGAAAGATGACTTCTGAAAACTATTTAAAATTTTTAGCAGTAACAAATTGCGTGAATTATGGGATGTATTGTACCGCAGCCTTTATTCTTTTGAATTATAATGACCGCAGTTTAAGGTTGGGCACGTTGATTGCACTGGTGATTGTTTTCACGGTAACTTCTTTTATTCAAATTCGTTATCCTGCGAGTAAAGGAATATCCACTACTAGAACAGGAAATAAAGATCCTATGAAACAAAGTATTTTATATTGGGCGAAAGATGAACGTGAATTAATGAGTGCTTTGAAAACTACTGCTCATGGTTATGTCTATTCAGCCAAATTTCTTATGATTGTACCTTTTCTTATTTTATTTTTTGCTTTAACGAAATTGCCACTGGTTCAGCTGTTAAATCTTATTTTACTTATATTTTTCTTGTTTTGGGCTTTCTTAAATGTCAAATATGTTACAGATTTTAAGAATTATAGTCAAGAAGGGTAGATAGTTGTTACTTTTGTATTCCATCTGCTAAGATAAATGAAAAGGCGTACTTTAATTAAATAGTAAGAACGATTTTCATGAATACGGAGAAAATATGAAAAAAAATATATTAGTGATTGGTGCTTCCGGCAGTCTTGGTTTTGAAATTTGTCGTAGTCTTCACAAAGTCTTTGACGAAAAAGTCACAGTTTTAGTTGGCGACTATCGAAAAGAACGAGGACCCAAGACTGTTGAACGCTTAGAAAAATTAGAAATCGCAGCCAAATTTATTTACACAGATTTTTCTGAATACAAAAGCTTAGATGATGCAATTAACCAACCACTAGACTGTGTGATAGTGGCCGTAAAACAAAATAAACCAGTCTTGCAGGAATTGTGTTCCATTTACAGTATTCCTTGTATCGATTTGACAGCTTATGGAAGTTTTACTAACTTTGTTGAGAATGTCTTACCGAATAATGGTGCGCCCTCAATCATGATGGCAGGTTTTTTTCCGGGATTATCTGGGGTACTAGTCCATTCAGCTGTTAGCGATTTTAGTGAGATTCAACAAGTAAAAGTTAATTTGGTCCAAAATAAAAATGCCCAAGTTGGTCTGTCTGGAATTGAAGACATGTTGAAGATTATTCACCAACCTGTGGGGGATGCCGCTCATGGCTTTCGAGAAGTAGAGACGATTAATATTAAACAACGGACATTTAAAATAAGAAAAATTGCCCATGATGAAGGAGCAGTTTTGGATGAGAAATTGGGAATCGGACTACCAACTTATCAAACAGGCTGGAATCAAAATGGTTTTAATCATTTGGTTAGTTTTCTGTTGGAGTATGGCTTAGCTGAGCCTTTGTTAAAGATTGCCAAAAAATTAAAGTTAAAATTTAATGCACGACATAATGATGAGCGGGTTTATTTAGAAGTAGAGGCTTCCGGTATCAAATTTCAAGAACAGACTACAGAAAAAATTCAAATTGAAGCCACTTCAGATTATGGAATAACCGCCGATTTTTGCGCGCTGGTAGCCAAAAAAATATTAAATAATCGTGCGATCAAAGGAGTAAAGTATCCTTTTCAATTTATGGGTCTTGAAGTTTTAGATCAATTAGCTCAATTAGGACAGCTGAAAAAAATTATTCCCGCTTAAAAAAAGGGGGAAATGAGCATTCGAATCATTATCGGAATTGTTATATCATTAGCAGTGTTAATCATTTTGTACCGACAATTATTACAACAATCAAAAATGCCGACTGGTTTTTTAGGAAAGATTATGATGAAGCTTTGGAATCGTGTCTACTTACCAATGGTTTATTGGAGTACCAATGAAATAAAGGATAGAAAGGTCACGGCTATTTTGGATGTAGGTATTGGCAATGGTGCGTCGACCGAATATTTAAATCGATTATTTACTCCAACTAAAACGATTGGGATTGATATTTCTGATACTGCAATCGCCCTTGCTCAAGAAAAATATACGCATCCAACATTATCTTTTTCGGTAGATGATGTATTAGCAACCGACTTTGTAGCTGAAAGCTTTGATTTAATTTGTGCCTTTCAAAATCATTTTCACTGGAATGATCTTTTTGCAGGTTTATCAGAACTGAAACGAGTGTTAAAAAAAGACGGCTTAATTTTAATTGCTTGTGAGCAAACTAAAATTAAGTATTATTTGCCGGAATTAACCGATGATAAATTTCAAGCTGAGTTAAATCAAATCGGTTTAGTTTTAAAAAGTAGCCAATATAAAAATGGTTGGACAGCTTATCATATTTGTAATAAAACGTAGAAATTCACGACAGAAATGTTGTGTTTTTTTGTTATACTTAGAAAATGGAGGTGGATAATGTCTGAACAATTATTTATTATTCTTTTGTTGGTAGCGGTAGCAATTATTATTATAACGATGACTTTCTAAGTCGTTTACGTCTACGTAAGATGGTGAAAAATAGTTGGGGGAAAATCCCAAGAGTGACTAATTTTGATCAAGAAAATAGTCTAAAACAAGCATTTTTAGAAGCGAAAAAATATCATCAAACAGATAGTGAAGTCGATGATATTACTTGGTATGACTTAGATATGATTCGACTTTTTGAAGAATTGAACCACACCTATTCAAGTATTGGCGCCGAAGCCTTATATCAACGTTTACGAGGATTCGATTTTAACCAAGAAGATCAGCTGTAAGTGGAAGAATTAATCGCACTTTATGAAAAAGATCCCCAACTAAGAGAAGATATTGAATATGCTTTTGCCAGTTTAGGGAAAAGAGACAATAATTTTGTCGTCAATTATTTGTCACAAAATTATAGCCAACGTCTAGGAAGATTGTGGCAGTTTATTGGGTTAGGGTTATTGCCGATTGTTGGTATTCTATTAGTGATAGGGGGAATGAAGTTCGGGATATTTATTACGATTGGTGTACTTTGTTTTAACTTACTTTATTATCTTGCTAAGAAACAAGAGGTGGAAACTGAATTAAACAGTATGGCTTATTTGGTTCAGTCAATTGCAGTGGCTAAAAAAATTGCTAAATTAAAGACTCCGCGAAAAGAAGAGTTGGCAGCAGCACTAAAGCCGTTAGTGTCGATTTTAAAGTTTGGTTTTTCTTTTCGAATTAAAAGCAATACTGAAGCTGAAATGCTATTTGAATATGTGAATATCATTTTTATGTTGCCGTTTATTTCTTATCATTTTATATTTGAAAAGGTGATGAAAAATAGTGATGCAGCAATTACTTTGTGGAAAATTTTAGGGGAATTCGAGGTTGCCGCAGCTGTTTTAAATTATCGAAGCTTGCTGCCAGTTAGTTGTCAGCCGACTTTTAAAAAGGGCGGGATCAAGGGCGAGACAGTGTATCATCCTTTGATTTCCGAACCGGTCGCAAACCTTGTTGACTGGGAAAAGAATACATTGGTTACTGGATCAAACGCCTCTGGTAAATCAACTTATGTCAAATCAATTGCAATCAATACTATTTTGGCTCAGACGATTTATACATGTTGCGCCGAAGAATTTACTTTACAAAGGGGACATGTACTAACGTCAATGGCGGTGGAAGATGATTTATTTGCTGGTGACAGTTATTTTGTGGCAGAAATTAAATCAGTTAAACGGGTGTTAGCAAAAGTACAAACAAGGGAACATTGTTATTGCTTTATTGATGAAATTTTAAAAGGAACTAATACGATCGAACGAATTTCTGCTTCTTCTAGTATTGTTAAATGGCTAAGCCAATATTCTTCACTAGTTTACGTGGCTACCCACGATATTGAGTTGACGGAAATTTTGCGAAATTATTGTCAAAATGTTCATTTTGAGGAACAAGTGACTGAGGAAGATGGTGTGACTTTTGATTACTCTTTAAGAGCTGGACCGGCAAAAACAAGAAATGCGATTCGGTTACTAAAAGTCTTAAACTACCCAACTGAAATAGTCGAGAAAGCACAAAAAGAAGCCGTCGAATTTGATCTGAATCGTCAGTGGACAATCTTTGAATGAAACGATTTTTAATGAAATTATTTAACTTAAATTAATAATAAACTGTAAGATTGTTTTTTCATAAATAGTATGGTAAAGTCTTTCAGGTAAGGTATTTTGATATGTGATTAACAGGTTATATATTTGGCTTCTTGTTACACGTCATTTTTCATTACAAATAAATGCACTTGATGTGTAATTTGGAGGTATTCGTTATGAACAACGGTACAGTAAAATGGTTTAACTCAGAAAAAGGCTATGGTTTCGTGACTGATGAAAATGGACAAGATTATTTCGCACATTTCTCAGCTATCCAAGGCGACGGTTTCAAAACTTTGGAAGAAGGCCAAGCAGTAACTTTTGATGTTGAAGAAGGTCAACGTGGCCCTCAAGCAACTAACATTGTTAAAGCTTAAATAAAAAATATAACTAGGGGATTGACTAATCAATCTCCTAGTTTTTTTATGCCATACTTTTCTCTTTTAAAATAGCTGCTTCTTTAATAAAATATCCTTCATCTTTTTTTTCTAATAAGCCTTCATCAATAAAATGATTAAGTATTCGAAATAAATGTCGATAACTTAATCCAACCGATCCTGCCACATCTCTTAAATTATCCTGAAAATAATTTTTATAGGCATTTTCTAAAATATAATAAGCCAAACGTGCTTCTCCTGAGTAGACTGCTGACGCAAAATAATTATGGGAATTTTCATTTAATTTTTTTGCCAATTCTTCTGCCAGCGCATTAATAAACTGCAAATTGTTCCTAAGAATCTGATAATTCTGTTTGATCGGAATGGCGATACAGATGCACTCGGAAATGGAAACAATTGTAGAGGTCGCTGTTTTTTGGTGAGTCATTAGTTCTACGTCACCTATTAATCCAGCTGAAATATAATAGCCTAAGATGAGATTTTTTCCATTGCTGGCAAAATTACAAACTTTTGCCCGACCAGAAACCATCAAGAGAAAGTGGTTTATTTCTTCATCTTCAGTTACAATCCGTTCCCTCGGATTAAAGATAAAAATCTGACAATCTTTCAGCTCTTGAGACTTTAGTTGCCATTTTTGTAAGATTGGTAAGTATTCTTCAGTTAATTCATTACGATTCATCCAATCACCTCATAAAAAGTATGACATATGTCCTACCTCAAGTAAAACATTTTCTCGTATATTATTTGTAGGGAAGGTGATAAAAATGAATCAAATAATCATACTAATAATTATTTTAGTTGCCTTAATGATGATCGAAAAAGGCTTAAATGAAAGAAAAATCCGTCAGATTCAAAAACAAGTACAAGCAAATCAACTAAATGAATCCAAAAGACAAAAATATTTGGCTCGAAAATATTTTACTAGTAAAGCTTAAAATTTCTACAGTTGTAATTTTTCGAAAAAAAGTTTGTGTAAAGCCTGGAATCACTTGCCAGTAGAGCAAGTCATCCACTGTCATTTTTTCTTCTTTTTGTGTTATATTTATTATGTAGAGGACAAAGAGGAGGTAAGCGTATGGCTAATTTACGACTATTTGAAACACCGATCCAAGCGACTGCAAAGCTAAATCGTGTTTTTCCAGTTTTGGATCAAATTTTAAAAGAGTATTGCAAGTCAGTCTCTTTTTGGAAAGTTTATACTGTGAACCACACCACCGTTATTTTGGTGGAAAACAATGTAGAGCGGGTCGTTGTTTTAGCAAATCAAAAGACCCCAATTTCAAAGGAAGAAATTGCTTTTATTCAAGGCAAATTAATGGATGAAACAAAAGACACTTCAATCATCTATATTCCTGAAGATATAAAAGCTCAGTATGAAGAGGCTTATAAAACCAATTACAAGTCGATTATTATTTTGAAACAGTATATTATATAAGTTGCGGTGTCTTGCAATACTTATTAGATAAAAAAATTGATGAACTCATATTTTTTGAGTCCATCAATTTTTTTATTTTGCAATAATACGACGCATTTGAGGCAGTTTAATCATCCAAGCAATTAGTAGACAAGAAAGAATTTTATCAATAAAGTTCCCGGCGACAGCTCCCCAGTAAACAGAAGAAATCATTTCTTTTCCTGAAGCACGTAAAGCCATAATTACCACATCCGTACCTGAGCCGGTGAATCCGCCAAACAAAGCTAAACGGATCGGTGCGCCAATCATTGGGGCAATAAAGGACAAAAGAATTCCAGCTAACAAAGCCTTTTTATAAGTAAAACCATTTTTTGCACATAAGGCAACAACAATTGCTACAGCAATGTTTACTAATGCAAAAGGAATCGACAAGGGACCGCTAATTAAACCCATTAATAAATTAGTTGTAACACCGGTGATTATTCCATAACTCATTCCATAAGTGGCAGCAATAAAAATTGTACCAACTGTATCTAAAAAAAGTAGAGGAATACTCATCATTGAGACGGCCTCACCTAAAACAACATTGATAGTGACTGCTAATGCACAAAAAATTATAATTTTCGTTTTGTTCATAATTTAATCCTCCAAAAATTTTGCTAGATTTTCATGAAAATCTTCTTGATGATTTTCTTCATACCATGTAGGAACTTCAAAATTTTTTAGGGAGATATTTTCCTGCTGACAAAGCGAGAAAAATTCTTCCATCAAGACGCCTCTTTGTCCGCTAATTGAGCAATTTGGACTTTCATGAATTCCGATTACACCAAGACATTGATAATCTTCAGCTAAATATAGCTTAACTTGTTCGATAATGGGTAAAAGTAATTCACGGCATTTTTCACGAAATCCCAATAATTTTGCATATTCTTCATAAGTCATAGGAGGTCTATTTCCACCTAGAAAAATAAATTCAGGGCAAGGAAGTTGAATAACTGCAATTCCTTGATCTAAAATTTCTAAAATAAACGGAAAGGCTCCCCGAGCGCGTTCCCAGCCATGAATCACGGCATTTTGATTTAAAATACAGTGGGAAGCAATAACAAATTGTTTTTGTGGTTTAATAAATAACTCCCCCAATCTAAAATATTCTTTATTCAGTTAAAAATTTAATTTAACCTGGAGTAAGAGGTTCTTTTCTTAGAAAACTCTAAGCATACGAAAGGATTTCAACTTGTATTTAAGAATTTCATCTAAAAACCTCCTAAAAAATAGAATAAACTGACACATCAAGTATATCCTGTTTTATTTTTTTGACAATAAGAAAAAAATAATTTGCTCATTTTTTCACTAATTGTGAGGAAAGCCAGTATTAAAAGCATAAAAATAGGAATAAAGGCTATTAAAAAAACACTGAAAGTATAACATTTCAGTGTTTTTCTTTAGAAATATTGTCTGGAATTAACTTGGAAAATAATCATGTTTATTGGAGACTTTGGGGAATTGATGGCGCTGTTCTTTTTGCACCATTAAGAAATAGAGCAAAGAAGCAATAATTGTGGAACTAAGAATAATTTTTTTCATAAAAAAGCCTCCTTCATAACGTGGAAGGTAGGAATTGAACCTACATCTGTTAGATCTGAGACCTGCAGTGCTACCAAGTCATCCACTCATTTATCTTAGCTGAAATACTTTAAAGAAATCAAAAGGAAACAAGTAAAATTTGTGAAGAGTGGTAAAGATTTACTTAAACTAAGGACGAAAATTTTCTTAAAATCATCCGTTGTCATCAGTGATGAAATTTCTATTGGCTTTTATTGGTAAAAAAGTTATCATAGCAAAAGGAAGGAAAGAAACCGATGTATTTGTTGATTTTATCTGTATTGATACTAGTGAGTATTGGTGCACTTATTTATTATTTTAAAACTAAAAATAAACCGGAAAAGATTATTCCAGTAAGAAGGCCTAGTTTTGTAGTAACTCTTCCTAAAGATAATTCTACTAAAAATTTTTATGTGAGTTTTGAATTATCTCGTAACATGTTAAAAACTTATCGAAAGCATCTTCAACAAAGAGATTTCAATTATTTTCAAGAGCAGACACCACAAATGCTTCATGCTTTGAGGCGAGTAAAAAAATACTTAAAGGCCCCTGAAAATCTCAAAACAACGCCAGAAGAAGAGCAATTGTATGAGCTAGGCGACTATCTTTTCGAAAATAAAGTGCAATTATTAGAGGAATTATATCACCAATTATCAAAAGCCTATCAAACTGGGGAAATTAGTCACCAGCAAGCGGTCATTACGATGCTAAACTTGGTTAATAAGATTGTGATGCAGTGGAATAAAGTTTTAGTAGAGCCAGTTGAATTTTTTCAAAAAAAGCCTTGACCTTCTCGTTGCGTCAAGGCTTATTCTTTATTTATCAGGAGGAATGAGTCATGTATACAATTAAAGAAATTGCTGATTTAAGCGGTGTTAGTCCACGAACGTTACGCTTTTATCAAGAGCAAGAAATACTAATGCCAGCAGCTTTTTCCGAAAGTGGCTATCGTTTATATGGTGAAGAAGAAGTTGATCGTCTAGCTTTGATTTTATTGTATCGCTCCTTTGACTTATCCATAAAAACAATTCGGCAAATGCTCAATCAACCTGACGATAAAAACAAAAGAGTGCTGATGGATCAAAAAGAACAGTTGTTGGCAAAACGGGCCCAGTTGGATCAACTTGTTGCTTTAATTGATGCCAATCTCAATCAGCCAAAAGGAGGAAATAAAGTGGCTAATAAAAATGATTTTGAAATGCTAAGAGAACAAGCGATTAAAGAAAATGAAGCGCAATACGGTAATGAAATTCGTGAAAAATATGGTGAAACAATCATCAACGAAACCAATCAAAAATTTAGAAAAATGTCACAAGAGGAAGTTGACAATATCCAAGAAACTGAAGGAAGATTGTTAAAGAATCTTAGTGAATACTTAACAAAGCCAACAAAAGAACTAGCGGAGCTAATCTTTGCTGATCATAAAAAATGGCTGGGTAGTTATTTACCTCATTATGAGTTGAAAATTCATCAAGGAATTGCTGCTATGTATTTAATCGATGAACGATTCACCGCATATTACGATCAAAAAAGCGGTACGGGTGCAACAGAGGCTTTAGTAAAAATTATTGAAGCACAATAAATAAAGATAACACTTTCTAAGAAATTAGAAGGTGTTTTTTTCTTTAAAGGAAGATTAAAAGAAATTTAAAATATTTGTGTTTTTTTTCACAAAATCTATTGAAATCAGAAAATAGGTATGCTATTCTTTGTTCAAGGAGATGATGACAAATGAGAACAGTTACAAATGCAGTCGAATTAAGAGATGCACTAAGATGTGAACGTGGGAGTATTGCTGTTAATAACAGTTTTGCAAAAGTATTGCGTCCGTTTGCAGAATTTCAAAAAAACAATGTAAGTAACAAGGTTTCTGGCGATGAAATCTCTGAAAAATTAGATTTACCAGTCTTTATGAAATTAACTTTAGACCCAGAATTATTGGAAACACTTTTTAATCGTTACGCTTTTATTTTAAACGAAGACGATACGGTGGAAATTTTATCAGAAAGTGCAGCAGTTTAATTTTTTTAAATTTATTTGTGAAAAAAGTATCAAAGAATTAGTTATCAAATTTAACTGCTATAATAAATTAAAATATCATATCATATAAGATTGTTGATCTTTTTCTTTCTTTTTACTATACAAAACGCCTATGTTTTGTATAAAATAAAGAAAAGAATAGGAGGGATCAACATGAGAGAAGTTTATCAAAAGATTTTGGTAGCCGTTGATGGATCCGAGCAGGCCCATAATGCTTTTTTGGAAGCGTTATCAGTAACCCGCAGAAATAGTGGAAAATTATTTCTTTTATCTGTAGCAGATACAAGTCATTTAGCTGGCGAGCCGTATGCTGTGAATTATGCGATTGATGCTGCAAAGAAAGCAGCTGATGGAGTAGTGGAAAATCTAAAAGAAAAAATTCCTGAGGATGTTGATTACACGATAATAGAAGCAGAAGGTAATCCGAAATTGAAGATCATTGAAGCTGCTGAAGAATTGAAAATTGATTTAATTATGATGGGAACCACAGGAACCGGTACTTTTTCAAGGTTGTTAGTTGGGTCTACAACTTCCTATGTTGTCAACAATGCACCATGTAATGTGATGGTGGTGCGATAAAAAAAGTAAGCCAATTGACTTACTTTATACACCAGAATAACTTAAATTTTTAAAATCTTGCATCAACTGAGTCTGTCCGATGACACCATATTTTCGGACGATTCGTTGATGCTTTTTGTTAGTGGTAAAGGCAACGGCAATGTGACTATCGATACTAACATCTGCTAGAAAGTTTAAAGAATGATGAGCAATCAAAAAGTCTTGTTGGTCGATTCGGAAATAAACCAAAGGTTGGCTATCGAAACGGATAATTTTTATTTTGGTAACAATTCCTTGATAAGTTTTCATTCTTAAACCTCCTAACCATGAGTGCCTGTAAAAATCAATTCGCCATCTCTTCTTTCAAACTGAAAATAAATGATCTGTTGATCTACATGAACTGTGAAATAATCGCGCTTTTCTTGATCCATTTTGGCAGTAATATCACTTAAAATTAGGGGAAGCGCCGCATTTGTACCAACTAGAGAGTCATAGGTTTGATAAAATTTGTTAACTGAATCATTACTAAGCATAGACATTTTTCTCACCTCATAAATATTATACGAACATTTGTTCTCTTTGTAAAGTGAAATCATTCAAAAAAAATGGTAGAATAAAATAAAAAAAGGAGGACTCGCGATGACTGATGAATATCGTAATATTTTAGTAGCAGTTGATGCTTCACCTCAGGCTAAACAGGCTTTTGCTGAAGCCATTAATATCGCCAAACGTAATCATGGACGAATGACACTAATGACAGTGATAGATACAAGTAGTTTTCGAGGGACAACCGGAGCAAATTCAGTTGCATTACTTGATGAAGTGAGGCAACAAGCTCAAGAATTGATTCGTCAATTAGAAGCTGAGGTCAGTATAAAAGAAAGCCAAGTACCAATTTCTTCAAAAGTAATTGCTGGATCTCCCAAAAGAGAAATTGTTAGTTTGGCAAGTCAGATTAATGCAGATTTAATCGTGATGGGAGCAACCGGATTAGGAGCTATCTCACAAGTATTAGTAGGGTCAACGACAGCCTATGTGGTTAATCAAGCAAGTTGTAATGTCATGGTTATAAAATAAAATTTCAACGCTTTTCATAGTGAAAAGCGTTTTTTATATGTTAAAAATTGCTATAATAGTAAAAAATTGCTGAGAGGATCATAAAAATAATGACACAAACGAAAATTGCAGTAGTTGAAGATGAAAAAGATATACGTGAATTATTATTTGAAGAGTTAACTAAGCAAGGCTATCAAGTTTTAACGGCAGAAGATGGCTGGCAAGCGGAAGAATTATTTAAAAATGAAAAAGAGTTGAGCTTAGTAATTTTAGATTTGATGATGCCTGGAAAAGATGGCATTAGCCTAATGCAAGAATTACGAAAGAATAACACGGTACCGATCTTAATTTTATCAGCCAAAAATACAGAATTTGATAAAGTTGTTGGTTTAGAACATGGGGCAGATGATTATTTAACTAAACCTTTCTCGGTCTTTGAATTACTGGCCCGTGTGAAGTCAATGCTTCGGCGCAATGATCAATATAACCATGTGGCAAATAGAGCAACTGATTCGAACGATTTAGGTTTTGAATTATTACCAGAAGCTTTCTCAATTCGAAAAAATCAACAGGAGATTCAATTAACAAAAAAGGAATTCGATTTATTACAGCTTTTTGTTGATCATCCAAAGAAAATATTTACCAAATATCAATTGTATCAAGAGGTTTGGGATGACGAATTTCTGAATGATGACAATGTTTTAAATGTGACGATTCGACGCTTAAGAAAAAAAATCGAAGACGATCCTTCAAATCCTAAATATGTTGTCACAGTGTGGGGGATCGGTTATAAGTTAGGAGATAGTCAATGATTTTCTTACTACTCAGCGGAATTATTCTGCTAAGCTTAACTATTTATTTCTATTATAAATTCCGGCAATCACAAAAAGATCTAAAAGCAGTAGTTTTTGAGGTGAAAAATAGCCATGAGCATCCCAATCGCACGCTTACCTATGGGACTTCGGATAAAAATATTCAAGAACTTTTAAATAGTTTTAATACTTTTGTTGAAGATCATCGCCAATTCCAAAAAGAGTTTAATCAATTAGATAGCGCTATGAAAAATACGACAACCAATCTTTCTCATGACTTAAAGACTCCTTTAACAGTTATTTCAGGCTATACGGAAGTGCTAAAATCTAATTTAGCAGAATTAGATCAAGGAGAAATTAGCCAAAAGCTTGATAAAATCGGTCGTCAAGCCGACAAACTGACTAAGACCATTAACGGTTATTTTGATTTAAATAAGTTACAAGCTGGAGAAATGAAGCTTACAAATGAAAAACTCGATTTGGTGGAGCTTTTACGTGAAGAAATTTTAAGCTATTATGAAAAAATTGATTCTTTACAGTTGGAACTAGTGCTTGAACTTCCTGAGGAAACGATTTTTGTCTTAGGAGATAAATTGGCTTTTCATCGTATTTTTGGCAACTTAATTAGTAATGCCATAAAGTATGGGGAGGCGGGTCATTACTTGTCGATAAAAGTGTGGCAAACAACTGAACAGGTACTAGTAGAAGTCATGGATAAAGGCAAGGGAATTATGGAAGAGAATCAAGAAAAAATTTTTGAACGAATGATTACTTTAGAAGATGCAACTGATAAGAATTACAGTGGTAGTGGCTTAGGGCTAGCAATTACAAAGAAATTAGTTGAAAGCATGCAGGGGAAAATTACTGTGTATAGTCAACCTTATGTAAGAACCTCTTTTACTGTGAAATTTCCAAAAACACGATGAAAGGAACGTTTCAGAATAAAGTAAGAAATATGTCATAAGTTTCAAGCTTTATTTCGCTAAGATAGATTCAAGCAAGAGATGAGGGGGAAACAAAATGAAACAAGCATTTCAAATTACTGAGCTTTCTTATACGATGAAACAACAAAAAATTTTAGATAATATTAGTCTAACTGTCGATCAAGGCACAATTTATGGATTTTTAGGTCCCAATGGCGCAGGAAAAACGACTTTAATGAAAATGTTACTAAATCTTTTACATCCAGATACTGGTAGCATTGAGGTATTAAATCAAGCAGTAAACGAAAAATCTTATGAATATCTACGTTACATCGGTAGTATTATTGAAATCCCGGTATTTTATGACAAATTAACGGTAGTTGAAAATCTAATGTTGCAGGCTGAATATTTAGGTATCTATGACCAAAAGAAAATTGAGGAAAAACTAAAACTAGTCGATTTATATGCCGTTAAAGACAAAAGAGCGAAAGAACTTTCTTTAGGAATGAAACAGCGTTTAGCTATCGCTAGAGCGTTAATTAATGAACCAGAGCTCTTAATTTTAGACGAACCAATCAACGGATTAGACCCTTTTGGAATTAAAGAAATTCGGGAGCTACTCTTACAAATCAATCGTGAATTTGGCACAACAATCTTTATTTCTAGTCATATTATTTCAGAAATTGAATCGCTGTGTGACGTAATCGGATTTATTGATCACGGTCGACTAGTAAAACAAATGAGTTTACAGGAAATTGCAGAAGAATCAAAAAAATATATTGAAATTCAGGTAGATCAGCTGGAAAAAACAGCCTCATTATTAGATGAAGAATTGGCCATTACTAATTTTAAAGTGATTGATGAGCAAACCATTCGAGTATACGATAGTCACATTACGCAGCAGCACATCATGGAAACCTTAATTCATCACCAAGTTCAGCTTTTTAGTATTAAAGAACAAACAGGCGATTTGGAAGATTATTTTTTAAGATTAATGAATCAAGGGGAGAAAAAATGATGCGATTAATGAGATTAGAATTAAAAAGAGTACCGCTAATGAAATATATTGTGGGGATTGCCATTACAACAATCGCTAGTTTTATCTTTATTGTCTCACCATTATTTTTCTTAGAGCCAAGTGAAATAAGTTTATTGTATCCAAATGGGGATTCATACCTAGAAATGAGTGGTATTTTCATTCGTTTGATCTGTACGATTTTTGTAGGAATTTTAGTGGCGAATATTATTACAAAAGAATATGAACGAGGAACAATTGCAAATTTATTTTTATATCCGATTGCTAAAAAGAAGATTTTAATGAGTAAATTAAGCTTAGTTATTCTGCTAGCATTTATTCTTGATTTTGCTAGCCAAATTATTTTGACTTTTGCTATGACCATCTTCGTCAATCAAACACAATTTATAGATGGCACTGTAAGTAATCAAAAAATATTAGACTTTTTGATAGTTTCTGCTATTTTAATGGTTGCCACGATAGCGACAAGTATGACTTGTTTATGGGTGGGCTTGAAGACCAAATCAAGTACAGCAACAATTGTCACAGCAGTTGTGATCGGCCTAGTGGTAAATGGTAATTTGGGATCGACTGGCAATCGTCTATCTTCTAATGTCTTAGCGATGGTCATTTTTTCGCTGATTGGTTGTGGCATTGTTCTACTTAGTATTAAAAATGTTAATCGTGAAGCCGTCTAAAAAACGTTGATAAGGAATGCAGCCTCCATAAAAGAATTATCTTTTGGAGGCTGTATAACGTATCAACGTTTTTTTAGGTTGTTTTTCCTTGAATTAATTTTACTGGTAAGGAATAATTTTGTTCTAATTCTTTTTCAGGATTTTCAATTCGTTGTAGCATTAAATCTACTAATAAATCTGCAAAATCACTCATTGGTTGTGCGATCGTAGAAAGAACTGGGAAATAATTTTGAATAAATTTTGTTCCATCATAGCCGATAATTCTCATTTCCTCTGGAATTTTAATGGCTAATTCTTGGCAGATATTATGGACTAAAATGGCAGTCAAATCGTCGGTACAAAAAATGCTATCAATTTCCTCTTGAGAAAGAATTTTTTTTATCTCAATATTTTTTAAGGCGCTAGATCGTGCTTTGGTATGAAATTGAAAAATTTGCGGTGCTAGATTTTTCTCTTCAATAAATTTTAAATAACCTTGTAAACGATCATTGGTAGGGGAATCTGATTCTTGTGAACCTGTTAAAATCGCAATGTTTCGTCCACCGTGCAAGTAAAGATTTTCCGTTGCTAAGTAGCCACCTTGAAAATTATCACTACTAACAATTGGAATCCCAGCCGCTAAAAAGCGATCGAAAGAAACAATCGGCAATTCGATATTTTCATATTCTTGAATACCTAAATTATGCGCTCCAGCAATAATTCCGTCGACTTTATTTGCAGCCAACATGTTTAAATAATTACGCTCTTTTTCTTTATTATTTGCACTATCACATAAGATTGTCTTGTAGCCTAGCTCAAATAATTTTGATTCGATTTTTTCAACCAATTCGCCATAAAATGGATTTGCAACAGTTGGGAAAATGACGCCGATGAGTTGCGTATTTTTTCCTTGTAGAGAGCGGGCTAAAGAATTCGGCTGATAATTTAGCTCCTTCATGGCAACATTTACTTTATCAATTGTTTTTTTGCTGAGTGAGCCATAATTATTAATCACGCGAGAAACTGTTGTCGGCGAAACACCGGCTTTTTTTGCTACGTCTGTTAATTTAATTGCCATAATGACTCCTTATTTCATTGAACGGAGTGTCCAAAAATTTCCGGAAAAAGTTCCTTGTTTTGCTGATAATAACAAATCAGTTGTTGTTTGTGTTGGAAAAACACGAGCTGTCGCCACTTGTTTGCCACCATTTACAAAAATTTCAATCAAACTTGTATCAACGAATATCTGTAACTCCAACGGACCTTTATCAATTGTAAAGCGCCGTTCTTGACCATATTCTTCCGCAAAAGGAATACCAACTTTTTCACGATTTATGGTCATTGTACCATTTTGAGTGTCAAAAAGGAGGGTAAATCCATGTCCTGTTTCATCTGCAAATAAAGTTAATTCCCCTTGAGTCTGTTCGTTAATGACTAAATTCAGTTCATATTGTGATAAAACATTTTTCTTTAAAAAAACTGCTTTGGAAGATAACGATCCAGCTAGAGGAGTATTTTCTAATCTTAACTCTTTCATTTCGGCAACAGGTTTTTGTACAAGTTGCTGGTTTTCCACTGAGATTTCTTTAATCATACTTAAAACATGCGCCCAACCATCTTGATCAGAAGGATAGGAAATCTCAGGTAATCCAACCCAGCTAACTGACAAAGCACGTCCATCAGGTGCATTATAGGCTTGTGTTGCATAGACATCAAAACCTTCATCCAGGTTTTTCAAGTCACTCGTATTGGTTAATTGATTATTTTCACTATCAAATGCGTCAGCAATCACATAGGTATTTGGATAAATATTTTGATAATTTAGTTGCTCGTGATCAATTCCTTGCGGACAAAATAGCAATACTGCATGATCATCAGTAAAAATTAAGTTGGGACACTCAATCATAAAACCCATTTCTTTATCAGTAAAATTCAGCTCACCAAGTAGCTGCCAATTCATTAAATCATCAGAACGATAGGTTAGGATTTTACCATTTAAATCGGCATCTTGGGCCCCTAGCAAAATATAATAGCTTTCTTCATTTAGAAAAATTTGCGGATCACGAAAATGATCATTATACCCAGGTTCTTGTAAAATCAAAGGCTGCTCAATTTTCTTGATTTGATTTTCTTGATTAAGCCAAGCGCCCATTTGATAGCTTGAGCGTTGCCATTGATTATCACGAACATTACCGGTGTAGACTAAAAATAATTGATCATCGATCGCTATTCCAGAACCAGAATAAACCCCATGACTATCATATGGATTGTCAGGAACTAATGCTAAGTCTTCATTCTGCCAATCAACTAAATTATCAGATGTTACATGATACCATGATTTCAAACCATGAACTGGTCCCATCGGATAAGCTTGATAAAATAAATGCCATTTCCCATTAAAATAAGAGAAGCCGTTGGGATCATTTAATAAACCAGTGATTGGTTGGATATGATAATTTAAACGCCATTTTGATTGATGCACAGTCGTGGTTAATGTTTCTAAATAAGAATCTGACCATTGTTGATAAGGTAAGTAACGTAAATCAGTGGTCCATTTTTTTATTAAATCCATGATTTTTCTCCTTTTAAGTAAGCGTCTTCTTAATAGGTATCTTAATTGTAAACTGTAAAAATGTCAAACGTTAATCAATTTTAAATTCGTCTTCTAATCCTTTTAAACAAAGAAGCTATAATTATTTTAATATTTTCATAAAATATTTTTGATAAACGTTTGACAATTATCTGAAAAAATGTAATACTCTGGTTAAGAAAAACGGTTTCATTTTAAGGAGGATAATAAATGAATCACAAAAAGGTTGCAGAAGAGATTATTCAAGCTTTAGGAAAAGACAATGTCCAAGCCGCGGCGCATTGCGCAACACGCTTGCGTTTAGTTTTAAAAGATACCACTGCGATTGATCAAGAGGCATTAGATAATAATGATGATATTAAGGGGACATTTTTAGCGAATGGTCAGTATCAGATTATTATTGGCCCTGGGGATGTTGATTTTGTCTATAAAAATTTTGTCAAAATTGCCAATGTTGGCGAAGCTTCGACTGAAGATTTAAAAGCGGTTGCGGCTGATGGCAAAAAAATGAATCCTATTATGGCAGGAATAAAAGTATTATCAGATATTTTTGTGCCGATAGTACCAGCGTTAGTAGCTGGTGGTTTGTTAATGGCCATCAATAATGTATTAACGTCAGCTGGATTATTTGGTCCACAATCAGTTGTAGAAATGTTTCCAGCAGTAACTGATTTTGCTAGTATTATTAATTTAATGGCTTCCGCTCCTTTTGCCTTTTTACCAATTTTGGTTGGCTTCTCGGCAACTCGACGCTTCGGTGGTAATCCTTATCTAGGTGCTGCGATGGGGATGGTTATGGTTATGCCAGACTTAATTAATGGTTATGGGGTAGCAAATGCGATTGCCGACGGGACAATGAATTATTGGCATTTGCTTGGCTTAGATGTGGCACAAGCGGGTTATCAAGGTTCAGTCCTACCAGTCTTGGTAGTTGCTTGGATTTTAGCCACTTTAGAAAAATTCTTCCATAAGAAAATTCCTAATGCTTTTGATTTTACTTTTACTCCAATGCTGGCTCTTATTATCACAGGATTTTTAACTTTTATCATTGTTGGCCCAGTAATGCGTGGAGTTTCTGACGGTTTAACGAATGGCTTGGTTTGGTTATATGATACAACAGGTGCAGCTGGGTTAGGTATATTTGGTTTATTCTATTCACCGATTGTAATCACGGGTCTGCATCAAAGTTTTCCTGCGATTGAGACTACGTTATTGGCTGATGTCGCTAGAACAGGTGGGTCATTCATTTTCCCAGTCGCTTCAATGGCAAATGTGGCACAAGGTGGCGCAGCCTTAGCAATTTTCTTTTTGACTAAAAATCAAAAACAAAAATCATTGGCTTCTTCAGCAAGTATCTCTGCTTTATTAGGAATTACTGAACCAGCAATTTTCGGCGTGAACTTAAAATTAAAATTTCCATTTATTTGTGGCATGATTGCATCAGGAATCGCTTGTGCAGTTATTGGATTTTTCCATGTTTTATCAGTTGCGATGGGACCAGCTAGTGTCATCGGCTTTATTTCAATCGCACCAAAATCAATTCCGTTCTTTATGCTAGGAATTTTGATTAGTTTAAGTTGTGGTTTTGCTTTAACTTTCTTTTATGGTCGTAACAAAATGAACGATTTGGTAACCGATGAAGTAACGGATACAGCAGCGGTTGAAATCAATGAAAGTCCAGAAAAGAATGACTTACCAAAAGATGAAACCATTGCGGCAGTTGTTAGTGGTCAAGTTGTTGCATTAAAAGATGTAAATGATCCAGTCTTTTCGACTGAGATGATGGGACAAGGTGTGGCGATTAAACCTGATGATAATACGATTTATGCTCCAGTAGATGGTCAATTGACAGTGGCTTATGATTCACGTCATGCTTATGGTATGACTAGTGAAAAAGGGGCAGAAATCTTAATTCACATTGGTTTAGATACTGTTAATTTAAATGGAAAATATTTTACTAGCTCCCGTAAACAAGGCGAATTAGTTAAAAAAGGTGATATTTTAGGAACTTTTGATCGCGAAAAAATCCTTAACGAAGGTTATGACGATACTGTCATGCTTATTATTACAAATACGATGGCTTATGGAGAAGTTGCAGTAATAGATCATCAAACGGTAACTGCAGGAACAGACATCTTAGCAGTGAGTGAAGCTTATGAAGACTAATTGGTGGAAAAAAGCCGTCATTTATCAAATATATCCTCGCAGTTTTCAAGATAGCAATGGAGACGGCATCGGTGATTTAGCAGGTATCATCAGCCGATTAGATTACTTAAAGAAACTGGGGATTGATGCAATATGGCTTAGTCCAGTTTATCAGTCACCCAATGACGATAATGGATATGATATTAGTGATTATCAGAAAATTGGTTCGGAATATGGCACGATGGAAACGATGGATCTGTTAATCTCTGAAGCGAATAAGCGCAATATAAAAATTATAATGGATTTAGTGGTGAATCATACTTCGGATGAGCATCCATGGTTTCAATCAGCATTAAAAGGTCCTGAGAGTCCATACTATGATTTTTATGTCTGGCGCAACCAACCAAATCAAATAGTTTCAAATTTCGGTGGTTCGGCTTGGGAGTATGTACCACAATTGGATCAATATTATTTACATTTGCATTCAATTAAACAACCAGATCTAAATTGGGAAAATAAAAATATGCGTCAAGCAATTTGGGATATGATGAATTTTTGGTTAAATAAAGGGATTGGCGGCTTTCGTTTAGATGTGATTGATTTGATTGGAAAAGAACCAGATCAAGAAATTACCAAAAATGGTCCCCGTCTACATGAATTACTGCAAGAAATGAACCAAAAAACTTTTGGACACTATGATGTGGTGACTGTCGGAGAAACATGGGGTGCTACTCCTGAGATTGCTCAATTATACTCCGGTGAAGAACGCCAAGAGTTGTCAATGGTTTTTCAGTTTGAACAAATAGGTTTAGATAAACAAGCTGGAAAGCGTAAATGGGATTTAAAAAAATTAGATCCGCAAGAATTACATCAGGTTTTGTCGAAATGGCAAATCGAATTAGCTGGTAAAGGCTGGAATTCTTTATTTTGGAATAATCATGATTTGCCAAGAATCATTTCTCGTTGGGGTGATGATCAGAATTTTCGTATTCTAAGCGGGAAGATGCTGGCTATCTATTTACATTTCATGCAAGGAACGCCGTATATCTATCAAGGCGAAGAAATTGGCATGATTAATCATCCCGTCACTGATATTAGTGAAGTAGACGATATTGAAAGCCGGCGAATGTATCAAGAAAGATTGGCTGCAGGATACACTAATGCTGAACTACTAGACTCAATTAATGCTAAAGGCCGAGATAATGCGCGTCATCCAATGCAATGGGATAGTAGCTCTAATGCAGGATTCACGACGGGAACGCCATGGTTACCGGTTGGAGATGCAACAGAAATTAATGTCGCTGATAGTTTAGCAGATCCTGAATCATTATTTTATACTTATCAGAAATTGATTCAACTACGCAAAAGTGAAGAGACAATTATCTCAGGGAGCTATCAAGTTGTTGAAACTGGAAACCTCCAAGTTTTAGCCTATTTGAGGGAACTGAATAACGATAAAATTTTAGTTGTTGTTAATTTTTCTGCTGAAAAACAATCGTACAAATTAAATTTTAAACCTGAAGTACGCGAATGGTTGATCACTAATTATCAAGAGCAAATCAGTGAAGACTTGAAACCTTATGAAGCTTTTGCTGTTCGTATCAAGTAAATAAAAGACTATGCCTTTATTCGGCATAGTCTTTTGTTTAATCAACTTTCTTAAAATGATACATAACCGTCGCAAAGTCTTCTTTGATGCGGGGAATTAACATACCCGCATGATTTAATTCACTGCCACTAAATTGTTCACCTGATGCTAATTCCTGATAATTGGCATGATTGTCTAGATAAATCATTTTTACATAGTGAATCGGAACAGCAGGTTGTGCTAAACCATTAGAGTAGATTACTAATACTTCTGTTTGGTTCTTAAATAACCAAGCACTGGCAAAATTTTTATCAGGCGCTTGTAAACGATAAAACTCGCCGAATTGTAATAATTTTCGATGTTCTTTATAAAATGCAACTTGCTGACTTATTTCTATTAAATCAGTTTCTGTTTGTTTAGCTAAATCTAATTCATAACCAAAGTTACCGCTCATAGCAATCAATCCCCGGGTATTTAATGGTGTTATCCGTCCAACTTGATGATTTGGCACATCAGAAACATGGGCGCCTAACATGATTGGAGGATAAAGATAGCTATAACCATATTGAATAATTGACCGGCAAAGAGCGTCTGAGTTATCACTAGTCCAAGTTTGCGGCATATATGCCATCATGCCAGGATCGAAACGACCACCACCGCTGGAGCAATTTTCAAATAAAACCGATGGAAACTTTTGAGTTAATTTTGCTAAAATACGATAAAGTCCTAACACATAGCGATGGGAAAGCTCTTTTTGTTGTTCAGGAGGCAAGATAACATTTCCAATCTCAGTTAAATGACGGTTCATATCCCATTTTACATAATCAATTTTTGCTTCTTCTAAATGCTGACTAAGGACGTGGACCAGATAATCTTGAATCTCTTCACGACTTAAATCTAAAACCAATTGTCGCCGACCTTCAGTCATGGGATAATTCTGAACTTGCAAGGCCCAATCAGGATGAGCACGAAATAAATCACTGTTTTTTGAAATCATTTCTGGTTCAAACCATAGACCAAACTGCATCCCTAATGCATGAATTTTTTCAGATAAATCCTTCAATCCATGAGGTAACTTATTTAAATCAGTCTGCCAATCACCTAAAGAGCTGGAAGAATCATCTCGCTTACCAAACCAACCGTCATCTAAGACAAATAATTCGATTCCCAAATCTTTAGCTTTTTGTGCTTGTTCTAATAAAGCCGTTTCAGCAAATTCAAAATAATTGGCCTCCCAAGTATTTAATAAAATTGGACGTTCTTTGTTAATAAAACCGGTTGGAATTAACTCCTTTTGATAAATTTGATGGAAGGTTTGAGACATCTGGTTAAATCCTCGTTGACTATAATTCATAACAACTTCAGGCGTCTGGAATATAGCCTTTGGTTGTAGTTGCCATTCGAAATTATCTGGGTTGATTCCCATCTGTAAACGACTAGAGCCGTATTGCTCCACTTCTACTTGAGCCACAAAGTTACCGCTATAAACGAAGTGGAAAGCAAAAACTGGACCAGAAGTTTCAGTAGTTTCTGGATTTACTAAAGCCAAAAACGGCTGATGTTGTGGACTACTTGTTCCCCGACTACTTTCGATTTTTTGAATACCAGGATGTAATTTTTGCCGTGCAATATTGGCTTCACAAGTGTGAGAACCATTCAAGGTTACGAGTTCATAATCGGTACTGGGAAAATCAATTAAAAGGGAACCGGCATTTTCTAAATAAACAGTTTCGTATCCTTGATTCTCAAAATGAACATTTCGGGTAATAACTGGATAATTTTCATATAAATTATAAGTTAAAGTCATTAACAAATTTTGGTTGTGGTCCTTTAAGGTAATCGCTAGTGTAGTTACATTGTTCCCACGAAGACTGGGTAAACTAGGTAGTATTTTTTTTCCTTCAGTAATTTCATGAGTGTAATAGATAAAATTAGTGACGTTTTGCCCGAAGTGATTACGAATTTGATAATTGCTGATACGGTGGTCGCCATTTCCTTGAGAGCTTGTTTCTAATGGTAAAGCATTTAAAGAAAAAGTGCGTTCTTGGCTATCAGGGTTAGTAGCAAAACCACGGTCAATCATTTGTAATTGATTACTACCAGCATAGGAAGATAAGACTGGTCCGTAGTAACGATGGGTAATATATTTGTTTTTTTCTAAACCGATAATGTAACTAATCTCTGAGTTTTTCAAGTGGAAAAATCCTTTTTCTTGATCAAATATTATTGGCATATTAAGGCTCCTTTATTTATTATATACTAAGAGTAAAAGATAATCTGAGTGAAAACAAGAATAAGAAATTGAAGAGAGGGTAATAAATTGCAAAATTTCCAACGACGATTCAACTATTTAAATCACGAAAATTTACCATTGATAATAGGATTAGGTGTGGGTCAAGGGAGTCCCGATTATTTTTGGGATAGCAATCAACGGAAAGATCATCTGATTGTTTTTCAATTTACTCTATCTGGTTCAGGTAATTTTAAAAGTGGAGGACAAGTTTTTGCTCAACAGACTGGGGATTTTTTCTTGACTGAGATTCCCAGTAAAAGTAGTTATACTGGTGAAAATTGGCAATTTATCTATTTGGAATTAACACCAATTATGCGGCAATGGGTAGAACAATCTAGTGTAGTTGTAAAAACTGCCAGTATAGAATTCCAGAATAAATTATTTAGCATGGTCGATTACTTGAAAAATGAAGAAATAGATTTGTATCAAAATGCCCGAATAGCCTTTGAATTTCTTTTGATGATTAAAGCTGAGGTAGCAAAACAAATGCAGAGCGCCAATCCTCAAGCTGAGAAATTGAGACAGTATTTAGATCAGCATTATCAAACGGATTTAAGTTTAGATCATTTAGAAATTATTTTTGAGGAATCAAAATACCGATTAATCAAGACCTTTGAAGCGGCTTATCAAGATACACCCATGGCTTATTTACGCAAAGTACGAATTTTAAAAAGTCTAGAATTATTATGGGGAAAGCAAACGATTTATC
This sequence comes from Enterococcus sp. AZ103, assembly GCF_051714685.1. Classification (NCBI taxonomy): domain Bacteria; kingdom Bacillati; phylum Bacillota; class Bacilli; order Lactobacillales; family Enterococcaceae; genus Enterococcus; species Enterococcus sp. AZ103. The sequence continues at coordinate 115,030 of NZ_JBIOSI010000002.1, read as the reverse complement.
AAATTGCTGAAGCAGTTGGCTTTTCCAGCAGTAATTATTTTTCTAAGGTATTTAAGAAAGAAATGGGCCTTAGTCCGACAGAATATATTGCCTGTAAGCAAATAAAAAAAGCAGATTAATCTGCTTTAGTCGAGTTTTAGCACCATCTCGTTACCCATATCATGAATATAAACTCTACTTGGAAAGTTTATATTGGCAAATTCTGGGATATAAGGTGCTGTTACATTATCAGAAAAAGCCGGCTCAGCTTGAGAATGAACCACACTTAAAGTTTGATGTACTGGGTCTTTAAAAAAATTAAAACGTTGCGGTGAGACCAAGGTCATGCCTTTTTGCTGGCGTCTAAAAATCATATTCCATAATTCAAGTTGGATTTGTTTTGGGATAATGTCTTCAGATATTTCACTGCGGATTGGTTTATTTTGTTCGAACATTGCAGCTACCTCCTTATTGTTATTCTTATGATACCAGTTTTTTTAATAGATGCTAAGTAATTATTTTGAGTATCAAAAAAAATATAAAATGAGAAAAAAATGATTGCCAAAAACGAGCTGTTTCTTTGAGGTTAGCCTATAAATTTTGTTAATCTTAGGTTGTCAAAACGAGAAGGAGTCCCCATTATGAATAACGAAATTGAAGAATTATTACAAAAGGCTGATGCATTTACTTTAGCTACAACAGACGATGGTCAATTTCCCCATTTGATCGCTGTCTCGAGTCCAATTGAACGAAGAGATCATTATTATTTCAAATTCTATATTAACGGAGATGGTCAAACGGCAAAGAATATTTCTCGAGATCATGCCGGTACATTATTTGTGGTTGATTCGGATAATCACGAAAGTATAGCGCTAAAAGGATTTTTTATTATTGAAGAAATGACTGCTTATGAAGAGTTAGCTGCTGAAAAACTAAATGATTTTCAAAAAGGGTTAAAATATCCTAATCCGGTAATTGCTACTTTTGAAACTCTGGCGGTCAAACATTATAAAAACCGTCAAGCCCATTTCATGGATATGACGAGATAGTTAAGGCTAAACCTGACAACTTTGTCTGGTTTTTTTGATTTCGTCTTGCTATTTATTAATGAATGTCATAAATTTAAAGATGTAAATATATTTATGATAATTAAAGATAAATATTACGAATAAGGGAGGCTGTCATGAAAAAAGTAACAATCAAGCAAGTAGCAGAGCTGGCAGATGTTTCAAAAACAACAATCTCTCGTTTTTTAAATGGCCATTATGGCAATATGAGTCAAGAAACCAAACATCGAATTGAAAAAGTCATAAAAGATTTAGATTATCGTCCAAGTCGACAAGCCCAAGCTTTAAAATCAAAACATAGTTTCTTGATTGGTGTAGTGGTGGCTGATATTTCTAATATGTATGCCTCTTTACTGTTAAAAGGTGTAGGAGACGTATTAGCGAAAAATAATTATCAAATGGTGATTGTTGATTCAGCTAATTCGATTGAAAGAGAACACGAATTGATTCAAAAATTATTGGATCAAGGGGTAGAAGGGATTATTTTACAACCTTGTAGTCGCTATGCCAAACAATATCAATTTCTGTTAGACCGTCGTTTACCTTTACTTCTGGTTGACCGGCGAATCGAACCAGATCTATGTCCAGCAGTTGTAACGAATAATCATGCTTCGGTAGTAAATGTCCTTACTGAAGTTTTTAAGAAAGACTATCAACAAATTGTCGTAGTTACAGAACCTATCGCTGAAGTTACTACTAGAGAAGTTCGTTATAATACAGTCAAAGAAATGACCGAATCTGCAGGGAAAACAGTCCAATTAGTGGAGGTTACTGAAAGCTTAGATTTACGATCGATAGTCTTAAAAATGGTGAAGAATAGTAAAAAAACGTTATTATTTGCTTCTAATGGACGGGTCTTGATGGAACTTTTAACTATTTTAGCAGAAGAAAAAATTATTATTCCTGACGATTTAGGAATCACTGGTTTTGATGATTGGAAGATTACTGCTTTAGTAGGACCAGGAGTAACTAGCATTGAACAACAGTCACAAAAAATTGGTGAAGTGGCTGCTCAAAAGATGATTGATTACTTAAAAAATGGAGAAACAATTAAAGAAGAAACCATTGTACCTGCCAAATTGCGCTGGCGAAATTCAATCTAAATGATTATTCATCGAAAAAATATTTTAAATCAGAAACGAAAAACGATAAAATATCAACGTTATTTAAAAAATAATTTTACTGCGAGGGGAACCGGTTTCCAAAGCTCGCAGTTTTTTTCTGGCCAAATTTTTTGTTTTTTTAAATGAAAGCGTTTGACAAATTTAGGGAACCGGTTTACTATGAATCCATAAAGTTTATGAGAAAAGAAAGGGATGGAAGAATATGAGAGATTTAGTCTTAAATTTTTTAGTCTATGCTGATAAAGTTGCAAACGGTACCAAGCAAAGTGAATTAATAAAGGAAGCTGTTGATCTAGGTTTTAACAAAGTAGAAGTTCGTCGCGAATATTTTAATGATTTAGCTATTGAATTACCTGAAGTGAAAAAGGTAGCTGCAGAAAATAATGTTGAATTATTTTATAGTGTACCAGATGAAGTTTTTGTTGATGGAAAAATAAATCCCAAATTATCAGGGTATTTAAAAGAAGCAGAAGATACTGGCATCAAACATATTAAATGGAATATTGGTGATTTTACAGAAGAATCATCTTTAGAAGAACTTCATATGTTAACCGGTTCACCAGTAGCAATTAATATTGAAAACGACCAAACTTTAACCAGTGGAACAATTGAAGCGATTGAGACATTTATGAAAGCTATTTGTAAAGCCGATATTAATGTTGGTTACGTGTATGATTTAGGTAATTGGCGTTTTGTTGGCGAAGGTTTAGATGAAAAAGAAGCAGCAGAAAAATTAAAAGATTATGTTCGCTATATTCATGTAAAAGATGTCTCTTATCTTGATGATAAACCACAAGCTGAATTTTTAGATCACGGCGTTTTAAACTGGCGGGAAATTTTAGCAATTTTACCTCAAGATGTTCCGGTTGCCATTGAATATCCAACTACTGCAAATGATCAAATTCTTGAAGCGAAGAATCTTTTAGAGGAGGAGTAATCATGCAAGATCAACAAACTAAAATTGATCCAGAAAAATTTGCTTATCATTTTATGGATAGTTTAACGATCGATTTTTCAACTAAAAAAACCGAAGCAGCAGCAAAAGAAGCATTGGCGGGTTATCTTTCAGCATATTATTTAGCTCAAAGATTTAATAATCTAGAAAATGATTTCTTTAATGAAGAAACCGGTAAACCAATGTCGACTTATCAAAAAATTTTAAGTGAACTAAACCAATATTAGGAGGTGGCAGCGTTGGGTAGTATTATTACTGGATTATTATTAGCATTAACATTTATTATCTTTGTCGTCTACGCTATGAAAGGCGGAAACTTAACAGTTGGTTTCTTCGTAATGGCGGTTTTGTGGACCATCATTGGTTTAGTACCATTTAATGTAGCAGTCAAAGAAATTTTTACAGAGCCTGTTTTAAATTACGGGAAAACGGCCTCCTATATTATTTTTGGTTCTTGGTTTGGTCGAGTTTTAGTTGATACCGGAATTGCTGGAAGTATTTCTCGCCGAACAGAAAAAGTTGGTAAAAAGAGTCCGGTTTTAGCAACGGTTTTAATCGCTTTAGTAATTGCTTTGATTTTTACTAGTTCATACGGTGTGGGCTCTGCAATTGCTGTTGGGGTAATTTTATTTCCGATTATGTTTTCAATTGGTGTACCTAAAAATATTGCCGTTTCTGTTTTTACTTTATCAATCGGGGCAGCAATGTATGTAAACAATGTCTTGTTCGTTCAATTCCAAGTTTTCTTCCCAAAAGTTGCTTGGGGCGCTCATTACCAACGTTTTGGTTTTGTTGCAATGGCGGTTCAAATGGTAATCGTGATTTTATTTATACTATTTAATGCCAAAAAAATTCGCAACGGTAAACCATTTATTGTTGAAAGTGAGACAGTTGAAGAAGTACGTGAAGTTGCAGTTTGGACTTATATTTTACCAGTCTTACCAGTTGCATTAAGTATTTTTGCAAAATGGGATGCGGTTCCTGCCTTGTTGATTTCAATTATTATTGCTTTCCTTGCCACAGGAAATATGAAAACTTACAAAGGTTTTGTCAATATGATGAATGAAACAGCCAAACATGCGATTTCAGATATTGCTGGTTTATTAATCATGTTGTTTGTTTTAACTATGTTCCAATCAGCGGCTGTTCATGCAATGTCAGGCTTCACCTCAGTCTTCCAAAGTATCATTCCTGACAGCAAACTAGTTTTAGTCATTATTATTTTGATTATTGCACCACTAGCTTACTTCCGTGGACCATTGATGCTTTATGGTGCTGGTGCGGCAACTGCAGCAATTTTAGTTGGTACCGGGATGTTCAATCAATATTTCTTGTATGGTTTACTTGTAGTTCCTTCAATGATGGGTGTTTCAGCCGATATTACCCAATCTTGGAACTTGTGGGCGGTTCAATATTCAGAATTAGATACTAAGACATTTTTACTAACCGGATTGCCTTGGGCTTGGTTAGCTACGGCATTTAACTTAGTTGCAGCATATATTCTTTTATAAAAAATTTGAAAAGAGGTATTATTATGAGTGAGTTTTTAACGATTGGTGAACCAATTGCATTGTTTGGATCGACAGAGGTTGATAAAAGTTTGAAAGATGCCAGTAATTTCCAAAAATATTTGGCTGGCGCAGAAGTAAATGTGACTGTTGGTGTTTCCCGACTTGGTCATAGTACACAATACATTACTCGGCTTGGAAAAGATCCTTTTGGTGATTTTATTGTCGATCAGTTAGCAGAAAATAATATTGGCACAGATTATATTGATGAAACTGATGAATATTGGACGGCTTTCCAATTAAAAGACCGCGTCAGTGATGGCGATCCAAGTATTTTCTATTTTCGTAAAGGATCAGCGGCAGCGCATTTTGATAAAGCCGTTTTAGATACAATTGATTTTTCCGATGTGAAAATGGCCCATTTGTCCGGTATTTTTCCAGCAATTTCAGAAGAAGCCTTAGATGCTTTCCGCCATTTAATTACGCTATTAGAAAAAAATCATGTTCGGACTACCTTTGATCCAAATTTGCGTCCACAGCTTTGGTCAAGTCAAGAGCATATGGTGGAAACAATCAACGATTTAGCTAGTCATGCTGAAATTGTTTTACCTGGTATTAATGAAGGTGAAATTTTAGTTGGTTCAAGAGATCCTGAGACGATTGCTGATTTTTATTTGGCAAATGGTGAAGCGACTCAAACGGTGATTGTTAAATTAGGAACTGATGGCGCATATATCAAACAAAAGGATGGGACTAGTTTTACTGTGCCAGGTTTTAAAGTAGATCATGTGGTAGATACTGTGGGTGCCGGTGATGGTTTTGCGGCAGGATTAATTACGGCTTTAATTGAAGGAGAATCCTTGAAAGATGCTGTAATTCGTGCCAATGCTGTTGGTGCAATGGCTGTTCAAGCTCCTGGAGATAATGACGGTTATCCAACACCAGAAGAATTAGCAGATTTTTTAGCAAAAAATAAATAAGGTCGTGTAAGTATGAAATTACAAGCAGCAATCGATCGTGTCTCTTTAGAGGATGCGGTAGCTTTAGCGCTACAACTTGATGGAAAAACAGATATTGTGGAGATGGGTACTTCTTTAGTGAAAGATTACGGTATTGAAGCGATGACCCAATTGAGGGAAGCTTTACCTAATACAGAACTATTAGTGGATTTAAAAACCATTGATGAAGGTGCTTATGAGTTTCGTCAAGGTTTTAAATATGGTGGTGATATTTTAACAGTGATGGGTGCGGCGTCTTTAGATACTTTACGAGCAACTTATCAAGTCGCTGAAGAAGCCGGTAAAACTATGATGATTGATTTATTAGAAGTCAGCGAGGAAAAAATTGCTGAAATTCTTGAATTTGAACATGCTATTTATGCGTTACATCATTCGGTAGATCGTGTGGATAAACAAGATGCAGTAGGAAATGTTGCTCATTTTCATGAGAAATTTCCAGAAATCAAACGCTTGGCAATTGCTGGGGGCATTGATTTGGCGCAAACAAAGGCTCTAGCGACACAAGGATTAATCGAAATTGTCATCGTTGGTTCTAAAATTAGTAAAGCCAGCGATCCTGCTGCAGCGGTTAAAGAATTTATGGAGGGGCTAAAAGCATGAGTACAATAAAAACAATTATGGATGAAATCAATGAAGTGATGGCGCTAGTTGATGAAAGCCAAATCGATGATGCATTAACATTATTTCAAAAAGACAAACGAATTTTTGTGATTGGTGCTGGTCGCAGTGGTTTCCAAGGAAAAGGTTTTGCGATGCGCTTGATGCACATTGGTTATACCGATTATGTAATGGGGGAAACAATTACACCTTCGATTCAAAAAGGGGATACTTGGGTGGCTATTTCTGGATCGGGTACGACGAAAAGTATCGTTGCCGATACAGAAGCTGCGAAAAAACTAGGCTTGGACATAGTTGTACTAACGTCTGAACCAGCCTCACCTTTGGCAAAATTAGCGGACAAAGTAATTATTGTTCCTGGAGCGACGAAAACTGGTTCCGGAGTGAAATCAGTCCAATTGTTGTCTTCATTATTCGATCAAACTGTCCATATTACGTTAGATGCGTTAACTTTGAAATTGGCTAAACGAGACGATACATCAAATGCTGATGCCTTGCATGAACATGTAAATGTAGAATAATTTTTTGATCACTACGGGATTCTTCGTAGTGATTTTTTTACATTTTTAAAACATTTGTTATACTTAAAGGAAAGAGAAAGAAGGTCCTAGTATGTTTTATTTAGCAGAAGAAGAAAATGAAGAAACAAAAACAGATATTTCCGAAATTTATAAAAAGAAAATGTTGGAACAACGAACAATCTTAATTTATGGAGAAATTACGCAAGACTTAGCCAAAGAAGTGACATCTCAATTACTTTTACTAAGTGCTTTAAGTGATGATCCAATTACGATTTATATTAATAGTCAAGGTGGTCATGTGGAATCTGGCGATACTATTCATGATATGATTAAATTTATCAAACCAGAAGTTAAAATGGTTGGTACTGGTTGGGTAGCCAGCGCAGGAATTACAATTTATTTAGGTGCTGAAAAGAAAAATCGTTTTAGTTTACCAAACACGCGTTACATGATTCATCAACCGATGGGCGGCGTACAAGGTCAACAGACTGAAATTGAAATTGAAGCCCGAGAAATCATCAGAACCCGTGAAAGAATCAATCATTTGATTGCTGAAGCAACTGGTCAAACTTATGAAAAAGTTGCCGAAGATACAGATCGTAATTTTTGGTTATCTGTAGATGAAGCAAAGAAATATGGGATTGTCAAAAAAGTGATTAAATCATCTGACCAAGTTAAATAAACCATCAAGTCGCGAAACTTTATTGTTTTGTGACTTTTTTTATCTTTGAATGTGATAAAATAATAAAAAAATGGAGGTTCTAATAAATACATATGACAAAGACAATTCATCCTGGGAAAATGGTTACCGTCAATCAACATCAAATGCATATCTTCACTGCAGGAGATGGAGACAAGACCTTTGTTTTTATGGCTGGTTCTGGCACGGCCGCGCCAACTATTGACTTTAAACCGCTGTGGCAAATACTAGCCAAAAAATATCGCATTGTCGTGATTGAAAAAGCTGGCTATGGTTGGAGTGAAGCGACAACTGTTTCGCGAGATTTAGCTACAATGTTAGAAGAAAGCCGCGAAGCTTTACATTTGGCAAATATTCAAGCACCATTTATTTTAGTGCCTCACTCGATGTCTGGATTGGAAGCATTGTATTGGGGACAGAAGTATCCAACGGAAGTACAAGCAATCATTGGTTTAGATCCAGCTGTTCCTGCTGCGTATGAGAAATTAAAAATTCCTTCTAAGACGAATTTAAAGATTTCAAAGACTTTAATCAATTTAGGTGTTCATCGACCTTTTATGAAATTAGTTGCGAAAAATGTCTGGAAAAAACGTGGTACTAGTTTATCGTCAGAAGATTTTCAGCGCTATGTAGATTGTTATAAGGAATCATTGTTCTCGTCAGATGTAATAAATGAAGTCTTGACAGTGAGAGAAAATGTGGCAATCTGTCAAAAAGGTGAGGTGCCAAAAGATATTCCAGTCTATTATTTTATTTCTGATGGTAAGGAGATAGGATTAAAAGAAGATTGGCGACCCACTTTAATCGCCTATTTGGCTCAGTTTGAAACAAGTAAATACTTACTGCTAGATTGTGGTCATTATGTGCATGGAGAACGGCCAGAGGAAATTGCAGAAGAAATTGAATCATTTATTACTGAGATAAGCTAAAGCTTACCTCAGTTTTTTTATTTTAAGTTAGCTGGTCTAAGCGAGAAAAATCAACAAAATCTAATGAACTTTTATAGACATCTCGTAATAGTTTAACTTCATCAGATACTTCACTTTTATTTTTACTGGTGGCATGAATTCCTTTGATAAAGGTTTTGTGTAGAAAACTTAACTGATCATAGGTTAAAGCTCCCGGTAGATGACCTAAAAAGACCAGCCGTTTACCGTTAGCATTTTGTTGAGCCAAGTTAAAAATTTCTTGGATTTTTTCTTGATTCTCTGGGTCAGTTAGTCCAACGGTTAAAATTTGAACTTCTTGTTGCGGATCGCTTACTTTTAATAAATCTTTTAAATGCATTAAACTACCAGCATATACAGCACTGATAAAAATAACTGTATGACCTTTTAATTGTGCCTCGGTAATTTCTTCAATAGAGAATAGTGGTAGATTAAGTCTTTCAGCTAAATAGTTTGCGTATTTTTTTGCAGTACCATATCTAGTTGCGTAAATAATGATTTTTTCCATTATTTTCCTCCTTTATTTCGGTAGATAAGGGGCAATTTCTTGTGAAAATGCAGGATAGTCTATCTGTCCAAGGGCAAATTTTTTACTGGCAAGGTAAATGGCTTCAGTGGCTGTTCGATCTTTTTGATAAAGAAGTGAAACTTTTTGGTCTTCATTTTCTAAAGGGATCAACTGGTCTTGTTGGTTAGCGAAAGCTTCATAATAACGCAAACCAAATTTTCTTTGAGACAAGGCATCAAGATGGATACCATCAGGATTTGCCGATAGTCCTTTGGCGGTAACAAAATAAAAATGCTCGTCCGTATAAGCGATTTTTCGCAAAATTTGATTGATTTCATGATATTCAATAGCCTGTTGGCCGAAGCCAGTTTTACCTAAAAAATTCGGTAATTCGCCGATAATTATTGGAACATCAGGTAAATCTAACACTTCACGGAAAGCAGCAAAAACCTCCCGTAGTTTTCCCTCATAACTTTTATAAAGCTGATTTAAGCTATCATTTTCCCCTTGATGCCATAAAATACCAATAATCTCACTGGTTTCTTGCGCAAATTTTGCTTCCTTGACAGCGTGACGAAACAAAACCCCTTCTGGTGACCATTCAGCTATACTACTACCACCTTCAGCGCAAGGGATTAAGCCGATAGTTTCATCGGGATGCGCAAAACTATAAGCTTGCGCAAAACTAGCCGCCAATCCAATCCCAGCTACTTCACGATCAGAATGAATCGGTTCTGCCATCATTTGAAAGCGTCCATTCCTTAGCATTTGAATTTTTTCATTATAGATAGGCGGTACGGTGTGAATAAATCCGCGTCCAGCCATATTTGATTGTCCAACTAATAAAAATGATTTCATCCTATTCTCCTTCATTCATTATCTTTTTTATTTTAGAAGACTTAATGATAAGCGTCAAACAATCGAAGATCTCACTAAGAAATTGAGAATAAATATTTTTATCATAGAGAAAGTAAAACAGTATTTTTACATCGGCTTCAAATTTTTTATTAAACGTTCAGTCATCCATTTTAAGCGACTGTCGCGTCCTTTATCGGTTTTGGCATCGAAATAAGCGCGAGTGTAAGTTTTTTGCACTGAGGGAGACATAGTTTGAAAGTTTTGATAGGCTAGGGCATTTTCTTTTAATAAATCAGCGACTGTTTCTATTTGTTCAGGAGTGATAGCAGAGGGTTTGACAGCTTGATCCCATTGTCCATTTGCTTTGGCTTCACTGATTTTTTGTAGCCCAAATTCAGTGACTAAATCTTGATCTATTAATTTTTGAACAATTTTTTTGTTCTTTTCCGACCAACGACTATTTTTGCGACGTGGAGCGAAATATTTCATATAGGAATGTTCGTCAATTTTTTTCATGACACCATCAATCCAGCCGTGACACAAGGCTTCCTCTAAAGCTTCACTAGCTTTTAAAGTTGTGAAGGTCGCATCTTTTGAAAAAAGTAGCCAAATGCCTGAATTAGTTTGGTGATTTTCTGTAAGCCATTGATGAAAATCACTTTTAGCTTCAAAGTGTACTGGTTGTGTCATAAAAATCTTCCTTTCTTAATGAGTTTTTTCAAATTGCTCTCGATTACTTATAATTGCCTCTTGATTTTGGCGTAGCCAGATTTTTACAGTTCTCAAAATAACTAAGCTACTTTCTCCTAAAGGTGTTAATTGATAGGTGACAGGAAAACCAGTAGCAGTTTCTCCGATTTTGCTGATTAGTCCAGAGGCTTGTAAATTGTTTAAATTTTCAGTCAAAACTTTGCGAGAAACACCGGTCATTGTTCGATGTAATTCAGAAAAATTATGGGCTCTCTGGGCCAATGACAATAAAATAAAGGGAACCCATTTTCCAATAAGTGGTAGGGCCAATTCTCTTAGAAGCATTTCGTCAGCTAAATTTTGGTTATCATTTTGCACCTTCAGGTAACCTCTTTCTAAAAAAAAATAGTTTTCTTATAATAGCTTAAAGTATAGCATAAAGTGAGGAAGCCAATGAAAAACCATTTTTTTAAAAATTTTGCCTTTGAATTTGAGACCACTCGATTGATGTGGTATATCCCAAATGGTGGTGCCGATTACGGCGAAGTAGCAACTGTAGCGGAAAAAATCAATCCTAGAAATAATGAATCTTGGTATCAGGAATGGTCTAATTTTGCAGAAAAATTACAGCAAAGAGGACAGCAATTTCATTCCACAGAAAGCTGCGGAAATGCGTATTTACGAGCGAGTCGCTATTACCAAGCGGCTGAATTTTTCTTGTCACCACAAGATCCTAGGAAATTGACAGCCTATCAACAATCGGTTTCTTTATTTTATCAAGCTTTGGATTTAAAAAAAATCTCTTATCAAAGATATCAAGTCGGAAAATTTAGAACAGTTTTTTTCCAAACAACGAAAGAATCACGTGGTACCTTTTATATTTGTGGTGGATTTGATGCCTTACTAGAAGAATTGTATTTCACAAATGTAGTTTCAACTTTGGCACAGGGGTTCGATGTGGTTCTTTATGAAGGGCCTGGTCAATCAAATGTCATTCGCGAGCATCAGCTGGTTTTTGATGAAAATTGGGATCAAGTAGCTGAAGTAGTCATAAATTTTTACGAAAAAGAGATAGGCTTGAAGGGATTGCGTATTGGTGTTGGAATTTCTTTAGGGGGACTCCTCTTGGCAAGAGCAGCCAGTTCAAATCAGAATTTATTTGATAAAGTTATTTTATATAATTATTTTCCTTCAATGTTAGCCAGCTTTCAGAAATCATTACCTAAATTTTTGCATAAGTATTTAGATACAGGCTTCCCACTGTTTTTAGAAAAAATTTGTAGCCAGTATATTGCTAGTAATAGCTTTTTAAATTGGCAGGTAACGCATGCTAAGTGGGTTTTTGGCGCAGACTCACTAAATGAATTATTAAAGGTGACTAGTCGGTTTAATGAAGAAATCGCTTATAAAAGATTAACAACGGATTGTCTTATTTTTCTAGCTAAAAACGAAAATTATTATGATTATCAATTAGGGAGGAATTTCTATCAGAAAATTCCCGCAAAAAATAAGCGCTTGATCTTGTTTGATAAACAGGATTTTTCGGCAGATTTGCATTGTCAAAATGGCGCTGCTTATGATAGCAATGATCAATTATTTCAATGGTTAGATGAAGAAACCCTAAAAAGCTAAACTTTTTAGGGTCGTTTTTATTATGAATTACTAGAAAATCCCGCCATTTGGGTCGCAAAGGCTTGAACATTTCGTGTCTGAATATAAATTGTGCCATTGCCGTGAAATTCGTTCACGATTCCTTCACCAGTTTTAAAACCAAACATACCTGAGGCCACTCGAATATTATAATCTAAAGAACTAGTCCAGGCGATAACATGCTGATTGTCAACAATCACTGGTGCGTCTGGAGTGACTTGAATTTTTTCTAGATCACCAAAAGCTGAAACTAAGATAACACCACTTCCAGCAGTTTCCATGACAAACAATCCACCCGTTCCTCCTAAAAGAGCGCCAGATAATTTTTGACGTTTCATATTGTAACTAACCGATTGTTCACTAGCTAAAAATGCACCAGTATTTAAACGCCAATGTTCTTGTCCAACATCTAAAGGAATAATTTTACCGGGCGTTCCAGGAGCGATTGCAATCGTAGAAGTTGCTGATATTCCCGTCGCAGTACTAATAAAGAAACTCTCACCACTAGATACAGAACGGCCAATTGCAGATAGAGCGCCACCTAACCCTTTTTTTCCATTGGCATTCATGGAGCCTTCCAATTCAATCTCACCAAGTTCGTAAACCATCGCCCCTGGTTCAATTCGAATTTGTTCATTTTGTGCTAATTCAATTTTTGCAATCGGGGCAAAAGCACTCTCGGAAATCTCATACTTCATAACAACACTCCTTTTTTCATTTATTGCTGTATTATACCATGATTTGGTGCGAATAAATAAGTTAAAAATATCGCAAAAGAGATAAATAATAAGAAATTCCCAGCCACCAACCGGGAATCTATTATTATTTCAAATCAGTTTCCGAAATATTTTCCAAATAAGTACTAACCGTTTCAATTACTTGATTTATAGCAACTTCATCAAACGGCGAATTTAAATGCCCAGTTTGAAGGATTTCTGTAAATGTCTGAGTACCACCAACATGACAGATAGATAGATAATCTTCCCATGTTTTTGGATCTTTTTCGATTATTTTTCTTTGCCAAAATTGAAAAGCACAGACTTGAGCTAAAGTATAATCAATATAATAAAAAGGGACTTCAAAAATATGGCCTTGCCGATACCAATAAATACCACGATCTAAGCCCTCTGAAAAGTGATAATTTTTCTCTGGACAATATTGTTTTTCTAGCTTTCTCCAGCAAACTTTGCGCTCTTCAGCAGTCCAAATAGGGTGTTCGTATACTTCTTCTTGAAAATGATCTACTAATGCTCCGTATGGTAAAAATTGCAATGCACTACTCAAATGAGCAAAACGATATTTTAATTGGTCTTCTTTAAAAAATTTCTCCATAAAGGGCCAAGTTAAAAACTCCATACTCATTGAATGAATCTCCGCGGCCTCAGAAGTAGGAAAAACTAATTCCGGCTCTTCAATCCAAGCTGAATGATAGCTTTGAAAGGCGTGTCCAGTTTCATGAGTTAATACGTCAACGTCATCAGAAGTGCCATTAAAATTGGCGAAGATAAAAGGCATTTCTATAGCATCAATAAATTCACAATAACCGCCACTTTGCTTACCAGAACGACTGGCTAAATCTAATAAGTCTTGTTGTTTCATCTTTTGGAAAAATGCACCCGTTTCTGGTGACAACCCTTGGTACATTTCGGTCGCTTTTTTAATTAATTCTGATTGATTTCCTTGAGGTTTTGGATTCCCTTCAGGAAAAATTAATGGTAAATCATAATGATAAAGGGTATCAACACCTAATCTTGTTTGTTGTCGTTGATATAATTGAGTGGTTAAGGGAACCACTTTTTCTAAAATAAACTGACGAAATTTTTTTAAGTCCTTTCGTGTATATCCCCAACGATTCATGGCAATATCACCGTAAGTAACATAGGAGTCAAACCCTAATTTCATCGCAATTTGATGCCTTAGATTGACTAACTCAGAAAAAATCTGATCAAATTTTTCTTCATTTTCAGTGAAAAATTGCCAATAAGCCGTCTGTGCGCTTTCACGAATCGCAGTATCTGGATCAGAAAAATAAGCTGATATATCGGATAAATTACAAATTTTTCCGTTAAAATCGATTTCTGCTGAGGCAATTAATTGCGTATAGTCACTGATTCGTTCATTCTCCTGCTGTTTTAGATTGACTATTTTACTGCCAGTTAGCCGTTTTTGATCTTCTGCCAGTAAGAACAAGGTTTCAGGGAACTCTTTTTTTAAATCGCTAAGGAAAGGGGAGGTAAGTAAAGCAGAAAAAAAATCTCCATGAAGCTGATCAACGTGAGGCTGCTGTTGATCCCAATAAGTATTTTCTTCTAAATAAAAAACATCTTTTGTATCAATTGAATGACGGATATAAGCAACTTTTGCCATTGTAGTCACGTTTTTGCGTAAATGATTTAATTGTTTCAGCGCATTTTTTGCTGCAATGTATTCTGATGCATGCTTAAATTTATCTAGCTGTTTAGAAAATGAAGCTTGATAAGCTGTAAAATCTGGCCGTTGGTAAGTAAATGTAAATGACATGAGATCCCTCCGATATTCCAAGTATAACTGAAAACAATAAAAAAAGTCTGCCGAAAAATCGACAGACTAAGAAAGTATTTTACATTGCTGTTTCAGTTGTTAATGCTTCTTCAACTGGTGTGTAAGGTAAGTCTAAATCATTAGCAACTGGTTCAATTGTTAATTTACCGTCATAAGTATTTAGACCACGACGAAGTGCCAAGTTGTCATTTAATAAACTTACTAAATCATTATTAGCTAATAAATTAGCATAAGCCATTGTTGAGTTTGATAAAGCATAAGTTGCTGTTTGTGGTACAGCCCCAGGCATATTTGCTACGGCATAATGAACTACATCTTCTTTAATATAAGTTGGATCATCATGAGTCGTTACTTTGTCAGTTGTTGCAAAAATACCACCTTGGTCAATTGCCACATCGACAATTACTGAATGGAATGGCATGCCGGCAACCATTTCTTTAGTGACTAAAGTTGGTGCTTTGTGACCAGGAATTAATACCGCTCCAATAACTAAGTCAGCAGATTTAAGTGCTTCTTGAATATTGTAACGATTTGACATTAAAGTTTGTACGTTACCTTCAAAAATTTCATCCAATTGTTTCAAACGAGGAACGCTTACATCCATAATTGTTACATTGGCGCCAAGACCAGCAGCGATTTTTGCTGCGTTCATTCCTACAACACCACCACCGATAACAACTACGTTTCCGCGCATAACACCTGGTACACCTGAAAGTAAAATACCACGACCACCATTTACACGTTCTAAGAAGTTTGCACCGATTTGAGCAGCCATACGTCCAGCGATTTCACTCATTGGAGCAAGAAGTGGAAGAGACTTGTCAGCTGGTTGAACATTTTCATAAGCGATAGAATTTACACCTGATTTAATTAATGCTTCAGTTAATGGTTTGTTTGCAGCTAAATGCAGGTAAGTGAATAATAATAATCCTTTACGGAAATATTGATATTCTTCAGTTAGTGGTTCTTTTACTTTCATTACCATTTCTGCTGACCAAGCGCTCATTGCATCAGGGACGATAGTTGCCCCAGCTTCTCTATATTCATCGTCAGTAATTGCTGAACCTAATCCAGCTTCGGTTTCTACCAAAACTTTATGTCCGCGACTGGTTAAATCGAACACACCAGATGGTGGCAAAGCCACTCGATTTTCATTGTTTTTGATCTCTTTTGGAATACCAATAATCATTAGAAACACTCCTTTTGAAAATTTAGTTGTAAGCGATTACACATAGAATTTTACAAGATAAAATGCGCCTTTCCATTAAAACTTGTTAATAAAGTGCGAAAGTTTTCCTTATCAAAAAACGATTGTGAGGTTTTTAACAAGAGGTTTTTTTTATATTTTCTATGAAATAATCCGTTCTTTTTTAATTTTTTTGAAAGAATTTTTAAAGAGTTTAACTTTTTATTTATACTAGAATAAAAACAATTGCCAAAAGAAAACAAACTAGCGATAATGAATGAAAGGGGGCAGTGTAGATGCCTAAGAAAAATCGAATTGATACTTTAAAAGAACAAATAAGTTTCATTGAAGCACGGATCACCCGTTATCAAGAATTAGGTAATGGAGGCATCTTCAAAAGAATTTTATTTGGTGGTGGAAAGCAAGCTAAGCTTGATTTTATTGGTCTTTTAGTTGGCTTTCTTTTATTAATATATAGCTTGATAAAAAGTCTGAACAATTGGCATTTTATTGTGATGATGGTGTTATCTATTGTTGTTTTGTTTTATGCTGGTATCCAACTCAATGTAATCCGAAAAAAAAATCCTGCCATAAAATATCAAAAAATAGTAGCTAGCTTAATAAAAGAAGAAGAATCTATGAATCAGGAGTTGGGTAGGTTACTATCAGAAGCGGCTGATGACAAAAAGTTAAAAAGCGTTAAGAAGCAAGCAAAATGATTGCTTCTTGTGATAATTTCACATGAAAATAATTAAGGAGAAAAAGATAAAGTTGACTATTTGAATCAATTTTATTTTTAATCCTTTTGATTTTTCTACACTTTCAATTAATTATTGTGTTTTATTTAAGAAAGGTCTGATCCAAATAAATGTATTTATGGAAATGAATTTAATTCTTCTTATTGTAATGTTTGGAATAGCTTTTCACTGATGATGGACTAGATTCTCTTAGGACAAAAAGTGGATGAATATATAAAACGCTATATAATAGTTTTTTCTTTTATTTAACAGGTTTATTGGAAATTTTCAACATACTGTCAATAATAATCTGAGATAATAAAAATATGAAATTTTATTTTTTTTAATAAAAAAAGATAAAAAAAGGTAGAATGAGAAAAATAAATAGTTGCCTTTAATCTAAAGAACCCATAGAATAGAGTTTGAAATACAACAAATAATTGATAGTGGGGGAAACACACATGATTAACAAGCAAAGTTTAGTAGAACAAGTTGCAGAAAAAACAGGGTTAACTAAGAAAGATGCGTTGTCTGCTGTAGATGCATTATTTGATGGCATTCAGTCTTCTTTAAAAGCAGGCGAAAAAGTTCAAGTTATCGGGTTTGGTAATTTTGAAGTAAGAGAACGTGCTTCACGCAAGGGACGTAACCCACAAACTGGAGAAGAAATCACAATTCCAGCAAGTAAATCTCCTGCATTTAAAGCTGGTAAACAATTAAAAGATGCAGTAAAATAAGTTTCAATATCTCTAACTCTCGCTTAGGCGAGAGTTTTTTTGTTTTTTAAGGAGAGATTAATTTTTTTAAATATATTTTGTACTTCTTCTTTTTTTGGCTTATAGTTATTTTCGCGAGAAAGGAAGCGAGTTATGTTTAATTTTTTACCTCACTCAGTCCTACAGTTAAGCACAATTTTCTTATCTATTGTCATTGAAGCCATTCCATTTGTGCTGTTAGGCTGTGTTATATCTGGAATTTTACAAGTCTATTTGACACCGGAAAGAGTCAAAAGATTATTGCCTAAAAATAAATTTCTTTCTATCATAGTTGGTTCGTTGATTGGCTTTTTCTTTCCATCATGTGAATGTGGGATAGTTCCGATTATTAATCAGTTTTTGAAAAAAGGTGTGCCCGACTATACTGCCTTTGCCTTTATGGTCACCGCACCAATTATTAATCCTATTGTTTTATTTTCTACTTTTATAGCTTTTGGCAACAATTTTCATTTCGCTTTTTTACGAGCTTTAGGCAGTCTGATTGTGGCGATTATTGTTGGAAGTTGGCTGGCTTATGTTCATAAAGGTCCAGTGCTGACAGCTGATGAACAGGCCACAGTATCAGACCATGTTCATCATCACGAAGATAACCTATCTTTTTTTGGAAAAATATGGCAGGTTTTAGTTCATGCAATTGATGAATTTTTTGATACGGGTCGCTATTTGATTATTGGTGGATTATTGGCTTCGGCGATGCAAGTTTATTTACCAACCCAATTGATGATGACTTTGACTAGTAATAAATTCATCTCCATTTTAGTAATGTTGGTGTTAGCTTTTACCATGTCTCTTTGTTCAGAAGCCGATGCATTTGTCGGTTCTTCTCTATTAAGTTTATTTGGCACCAATGCTGTGGTAGCTTTTTTAGTTTTTGGTCCAATGGTGGATATCAAAAATTTGATGATGATGAAACGGCATTTCGAAACAAAATTTATTTTGCAATTGATAGCTTTGATCAGCATCATCGTGACAATCTATGCTTATGTGGTGTAAAGGAGGATAGCCAATGATTCGTTTTTTAATATTGTCAGGTTATTTTGAATTAATGATGTATTTGCAAGTTTCAGGCAATTTAGACAAGTATATTAATGTTCACTATCGTTATTTGGCTTTCATTACGATGGGGTTGTCTTTACTATTAGCCTTAGTCCAATTGAAAATTTGGGTTTCAGGAAACAAAGAACAAGCAGATCATGGGCATCACGATCATGGATTGACTAAACCTTATCAAAAAGCAATTGCTTATTTTTTACTGTCCGTACCACTGATTATTGGCTTTTTATTCCCAACGATTAGTTTGGATGCTTCAATTGTTGAAAATAAAGGCTTTAGTTTTCCTATTAGTAAAGAATCTACAGGGGATCCTCAAATGAGTACTCAATATCTAAAACCAGATACAAGTATTTATTATAATTCAGCTGACTACGATCAGCAGATGGATCAGTTAATGAAAAAATATCAAGATTTAGATGAGTTAAAAATTACCGATGAAAACTATTTAGAAATGATGGAATTAATCTATAATTATCCTAGTACATTTGCAGGCAAGCCGATTTCTTTTGAAGGATTTGCTTATGAGACAACCAAGGAAAACCAAACTTATGATTTCTTGTTTCGTTTTGGTGTGATTCACTGTATTGCCGATTCGGGAGTTTTTGGTTTGCTAGCTGATTTACCAGAAGGATCAAGTCTAGAAAATAATCAATGGTATCATTTAGAAGGTACAATAACGATTGATTATTTTGAACCCTATCAACGACAGTTGCCAGCAATTACTGTAACAAATGTAGTCCAAATATCTCCACCAAAAGATCAGTACGTTTATCGTGCATTCGAATAAAAAAGGTAAACCTCAAAAAAATGAGGTTTACCTTTTTTTTATAGTAGATAGGTTCGATCAAAAGTGATATTTAGCGTAGCTGGTTCATAGCGAGAAATATAAATTTGGCTGATGTATTCTGATAATTCTAGGTCAGACAACTTGATATTTTCAGGAACAACTAAATCAAAATGAAACGTTTCTGGCGTTGTCGTAGTATCAATTCTTAAATCATGCATCCGCAAATTTGAATCAATATCTCTTAAAACTTTTCGCATTTTAGGGGCAACCCGTTTGAAATCAGGATCATCAATCGGGTAAGGATCCAAGTGACAAACCAAATCAACATTCATACGTTCTTTGACCGTCTGTTCGATATCATCAATTACCTCGTGAGCATGTGGCAAACTCCAATCTTCATTTACTTCAATATGAACAGAAGCAAAAACACTGCTAGGTCCATAGCTATGAATCAATAAATCATGATAACCAATAATATTAGGATATTCATCTAATAGTTTTTTGATCTGACTAATCTCTTCTTGCGGGGCGCGGACGCCCATCAGTTCATCAATAAATTCTTTGATCATCTTTATACCTGTATAAATAATATACAGAGCAATCAAAAATCCAATATACCCATCTATTTGCCAGCCAGTTAACCATTCGATTAAAGCTGAAAGTAAGACTGCAATCGTTGTATAAACATCGTTAATACTATCTTGAGCAGTTGCTTTTAAAGTATTGGAATCGATTTTTTTTGCTAAGCGACGATACATTAAATTCTGCCAAAACTTCATTAAAATCGATAAAATCAATACAACAAAAATAATAGGTGATAATTTGACTGAACTAGGATCCAAAATCTTATCAAAAGAGCTATCTAAAAAACGAACACCAACATAGGTAACTAAAAAAGAAACAACAAACCCACTAATGTATTCAAAGCGTTCGTGACCATAAGGATGCTCTTCATCTGCTGGTTTTCCAGCAACTTTAAAGCCGGCAAGTGTAATGATGGAAGAAGCCGTATCTGACAAATTATTCATTGCATCTGCCATAATCGAGACACTTCCAGAAATTTGACCAATCAATAGTTTTGCTACAAAGAGTATTAAATTAGAAAACAAGCCGAGAACACCGGCTAAGATACCTACAGCTTCACGTGTGTTTCCTTTAAATTTTTTTGTAAATTGCTTGATTAAGAAAGTTAACATGCGGGACCTTCCTTTTTTAAAATAATATTCCTAGTATACTAAAATCACTCTCTGAATAAAAGAATTTTATGCTAAAAAAAATCATGAACAACAAATGAGAGATTTATTGCTTGGTATCACTGGCTTTTTAATGAACTTTTCTGCCCTTCACATTTTAATAAAGCTAAATTCTCGTATAATAATTATTGACAATAATTATTCATAGGAGGCCCACCATGGAAAATACAGTAGATATTAAATTATGGAATATTGATACCGGAGTCGTCGTCAACGCGCTAGAAGATTTCATTGAAGACTGGAAAATTTCACGCAATTCTGATTTACAAGAATACTTAAAGAGTTATTCACCTTACTTCCAAAGTGATGATGATACAAGAGAAGCAATGGAATTAATTTTAGGATATGCCAAGGAATTAATGGATGGGCAAAGAGATGAAGTTGATTTCTATGAAAATAAAATATGGGAAACACGTGATGGCGAAAGTGTCAGGACAACTCATTTTCACGAAAGAAAAATATCAAATATGTTAAACAAAATATTAATATTAAAATAATTAACCAATTAAACAGTTAAAATAAAAAGTATCTCAAAATTTCTTTTAGACAAGAAAAAAGAAACATGCTAGAATTATTCTTGAATACTATGTTTAGGAATGAGGGACTTTGGTTGAAACAAAATAAGTTAAAAACTTTATTAACGATTGGGGTATTGGTTAGCCCAATGGTATTATCTAGTTATCAAGCGTTGGCTGCTGAAACAGCAACAACTTCAGAAAGTGCGACACAGTCTTCAGCAACTGCTACCAGTCAGACAGAAACCGCTGAAACACAGCCACAATCAGAAGCAGAACCTGCGGTGGATACAGAAACAAGTACTACACAAACAACGACGCCGGAAGCAACACCTGAACCGGTTAAAACTTATAATATTTTTCTCAATGGTGTCGCTTTATCTAAAGAAGAAAATGCCAATGCTTTTTCTCACACTGATGCCGCAGGAAATACTATTCGATTTACTTATAACAATGAAGAAGGTTTAACTGCTGGTACAGAAGTGACTTATGCAATCACATTAAAAGAAAAGCAAAAGTTAGATAATATTTTAATCTATCAAACAATTGCTAGTGTTAATTTAATTAATAATGCTGATTTGACTGGAAAATTTGTGATGCCATCAATTGATGTTGCTTTTAGCATGAAAACTTCCGAAGTATCTGAGCAACCTAGTCAACCTGAAGAAAATAATAATAATTCAAATTCAAATAATAATACTAGCAATAATAATGAAGGTCAGCCAACGAATAATCCAGATCAATCGACAAATGAAACTGGAGCAACTACCACTGATGAAGGGCGCCAACCAAATCAAAATGGTGCAGGGGATGTTTATTCACCATCTAATGTAAATATTCCAACCTATAGCAATGCAGTGCAAAATGCTATTGTCCAAGCTGCTTATGCGCAATTAGGAAAGCCTTACGTATGGGGTGCTAAAGGACCAAATGCATTTGACTGTTCTGGTTTAGCTTATTATGTTTATCAACAAGCAACTGGTCATTTTATTGGTTCTTGGACAGGTGATCAACAGTATTCCGGGACACAGATTCCAGTCAGCGATGCACAACCAGGAGATTTATTATTTTGGGGTGCCCCAACTAGTGTAACAAGTCACGTTGCTATTTATATTGGAAATGGTCAATATATTCAAGCACCACAACCTGGAGATGTTGTGAGGGTTACTAATTTGGCAGACTATATGCCAACCTTTGCTGTTCGAGTTAATTTAGCTGGGTTGCCAGCTGCTAATTCATCCTTACAAAATGCATTTGGATCAGCTTATATCTTTGATCGCAATCAAACGACAGATGGATTTATCGAAAAAATCGGTGAAATTTCACGGACAATCGGCCAAGAACATGATATTTACGCCTCAGTCATGATTGCTCAAGCAATTTTGGAAAGCGGATCAGGAAATAGCTCTTTGGCTGCAGAACCAAACTTTAATTTATTTGGAATCAAAGGATCTTATGAAGGTCAGGGCGTATCTTTCAGCACACTAGAACAAGATACTGCGGGAAGTAGTTTTTCAATCACTGCCCAGTTTAGAAAATATCCTTCTTATAAGGAATCCTTAGAAGATTACGCTGATTTAATTAAAAATGGAATCGCTGGAAATTCAGATTTTTACAAATCAACTTGGAAATCAGAAACGAGCTCATTTAAAGATGCTACAAATTATCTACAAGGTCGTTATGCAACAGATAAGCAATATGCTCAAAAATTAGAAGCAATTATTGATGCATATGATTTAACTAGCTTTGATGAAGCTAGTAATGAAGTAATTGGTCCGAAGATGTCTGATTTATCTACCAAATTTTCATTAAGTAAAAGAAATATATTGATGACTAATGTTGCTTATGGTCCGCAATTACCAGAATTCTTTACTAAAGATTATTTTGTAGATTTATTTAGAGGCGACAGTATCATTGCTTTAGCTGCTAGTGCTGTTAAATCAAAAGAAGAAATCGCAACTACTACTAATACCACTTCAACTGTTTATTTAGCTTTAAGCAGAGGATTGATCGCTGTTTTACCACCAGTTAAATAGTATTTTTCTAACCGGCTCTGATAAAGAGTCGGTTTTTTAGATTGACCTGAAGAGAAATAAAACTTACTATTTAGAAGAACGAAAATCTAGGAGGTTTTTATGAGTATTAAATTAGTAGCAATCGATATTGATGGAACATTGTTAAATCCCCAAAGAGAAATTACACCAGGTGTAGAAGCAGCCTTGAAAAAAGCTCGAGCAGCAGGTGTTTATATTGTTTTAGCAAGTGGACGCCCATTAGTTGGTGTCCAAAATCAACTTGAAACATTAGGTTTGTTGACCGAAGAGGATTATGCAATTACTTATAATGGTGGATTGGTAGTCAATAATCACACAGGAGCGGTAGTTTCTGAATATGGCTTGACTAGAGATCAGTTTTTAGAGATTGATACTTTGGCTCGAAAATTAAATGTCCATTTGCATACAGAAGATAAAGAAGCGATTTATACTTCTAATCGTGATATTAGTCCTTATACAGTTCATGAATCTTTCTTAGTGGATATGCAAATTCGTTTTAGAATGCCTGACGAAATTGCAAATCAAGTTGTGCCTACAAAAATGATGATGATTGATGAGCCGGAGATCTTAACTGAGGCAATTCAAAAAATCCCTGCCGATTTTTATGACCGCTATACCCTTGTACAAAGTACGCCATTCTTTTTAGAAGTCTTGAATAAAGAAGTTAGTAAAGGATTGGCTCTGGAAAAGTTAACAGAGCATCTAGGTTTACAACAATCCGAAGTAATGGCGATTGGCGATCAAGAAAATGACTTAGCAATGATCCAATACGCTGGAACAGGAATTGCCATGGGAAATGGTACAGCTTCAGCAAAGGAATTGGCTGATTTTGTGGTAGCCAGTAATGCAGAAGATGGCGTTAAAGAAGCGATTGACCGTTTTGTTTTCTTGGAGAAAAAATAATGAAAATGACCGAACCTATTACTTTTAGAAGAGGACTAACTTTAAAAAATAGAATTGTAATGGCACCAATGACTGTCAAAATGAGTTTTTATGATGGGATCGTAACTGATGATGAGATTGCGTATTATCAAATGCGGGCTGGAGCAATTGGTGCAATTATTACAGGTGCCGCTAATGTTCAGCCCAATGGCAAAGGTTGGGAAGGAGAGCTTGGTGTCGATGACGATAAACAAATTCCACGCTTAGCCAAATTAGCTTCTGCGATTCAAACAAATGGTACTAAAGCTATTTTACAAATATTTCATGCCGGACGTATGACTGATTCTTCTGTTTTAAGAGGTGAAACACCAGTATCTGCCAGTGCAGTACCGACTCATAAGGAATGGGGGGAAGTGCCCCGAGAAATGAGTCATGAAGAAATTTTGGCAGTCATTGATAATTATGCCAAAGCGACAACGCGAGCGATTCAAGCTGGCTTTGATGGTGTCGAATTACATGGAGCAAATTTATATTTGATTCAACAATTCTTCTCCTCTCATTCTAACATCCGTGAAGATATGTGGGGTGGAAGCTTGGAAAAGCGTTATACTTTTATCGACCAAGTGGTCGCTGCTGTGACGAAAGTAGCTGATGATTCTGAAGTAGAAAATTTTATTGTCGGTTTCCGTTTTTCTCCTGAAGAATTTACTGAACCAGGTATTCGTTTTACTGATGCATTGTATTTAGTTGATCAGTTAGCTGAGACAAGTTTGGATTATTTACATGTTTCTTTAAGGGATTATCAAAAGAAACCAGAGCTTCCAGACTATCAAGAAAAAACGATTGTCGAATATTTAGCTGAAAAAATCGCTGGTCGAATCCCTTTAATCGGAGTAGGAGAAGTGACTACGCAAGCAGATGCTGAAAAATTATTAACGACAGCTGATATTGCGGCTTTAGGAAAAATTTTACTCAGTGAACCTAATTGGTATAATAAAGTGATTCATCAACAAGAAGATTTAATTCGTCATAAAATTTCTAGCTATGATCGAGAAGAACTGCATATTAGCAATGGTGCTTGGGGCTTCTTAACCGATCGAATGGCCGATCGCATTGACTAAATGAAAATAAAATGAAAATTTGTTTAAAAAATAGCTTGACGAATCTTATTTAGAGGATTATAATAGTTTTCAATATAACAGTTAAACAAAAGAGAAGTAGCCTAAGATAATTTTTTCAGAGAGCTGATGGGACTGCGAATCAGTAAAATTACTTTTGTGAATGGCCTTTTGGACCGAAGATTTGAACACTTGTTTAGTAGGATTTTCCGGGTACTCCCGTTACAGAGAAAAGTTATTGATAGATAACTGATAGAGGTCTTTTTAGACATTTTTGAGGTGGCACCGTGGATTATCCGCCCTCGAACTAACATACGTTGGTTCGGGGGCTTTTTTATATTTCAAAATAGATAACAAGAGAAGTAATCAAGAATTGAAAGATTTACAGCAAGCTTTAGTTGATGAGAAGAAAGCAATCTTTCCTTGATGAATGGACTTGGATAAGCATCCTTGAATAAAAGTAGGGGATGACGGGCTTGCCCGTTATAGCGAAAGTTGTTGTTAGACAACTGTTAAAGCTGCTATTTGTTTAGCAGAATTATTGAGGTGGTACCGTGCGATTGCGCCCTCAAGTCAGAATACTGGCTTGAGGGCTTTTTTTTATATTAAAGGAGGAAAAAACAGATGCGAAAAATAAAAGTAATTAATGGTGATTGTTTCACCCCCATCAGTTTATATTGCCGGCTGAAAAGTCAACAAAAGGCTTTGCTGGAAAGTATTCCTCGAGAGCAGGAAGCCAGCCGCTATTCGGTGATTGCTTTTGATCCAGTTCATCATTTGAGTTATTTAGAAGGGCAATTCAAAATTGATGGACAAGCTTATCCTGTTTGTGATCCTTTGAAAGAATTAGAAAAATATGTTCTGAAAAATGAAGTTTTGCATGAAAATTTGCCTTTTCAAGGAGGAGCTATTGGCTACGTGGGTTATGACATTGCCGCTTGCTATGAAGATATCGGCCCAATTCCGATAGATCAACTAAAAATCCCTGATATGCAATTTTATCTATATGAAAACTTTTTAATCTATGATCATAAAGAACAGATGGTAACAATCGTAATTGGTAATACTTACTCTCAGGTTGGTGAAGAAAACCTAGATCAAAAATTATCACAAGTAGAAAAACAATTGGCTATTTTAAATTTACAAGAAAACCAATTGCCTCCAGCTGTGAAACTATCCTTTACTAGTAATTTTCCACAAGCTGTTTATGAGGCAACAGTCAAAAAGGCAAAAGCTAAAATTAAAGCAGGCGATTTATTTCAAGTTGTCCCTTCACAACGTTTAGTCGCAGATTTTAAAATGGATGGCTTTAATTATTATCGTCATTTGAGAAATACCAATCCTTCGGCTTATTTGTATTATTTACCTTTTCCAGATTGTCAGGTAATTGGTTCTTCACCAGAAAGTTTAGTCAGGGTCAAAGGTAAGGAAGTGACAACTAATCCAATAGCTGGGACTCGAAAACGGGGTTTAACAATTAAAGAGGATAATCAATTGGCAGAAGATTTATCAACCGATGAGAAAGAATTAGCTGAGCATAAAATGTTGGTGGATCTAGGTAGAAATGATTTAGGAAAAATTGCTGAGATTGGTTCAGTAAAAGTCCCGATTTATTTAACTGTTGAACGTTATCGTTTTGTGATGCATCTCGTTTCAGTCGTTTCAGCTCAATTAAAACCAGAATATCAGGCAATGGATGCATTAAAAGCAACTTTACCAGCAGGAACTGTCAGCGGCGCTCCAAAAATTCGTGCTATGACAAGAATTTATCAATGGGAGCCCGTAAAACGGTCGGTTTATGCAGGAGCGGTCGGCTATTTATCTCAAGACAATCAAGCTGATTTTGCGATTGCTATTCGTACAATGGTAGTGAAAGATCAGAAAGCCTATGTTCAAGCTGGGGCTGGAGTAGTTTATGATTCTGATCCAACTTCAGAATATTTTGAAACGTTGCAAAAAGCCAAAGCTTTATTGGAGGTAGGAAGATGATTTTATTAGTCGATAATTACGATTCCTTTACTTATAACTTGCTTCAATTATTTCCTAAGGAGATTGAGATTCAAATCGTCCGTAACGATGCTCCTGAATTAATTGAAATAGCTGAAAAAGCCCAAGGAATTGTTCTCTCGCCTGGACCTGGGCGTCCCAATGAAGCTGGATTGATGGAAACTTTGATCAAAAAATTTTATCAACGAAAACCAATCTTAGGGATTTGTTTAGGTCATCAAGGCATTGCAGAAGTTTTTGGTGGGAAAGTTGTTGCATCACCGCAAGTCGTTCATGGCAAACAAAGTTTTTTAAAAAATACCAAGCAAAAAGTAATGCGGTATCACTCGCTAATCGTTGAAAAGGTTAGCCTACCAAAAGAACTAATTGTGACTGAGGAAGCAGATGATTTAGTTATGGCCTTGCGTCATCGAGATTATCCTATTTACGGCTTACAATTTCACCCCGAATCAATCGGCACCGAGAATGGTCAACAATATTTACAAGAATTTTTACAGGAAGTGAGGAATTCCGATGCAAGCATTATTTGAAAAAATTTATCAACAGAAAAATCTTAGCAATCAAGAAATGACAATGTTAGCTACAGCCATTTTTAAGCAACAATTAAATGATAATCAAATCAGCGCCCTATTGATTGCTTTAAAATTAAAAGGAGTGACCGCTGATGAATTGACAGGTTTAGCTCATGTGATGCAAAGTCGTGCCATCGTCGTCCATCAAGCACCGCAAGGAGTTATGGATAATTGTGGTACAGGTGGAGATCACTCCAATAGTTTTAATATTTCGACGACCGCTGCTTTTGTCTTAGCGGCTGGTGGGATTCCTATGGCAAAACACGGCAATCGTAGTGTTTCCAGTCGTTCTGGCTCTGCTGATGTATTAGAAAGTTTAGGTGTAGATCTATCTGCCTCAGCTGAAAAAATCGATTTTTTATTAAATGAAGCCGGTATCGCTTTCTTATTTGCACCAGCAATGCATCCAGCGATGAAGACCGTTATGCAAATCAGAAAAGATTTGGCGACACCGACTATTTTTAACTTAATTGGCCCAATTATTAATCCCTATCCTTTAGAGTATCAGCTATTAGGAACCTTTGCAGGAGATTCATTAGTAGAAACAGCTACAGCTTTAGGTGCGTTAGGTAGAAAACAAGCAATTGTTTTACAGGGAGCCTCTGGAATGGATGAAGCGAATTTGGCTGGTGTTACTCGTTATGCTTTTTATCAAAATAATCAAGTGGTAGAAAAAGAATTATCTCCTGAAGCATTTGGTTTAAAAGCAGCACCACTAGCGGCAATTGTTGGCGGAGATGCTTTGAAAAATAAAGAAATCTTGCTATCTGTCCTACAAGGAGAAGCAAGTCCTTATCTTGATACTGTGATTTTAAATGCTGGGTTAGGCTTTTTAGCTGGCGCGAAAGTTAACGATGTTGCTAGTGGTATCCAAATGGCGCAAGCCATTATTAAGTCTGGGGCAGCATTTGATTGTTTACAGCATTTTATTACTTTACAGGAGGTAGCTTAATGGACTTTCTAGAAACAATCTTGACTGCTAAAAAAGCTGAAATTGAAAATTTGGCTCCTGTTCATCAGACGATTAATAAAAAAAGACCATCTTTTTATCAATACGTTAAAGACCATCCCGAAAAAATGCAGATCATTGCTGAAATTAAGCGTGCTTCGCCATCAAAAGGAGCGATTAATTTGGCTGTTGATCCCTTAGAACAAGCAAAAAATTATGAGAATGCTGGCGTAGCTGCGATCTCTGTTTTGACGGATCCAGTTTTTTTTAAAGGAACCATTCAAGATTTAACTGACGTCGCTGCCGTAGTTGATTTACCGCTTTTATGTAAAGATTTTATTATCAGTAAGCAACAAATTGATCGCGCGAAAATAGCTGGTGCGAGTCTCATTTTGTTAATTGTCGCAGCGTTAGAACCAGCAAAACTAAAAGAGCTCCATGAGTATGCTGAAAGTTTGAATCTAGAAATTTTAGTAGAAACTCATAATGCTGAAGAATTAGCACTAGCTAAAAGCCTCCCAGCAAAAATTATTGGCGTAAATAACCGCGATTTAAAAACATTTGAAGTGACATTAGAAACTAGTTTGAATTTAGCGCAAACGGATGACGAAACGATTTATATTAGCGAATCAGGTTTTAAAACGGCTGAAGATGTCGCACAAGTCAAAGAAAATTATCAAGCAGTCTTAGTCGGAGAAACATTAATGAAAGCTGGTAACATTCTTGAAAAAATTCAAGCATTGCAGATGATTCGCCAATGACCAAAGTGAAAATTTGTGGATTAACTACTAAAGCCGCTGTGGATACCGCTGTAAAATACGGTGCAGATTATTTAGGCTTTGTTTTTGCAAGAAGCCATCGTCAGATTTTACCGGCAAAAGTTAAACGTCTAACTGACCAGCTACCTAAAAAGATAAAAAAAGTTGGTGTCTTTGTTTCTCCAAGTCTTCGAGAACTTGAAGCAGTGATTAAAATTGCTGATTTAGATTTAGTTCAAATTCATGGAACACCACTGCAGGAAAAAGCAAGTGTCCCGATGATTCAAGCATTACCAGGAAAAAGCAATCAGCATTACCAAATAACCGCACCCTATCAATATTTACTTTTAGATGCACCGCCAAAAAAATACATGGGTGGAACTGGCGAAACATTTGATTGGCACGCAGTCAAAAAAGCTGATTTGCCAAAGGATAATTTATGGATTGCCGGAGGTTTAGACAGTCAAAATGTCAAAGCTGCGATTGACTATTTTTCACCAGAAACAGTCGATGTCTCTAGTGGCGTCGAAACACAACAAAAAAAAGATTTAGATAAAATCATGCATTTCATTCAAATTGTAAAGGGGAAATAATATGTATAGACAACCAAACACAGCCGGATTTTACGGTGAATACGGCGGACAATTTGTCCCAGAAACTTTAATGTACGCAGTCAAGGAACTTACCGAAACTTATGAAGCATCAAAGACAGATGAAGCTTTTCAAAAGGAATTTGACTATTATTTAAAACAATACGTTGGTAGAGAAAATCCGTTGTACTTTGCCGAACAGATGACCAAAGATTTAGGCGGTGCCAAAATTTATCTAAAACGGGAAGATTTAAATCATACCGGTGCCCACAAAATTAATAATGCATTAGGCCAAGTTTTATTAGCCAAAAAAATGGGGAAAAACAAAATTGTTGCAGAAACTGGAGCAGGTCAACATGGTGTAGCAACTGCTACCGCTGCCGCATTATTTGGCATGGAGTGTGTCGTTTTCATGGGAGAAATCGATGTGAAACGTCAAGCTTTAAATGTTTTTCGAATGGAATTATTAGGAACAAAGGTGGTCAGTGTGACTTCTGGCTCAAAAACGTTGAAGGATGCTGTGAATGAGGCATTACGCTACTGGGTAGAACACGTAGAAGACACGCACTATGTGATGGGTTCAGTTTTAGGTCCCCATCCATTTCCAGAAATTGTTCGCGATTATCAAAGCGTGATCGGTACTGAAGCCCGACGTCAAATATTAGACCAAGAAGATCGTTTGCCTGATATTGCTATTGCTTGTGTCGGTGGTGGTAGTAACTCAATGGGCTTATTCTATCCATTTGTAGAGGATTCCGAAGTGCAATTAATTGGCGTGGAAGCTTCTGGCCGCGGAGTAGATACCACTGAACACGCAGCAACTATTACAAAAGGTGAGATTGGTATTTTGCACGGTGCAAAGATGCATTTGTTACAAGATGAAGATGGTCAAGTTTTGGAAGCTTATTCGATTTCTGCTGGCTTAGATTATCCTGGAGTCGGACCAGAACATTCTTACTTATATAGTAGTAAAAGAGCAACTTATGCCACAATTACTGATGATGAGGCTGTTGAAGCCTTTCATTACTTATCTCGCAAAGAAGGCATCATTCCAGCACTGGAAAGTTCTCATGCCTTAGCCCATGTTATGAAAATTGCACCAGAAATGGCAACGGATCAAATTATTCTTGTTTGTCTTTCTGGTCGGGGAGATAAAGATGTGGAACAAGTCAAAGCTTTAATGGAGGAAAATAAATGAAAAAATTGACGAATTATTTATTACAGAAAAAAGAAGTAGGAAAATTATTTGTTCCTTACATCATGGCGGGAGCCAATGGGTTAGACAACTTAACTAAGGAAATCGAGATGCTGGCGGAAAACGGGGCAACTGCAATTGAATTAGGTGTGCCTTTTTCTGATCCAGTTGCTGATGGACCGATCATCCAAGCAGCCGGATTAGATGCGCTAGCAAATAAAGTAACTTTAAAAAAAATAGTCCAGGTTTTACAAAATTTTCAATCACCAGTACCACTGATTTTAATGGGCTACTATAATTCTTTTTTCCATTATGGATTAGCGGAATTAATTACTGATTTAGCCAGCACAGATGTGGCCGGTTTTATCATTCCTGACTTACCTTATGAACATCAAAATTTAGTCTTACCATTACTGAATGACAGTGAAATCGCACTACTACAGCTAGTTACTTTAACCAGTCATGAAGACCGAATCAAAGAATTAGTTCAAAATGCTGAAGGGTTTGTTTATGCGGTAACAATTAATGGCACAACAGGAACCGGAAAAAATTATCGTGATGACTTAGACCAACATTTGGAAAAAATTGTTGAATTGGCAGATATTCCAGTTCTAGCTGGTTTTGGTGTTTCTAATCCTGAACAAGTTGTACGTTTTT
Source organism: Enterococcus sp. AZ103 (assembly GCF_051714685.1). Lineage (NCBI taxonomy): Bacteria > Bacillati > Bacillota > Bacilli > Lactobacillales > Enterococcaceae > Enterococcus > Enterococcus sp. AZ103. The sequence continues at coordinate 83,256 of NZ_JBIOSI010000002.1, read as the reverse complement.
CAGAAGTTTGTGACGGTGTGGTTGTCGGATCAAAAATCGTGCAAAGTTTAAAAAATGATGGATTAACAAAAACTGGTCAATTAGTTTATGCATTCACTCATTAAAAAATAAAAAAAACACGTTTTATCTTCTCATATTTTCAGAATTCAAGCGTATACTGAAAGTGTAAAAAAAGGAGCGTGTTCATATTGAAAAGAATCAAAGGTTCATGTACAACTGTATTGGTAGGTAAGAAAGCGTCAATTGATGGTTCTACAATGATTTCTAGAAATGATGACGGCCACGAAGCTTTAGATCCCCAACGATTTGTTGTTGTATCACCAGAAGAGCAACCCCGCCACTACAAAGCAGTGATTAGTGGTGTAGAAATTGATTTGCCAGATAATCCAATGTCTTACACATCAATCCCAAATGCCCTTTTAGATAATGGTATTTGGCCTGCAGCCGGAATTAATAGTGAAAATATTGCTATGTCTGCTACTGAAACGATTACGACGAATCCTAGAATTCAAGGCTTAGATCCTTATGTTGAAGGCGGTATTGGTGAAGAAGATTTAGTAACTTTAGTTTTACCTTATATCCATTCTGCTAAAGAAGGGGTCGAACGTCTTGGAAAATTATTGGAAGAATTTGGTACCTATGAACCAAACGGTATTGGTTTTTCTGATGAAAATGATGTTTGGTGGTTGGAAACAATTGGTGGTCATCATTGGGCGGCTGTCAGAATTCCAGATGATGCTTATGTGGTTGCGCCAAACCGGATGAATATTGATACATTTAATTTTGACTCACCAGATACTATGTGTTCAGCTGATTTGAAAGCTTTGATTGATGATAATCATTTGAATCCTGATTTTGAAGGCTACAATTTACGCCATATTTTTGGTTCTAGTTCAATCAAAGACACAGTTTATAACAATCCAAGAGCTTGGTATGGTCAACTTTATTTAACACCAGATATGGATCAAGATCCAATGGAACAAGATTTACCATTTATTTGTAAGGCAAACCGAAAGATCACGATTGAAGATGTCAAATTTATTCAAAGCTCACACTTTGAAAACACTATTTTTGATCCATATGGTGACGGCGATGAAAGTGATAAAACTTTGTTCCGTCCAATCGGAATCAATCGAAACCACAATGTGCATATTTTACAAATTAGAAATGGCGTTTCAAAAGAAATTGCCGGTGTTCATTGGTTAGCATACGGTGCCAATACGTTTAATACTGTCGTACCATTCTACTCAAATGTGAAAGATACCCCAGCTAGCTACAAAAATGCTGACGGAACATTTGATTTAAATAATATGTACTGGCTAAGTTGTACGACCGCATTATTAGGTGATACTGATTATGATTTTTATGTAGATATGCGTAACAGTTTCGAGCTTGCGGCCATGAGCAGTTATCACTTTATTCAAAATGAAACTGATGCAGGTCTAAAAGATGCAACTGATGTACAAGCTTATCTTGAAACTGCTAATGAGAAATTAGCTCAAGATTCATTGAAACGTCAAACAGAGTTGCTAGGAGAAATGGTTACTTCTGGATCAAATCGAATGAAACTACGCTACAATTTGAATGATTAAAATTTTAAAATCAGTCCATTAAAATTTGATGGGCTGATTTTTTGTTTTCTTATAAAGTGACAAAACGTAACTTCATTAAGCTTTTTTGTAAATTTAGTTAATTATATAGTTATTTAATGTTATTTAAGCCTGGAAATTTAATTTTTCTTAACCGGATTGGTTGGCTTTTCAGTTAATAAAGATTACAATTAAGATGTGAAATTACGCGTAACGTGTTGTTATTCACGCAATAAAGGAGGAGAAAAAAATGGATATAGTTACCTTGGCGCGGTTTCAGTTTGCAATGACAACTGTCTTTCACTTTTTCTTTGTACCGTTTTCTATCGGAACTGCTTTTGCAGTAGCGATTATGGAAACCAAATATGTACGGACAAAAAATGTGAAATACCGCCAAATGGCTAAATTCTGGGGAAATATTTTCCTATTAAGTTTTGCAGTAGGGGTCGTAACAGGTATTATTCAAGAGTTTCAGTTCGGTATGAACTGGTCAGATTATTCCCGTTTTGTGGGAGATATTTTTGGAGCCCCACTTGCTGTTGAAGCTTTATTGGCATTCTTTTTAGAATCAACTTTCCTAGGATTATGGATGTTTACTTGGGACAAAGTTAGCCCAAAACTCCATGTAGTCTTTATTTGGCTTGTGACTATCGCTTCAATTTTGTCAGCATTCTGGATTTTAACTGCCAATAGCTTCATGCAACATCCAGTTGGCTACACTTTAAACAATGGTCGTGCAGAAATGACTGACTTTGGTGCTTTACTTGCCAATCCACAAGTTTGGTATGAATTCACCCACGTAGTATTTGGTGCCATTACCTTAGGTGGAATGGTTGTAGCTGGTATTTCTGGGTTCCAACTATTGAAGAAAAAATTCAAAGGCAACGAAATTTTCAAGAAATCGATGCGTATCGGTTTAGTGATCACATTAGTCGGCTCAATTTTGACTTTGGGTGCTGGTGATGCACAAATGAAAGCTTTATTAGATGATCAACCAATGAAGTTTTCAGCAATGGAAGGGAATTATGAGGATACAAGTGATCCGGCAGGCTGGACTTTAGTCGGCTGGGCCAATGAAGCCGAACATAAACAAGTTTTTGGTATTGAAATTCCTTATGTTTTAAGTATTTTAGCTTACAACAAACCTTCTGGCTCAATCGAAGGAATGAACAATATTAACAAAGCTTTGGAACATCAATATGGGGACGATAAAAATTATTATCCACCAGTGAACACGTTGTTCTATAGTTTCCGAGTGATGGCTGCTTTTGCTATGTTAATGTTGTTAGTATCAATTGTGGGTCTATTCTTTACACGTAAGAAAAAACCAGTCTTATATGAAAAGCGCTGGATGCTTTGGATAGTAGGATTATCAACCTTTGTGCCATTCTTGGCCAATACAGCGGGCTGGTTAATTGCTGAATTAGGGCGGTATCCTTGGACCGTTTATGGTTTATTTACAATTGAAGATAGTGTGTCACCAAATGTTAGTGTGACTTCGCTATTAATTTCAAATACGATTTACTTCTTATTGTTTGCTAGTTTAGCAGTGACGATGGTCTATCTTGTTCGTCGTGAAATGAAAAAAGGGCCTGAAGTAGAAGAAATCGAAAATGATGATTCTTCAAATGATCCTTTTGATAAGGAGGCGTTTATCCATGAGTAGTTTACAATTATTATGGTTCGTTTTAATTGGCGTATTATTTGCGGGTTTCTTCTTTTTAGAAGGTTTTGACTTTGGGGTAGGGATGTCTGTTCAAACATTAACTCACAACGAAGCTGAAAAAGATCAAATTGTAGAAACCATTGGACCTGTTTGGGACGGTAACGAGGTTTGGTTAATTACTGCCGGTGGCGCGATGTTTGCTTCTTATCCTTACTGGTATGCTTCATTATTTAGTGGATATTATCTGATTTTATTTATTATCTTAATTGGCTTAATCATCCGCGGAGTTTCTTTTGAATTTAGACATCGGATGCCATTAGAAAAGAAAAATTTATGGAACTGGACTTTAAGTATTGGTAGTTTCTTAGTACCATTCTTCTTTGGTGTTTTATTCATTAGTATGATTCAAGGTATGCCATTAGATGCAAATGGCGACATGGTTGCTCATTTCACTGATTATATCAATATCTTTTCAATTGTCGGTGGCGTAGCCGTTACTTTACTTTCATACTTACATGGCTTAAATTATATTGCCTTAAAAACAGATGGACCAATTAGAGAACGAGCAAAAAATTACGCGAAATTCTTATACTGGGTTCTTTATGTAGGTGAAGTTGCTTTTGCTGTTTTACTATTTTTCTTCACAGACTTTTTTGAATTACATTTAGCAACAACGTTAATTTTCTTAGTCTTAATCGTAGCCTTAACAGTATTTGCTAATATTTCTGTCATTAAAGACAAAGAGTTGCCAGCTTTCTTAGCTAGTGGTTTAACTTTTGTCGCTCTAGTGGCCCTTTTATTTACCGGATTATTCCCACGGGTAATGATCAGTTCTATTACACCAGCAAATGATTTATTGATTGTGAATGCTTCATCTTCACCTTATACTCTAAAAATTATGAGCATTGTTGCGGTAACAATCTTGCCATTTGTATTAGCTTATACAGCATGGAGTTATTACATTTTTAGAAAACGAATTAAACATACCGACCACATCAATCATCAAACCGAATCATTGGAGGCTTAAAATGATCGACAAGAAATTGTTAGGTCTTCCAGGTATGAAAAAAATCCTTGGCATGCTTGCGGGGTCTAGTATCCTGCAAGCTATCTTTATTGTTGGACAAGCTTTTGGCTTATCAAGGACAATAACGAATTTATGGCAAGGAGAAAAATTATCCCATCAGCTTTCGTGGATGGGAGTTTTTTTTATCAGTTATTTTGGAAGACATCTTATGACGTATCTACGAGAGAAAAAATTGGAAGACTATGCTTATCAACAAGCAAGCGTTTTACGCTCTAATTTGTTAGCGAAAATTTTCCGGTTAGGGCCCACAGTAGTTCAGGCAAAAGGGACTGGTAGTACAGTTACAACTACTTTAGATGGGATAAATCAAGTAGAAGAATATCTTCATTTGATTTTACCGAAAATTTTAAATATGAGTATTATTCCTTGGATTATTTTGCTGGCAGTCTTTTTCTTAGACTGGGAATCAGGGATTGTTTTATTAATTGTTTTTCCATTGATTATTATTTTTATGATTATTTTAGGCTATGCTGCTCAAGGAAAAGCCGACAAACAATATAAAACTTTTCAAATCCTCTCTAATCATTTTATTGATTCCTTAAGAGGCATTGATACCTTGAAATTTTTTGGCATCAGTAAAGCTTATAGCCGTAGTATTTTCCAAACTTCTGAACGGTTTCGTAAAGCAACTATGAGCACCTTAAAAGTGGCTATTCTATCGACTTTTGCATTAGATTTTTTTACAACTTTATCTGTAGCTGTAGTAGCTGTTTTACTTGGATTACGTTTAATAAACGAAACGATTTTTCTATTTCCAGCTCTAACTACTTTGATTTTAGCACCGGAATATTTCTTACCAATCCGTGATTTTGCCAGTGACTATCATGCAACTTTAGATGGAAAGAATGCCATGGATGATGTGCAACAAATCCTTGATATTCCAGAAATTACTGTCCCACAAGTAGATTTATCTGCATGGCGCGAAGATTCAGAACTTACTGTATCTCAGTTGAATTTTCAATATAATCAACAAGCTACATTAACTGAATTGTCTTTTTCGGTTAAAGGCTATAAGAAGATTGGAATCATCGGACGCAGCGGTTCTGGTAAATCGACTTTGATTAATCTATTAAGTGGTTTTTTGACACCACAGTCGAGTAATATAGCTATTAATCAGCAAATCATAACAAGCTTCGCTCAAAAAAATTGGCAAGATCAAATTAGTTATATCCCCCAGATACCTTACATATTTCAAAAAAGTGTCCGCGAAAATGTCGCTTTTTATTATCCTGAAGCAAATGACGAAGAAATTTGGACAGCTTTAAAGGTGACTGGTTTAGCTGGTGTAATTGCTGAAATGCCTGAAGGAATCGATACTGTGTTAGGAGAAGGGGCAAGAACTTTAAGTGGGGGACAAGCACAACGAATTGCTTTAGCTCGTAGTTTTCTGGATAAAAGCCGAAGAATTATGCTGTTTGATGAACCAACAGCCCATTTAGATATTGAAACAGAAGTTGACTTGAAAAAAGAAATGCTGCCGCTAATGATGGATCATCTAGTATTTTTTGCAACGCATCGACTACATTGGATGCAAGAGATGGACTACATCTTAGTCATGGATCAAGGAAAAATTGTGGAACAAGGTACTTTATCTGAATTAGAAGCTAAAAATGGTGCTTATGTTGCCTTACGTCAAGCCATGAGAGGGGACGACTATGAATAAAATTGGCTTATTCCAAGCGTTAAAAAACGATCAATGGGTCAAACCTTTCTTTAAGCAATATAAAAAATCGTTATTGTTAGCTATTTTGTTAGACTTTATTACGTTTTTCTGTGCCGGTGCATTGATGTTTAACTCAGGCTACTTGATTAGTCGAGCAGCTTCATTGCCAGAAAATATTTTAATGATCTATATTCCGATCGTATTAACTAGAGCATTTGGGATCGGCCGACCAGTTTTTCGTTATGTAGAAAGGTTGGTCAGCCATAATTGGGTGTTGAAAATGACTTCAAACTTACGAGTTAAGTTGTATGACACTCTGGAAAAGGATGCTGTCTTTTTTAAACAACAGTATAAAACCGGCGATATCTTAGGATTATTATCTGAGGATATCAATCATATTCAAAATTTATATTTGAGAACCATTTTCCCAACAATTATTGCTTGGTTATTATATGCCTTTATCATCATTGGTTTAGGGTTCTTTTCACTGTTCTTTGCTTTAGCAATGTTATTAATGCTAGCGGTAGTTGTCTTCTTATTACCGTTAATTTCTGTGTTGGTCAATGGCAAACGACAAGAACAGCAAAAACAAATGAAAAATAGCTTATATAATGATTTAACTGATAATATTTTAGGGGTATCAGATTGGATCTTTGCCCAACGTAATGATGAATACGTTGCAAGTCACGAGACCTCAGAGAAGGCCTTAAGAGAAGTTAATCAAGCGCTACAAGATCATCAGCGCAAGCGTAACTTTTTATTGCAAATGTTTTTTGCTGTCATCACTATTGTATTATTGGTGTGGACTAGCCGCCATTTCCCTGGACACTTTGGCGGGGCAGCTAACTGGATTGCTGCTTTTGTTTTATCTGTTTTCCCTTTAATTGATGCCTTTGCACCGCTACCAGCAGCAGCGCAAGAAACCAATATTTATCAGGATTCAATTGTAAACTTAAATGCTTTACCACAATCAGAAACAACACCAGATTATACGGCTGAACTAAATGGCCCATTTCAATTGGACATTAACCATGTTTCCTTTAAATATCCTGATGGTCATCAACAGGTTTTAGCTGATATCAATTTCCAGTTACAACCAAAGGAAAAAATAGCCATTTTAGGACGAAGTGGTTCTGGAAAAAGCACTTTGGCCAGTTTAATTAGAGGTGATCTAACTCCTGAAAATGGTGAAATCACATTAAATCAGGTTCAAACTTCTCAATTAGGTGATCAAATTAGCCGCTATATCGGAGTTATTCATCAAAACCCATACTTGTTTCATACTACAATTATTAACAATATCCGAATCGGTCGCGAATCAGCAACAGAAGCAGAGGTTTGGCAAGTCATTGAGAAGGTTGGCTTATTGGAGCTAGTAAAAAATCTACCAGATGGTTTAGATACTTTAGTTGATGAAGCTGGCCTACGTTTTTCTGGTGGCGAACGACAACGTTTCGCATTAGCCCGAATATTATTACACGAAGTTCCGATTATTTTGTTAGATGAGCCAACAGTGGGGCTGGATCCCATTACTGAACAATCTCTACTAAACACTTTTTTCGAAGTATTGTCTGACAAAACAATCATTTGGATTACTCATCACTTGCAAGGTATTGATCTAATGGATCAAGTCATTTTTATAGAAGATGGGAAATTAACCATGCAAGGTAGTCCCGAAAATTTAGCGCAAAACAATCAGCACTATCAAGAGTTACAAAGAATAGATCGCGGCTTATAAAATAAATTAGACCCTCCGGTTAGATCTTATTTAGATGAGATTTAACCGGATTTTTTTATCAAGTCAGAATATTACCTAAAAAATAATCATTGTACTACTATATTTTATGTATCTAGTGTTTTTATATGAGATATAAGATAAAAAAATTCTTTATCAAAAAGTTCTATTTTATGGAAATTTTTGATAGAGGTTTTTTTCTAATAAATGGCATAGCAATAGTTTTGCTCAATCACTTTTTTATATTGATAGGTAATTTATGAAAAAGATTTTCAATCCTATAACAGTAGCCTTAATATCATTTAGATGTTATGGATACTGTTATTTTAAAAGCAAAAAAATATCAAAAACTAGTTTCTAGTTGTAATTTAATTATAGAAACAGAGATAAATTAGCTTTTTAAAGGAAATGAGGTCTTTATAATGATTAAAAAAACAGGATTTAAAAAATTACTAATTGGTTTAACAATGATTAGCGCAACAGCCGTGGCAGTTCCCGTGATTTTTCCTGATGTTGCCGCAAAAACGCTTGATACAGTAACAAGTACATTTAATTCTTCTGATGAAACAGAAAATACATCTCAAGAAAAAGCAGATAAAAAGCAAACATCCGCGTCTTCAAAAGAAAATAAACAAGTAAAAGAAAGTTCTGAAGCTGCTACATCGGCTACTAGTGAAACAAATCAAAGTCAAGAAACAACTGTTGCTCCAGAAGAAGCCGATACAGTAGCTACTGTTGAAACACCAGTTGTTGAAGAAACCGCACCGCAGGAGGTGGAGCCCACTCCGATAGCAACGCAACCAACTTTACAAGCCAATCAATTAAATATCAATGGCACCTTTATCAGCTATTCCAATGCGGGTCAGGGTAGTGGACAAGCAGTTATTGATGGAAATTCAAATATGGCAGCAACTTGGGGTGGAGCAGCCGTTCAATCTGGCTCTGACGGTTTAAACACTCACTTTATCGGTCATAATCCAGGTATCTTTAACGTGTTATTCAGTTTAACTGGTGGTTCAGTTATCCAAGTATCAGATAGCAATAACCAGGTAACAAATTACACAGTCACTGGCATTACACAAGTAGACGATTACGCAGTAAGTGCTGATGGTACAGATTACTACGATCAAATGATTGGTACCGGTGGTGGTGAAAGAATTACATTACAAACTTGTATAAATGATAGTACAAACTTAATTGTTTTTGCCCAAGCATAACAAACCTTGAAGCAGTCAAATAAATGATTGCTTCAAGGCTTTTTTTATTTAGTTGTAAAAACGAAACGAGGTGAGAGGCTAGAAAAAAGGTGGATAATTTCCTTATTTAGATCCATTTTTTTAATAGTTTCAATTGCATGACGATTTTGCATTTTTAAAATACCAGCAAAAATATTGTAACGATCATTTGTGGATATGAAGTTATCAACAATTATGAGGTTTCCATTTTGATAGTCTGACAGTGGATTGTTACTAATTACGAGGTCATAATTTTGAAAGGATGAGACGTCTATTCGTTCACTAAAAATAATTGAACCTTTAAAAATGGTAGATTGCACTTGATTGCCGTATTCAAGTTGTAATAGACTTTCTAACATCTCTGCATGCTTCGTTCCTAGGTCACTTACGATTAAAATAGATATTTTTGTCCGCAAATGATTCAAAATAACCGGTAATCGCGACCATTCTTTCATCAGTAAGCTAAAAATCCGATAATAATGAATCTTGGCCCAATCAGTAGTTTCTTTCTTATCAAATTCTTTCAAATAATTTGCGACTAAGCTGGCAAAAACTGGGTAAACCCGCTGACTTTCCCGTGAAAAACGTTTAAATTTATCAAATAAAATAATTCGGTCGAAAGGATAATATAAGTAGACAACATACCAATAAAGTAATTCTTGTAAAATTTTTTGATGATCTATTAAAGATATCTCTGCATCAATAAAGGTACTGATTGCTTGAAGAAAGTCTTCAAATTTTTCGGTTGTTTTGTTCATTTGTTCTAAATTATCCCAATGATAAAAAGCAGATAGTGCAGTATGGCTCACTTCTTTATACCAAGAAGATGTGATTTTAATTCCACTACCTTTAAAAATTTCTTTCAGTGAAATAAATTCATCATTTATAATACTTTCGTACAGATCATCATCAGACAAAAGTTCTTCATCCGAAATAGTAAAGTTTTGTTGAGCTCTTAATAAGCTAATCACAATTAAATAGGCATTATCTTGTTTTTCCATATCATTCAACCGAAACCCTAAAGAATTCGCAATCTTTGTGATAATTTTTGATAATGCGACTTGGTTTAGATCAAAAGGCCAGTGGAGATATCCATAAGCTTCGCTAAAATATTCCTGATAAAAGAACCGAACCCACTGCTCTTTTTTTGCTGTCACGTAAAATGGATTACGATGAAGTCGTAGCCCGTAATTCTTTAAAAAAATATCAATTTTGGCTACCATTCGATAGAAACTTGCTTCACTCAAGAAAAAGTATTTACACCAAAAACTAGCATCTTCATTTGGCTGATACAAGAGCTGTTCAATCATTTGAAATTCCTTGCTTTCAGCAAAAATTATGTTATAAATGTTTGCCATCTTATTCGTTGAAACATTACTCAACCTTAAACCTAGTGTTTTCGAGAAATCAATTTTGACATATGTACCCCAAAAATCATTGATATAGTCGATATCTGACATCAATGTTTTGGTAGAGCAACTAACAACAACTCTAGCTTCTTTAACAGATAGCCAATCATCTAGACGATCTAAAATTTCTACCAAGCGCATCCGACGATAATTTGAACTCCCAATTAACTCTCTTTTCATAAAAAATCCTCCTATTAAGAGAAACTTCCCCTTTTAATCATATAACGGAGGTTTATAAATGACCAAAATTGTTGCTTATTTTTTTGATATGTAATAAAAAAATTATTAATTGTAATTTTTAAAAAATATAACGGTAATATTTGAAGTGAAGGGTTATAAAAATAGGCGAAGACAAATACTGTCAAGTCAACATTTAGATTAAACGCAGCGATCATGTAAAATCTATTACTTTTGATCGTAGCAGAGAATTCGTAAACGAGAGATTCATTAGTCGTTTACTAGGCTAAAGTTTATTTTTCACATGCATACGCACCACAAGAATGTGGTACAAATGAAAATACTAATAGATTCATTCGAGTTTATTTGCCTAAGAAACAGACTTTTGAGATGCAAACTCAAGAAGATATGCTTTTTATTGCTGAGGAATTAAACACTAGACCTAAAAAAATTCATAGCTTTGCTTTAGAACTTGTAAAGAGTTATATGAACAAGAGAAATGTCTTTCTGGTTAAAATGTATGATTGTCCACGAAGGTGATTAAAATTTAGTTCAGTTGTTGCACTTTATAAAAAGATATTCGCTTTTTTACTACTTAGTTTACATAACATGTATTATACAAAGCTAAATACCTTGGTCAGATTTTAGATTCAGTACACCATATAGCTGTTTTGGTTTAGCTATTTTTTTGAAAAGACGTTTAAATAAAAAACTAAATTATCATTTGCTAGCTGCGCGTAGATGATAATTTAGCATCTATTATTGAATTATGACTTAGAAAATCCACTAGTCTAAATATTTTTTTCATTAATCGTGATAAAGATATCTGACAATGATTTCCATCAAATATCTTTATACAAAAATCTAAGGCATCATTCTATGGCTCTAAAAGAATTTTACCGACACTTTTTCCTGATTCCAAAAATTCATGAGCTTCTTTACCATTAGATAAAGAAAAAATAGTTGGTTCACTAATATTTATCGTACCCTCTCTAAGATACTTGAAAAGTCTATCACTTCTTTCACTGCGTTCCTTATAGCTAGTCAAATAATCCCAAAGATCTCTGGTTAATATGCTTTTTGATTGAGAAAGTAATTCAACAAAATCAATTTTAGGAGGATTGCCTCCAGCCATTCCAAAGAAAACTACTTTTCCTCTATGTTTAACTAAGTCAATACTATCCAGTAGTGTAATCCCAACTCCATCATATACGGTATCAAAATACGATAAGTAATCTTCTTGCCAATCTGAATTTCTTAAAAAAACCCTTTTTGCACCTTGTCTTAAAGCCATCTGTTGTTTTTCTTTTGAAGAAGTAATCCCATATACATTAAGACCATCGGCTGTTAACATTTGAGCTAAAATTTGCCCCACCCCACCACTTATCCCATGCACAAAAACATTACTACTTTCAAGTCCATTCCCTAAATCATGAGCTAAAAAATCAGCAGTCAAGCCCTGTAAGCCAATACTTGCTACTAACTTAGAATCCATGTCACTAGGTAGTTTTATGGCATTTTCTTTTGGAACAGCTACTAATTCGGCGTTTGAAAAAGGAACATAAACAAAAAAGACTTTATCACCAATATTATACTCACTATCGGCAGAGCCAATATCAATGACTGTCCCAACACCTTCGTACCCATTTATATATGGAGAACGTTCCTCTATGTGATATTCTCCTTTTCTTCTATAAATGTCCGCATAATTCAAACCAATATATTCCATTCGTAATAGTAATTCACTCTTAGAAACAACCGGGTCTGGTAATTCACCATATGTAAAAACATCAGAATTACCGAAATGATCGAAATATAAAGCTTTCATAATTAGTTAATCTCCTGTCATTTATATAATAAGTACTGAGATACTATCTGATTAAATTCTAATACATAGCATGGATTGTCACAAACAGATGTATAGCATTTATCACCTATTTAAGTACTTGAATCATATACATTTTATAATATAAAATTTAGAATGTTTAGGAACATTATTTCAAACAGAATCATATCATTTTTTAAAAGTTTTTTCCTCTTTTTTGTATTTTTCATTTTTAGATCACGTTTATGTTCATTATAAAAAAACATATAAACTGATAAATCATTAAATCAAAGATATAATTTTAAAATTCATTCTCAAATAATTTCAAGGATAAGAAACTATCCAATTATTATTAATCCCTTTCTAAATTATTATGTAAACTAAAATTAGGAGCTAAAAAGCTTTAACACAAGATACCATTAGATTAAAAGTCTTTTAGAAATCTTTTAGTCTAATGGTTATTTCTCTTAATCATCTAACCATTCTGGCTATTCTTCTTGAAATATAAAAAAAATAACTTTATCTGTACTGAATTTTCTGGAAAATTAAATAACGCCCATTTAAAAGTCTTTTAAATGGGCTCCAGGTAGACAAAAAAAACTCTCGAAAGCATACAGCTTTTGAGAGTTTCACTTTATTTAATTTCTAATAAACTCGTACACCAAAATCAGGTGTATACCATTGTGTATCACCATATTTAACTTCTTGTCCTGGTTGTGGCGCATGGATATATCCTGTATCTCCCGTAGAAATAGCTACGTGTGTGGTAGCACCTGGTTGTCCCCAGAAAAGTAAATCGCCTGCTTGTGCATCTGAAACTGCAATTTGAGTCCCTGATGATTCTTGAGCGACAGTCCAACTACCAATATCTTCACCAGTAACTTGTTGGTAAACATATTGTGTTAATCCTGAGCAATCAAATCCTTGTTCAGGTGTTCTACCGCCCCAAACATAATCTGTTCCAAGATATTTTTCTGCTTCAGCAACAACCGCTTCACCTCGAGCATTATCCGTTGTAGCTTGACCATTATCCGTTGGAGTAGTGGCTTCTGGTGTTGTAGTGTTTACTTGTTCATCAGCTACCGTATTGTTGTTTTCTACTGGTGTATTCTCCTCAACAGGAGCCGTTTCAACTGGTGCAGTAACTGTAGGTGATTCAACGACTGGCGTATCAACAACAGGTACCTCAACATTAGTATTATTGTCAACTACTGGTGTCGTAACCTCAGGTGTAGCAACTGGTGTATTTGTTGTAGCAGAAGCTGCACCATCTTCACCATTTCCCACGACAACGGTTTGTCCTGTGTAGATATCATTATCTTGTAAATTATTCCAAGAAACAAAATCATTCGTACTAATGTCATGCTGATTAGTAATAGACCAAACAGAATCACCAGACTGAACAGTATAGGTTTCTGGTGCGACTACTGCTTCATTAGTTGGTGCCGGTGTTGTAATTTCTTTAGCTGGTGTATCATAGTTAGTTAAATTATTTTCTTCAATAATTTGAATTAATTCTTGCGCATAAGTGCTACTTTCACTGAAACGATCTTGTAAGGCTTGAGCTGCTGCTTGGTAATTATCAGCAAAGTGTTTCCAAGTACCGCTGAAGTATTGGTCGTCGCCATTTTCTTCAGTCGTCTTCATTACTTGAACATAATCAGCAACTGCATCTTCATAAGAATCGTAATCTTTCAATTCCTTTTGTTCTGTTAAGCCAGTTGCTAAGTTTGTTTTTGGTAGGATAGCAGAATTACCTTCATACTGTCCTTCCAAACCAAAGACGTTAAAATAAGGTCCTTTGGCGAACTCGTTTTGTCCCCAGTTGCTTTCTAAAATTGCTTGTGCTAGCATAACCGATGCATATAAATCATTTTTTTCAGCTTCTGGCTCGATCATTCCAGCCAAACTGCTGATATATGATTGTTTATCAACGCTAGAATTTGCTGTCGATGCATCACTATTAGTTTCCGCATCTGCTTGACTCGCATTCATTAATGGTGCAACAACAGAAGCAGCAACTAGTGCCGTTCCTAATAATGCAGTACTTTTTTTCAAATATAAATAATTATTGGTTTGACGACGTCTTTGTTGACGTAGTTGACTTCTACTTACCCTTGTATCCATATTTTCACTCCAATCTATTTTTACAAAAACTGACAATCCGCACTCACAAGAAATATTTTAACGATCTTTAAAAATAATAAAATTCGTTATATTAATTCTCGCAAATTTTTATTAGTATTGCAACCATTTCGGTACGTTAAAAATGACTAATTAGTTTTTTAAAAGTGCGATTGTGGCTTTAAAAGTAAAAATCACTATAAGGAGCATAGCATGACTAAATCATTGATATTAAAAGAAAAAGTTAGTCGTTTACCTGAGTCTCCAGGTGTATATTTCATGAAAGACAATGAAGGTCAAACAATCTACGTTGGAAAGGCTAAAAATCTGAAAAGACGAGTGGCTTCCTATTTCAGGAACAATAAACAGCATTCAAAAAAAGTTATTCGAATGGTTGGCCAAATTGATGATTTTGATTTTCAACTAGTTGATACTGAATTTGATGCCTTAATTCTAGAATGTCAAAAAATCCATCAAATACGCCCTCATTTTAATCAAAGAATGAACCGCTACGAGAATTATGGTTTTTTTCAATTTTTAGATGAAGAGCCTTATCTGAAAGTATTAAATCATTGGTCAAATCAAGGACAAATAATTGGCCCTTTTTTCAAGCAAGCAAAAATGATCGAAATAAAAAAAATACTAATGAGTTTATATCGCCTGACAGGTCCACTTAGATTTGCCAAAGATATTGTGAACATTTCGTCTGAGCTAACACCTGAAGAAGAGTTTGCTGGAAGGTTAACAGAAATTAGCGATGCTTTTAAAGGCCGCCCCGAAAAAGTTTTACAACGCATCGAAGATAAAATTCAGCGGGCTAACCACCGTCAAGATTTTGAAACTGCAGCTATTTGGTGGCAGAATTATTTAATAATTGAACGTTTTTTAAGACGAAATAAACAATTAATTTTAACTTTACAAGGTAGATTTTTTATTGGTTTATTAGCTGAAAACAACCAATATTATTGCTATCTCTATAGTAAAGGAATGATTTTAAATCGTATTGTTTATAAACGGCGCCCTACTTTTGAACAAATGCAAAAAAAATTGCTCCATTCAATTCCAAAAGAAAATCGCAAAAATTGGCTATCAAAAGAACATTTGGATAAGGAAGATGCCGATCTATTCCCTATTTTTTTTAATTATTTGAATGCCCATGGAACTGCTCAGGCTATTTTTGTCGAAGAGCAACCCTTTTAGTAGACAAACTTCTTTCGATTGCGTTTAATAAATAAGCAAGTATCTATGAAAGAAGGATGTTAATGGAAAATAAATTTACTTTCCGACAATTTTGGGAGTTATCAGAAATTTATACGGCCCCGTTGAATTTGTTTTTAATTTTAATGGGGGTTTCGATTGCGATGGATCAATTTGACTGGGGAATCAGTTTAAATTTATTCCTTTATGGATTAATTTTAATTATTTTCCATGTAACTGCGAATATTTTTAATCATTACATGGATTATAAAAATGCTTCTGATCAACATTATCGTGAAGTAACGAATGTCATTGGTCGAGAGAAATTGAGTTTAAAGTTTGTTAGAAATCTTTATCTTATTTGTTTGTTTATCGCCTTTTTACTTGGCGTTTGGTTAGTTTTGAGGACCAATATTATTGTTGGAATTTTGGGCTTAATTGGCTTTTATATTGGTCTTTTCTATTCTTATGGTAAGCACCCGTTGAACTCACTTCCGATTGCTGAAGTTTTAACTGGTACGACTAGTGGGTTTTTTATTCCAGTCATTGGTTTTTACTTAGCAATTGATGGCAAAATCGAAGTGACTCCTTTCATGATTTTTGAAGTTTTTATTTTGTGTTTGCCACTTAGTATGATGATGTTTAATAATTTATTGGCTAATAATACGTCTGATTTAGAAGAAGATGTTAAAAATGGTCGTAAAACTCTGGTTTATTATCTAGGCAAAAAAACAGCAGTTTCAGTATTGCTGATCGTTTTTGCAATTAGTTATTTACTATTACCTATTTTTGTCTTTTTGGGAATTGCTCCCTGGCCCATTTTAATTTTGTTTTTATTCTTACCAAAAAGTATCCAAGGGTTAAAAATCTATCAGCAAAAACAGGACAAAGCTATCACCTTTCCAATTGTTTTAAAGACAATGTCCTTAGTAATGATTGGTTATCCATTGCTTTACTTTATTGGCAGTTTGATCCATCAATTATAAAAAAAGACCATTCTCATTTTGAGATTGGTCTTTTTTAAAATGTTTTTCCCCAAGTAACAAATTCTGCTTTTTCTCCATCTGTTTTCAGAATTGTGAGACTAGAATTTGGTACAATTGGACTTTTCCTAAGTTGGCTCAAAGGATCCTGTTTTAAATTGGAAAAAACTGTCATCAAAAACAAGCCATGTGTGACCACTAAGATTTGCTGGTTTTGATTTTTTTGATTAATCTCAGAAATAAACTCTTTTCCTCGATTTATCAATTGTTCATAGGATTCGGCATGTATTTTTTCTGAGTTAAATTTATCTGGTTGATGAAAATAATTGTAGGCTTCAGGATGATTTTTCACTTCATCGATCACTTTGCCATCCCAATCTCCTAGTTTTAATTCTCTTAATCGTTCATCGATCTGAATTGTTGGCGCAGCATGATTTTGACTTAAAATGATTTGTGCTGTAGTTTGCGCCCGCATTTGTGGTGAGCTATAAGCTTGATCAAAAGTAGTTGTTGCTAATTCTGTTGCTATTCGTTTTGTTTCATCGATCCCTTCAGCCACTAATGGTGTGTCAACCGTTCCACCGTTAAATCGTCTCTCAATATTGTTTTGGGTCAAGCCATGGCGAATAAAATAAAATGTTGTCATCAAACCTCTCCTTTTTTTTAGTGTACTGCAATAAAAATAAATTGAAAAGCTTTTGGAAAAACATTCTTTTTGCTTTTTTTTAGAATTAGCGCAATAATAACCAAGAATTTTAGGAGGCGGTATTTGTGCAGGAACTTGAAAAGATAAAAAAAGAAATACCGATTCATGAAACATTATTAATTGGTTCACTTTTGGCTATGGCAGCGGGTAGTCTTGACGCGTATACCTATTTACTACATGGTGAAGTATTTGCAGGTTTACAAACTGGTAATTTAATCTTATTTGGTATTCACCTTATCCATCCAGATAATGTCGGTGTGAGTCGCTATTTGATTGCTATTTTGGCATTTATGTTAGGAACTATTTTAATTCGTCTATTTCAAGAAAAATTTGATCACAGTAGACGACCAGGTATTCATCAATCGTTTGTGATTGGTTGGGAAATTATTTGTATGCTAATTGTTGCTCTTTTTGCGTCAGTTTTATCTGACCGAGCTGCCAGTGCTTTATTGTCAATTGCTGCAGCTGCTCAATTGCAAGAATTTAATCGTTTAAAAGGTGCTCCTTTTACTTCTTTAATGATGACAGGAAATATTCGGACATTTGCAGCAAGTATTTTGGAAGGATTAATGTTAAAAGATCATAAAGCGATCAATAAATGTCGTGATATTGCTACAATTATTGGCAGTTTTATTGTTGGGGCAGCACTAGTTTCGTTATTATCAGGTGTTCTCGGAGATCAGACTATCTTTGTGTCAATTGTTTTTTTGTTATTTGCTTTAATCTGTATATTAATCAAAACAAAAAAGAATTAAACTTTCTCATTAAAAAAGGTTCTAAGCTCAAATTGTTGAGCTTGGAACCTTTTTTTAAACAATCTCACCAAACCATTGATGCATTCCGCCGGTCATATTAAAAGTTTGATAGCCTTTTGCCTGTAATATTTCAGCAGCCTGTTCACTTTTATTACCAGTTCGGCAGACTAAATATATCGGTTTGTCCTTTGATCCTTGATAGTTAGCTATGTTAGCTAAAGGAAAACTAAGCGCTTCTTTAATGTGGCCTGATTGATATTGTTCAACGACTCGAACGTCTAATAACGTAATCGCGTCTTTTTTTAGGAGTTCTTCTAATTCATCTGGAGAAATCTCTTGGGCTTCATGAAGTGACATCTATTCAACCTCCTAGTTATGTTAAAATAACTATAGAGAGTTTTGTTTTTTCAGTCAAGGAGTGAAGCTTATGTTAGAAACGTTAGTTAATTTTTTAATTCAACAAGAAGATGAAAAAAAATTTTCCGCTGATACGTTAGTTTTAGCCGGAAATAGTTTACCGAATTTGATTAGCTATACTGCAAAATTTGTTAAAGAGAAAAAAATTAAAACAGTCATGTTTTGCGGCGGGATTGGACATGGTACACAATTCTTAATTGATAACTATAAAAAAATGATGCCTGAACTACACATGGAAAATTTTCCTCAATTACCTGAAGCAACAATTATGCTAGAAATATTTAAACAGGCTTATGGCGATATTTCTCAGTTAGACATTATAAAGGAGGAACAATCAACAAATACTGGTGAAAATGCTCGTTTTTCCTTAGCAGCTTTTGACAATCCCCCTGAAAAAATCTGGTTGGTTCAAGATCCACTGTTGAAAAAAAGGAGCTTATTAACTTTTCAGAAAAATTGGCCCATACCCACTAAAGATATTGCTTTAATGCCCTATCCTACTTTTGATGAAAATTGGTGGCCAAAAGAATATTATTTGTCTTTAGTCATCGGAGAAATCCGACGTCTGCATGATGATGAGCAAGGCTACGGTCCCAAAGGTGCAAATTACATTCCCCATGTTGATATTCCTGATAATGTTTGGCAAGCGTATCTAGCTGTAAAAGATTTACTAATAAGAGATGTTCGAAAAAATTAAGGACCAGTGAGAAGTCAGACTCATTGGTCTTATTTACAAAAAAATTTATTGTTTTCGACATTTCTTTTTGCTACGCTGACTGTAAGGGTTTTTATAGTGGTGATTGGGGGGAGCATAATGAATAAACGTCTTTGACTATGAGTAAAGAAGAATCTTAGAGTTTCTAAGCTAATCGTTATGTCTCTTCATCTATGGAGTCGCCTTAAAGATCAATCGAATATCATTTTTACTATATAAATAAACTCTTTTGCCTTCATAAGTGAATGATTGCACATGACGATGATTAATTCAAATTGGAGTGTGTAAAAATGTTAATTGCTATATCTTTTATTATTGTTGCCGCGATTATTTATGACTTACTTTATTTAAAAAGCCGAAAAGTTGCCTTTTCTAAGCGATTGGTCCTAGCCCTTGTTTTAGGGATTATTTTAGGACTTATCTTAAACCAATTCTTTTCTGCCTCTGAACGGATGCTTTTTTCTGATTGGGTAGGTATTTTAGGTGGTATTTATGTCAAACTATTGCAAATGATTGCAATGCCATTGGTTTTTGTCTGTGTCGTTTTAGCCTTTACTAAAGTTGAAATAAAAACCAACGTAGCCAAACTAGGTGCGACCATCGTTGGGAATTTGATTGGGTTTGCAGGATTTGCAGGAATTATCGGGATAATTACCGGTTATTTTGCTAATATTGATGGTAGCGGCTTTACTATCTCTAAAACAGCCTTAAGTACTGCCAATGAATTAAGAGACAGTTATGTTGCTGGTGGCGAAAATGCTTTGAGTTTGCCTCAAAAAATTATTGCTATCTTCCCTTCAAATCCCTTTTATGATTTAACTGGTCAGAGACCTAGTGCAACCTTGGGTGTAGTTATTTTTGCCCTATTTTTAGGAGTTGCCTTTTTAAAAATTAAAGATAGAAAACCAGAAGCTGCTGGATTTTTCAAACAAATGATGGATAGCATTTATGAAATCATTATGTCAGTTGTTCGGTTATTCTTATCATTTGCTCCTTACGCAGTCTTTACCATCATGACTACTACTGTAGTAAATAATGATTTTTCAGCTGTCTGGAAACTGGCAAAATTCTTTGTTGCTTGTTATGTTGCGATGGCAATTGTTTTTGCCATTCAAATTTTGATTATTGCTCTTTGTGGTATTTCACCAGCACGTTATATTAAACGGGCATTCTCAGTTCTTTCCTTTGCTTTTATTACAGCGTCAAGTGCCGGCTCAATGGCTATGAATCTTGAGATGCAAGAAGATTTAAATATTCCAAAAGGTATTTCCAGTTTGAGTGCTTCTTTTGCAACATCGATGGGTATGTGTGGCTGTGCTGGTCTTTATCCAGGAATTATTATCGCGATTGTTGCGCAAACACAAGGAATTAATCCATTATCACCTCAATTTTTACTTTATGCTGGATTTATTATTGCGATGACCTCATTTGGGATTGCTGGAACTGGCGGTGGTGGTTCTGTTGCTACGATTATTTCACTTTCTGCTTTAGGCTTACCTGTAGGTCTTGTAGGAGTATTTATTGCAATTGAACCACTTGTTGACATGGGTAGAACTGTAGTTAATTTAAACGGCGGAGTTGTTGCTAGCGCAGTGACTTGTAAAGTCAGCGGAATCGATTTAAGTGAAAAAAATTCTGAATCAATCGCAACTGAAAATAACTAATTAAAAAGTCTATGAATGAGTAAATTAATTACCCATTCATAGACTTATTTTAATTTATAATTGTGTGAAATAAATTGCTAATCATACCCCATAAACTTGTAAAGAACTGCGAAATAGTTCCTAACAAGCCACCAAAGTCAGGATTTGCTACAAAGGATTCCATTTGAGCAAATGCTTGATCTTTATATGCATAAATCAAGAATATAATGAGTAAAACTCCGAGTACCCGCCAAATTACTGAACTCAAGCGAACCACCAAATAGATAATAAAAGCTAAAACAACTAATGCAAGAATTTGTTCCACGGTTCTCCCTCCTCTTTACCTTATTATGCCTCAAAAATCTTTCTATGACATCAGACTTGCGCCGGATGACAAAATAAAAATTGGCCCACCCAAATAAAAGCCAATTGGCTGTTTTTAATTCCTAAAAGAAGACTATACTAAATTTTTGTAAGGAGGTTTTTATGAAAAAAGTAGTGACTATAGCCGGTTCTGATGCAACTGGTGGCGGCGGGATTAAAGCGGATTTAAAAACTTTTCAAGAATATGGAGTTTTTGGTTTTGCGGCAATTACTAGTATTGTCACCATGTTCCCTGAAAGTGGCAAACACCAATTAACGCCTTTAGACTTAAATTTAATCGACAAACAAATAGATTCGGCTTTGGCAGGTCCAATCGATGCTATTAAGACTGGTCTGCTACCCTCCCGTGAAATTATCGAATTGACGAGTCAAAAATTATTTGATTTTTCTGGACCAATCGTTGTGGATCCGGTAATTGCAGGAAAAGGAACCACTGATTTTTTAAATGCAGACAATGTAACTGCCATGCGAGAAGTTTTATTACCTATGGCGTATATAACAACGCCTAATTTAAGGGAAGCGGGCATTCTTTCCGGTTTAGGCGAATTAAAAGAAAAATCACAAATCGAAAAGGCAGCAAAAATTATTTATTCCTTTGGTGCAAAAAATGTTGTCATTAAAGGTGGCGGCGCCGGGTTGCCCTTTGATTTGTACTATAATGGCGAAATATTTCATTATTTCCCACACCCAATTATAGAAACAACCTTTAATCATGGTGCTGGCTGTACTTTTGCGGCTAGCATAACCGCTGCTTTAGCAAAAGATTACGAACTATTTTCGGCTATTAAAACAAGTATTAATTTTGTTCAAGCAGCTATTAAAGCTGGAATAGCAATTAATCCTTATGTCGGCCACGTTTGGCACGGAGCATACAATCAGGCTGAGAAGAGGATGGAGGAAAATCATGACTAATCACAAAAAAATCCAAACGATTGTATTTGTAGCATTATTTGCGGCGCTAACTTTTTGCGGTACTATGATTAAAATTCCTTTACCAACTGGAATGTTTATTCATTTTGGCAATACAGTGGTTTTATTAGCGGTGCTATTACTAGGTTATTGGCGTGGCGCTTTGGCTGGAGGCATTGGTTTTGCACTCTTTGATATTTTAAATGGCTATGCCAGTGAGGCACCAATTTATTTTGTTGAATGTTTTGTTGTGGGGGCTGCTGCCTACTTTGGCTTTTGGCTGTTTAAAAAGGATCCGACAAAAATTTATCAAATTATCACGATTGCCTTCTTTGCAGGGATTGCCAAATTTATCGCCTCAGTCATAGAGGCAACAATGATGTCAATGATTGCTGGAGCAGACTTAAAGCCTGCTTTTATGGCTGCTATCATCAGTATGCCTGCGACTGTCATCAACATTGTTTCGACCATTATTATCACAAGCTTACTTTACTTCCCTTTAAAGTCTGCTATGAAAGGCATATTACACAAACAAACTATTTAATATGCTATAATAAAATTCCTTGGCAGGGGCACAGCTGATACATGTTATATTTCTTAACATGTATCAGCTTTTTTCTTGTTTTTATAAACGACCCATGCTATAATTTTATTCAAAGATAAGTGTTTTCATGAATTTTTCAAGAAAGGATGTGAAGTATAATGACATTCTCTACTCAAGATTTGACTTATCGGGTGACTTTAGACACTGAAAACAATTTATTCATTGTTTATATCCCAAATAGCGATCATCGCGCAAGTGGCGTCACGATTGAAGAAGCAATTTCAAAACTTAAAAAAACTGCATAAGGAGCGTCACAAGAAATGGACGATTGTCTAAATTAAAAAGCATCTGCTGGCTATGAGCGGATGCTTTTTTTGTGTCTTACAATTCTGTTCGTTGAATGATAGACAAATCTATTTTTTTATTATGTAACTTCTTCTATCATAATAAAAAAAACAGAGGTGAATAGTTATGATTCAATTTTTTGATGGAATTTTTCAAATAGTCTTCAATTTCCTTGCAGTATCTCTAGATGTCATCCATAATTTGATAAATTTTTTGTTCTCAGCGATTATTTAATTGTGAGTTTCTCATTTGATTGACCTTCTAACCATTCGAATTCAATTTCAAACTGGTGTTTATCGCCTTTTTTTTCATATTTCAATTCAACTTCCAAAAGTTAGTTAGGCGCAATGAGCGTTGTTTTCTCTCCCTCAACTAAACTGAATTGTCCGTTTTCCTTTAGCCTCGTATTAATCATCCGTAAGAAATCACTAAACTTTGCTAAACTTTGTTTTTCCCCTCAATAAACAAGGACCTCTGTTAATGGCTTATTTACAGTCATTTCTCTCACACCTTTTCCTTTATTATTGCTGTTTTCAAAGTTTTCTTTCAAATTTCAACCTAGTGACTTGACGAACGCTGTAATTTCTAAGATGATAAAGGGATGGATTTTTAAGAAAGTTGGTATATCAGTGAGTTTATTAGAGTTAAAAGAAATTAGTCAGCAATTTGGTGACAAGATTTTATATGAAGATTTGTCTCTACAAGTTAATCGTGGGGAACATTTAGGATTAATCGGTCAAAATGGAGCCGGTAAAAGTACCTTAATCAAAATTATAACAGGCGAAATTTTACCAGATGATGGCACAGTTTCATGGCAAAAAAACATTCATTACGGTTATCTAGATCAGTATGTTGAAGTTGATCCTGAATTGACCATTCGTGATTTTTTAAAGACGGCCTTTATGGCGGAATTTGAGAAAGAAGCCAAAATTGGGAAACTGTATGAAGAATACAGTGAAAATTATGATGATAAATTGTTAGAACAAGCCGGAAAGCTGCAAACTGAGTTGGATCAAGGCGATTTTTATCAAATTGATACCTTAGTTGATGAAATGAGCAGTGGCCTTGGCTTAGCTATTTTAGGTATGGAGTCTCAGTTAAAAAATCTCAGTGGCGGGCAGCGTTCCAAATTAATTTTAGCAAAATTACTACTGGAAAAACCTGATGTTTTGATTTTAGATGAGCCGACTAACCATTTAGATGACGAACATGTCGCTTGGTTGAGTCAATTTTTAAAGGATTTTGCGGGAACCTTTGTAGTTATTTCCCATGACCAAAGTTTTCTAAATCAAATTACTACTCATATTGCTGACATTGAGTTTGGTAAGTTAACTAAATATACAGGGAATTTAGAAAAAGCCTTAAAACAAAAAGAACAATTTCAAGAAACCTATTTGCGTCAGTATGCCGCTCAGAAAAAACAAATTGAAAAAACGGAAGCCTACATTCGTAAATATAAAGCCGGTAGTCGTTCAACTATGGCAAAATCTCGACAAAAGCAATTGGATAAAGTGGAAAGATTGACCCCGCCTAATTCCAACGCGAAAGCCCACTATGATTTTCCTTATCACCCGATTGTCACAACCTTGGCTTTGGAGACAACTGATTTAACAATTGGTTACCAAAAACCTTTGTTACCGCCAATCAATCTAACAGTACGTTATGGTGAAAAAATTGCTATCCGTGGCTTTAATGGTATTGGTAAATCAACTCTTTTGAAAACTTTAATCGGTGAAATTCGTAAAATTGACGGTGATTTTCATTTTCCTGCTAATACAAAAATTAATTATTTCGAGCAAGATTTACATTGGGAAAATGGTTATCAAACCCCTTTGCAGTATTTGAGTGATATTTATCCAAAGGAAACAGTCAAAGAATTACGTAAACACCTTTCTCGAGCAGGACTTCCTAGTGAATTAGCCCAAGAACCACTTAGAACCCTAAGCGGTGGTGAACAAACCAAAGTAAAATTAGCCCAAATGACAATGGAAAAAGGCAATTTGTTAATTTTAGATGAGCCCACCAATCATATCGACCAAAGTACTAAAATAAGTTTACAAGAAAGTTTACAAAATTTTGCTGGTACCGTTATTGTCGTATCCCATGAAGAAGATTTTTATAGTGCGTGGGTGGACCGTGTCGTTGATATTCAACAATAGGAGCTGAAAAAAATGTATCCCTTAGTCCCCACCAATATTTTAGAAGTCGCGCAAGTAATGGCTTGGCGAAAACAGCAAGGTGAAACGGCTGACGAAGATCAAATTATTATTGAAGCCATCAAAGAAAATGCCCAAAACTTAATTGATGAAGCACTAGAAGGTCCTTATTGGACAATTAAATGGGAAAATGAAGACCATTTATTAGCAGTCTTTGATGTGATGGGAGAAAAAATCGGCGAACTTTCCCCTGCTGATTCTTCTTTCTCTGCTGAATTTCGTAAAAATGGGCATGAATTACTTTTACATTTAGGAAAACAATTAAGGCCAATTATCGGTAGCCACTAGTCAGAGAAAATTCTCTGGCTTTTTTTTATTTCAAAGAAATTTTAGGTTTGCCGAAAATAATTATTTGCTTTGTCTACATTTAGGTGTATGATGTGTTTGTAAAAGATAAACGGGGTGAAGAAATGCGTGAAAAAAATAAACAACATTTGATAACTCATGCCAACGGTGCATCTTTAGCCGAAATTAATGGAACTGTCAAAGTTCCTGAAGGCAAAAGTTTTTTTAGAACATTATTAGCTTATTCTGGTCCGGGTGCTTTAGTCGCAGTTGGTTATATGGATCCCGGCAATTGGTCCACTTCGATTACTGGCGGACAAAATTTTCAATATTTATTAATGTCAGTCATTTTAATGTCTAGTTTAATCGCTATGTTATTACAATACATGGCAGCAAAATTAGGTATTGTTACTCAGATGGATTTAGCCCAAGCCATTCGTGCGCGAACATCTAAAGCTTTGGGAATTGTTTTATGGATTTTGACTGAGTTAGCCATTATGGCTACCGATATTGCTGAGGTCATTGGTGCGGCGATTGCACTCTATTTACTTTTTAGTATTCCATTAGGTTTAGCTGTTGTGATTACTGTTTTTGACGTTTTATTATTATTACTACTAACAAAAGTCGGTTTTAGAAAAATTGAAGCGATTGTCGTTTGTCTAATTTTTGTCATATTATTTGTTTTTGTTTATCAAGTTGCCTTATCAAATCCTGATTGGTCAGCACTAGTGAAAGGTTTCGTTCCTTCCAGTCAAACATTTGCCGAAAGTCCCAAAATTGGTGGTCAAACACCTTTAACTGGTGCTTTAGGAATTATCGGAGCCACTGTCATGCCCCATAATTTATATCTTCATTCTGCAATTTCGCAAACAAGAGCGATAGATCATAGTGATGAAAAACAAGTAGCTAAAGCTGTTCGTTTTACAACTTGGGACTCCAACATTCAATTAACCTTAGCGATGTTAGTTAATGCTTTATTATTAATTATGGGCGTAGCAGTTTTTAAATCAGGTGCGGTTAAAGATCCATCTTTCTTTGGCCTTTATGAAGCTCTGTCTAATCCCGCAACCTTAAGCAATGGTTTGTTAGCAAATGTTGCCCGATCAGGTGTCTTATCGACATTATTTGCGGTAGCATTATTGGCATCCGGCCAAAATTCTACCATTACTGGAACTTTAACTGGACAAGTTATCATGGAAGGCTTCATTGAAATGCGAATGCCAATCTGGTTGCGACGATTAGTTACACGATTATTGTCCGTTGTGCCCGTTTTAATTTGTGTATTGCTTACTCGTGGTCAAAGTACCGTTGCAGAACATGAAGCTTTAAATGATTTAATGAATAACTCGCAAGTTTTTCTAGCTTTTGCCTTACCTTTTTCAATTATTCCCTTGTTAATGATGACTGATAGCGCTGCTGAAATGGGGCACCGTTTTAAAAATAATTTAGTGGTAAAAGTTTTAGGTTGGATTTCAGTCGTCGCGTTAACTTATTTAAATCTACGAGGATTACCTAATCAAATTGAAAGTTTCTTTGGAAGCAATTTATCTGCTGATCAGCTTTTTCTAGCACATGCAATTGCTGACAGTTTGATCGTGATCGTTCTAGTATTATTGGCTTGGACCATTTTTGAATTGTATCGTGGCGATAAAAAACAAGCCCTTCTCATGGAAGAAGAATCCGCTAATTAGCGGATTCTTTTTTTTAGGTCTAAAGTCCGATTGTTCAAAATCATAAAAAAAGATATGCTAAATGTATCAAATAAAACCGATTAGAAAGCGGGTTGAAAAATATGCGTCAAGAATATTTATCTCAATTAACGGAGTTGTTGAGCTATCGAGTTTCTCCTAGTGTAGTTCAAAGCACCGTTGAATATTACGATCAAACAGTTATTGAATTAATGGAATCCGGCTATTCAGAAGCCGATGCTGTGGCTGAATTACCTAATCCCAAAGCAGTTTTGGCTAGTTTAGTCGACGAACCATTTCCATCAACAAAAAGAAAGCTCCCCTTGTTCGTCATTATTTTATTAGTTATCAGTTCACCTTTATGGGGAAGTTTGGCAATTGCTGCTGCAGCGATTCTTTTTAGCATATATATTGTCGCTTGGTGCATACCTTTTACTGGCTTTTCAATTGCTGGAGGATTTATTTTTGGTGGTGTCGTGGCGATGGTTACTAGTCCATGGGCCTTCTTTGATGCTATGTTTATGGGGGTTTCACAATTTGGTGTTGGCTTAACTATTTTAGGCTTAGGTATTATTGCTTTATGGTTGACCAGTCATCTGACAAAAGCTTATTTAAAAGTACATCAAATTCTCTGGAACAAGATTAGTCGCTCTTGGCAAAATAAAAAGGTGGTATACGCATGAAAAGAGTCAATCAATTAGCAAAATGGTCTTTAGGATTAGTTATTACTGGCGCAATCATCACATTTTTAGGTTTTGCATTATCAGGTTTTTCATTCGAACGGTATGCTGAAAATAGTGATCATTGGTACAATACAGTTCACCTTTATAAATAAAAAAACTGTAGATATCGCCCAAAATTTGGACTTTATATACAGTCTCCAACAAGGCTTAGGCCTTGTTTTTTTTGATATATTGTTTTAAAAATGCCAATGATGATGTCCAGGCTGCCTCAAGATATCCTTCCGCATGTCTAGTTCCTTCAATCAGTTTAACTTCATTCGGCACATTATTATCAGCTAAAGCTTTTTGCAATTGATAAATTCCAGAAAGTGGTACAAACTCTCTCAATGAACTAGCTAAATAAAGCGGACCACTCTTAGTTGAAACTCTTTGGAGTGGTGTTGCATCTGTCAATTTTTGATCATCTGGTGCGTAGTTAGTAATAAACCATTTATAAAATGGATCATTAGCACCGTCTTGATCAATTAAAGCTGAGGCTTGCTGGTCAAAATTAGGTTTTTGTGTATTTTCAGCCACTACATCGGCATGTTGATGCACCCATTTGGCAATATCAATAATTCCCGACCAAGAAACTGCTGGAATTCCGCGCTGTAAAGCCAACTCAATCGATAAATTTCCGCCTGCAGAAGAGCCAAAAGCCCCCCAGCTGCCTTTTAATTCGGGATACTGTTCGTATGCCCAATCAAAACTAGCTAAAGTATCCTCTAAAGCCGCTGGAAATAAGTTTTCTGGAGCTAAACGATAATCTGGCACTACTACTAAAAAACCTGCTTCAGCAAATTTTTCAGCAATCTCCCCCTCTGTTTCTTTACTACCTCGAAACCATCCACCACCGTGAAGATCAATCAATCCTCTTTCAAATCTTTCTGGTTGATAAATATCAGCCTTTAAATTTAAATCTTTATGATAAACGACATTTTTCATAACTTTCATAATATCCCTCTTTTCAAAAACAAATATAAGCCTATCTTCAAAAAAAGAAAAAGATTTTGAATTGTTATTTTACCACCATTACATTACACGGTGCATTATTAACAACAAAGGCAGTCGTTGAGCCGATCAAGGCTCGCTCGATACGCCCTTTACCAGTGGCACCTATCATAATTAAATCAATATCATTGTCTTCAGCATACTTAACAATCGCTGTTTTAGGATTATCTTCCAATTTTACGGTTTCGTAGTCAAATCCTTCTGGTAATTCTAATTCTGCTTGTAAAATAATACTGTTTAAATAATTTTTCGAGGTTTCAGCGATATAGTTCGATGCATGGGCATCCGCCAGCATCGGAGCAGTATCTACCGTAGTTAAAATAACCAAATGTCCATCATTTCTTTTGGTTGTCTCTACAGCCTCTTTTAAGGCATTTTCCGCTTGTTCAGAACCATCTACAGCAACCAATATATTTTTATAGACTTTGCGCAAAGTAAACTCCTCCTTTATTTAACAATTAGGGTAACAAATCATCCTTCTTACTATCTATTATAAAAAAGAAAGCATAAAAAAACAAACGCTTTCTTGAAAGTAACAATTCTGAATTATTTTTTGTTTTTATTAAGGATTTTACTTTTTAAAATGATACAATATTGTTAAAAAGGGGGGATTTCATGGCTGAACTTGAAAATTTAGATTACCGCTATCGTCACTTAAGCCAAACAAATTTTTCTCATTTAAGTTTTGAAAAGGTTGATTTTACTGGGGCTAATTTAACCGGTACAACTTTTGAAAATAGTTTGTTGCGGCAATGTGATTTTACAGATGCAAATTTGACCGATGTCAATTTTATAGGAACGGATTTACGAACTTGTCGTTTATCTAGTGCGGATATTTCTGGTGCTAATTTTTATTTCGCAATTTTGGAAGATGTTGCCTTAGATCATGTCATTTGGGATGAGACCACACAATATTTCCGACTACATCCACCCAAAACAGGGGCTTTTTTAGGTTATAAAAAATGCTTTGGTTATCGGATCGTACAGCTTTTAATTCCTGAAAACGCCCAAAGAACCTCCGCTACTGGCAACTCTTGTCGTTGCGATTTGGCAAAGGTTCTAACGATTAAAGATATGTACACCAATCAAGATTATGATGAAGCTGTCTCATACGTCGATCCAGACTTTATTTATCATCGTGGTGCTTGGGTTTATGCAAAAAATTTTAATCCAGACCGATGGGCTGATTCCACCGGTGGTATCCATTTCTGGTTAACTCGTAAGGAAGCTGAAGGTTATATGTAATCTTTAGCTTTCTTTTTTCAATAAGTCTTTGATTTTAAGGATAATGCCAATGCCTGATAAAATTAAAATGATTAAATTAATTTTTTGATTCATGCCACCTTTTTTCATTCCTACACCTCCAAATTTTTTAACAATGATATGCAAAAACCGTCCGTTGATTCAATGGTTGTAATTGCCGGCGATTTTTTCCATGTAATTCACAAAATGCTTCTATCTGACTAGTTGAGACTGTCAAATTTTCTTGTAAAACAAACCACTTCACATTTTCTGTTAAAGGTGGTGTGGTTAATGAGCCGGTATAATGATAATAGCTTTTATTTTCCGGCAACAACAATTCTGGTGAAATCATTAAGGCATTCTCAGAATCAAATTCAGCTAAAACTTGTTGAAATTCCTGATTTTCTTCACCTTCAGCAAATAACACCGCTACAACAGCTAATTCTCCACTACCGTTTTGATAAACAAAATGCCCTTCTAAAGGAAAACTTTGCCCGTCAATCGTGTGCTCAGCTTCAGAATGGAAATGAACTTGCATTAAAACATGCCTCTCTCCATTTAAGATTGCTTCTCCTAAAGCTAATAATTGAAGGTTTTGTCCATTATTATTGAAATTACAAACTTCCTTTTCAAATGAAAAGTACAAACCCGCATTTTCATCAGTTTGGGTTATCGTATCCTGGGTAACAATAGCAATCGGCGACTGTGCCTCCCCGCCATCTGGCTGCCATTTTTCTTGTTGTAAATAATCAATTAAAAATGATTTCAAAATAATCACCTCTTCAAAGTAATTTTTTAAAATATAGCATTTTAAATTGAAAAAGACACACCACGAATCTGCAAAAATCCATTTAATAAAGCTAAAAAAACTTGATTCAGTCGCAAGTCTGAGGGTTTCAATCAAAAAAAGTGTTAAAATGAAAAAAATGAAGGAGGTGCTTTGGATGTCTTGTTTAGGAAATATTATCTGGCTGATTTTTGGTGGATTTATTGGAGGAATCGGTTGGTTATTTGCTGGTATTTTATGGTGTATTACGATTATTGGAATTCCGATTGGCTTGCAGTGTTTTAAGATGGCTAGCTTGAGTTTTATGCCTTTTGGCAAAGATGTCATTTATCACACAACACCGGTAAATCTTGTGGTAAATATTATTTGGTTAATTGTATCAGGGATTCCGTTGGCGCTAGCCCATCTAACCAGCGCCTTATTATTATGTCTCACAATTATTGGAATTCCCTTTGCTGCACAATCTGTAAAATTAGCCAAACTCGCTTTAATGCCCTTTGGTGCAGAAATTGTTTACTATTAGCCCCAAATTAAATAGATTAAACCAAGAATCACTAAAATAATGTTCAGACCAATTTGCAAACGGACATAACCTAGTGGTACTGGTTTTTTTTTACGACGTGCGATGTTTATGACAATGTTATATATACCTACAATGATAATGTAGGCCAACAAAAAATTTCGATACACACAAAAACCTCCTTATCTATTCAGTTTACCTAGCTAGTAGTGCTTTTTCAAGGATGCATTATTTTTCCCATAAAAAAACTCGTAGGAAATCAAAAAGAAAGTCGATTTCCTGCGAGTTTTAGTTTTTGGTGATACTTAATATTTTTGCATTTAAACGATCATACGAAATTGTGAAACTTTCAACATCTGTCTGAGATGTTGGCACCCGATAAGTATAAGTCGTTAAACCATCTGTGGGGCTATTCGAATTGAAGAAACTTTCTAAATATGCTATACGTAAATCTCCTCGTGTGGCTACAAATAAATCATAAAAACCATTTTTATCAGTAATATCTACTTCTTTTTCTAAGGCTTGAAATTCCGTCTGATCAGGATTTAGACCATCTTTATTCATTTCTTGGAACAGCTGTTCATCTGAATTGTTGCTAACAATATCTGACCAAGCTGTTTCAAAATCAGCTGTCTTATCTAAATAAGTATCATCAGCGGTAATAATATTCGTGTTGTCACTAGGATTCGCTGTTGTGGTTAAACTTAATAAGGTATCATCACTATAAATCAGATCTAATTGAAAATCGTGGCGATTACCAGCTGTATCAGCAAAGGTCCATAACTGTCTTTCTACAGTGGTCATTTTATCTTCTTGCAAAGTTTTTCCAAAGCCTAAAAGATTGGCCTCCACAAATCCAGTATTATCAGAATAAATAGCCGAATAAAGCTCTCGATATAAATTAAAAACCAATTGATCATTTTGCATTTGGCCATATATATTGCTCATGGCTTCTGTTAAAGCTGAAGAACTGGCTAAATTATTACGGTCATCTAAAAGTGCATTGACTTCACTGATTTTATCTAAAGATTGCGTCAAAATTTCTGGATCACTAATATCTTTTAAATTAAGTTGGGCTAATTTGGGTAGTTCCTGTTGTTCTTCTTTTTCTTCCCCGCTAGCAAACCAGCCGAAAGGAATCGTGAACTGAGGAAAATTTCCGGTTAGAATAATTCCTGCCCCGCCGATTATTAACCCTAAGAAGACGGCCCAAAATATTAACCATTTTTTCTTTGTGTTCATTTTTCACCTCGTTATTTGATTACTTATTTATTGTGGCGACAAAATGTGATTCCGTCAAGCATTTATCAGAAAAAACGCTTTTTTAAATTAAATTTCTAAATATTTCCTACAAAAATTGTCGATTTGATAGTCAAATGTGGGAATTTCTATTAAACTAAGACTAAATGATTATTTTGAAGGGTAAGGACAATGACGCAAACGACACGCAGAGAACAGCGTAAAAAAAATAAAAACACTATTAAACCACCAAAAATTGCTCGAAACAAAGGCAATCGCAATAAAGATAAAAAACATAAACTAACCAAAACTACCAAGCTTTCGATCTCAGCAATAGCTGTAATTTTTATTGGCCTTTTAGCAGGCGGAATCTTCTTTTATAACAATTACTTTAATACTGTGCAAACTGCGATTGATGCTGGTCAATCACAAGCCAAAAAGATTCAGGAAAGCGACTTTAAACAACATTATCCAACAACGATTTTAGATAGCTCTGGTAATACAATCCAAGAACTAAAAACTCAGGAACGAGACTACATGACTTATGAAGAAATGGATCCACTCGTTTCCGAAGCTTTGATCTCAATCGAAGACCGACGATTTTATGAACATCATGGCGTCGATACACAAGGTCTTTTAACTGTCGGGATTAATGCTGCTATTGGACGCGGAGTGCGGGGGGCTTCTACGATTACCCAACAGTTGGTAAAGAATATTTATTTAACGCCTGAAGTATCAATTTCCCGTAAAGTCGAAGAAATGGTTATCGCCCAACAGTTAGAAAAGAAATTCTCTAAGCATAAAATTTTAGAATATTATTTAAACAATGTTTATTTCGGCCATGGTGCTTATGGAATTAACGCCGCTGCCAAAGTTTACTTTGATAAAAATATCAATGACACAACTCTTTTAGAAAAAGCCACTTTGATCGGTGTAACCAACAACCCATCAATTTATGATCCGGCGGAAGAACCAAAAGAATCATTGAAACGAGCTCGTTTAGTCTTAAAGCAAATGTATCGTGAAGGTTATATCACTCAAGACGAATATGACCAAGCACGAAAAGATAAACTAGAAGCTAGCGTCCACACCGAAGCTTTAAACAATGAAGTAAAAGATAATGAAATTGCTTTGGCGCTAGATTCTGCTACCAAAACCTTGATGGAACAGCAAGATTTTCGCTTTCAATATCAATTTGATAGCGCTGAAGAAGAAGCTCAGTATAAAGAAGAGTATCAAACTGCTTACAACAAAGTTTATCAACGAATTATCTCAGGTGGCTACGAAATTAAAACAAAAATCAATCAGGATTTACACAATCAATTGCAAGGGATTGTTTCTGATGTTTTAGCTGCTTGGCCAGAAATGGATGAAGAGACCAATCTCTATACTAAACAAGCCGCTATGACTGTGATTGATAATACCACAGGTGAAGTAGTTGCTAGTATTGGTGGTCGTGGCGAAGAAGGAAATTCTTATAATCGAGCTTTTCTATCTGATCGTCAGCCTGGTTCTGCCATTAAACCATTAGTTTCTTATGGTCCTGCTTATGAACGAGGTTTACTTGAAACAACGACGGTTTCAGATGATCGACCAAATAATACTTATCCCAATAACGTTTATCAACGTTCATTAGGAGATTTAACTTTACGTAATGCCATGGCGATTTCATCTAACGTGGTAGCTTACAAGTTAGCGATTCAAAATCAAGAAGAAACCAACGAACCTGTTTATCAACAGCTAGCTCAGATGGAATTTGGTGGTTTAGATGTGGCTGATAATAATCCGATTATCGCAGTTGGTGGGATGACCTATGGTGCAACTACTCAAGAAATGGCTGGCGGAATTGCGACCTTAGTCAATCAAGGAAATTATCGGACACCGACAAATATTGAAACCATTAATCGGAAAGACAATGAACAAGAAATTTATAATAGCGCTAATATTGCTCAGCGTAAAGTTTACAGCGATGATGCTGCTTACTTAACGATTGATTCGATGAAAGGTGTTCATCAAGAAGCCGATGGTACTGCGGCAGATACCACTCTAGCTTACAACAGTAATTGGGCAATCAAAACTGGGACAACTGATGACGCCAAAGATTTATGGACTGTCGGCGCTACACCTTACTATACAGTTGCGGTTTGGATTGGTGATGACACACCTGCCGCACAAAATAACACAGTTGTCGGAAAAGCAACTAGAACTATTTTCCAACAAACGATGGACTTATTGAACAACGGCAAAGATGATATTGATTTCACAATGCCTTCTTCAGTTACGTTACAAAATGGACAATTGGTCACCCGTTCTAGTCAAACAAAACAAGTATTAGCTGCTCGAAAAAGTGCTTTACAAGCTTCAACTGCCGCAATCGATACTGCCGCAAAAAAAGTCAGTAACCAAATCATTGCTGACAAATTAGATGCTGATTCAGTTAGTGAAGCCAATACATTTTCTAACACACTACTTTCTGAACAACTTGAAGCATTAAGCGATTATCAAATTTTAGTCACTGATACTGAAGACAATTGGTCGACTTTTGACCGTTATGCGCAACAAATTTGGAAATCAATTCAACAGATTGAACCACGCGGTGGATCGTTATCTACCCTCTATACCAATATTTATAAGAGTAAAGAAGCCGAGTATCAGCAAGCAAAAAGTACTTTAAACGACAGTTTATCGGATATTGATGATGAAATTAAACAAGCTGAAGAAGATGATAAGACCTTAGATTCACAAATCAAAGATATTCAAGATGCCATCGACGAAGCTCGTGGAATTAGGCGTTCAACTAACTCATCCAGCAGTTCAGAAGAAAATTAAAAAACTGATGTCAGAGAAAATCCTCTGACATCAGTTTTTTTGATTTTTTTTACTCGTTCTCTTCTACGCTAGTGCTGGAAGAGCTGCTTGAACTAGAGGTTGAGTCACTGCCAGCTTTGCTGACGGAGATAGACTGCGACACACTCTGATAAGAAGAATATATTTTTTCTTTCGAGGATAAGCTTTCTTTTACCTTAGATAATTCTTCATTTCGCTCAGCAATTTTAGCCGCTTGTTCTTGCTGATAAGCTGCGGCTTCTGCCGCAATAGCTGTCTCACCTGCACTAATTTTTTGAGTTAGTTGTTGGTTGGCTTCACTTAAGCTATTTTTAACTGGCTCTAAATCTTTGATTAATTCATTTTTATATTGACCTTCTGGCAACAAGGCAATTGCTCTAACCGTATCAAGATAATCCGACAAATCCA
This sequence comes from Enterococcus sp. AZ103, assembly GCF_051714685.1. Classification (NCBI taxonomy): domain Bacteria; kingdom Bacillati; phylum Bacillota; class Bacilli; order Lactobacillales; family Enterococcaceae; genus Enterococcus; species Enterococcus sp. AZ103. The sequence goes on along the minus strand of NZ_JBIOSI010000002.1, from coordinate 47,183 downwards.
CTGTGTCTTGTTTAGACAGTTTTTTTATTTGATTAATTGCTGTTTGATAATTCTTAGATTGCTCTTTAGCAATCGACAAAATCATCAGCATATCCTTGCCCCATCCTGTTTCAGTGTTACTTCCATTGTTCACTTTTTGTTCCAATCGAACAATTTTACGATTGTTTTCAGGTTCTGATAAGACTGGTTCAGCAGATAAATCCATCCCTCTTAACACTTCGGTTTCAAAAAGTTGGTTGATCTCCCCTTGGGTATTAAAATTTTTCTTGGCTTGTTCAACCTGTTGAATGCTTTGTTTATTATTGTTTTGTGATTGGATATAGGTGATCACATCGTCAAAATCATTTTCTTCAGTACTGGCCTTAAAATAGCCTTCTTTTTCATCAATATATAAACTACCTAACTGTTTAGAAATAGCCTGATTGACTTCTTTGGCCTTTTCTTCAGTATGATCTCGGTAAATCATTAAACCCGCAAAAATTAACGCCCCAACGACTAACACACCTAAAAGGGACCATCCAATTAATTTCTTAGACAAATCTGGCACTCCTCTCTTTCCCAAAATAGTATACCATTTTTTGATTTAGGAAACAGCCTTCTTTCTTGTTATTTATTTAAAATTAGAAAATCAATTGGTCTAGATATTTATCAAACTTTTTTTCTGTGTAAAATAGTTTTTTCTGGTAGAATTCTTGTTGTTATATCAGAATGGGAGTTGTCAAAATGGAAAAACATCAAGAATTAGAACGTGGACTAAAAAATCGACATGTCCAATTAATCTCGATTGGTGGAGCAATTGGTACAGGTCTTTTTTTAGGTTCTGGAAAAACGATTCAATTAACAGGTCCATCTATTTTACTAACTTATGCCATTACTGGTGGTGTAATTTTTCTGGTGATGCGAGCATTAGGTGAATTAATGCTAACTAACTTGAAGTATCATTCTTTTTTAGATTTTGTAGCAGAATATTTAGGTACGAAAGTCGCTTTTGTTACTGGTTGGACTTACTGGTTTTGTTGGATTTCGATTGCCATGGCAGATTTAACCGCAACTGGTTTATATGTCCGTTATTGGTTACCAAATATTCCACAATGGCTTCCAGAAATGATTGCCTTGGTCATTTTACTTGGTTTAAATTTAGTGGCTGTCGGATTGTTTGGTGAGTTGGAATTTTGGTTTGCATTAATTAAAGTCGTCGCAATTATTGGTTTAATTATTGTTGGTGCATTTATGATTATCACCAGTTATAAAACAACGGCTGGTCATGTGACGGTAAGCAATTTGTGGAATCAGGGTGGTTTCTTTCCAAAAGGTGGCTCTGGATTTGTAAAATCATTTCAGATGGCAACCTTTGCCTTTGCTGGAGTGGAACTAGTTGGCTTGATTGGTGGTGAAACGAGTGATCCGGAAACGGTTTTACCCAAAGCGATAAACAATATTCCAGTTCGAATCATTTTGTTTTACTTGGGCTCATTATTTATGATTATGTCAATTTATCCTTGGCATAGTTTATCGGCAGATCAAAGTCCTTTTGTTCAAGTATTCTCCGAAATCGGAATTGTAGCAGCCGCATCGATTGTTAATATTGTCGTTTTGTCATCAGCTATGTCTGCTTGCAATAGTGCTATTTACAGTACCGGTAGAATGATTCGCTCTTTAGCACAAGAAGGCAGTGCACCAAAACAGTTTAAACAATTAACTAGCCACCGTGTTCCAGGTAGAGCACTATTGTTTTCAACGGTTATTATTTTCTTTGCTGTTGTGTTAAATTTCTTTTTACCTAGTCAAGTCTTCACCCTAATCAGCTCAGTAGCAACCATTTGTTTCTTATTTATTTGGGGAATTATTGTTTATACTCATATGATGTATCGCAAGAAAAATCCAGCGGCAGCTGCTCAGCATCACTTTAAATTACCTTTCTTTCCTTATTCGACTTATTTGATTTTTGCCTTTTTACTTTTCGTATTGGTTGCTTTAACATTGCAGACAGATACCTTAGAAGCTTTAATTTTTACTCCTTTGTGGTTTATTGTATTATTACTGATTTATCGCTTTAAATTCTCCAAGAGATAACTCTATATTCTTAAAAATTTTATTATAATTTGAACTCATCATTTAGAAAAAGTTATTTAAACTTAAAAAACCACTAATCAAATTTGATTAGTGGTTTATTTTTTGAATAAATTTTTCTAAACGTCGAATGGCTTCCTTCAGTTCATCTAACGAATAAGCGTAAGACAAACGCAGATAACCTTCTCCAGATTCTCCAAAAGCACTTCCAGGGACCACTGCTAGTTTTTCTTCCTCCAGTAAACGGATTGCAAAATCTTCGCTACTCAAACCAAATTGACTAATTTGAGGAAATAAATAAAATGCACCTTCAGCTTTATAGCAAGGCAAACCCATATTAGTTAAGGCGTAATGCAAATAATTACGCCGTTCTTCATAAGATAACCGCATGTTTTCAACTGTGTCATGCCAATCCTTTAAACCTTCTAAGGCTGCATACTGACTAGCAGTAGGTGCTGCCATAATCGTATATTGATGAACTTTTAACATCTCTTGGATGAATATTTCAGGCCCAGCGACAAAACCTAAACGCCAACCAGTCATAGCAAAAGCTTTTGAAAAGCCATTAATGACAATTGTACGCTCCCTCATCCCCGGTAGACTAGCAATGCTAACAAAACTACCATCATAGATTAATTCTGCATAAATCTCATCCGAAACTACTAATAAATCATGTTTCTTCACTACATCAGCAATTTTAATTAACGCCTCTTTAGGCATAATTGCACCTGTTGGATTATTGGGATAAGACAACATCAAAATTTTACTTTTAGGTGTAATGGCCGCTTCCAATTCCTCAGCAGTCAACTGAAACTGATTCTCCATCTGTAAATCAATCGTAACTGCTTTCCCACCAACAAGTTCAGTAATCGGTTTGTAGCAAACAAAACTTGGTTCCGGAATAATCACTTCATCTCCTGGATCCAAAAATACGCGAAAAGCCAGATCAATCGCTTCGCTACCTCCCACAGTCACAATAATTTCTGATTCTGGTTGATAGTTTACTCCCACTCTTTCATTTAAATAATCATTAATTCTTTTGCGTAACGGTAGTAAACCTGCATTTGCAGTATAAAAAGTTCGACCTTCCCGCAACGAATTAATGGCCACTTCAGTCATTTGACGCGGCGTATCAAAATCTGGTTCCCCCACGCCTAAAGAAATCGCATCCGGTTGTTCTGAAACAATATCAAAAAACTTACGAATGCCTGAAGGCTTGATATTGGTCATTCGTTTCGCTAAAAAATCTCTCATGGACTCACCCGCATTCGTGGATCGTTGTCGTTTCCTGTTAAATCAATACCCCATTCTTTATATTTATCTAACAAGAAATGTGTCCGTGTCCCAGAAACTTCGGGAATGGAGGCTAAGTTCGTTGAAATGAAACGAGAAATATCCTTTATATTTCGTCCTTGTAATAACACGATAAAATCAAAACCACCACTTATAAAAAACAGTGATTCAACTTCTTGATAACTTTTAATTTGCTGGGCGACTTTGCGATAACCATCCTCACCGGTAGGTACCATTGAGACCTCCACTAATGCTTCGATCCAATCATCCTCTACTTTATCCCAATTAACTAAAGCTCGATAACCAGCAATAATCTTATTCTCTTCTAACCGCTTCAATTCAGCCGCAACTATGGGCTCTTCTAAGTCCAACATAATTGCTACTTCTGCAACATTTAAGCGACAATCTTTTTCAATAATTTTTAGTAATTGACGTTGTTTTGCTTTCTCCATTGAAAAACCTTCTCTCATCATAAACTCATAAAATTAATCACTTGTTTATTATTTATGAAATACTTCCCAGTGTCAAATTTTTCTCAAAAATTAGTTGTTTTCCCGAAAATAATCTATTCAATTACATCAATTCATAGTACAATTGATTTAAATCGGTCATAGAAGGAGTCATTCATGGAAACAGTCGTTGAACTATTTATTGAAAAACAAAAAAAACGTTTAGCTGAAGGTAAAATTCAGCAAGAAGAATATGAAGCCTTTTTAGATGGGGTAAATGATGCTTTATCCTTTTTGGAAATGCATTATGAAAATGGTTCAGAAACCGTTGAAAAGTCTGATAAAAAACCCCGTACTTTTAATGAAATCGAAGAGAGATATCAAAAAATGCGTGAAGTTGCAATGTATAAAAACAGCTTTTTACGCGTTTCAGATATTGCAAGGCACACTGGTCAAATGACTGATGATTTGAAAAAAATCTCTAAAACTATTTCAAATGAACTATAAAATAACCGCCAAGAGTAATTTAAAGAATTACTCTTGGCGGTTTTCTTTAGCCTTTAATCAATATTTCATTGTAAAATGCTTGCCCAACTTCTTTTAATTGATCTTTCTTTTGAAAGCTGCCAGCAAACCATGGCGGCATCGGTTCTGAAATATTTCCATAAACGGCAATTAATGTTTGAATAAAAAGCTCACTGTCTAATTTTTTGATGGCTTTTTGCAACTGACGCATTGGCTCAAGTAAATCTGCCTGGCGACCTTCCGCTTTATATTTACGATAAATTTTTTGTCCTTCTTTTTGCGCTAAAGCAAACAACGGCTGCTCACCACTTAAAGTTTGAAGGGATTCCTGTTTATAACGATCAGCTTGCTGCTGCCACTGCAATAATTCTTTATAGACAATTTCAATCTTTTTATCAGCAACTGTTGCTAAAGCTGCATAAAAGTCAATTGGTAATTTTTCTACTCGTCGCTCTCGTTTAATCCAAGTAGCTAAAGTTGATTGGGGAATGCCCGCAATTTGACCAAATTGTTCGACGGTAATTCCTAAATCACGACGAATATACATTTTTATTGGGTGTTCTATTTGCGTGGGTCGAAACATTTATTCACCTTATTTTTTTTGCGATATTTTTATTTTATTATAGCACATAAAAAAAGAAGCGTAAAAATTACGCTCCCCGATTTTTTCTTTTTGGTGGAAATTTTCCTCTTTGTGCTAATTTTTGACTCATTCTATCTAAATTTCGGAGTTCATTTTCGATTTTATGTTGCTCTTTAGGATTCATTTCATTGGCTAGCTGCTTTTTACGCTCAGCAATATCAACTTGCAAACGTTGTTGCCATTCGTTGATGACTGCTTGAAATTTTTCAGGATCATTTTGTGTGCTACTATCCTTTAGCGAATCCCGCAGAAAACGACCATACCGTTGTATATTGTTCCCAACTATTTCCTTACGATTTTGATAATATTGATTCTGCTCGTCTTGATCTAAAGTATCGACAAAATTATTTTCTTCTCGATCAATCATATTTTGTAGAAAAGCCATGATTGGCATAATTAGATAAACAATCAATGCTGTTCTCACAAAAAACCAGCTAAAAATCAGCAGACAAACCAATACAATCATGGTAAACATATCTTGACGGTCTAGCTCTTGTTTGCGCCGCGTCCGTTGTTGCCCATCTAATATTTGCAATTCCAAACTAGCATTCAAACGTCGCGAAATCAACGTGACAATAAAGGTCAAAACACCGTAAATAATAATTGTTTGACGAGTCGTATCTTCAATTAATAACCGAGTAGCAGAAGGTACTAGTGATAAGGTAAATAGCATCATTAAATAAACTACCAAGGTTCGATTTTTTACTTCAGTAATCCGATTAAAGCTATAAGCACCTTGAAACCAGATATTCGCCACAAAACAAAAACTAATAAAATATATCCCAATCGCTCTCAGCAATTCAGTCATATTCACTGCACCATTAGCAAAGTATTTAACCGGCAACTCTAAAACCATAATGGTTAGAATAATCGCAATGATAGCATCGCCAAAAACAACAACTCTTTCTTTCATCTTTCCACTTCCTCTTTTGAATTCTCTTTTATTGTACTGGAAAATTCGCAAAAGACTAAATGAAACGATGACGGTAGATACGACTGGGATTTTGTGTCTCTTCTGGTTGTGCCAAAGTGTAAAATTCCCACTGGTATTTTTCATAAAATGCTTGATGGTCAGTCAATAAATACAGCGTTTCAATCCCCTGATTTTTCATATCCTGACAAACAAAATCTAACATTTCACCAGCAATCCCTTGGTTACGATACCCCTCTTCAACATACAAGCTACAAATATTTGGCGTCAAATCTTGACGGTCGTGGAAGTCATTTTCAATCACACCAATACCGGCGATCATTTTATTTTTCGAAAACATGCCATACCATTGAGGGACTGCTGTTTTACCAATGATACTTGTCTCAATACTTTCTAAATAAGCTTCTAACGGCACACCCCATTTATGATGAAACCAATTGGCAGCTAATCCTGTTAATTCAGGATGATCTTTTATTTTTATGATTTCTCGCATTTTTGCTCCTTTAAATTTCTTCACTCCATTTAAGATACGTCACCAGTTCCACATATTGGATTTGTTCCAGCAAAATTGTTTGAAAATGATCCATCTCTTCAACCAGGTATATGGTTTGTTGATCAATTCCAGCGATCACACCAATTAGATCAGCTTCTGGTTGGCCCTCAGAGTTTAAAAAAGCCAATTGTAATCGAACTTTTTGCTGATCAGTATATGCTTGATTTAATATTTTACCGATTGCTTCGTCACTCATTATTTCTCGTCGCTGCCATATTTCATGACGATCTTTTTCTTCTTTATTCATCTCAGCCGTATGCTCGCTTAGATAAAAACCGAGCCACTTCGCCATTTTACGATCATCATAATTGCGAACATAGGGATCTGGATGATATGACATGAACGCTTCTCCCATCTTTATCACCTCTTTAAAAATAAGTTGCGAACGTACGTTCTCATTGTAACTTATTTTTAAAAACATCGCCAACAAAAATCACCATCGGTAAATAATTAAAGAAAAAGCTAACTCGTTGCCACAATCCTACCAAATGGAGAAACGGTACATTTAGTTGAGCCAAACCATAAATTGCACCAAATAAAAGACTAATAGCAAAGAGTAGCTGATATTTCCTGACTTTTTTTAGTTCTCCTTGTTTTTGATAAAGTAATATCAAAATTAATGGGAATAGAAAAAAACCTGCATAGCCGATGCCCGAGCCAATATTATGAATCCAAGTAGATAAGTTCCATGTTGCTGCTTCTTCATTAATACTAAAAAGCCCCGTAAAAATACAGTCACCAATTCCATACAACGCAACTGACAAAGCTAACAAACTCGCCAAACCAACCGAAGTCTTGCGAAAATAATGAAAGACAGCTGGGACTGCCAAAACAAATAAAATACCCGAAATCACTGACCAAATTAAAAAAGGAGTACGCACTGGACTACTGACATCGCCAAAAGCGCTCATTACATCTTTCATTTGATGGATATTTGGTGCAAATAATCCCAATCCATAAGGTGTCAAAAAATCACTGATCACTGCTAACAATAAAAATATCATACCTTTTCTCACACATTTCCCTCCAATTAAAAAAAACGAAGGTCTCCCCTTCGTTTAATTTATTTTTTTAGCTTAACGATCAATAAACCAACAATAAAACCGACAAAGGCTGGAACAACCCAACCCATTCCCAAATTAAATAATGGTAAATATTGCTTAGCAAAGTTCAATAATGTCTGAACCCAAGATAAGTTGACGATCACACTCGGACTAGCAGCTAAACCATCTAATATCGCCGCAATTAGTGTAAAAATAGTCGTCATTTGATAAACAATCGGACGATTTTTAAATAACGGACCGATAATTGCTAATAAAATTAAAGTCATCGCTAAGGGATAAACAAACATCAAGACTGGCAACGAAATTTCAATAATCTTTGTTAAACCAATATTGGCAAATAAACAAGGTAAAACACTAGCAAAAACAATAAAGAATTGATAACTTCTTTTTGGAAAGATTTCAACAAAAGTTTCGGAAAAAGCCGTCACTAAACCGATTGCTGTTTTTAAACAAGCGGAAATAACAATTAATGCTAACAAAATACTACCAATTGTACCTAAATAATGATTGGCAATTTGGGCTAGAGCAATTCCTCCATTTTCACTAATCGGAAATTTTCCCAAACTCATCGCACCTAAATAAGCTAATAAAGTATAGATAATTCCCATTAATATCACACTAATCGTCCCTGCTTTAATTGTATCTTTGGCAATTTGGCTAGGTTTCTCAATACCCATTGAACGAATCGTGGTAACAATAATAATTCCAAAGGCTAATGATGCCAATGCATCTAAGGTATTGTACCCTTCAATAAAACCTTTTAAAAAAGTTGCGGATTGATAATCTGGCTGTACTGGTGCCGTAGCAATCGGTCCTAATGGTCGTGTAAATCCTAAAAACAATAAAAATCCCAGTAAAATTAAAAAAATTGGATTAAGAAACTTACCAACATAATCTAAAATTTTGGTAGGTTTTCGGGAAAAGAACCAAGTGGCCACGAAAAATAAAATACTAAAAATAGCTAACGCAATTTTTGAATGTTCTCCTGAAGTAAAAGGTGCGATACCAATCTCAAAGGAAGTCGTTGCCAAACGGGGTAAAGCAAAAAATGGACCAATCACTAAATAAATTAAGATGGTGAAAATAATTGCATATTTGCGATTAATACGTGAAGCTAAATCTAATAGCCCCTCACTTTGAGATGCTCCAATAGCGATAATTCCTAAAAAAGGTAGACCGATGCCAGTAACTAAGAAACCTAAATTTGCTAAAAAAACTTTACTGCCAGCTAATTGACCCATGTTCACAGGGAAAATCAAATTCCCAGCACCAAAAAACAAACCAAATAACATTGAACCAATAAATAAATAATGCTTAAGTGATAATTTTTTCTCCATAAAATATCTCCTACTATTTGAAAAATATCTGAAACTATTCTCCATTGTAGCTGAATCATCGATTTTTTTCACTTCATAAGGTAAATTTAGGCAAAAAAAAAATGAAGGTCATAATGACCTTCACTTAAAAGTTTAAATTAAGCTTTAACAATGTTAGTTGCTTGAGGGCCACGTTGACCATCTTCAACATCGTAAGTTACTGCTTGACCTTCGTCTAAAGTTTTGAAACCGTCACCTTGGATAGCTGAAAAATGAGCGAATACGTCATTTCCATCTTCACCAGTGATAAATCCAAAGCCTTTGTCAGGGTTAAACCATTTTACTGTACCGTTATTCATATTGTAGTACCTCCAAATACACATCTAATGTGCTTATTTGCAATACATTGAGAAGTGTAAAAAGAAGTCGAAACTTGCTAAATTAAAAAACACATCAAAACTATTACTTTCATACCATAACACGCCTGTTATCCAATAGCAACATAATTATTATAAAAAGAGCATTTTCGCGCTATTTTATTAAGTTTCCAATAATTTTATGAAAAATTTCAAGTAATCTCAGATTTATTGACTACTTAAAAAAATTGTATACTCACAATTTTTCACTTGGGAATCAACCTTTAATTGAATTGCGCTATCAGGAATTGTCTGACTTTTTTTTGGCATCATCAAATCCCAACCCCAAAAAAAGATTACCGTAATACCAATGATTACCAACAAACGATGGCTTTTTTTCATAATTCCCTCCTATTTCCGATAAGATGCAATAACTTGATTCAATTGCTGCATAGTGGTCATCAAATCTTGATATCGCGCAATCAAATGTTGCTGCGCTTCTTCTAATAACTCCTTTTGCCAATCATCTGTAAAAGGGCCTAAACGATATAAAAAGTTATAATCCAATAAAACTTCTAGCGGTACCTCATTCGCCAATAATTGTTTCATTAAATGAATCCATTTAATGTCCTTCGAACTATAATTTCGGCTACCATCTGGATTTCGTTTGATTGTTCCTGTCAAACCAATTCGTTCATAATGTCTTAACAGGCTAGGGCTTAATTGAGTCTCTTGTGCTGCTTCAGAAATTTTCATCCCTTAGCCTCCTTTATTATTCCACTTGATATCTTAACCATAACGCATCATCTGCTAACACTTTGCTTTCTATTAATTTAAAATCAGCAAATTTCTTTCCATCAGCCTGACCTCCGATAGCATTAAAAAGTGAAGGCGTATCTGGATTTCCATCAGCAACTGGGGCTAAAACAAGACTTAATTCATCGCAAACACCCGCTTGAATAAATGACCAATTAATTACACCACCACCACCTAACATAATGCTGTCTAATTGAAAATACATTTGTAACTTATCAATCGTCACTTGCGGATCAATCGTTTCTTTTCCAGCAATGATATACGGAATATCTAGTTCTCGTAAAAAAGCTTTGTATTGTTCGCTAACCCTTTCTGTTAATACTTCGATGACTGTTGCGACCGTTTCTCGATAACTAATTGTATTTTTTTCCCAACCTAATTTGCCTGAAGGATCCAAAGAGATGTAATACATTTCTGCCCCAACTTGGCTAATAAAATCACCTGCGGGGACAGGTTGACAATTTGCCGATAAAGCTGGTTCTTTATAAAAAGTAAAGTTGTCGTCTGACGTAACTCGACCAGAAAGCCAGCCTTGGTTTTTGTAATAAGGATCTTTCCCGAAGGCAATATTGTAGAATTGAAGACTAGCAGATTTGGCTTTTTCACTCTTAAAAAAATCGCCGGTAATTTTTCCATCTAATGATGTTAACATGTGGCAAAAGATAAATGGTCGTGTCATGATTATTCCTCCTAAATATGATTTTTCTCATTTCTATGTTTAGATTCTACAACTTAAAGTCGACTTTAAGGCAATCCATTAGTTTCATTCCTTAATTAAATTTTAATCAAACCGTTTTTTTGAAAATTTTTAACAAATAAAAGAAAACGTGCTTTCTTATAGGACTTTTCTAATTTCCAAGTTTTTCTACGACTTTAGTCCTATTTTCTTTTACAAAAGTTTCGCCATACTACCTTTCAAAGGAGGTGAAAACAAATGGAACAGATTTTAGCCATCGCTGTGATTGCATTTATTTTGTATTTTGCAATCCGCATGGGATCCTTGCTGTGGCGCGTTGCTGGCGTATTAATCGTCCTTTATTTAGTCGTCAACTACCATGAAGTTGCTTTAAATCAGTTGGAAAATTTTGTGGTAAATCCCGATTTCGCTGTATTGTGGGATAAAATCTCGCTCGCTGCTTCAGGGATTTGGATACAAGTGACCGGACTGTTTCAAGGGGTTAGCGCTTAGTCATTAGGAGTAGAAAAATATTGTTAGGAATTGTGCCACTAAAGATAAGCTGTTGAGTATTTCGACTGAATTTATTTTTAGTGGCTTTTTGCTTGCCTTAATGTCCAGTTTAAGTGTTAGGCTTGTTTTAACAAATACAGAAAGAAGGATCTAATATGTTAAAAGAAACGTACACTCTTTCCAATGAAGTAAAAATTCCAAAAATTGGTTTTGGTACTTGGATGATTCCTGACGAAAAAGCTGAAAAAGCAGTGATTGAAGCAATCGAAGTTGGTTATCGTCATATCGATACAGCCCAAGCTTATGAAAATGAAGTTGGAGTAGGCGCTGGCATTCGTCATTCTGGGATTCCTAGAGAAGAACTTTTCTTAACGACGAAATTGGCAGCAGAAATTAAAAATTATGACGGTGCAGTTGCCGCAATCGAAGAATCTTTGAACAAATTAGCTATTGGTTATATCGATTTAATGATTATCCATTCTCCTAAGCCTTGGGCAAATTTCCAAGAGGAGGCTAATCATTATTTTGATGGCAACTTGGCTGCTTGGAAGGCCTTAGAAGAAGCATATGAAGTAGGGAAAATTAAAGCAATTGGTGTTTCAAATTTTGAACAAATTGATTTAGAAAATATCATCAACAATGGAAAAATTAAACCGATGGTTGATCAAGTCTTGGCTCATATCGGTCATACACCTGTTGCATTAATCGATTTTGCTCAAAAAAATGATATTTTGGTAGAAGCATACTCGCCCATTGCCCATGGTGAAATGATGAGTAATCCCGAAATCACGGCTTTAGCGGAAAAATATCAAGTATCAATTCCTCAATTAGCAGTACGATACTTGTTGCAACTTGATTTATTGCCATTACCAAAAACAGAAAAAATTGCTCACATGAAAAACAATGCCGATGTTGATTTTGAAATTTCAGCTGAAGATATGGCGACTTTAAAGAATATCGGTAAAATTGATTATGGTTCTAGCACTGACATTCCTGTATTCCGTCGGGCAACTGATAAATAATCGTTAGGTTGTCTCTCCCTTCTTTTCTTGATACTATTATAAAAAAAGGAGCGTTAGATGACGAACACAAAAATATTCGAGATGTCCTTTGCGACAGTTTATCCTTTGTATGTTAAAAAAGCAGAAAGAAAAGGTCGTACTAAAACAGAAGTCGATCAAATTATTTGTTGGTTGACTGGTTTTACGCAACAACAATTAATGGCGCAACTTCAAGCTGAACATTCTTTCAGAGAGTTTTTCGCAGTAGCTCCGGAAATAAATCCAGACACGAAACTGATTAAAGGTGTGGTTTGTGGTGTGCGAGTGGAAGAAATTGAAGATCCTTTGATGCAAAAAATTCGCTATTTAGATAAATTGATTGATGAATTAGCAAAAGGCAAAACTATGGAAAAAATCTTACGAAAATAAAAAAACAGCCAAGAACGATTTTTGTCGTCTCTTGGCTGTTTTACTATCTAACTATTCTCTATTTTTTTATCACCTTGCATGGTGAGCCGTAAGCTAAAACATTCTCTGGTACATCCTTTGTTACTAAACTACCAGCACCTATCACCGAATGGTCGCCAATTGTCACTCCTGGAAAAACAATTACATTGGCCCCTAACCAAACATTCTTACCAATCGTGACTGGTAAATTATATTGAGCATTTTTTAAACGTAGCTCTGGATTTAGAGGATGAGTTCCGGCAATCAAGGTTACATCGGGACCAATCATTGTATCGTCTCCAATAATAATTTTAGTGTCATCAACTAAAGTCAAATTAAAGTTACTATAGACTCTTTCACCAATAAAAGTATTTTTTCCCCAATTAGCATGAATTGGCTGCATTAAAGTCGTATCATTTCCTACACTGCCAAAGATTTTTTGTAATAAAGCTATTTTTTCGGTTTTTTTACTAGGCAGTAATTGATTGTATTGAAAGATCCAGTCGGTATATTGAACCTGTTCTTGATAAATTTCGGCATTTTCATAGTAGATTTCGCCACTATCCATGCGCCGTTTGATTTCTGCTGTATCCAAATAAAAACTCCTTTAGCTAAAACGGAAACTTTCACGTTCGATTAATTTTGAAGGAAAAGTTAGTACAACATTTTCGCTTCTTTCTTGATTAATTTTTTCTTTGGCCAAACGAACGGCAGCTTTTCCGATTTCTCGACTATTAATATTGACGGTTGTCAGATTAGGTGTTAAATATTCAGCGATTTCAATATTGTCAAAACTAACAATGACGATATCTTCACCGATTTTTTTCCCAGCTGACTGCAAGCTACGGTAGACACCCACTGATAGTGGATCACTTCCAACTAAAATTGCAGTCGGAAGATTCTCGCCATTTTCTGATAATAGCTCATCCATCATTCGTTTACCTTCCAAAGGTTCCCATAATCCTAATTTGTAATCAATATTTTGCTTTAACCCTTGTTCGTACATAAACTGTTTATACACCCGTAATCTTTTTTCATTTTCGTTATATTCTTTTTCCCCAAATTCATTCATATCAATATTGTAACCGCCGATATAAGCAATTTTTTTATGACCTGCGGCAATTAATAGTGATAAAATTTTTTGTGTCATTCGTTCAAAGTCAGCATAAACTAAATCCACATCGGCTTGAATGTCAGGATTATCCACCACGACAATATTTTTATTTTGTGACATTAACTTTTGAATTGATTTTTCTTGGACCGAACCAATAATAATAATGCCACCTAAATGATCAAAGTCTTTCCATTCTTGCGGGTCGTCCTCAGCTAAATAATAAGTTCGATTCATACCTAAGTGTAGTCGACGCGCTTCTTCTTTGATTCCTGCCCGTAATTGACTGAAATAAGGGTCATCTAGTTCTTTTTTTCGATCAATAGTGGAAATTAAACCGAGAGATGGCAACTTTTTCTTTTCATATTTACGTTTACTAATATCGTAATTTAAATCTTTCACTGCGGATAAAATCCGAGTCTTCGTCTCATCAGAAATTGATAATGTTTGATCTTGATTTAAAAAACGAGATACTGTACCGGGACTAACATTTGCCTTTCGAGCAACATCACGGATACCAACCATTTTTTCCACCTCACCTGTTTGATAACTAAATTTTACCACAGATGATCGCAAAGTTATTTAGACTTCACGGTTTTAGTTAGTTGGTTTTTTTGAAAAAAAACCATATCTCTCACGATAAAAGCAATCAATATCCCAATAATAATGACAAACAACGCGATAAATGGAGCAAAAATACTTTCTGATCCAGTAACCTTTTGTAAAATACTCAAACCAAATGGTGCTAAGAAATTTCCTAAGTTACAACCGATTAAAATAATCGAAGTGGCAATATTCATTTTGCTAGCAGGAGCATAACTGTTTAATGAGTTATAAATAAATGGAAAAATCAAACTTCCAGGAATCCCACTAATAAAGTACCCAACTAATAATAGAGCAAAATTACCATTGGATAAGCCAATTAATAAAGTCGCAATTGCTAATAAAATCAAGCCTAAATGCAGACACTTTTCTCCTAAAATTTGATTGATGCGCCCGAAAAATGTACCGGTAACAATCCCAATAATCGGCATCACCGCTAAAAAGTTAGAGGCATTGTAGTCCTCTCCTCGCATCGAAGTCACCATTGCTGGAAAACGAACGCCAATTGCAATAAAGGTCATCACTAAAAATAAAGCAAACAGCGCTAATAAAAAGACTGGTAATTGAATTTTTTCGTGAGATTGTCCTTGATCACTACTTTTTTCATGATCTTTTTCATCAATTTCTGGAACAAACATGGTGAATAAAATAAAGATTGGAAAAGCAATCGCATAAACACCGAAAGAAAATTTCCAACTGACACTTAGCAAAATACCTGCAGCAATCGTCATAACCGCACTCCCGATGTTTTCAGCTGCGCCTCTAAATCCTAGCAAAGTCGCCCGACGATTCACTTCATCTCTATACAACAAATTAATAATTGAAACTGCCAAAGAATTAAACAAACCAAATCCTGCACCTAAAATGAAGCGACTAACGATAATCATAGGGTAACTGGTTAGAAAAATTGGTGCAATCCCGCCGAATCCCACAAAAAGCAAACCAATTTGAACAGTCTTTTTAATCCCGATTTTTTTAGCAATTAGATTAGAAAGGATTACGAAAATTACGACCGCCAAGGCTGGCACAGTTGCCACCAGCTCTCCTTGAGTAGTTGTCATATTTAAACTATTGCGCATTTGTGGTAAAGCACCGTTAATGGCAGTTGCACTCGTCAATAAAATCGAAAGGGACAAAATCGCTGCTTGAGTAATAACCGAATTTCGTTTTTCCATTTTTAGTTTCCTCTTTTCTTAAAGTGAATCAGTTTCGTTTGGAAGTCGCCGTAAAAGTCAGGGAAATAGACACCGATCTGATTTAGCTCAGATCCAGAATAAATTTCTCCAGTCGCTTGGTCCTCGTATAAAAAGCCCTCTGCTAAACCTTTCAATCGTACTTCATTAAATACTGGCTGCGCGCTTGCTAAAGTACGAGCCATAAATAAAAGTGCTTCTGATTGATCTTCAGCCACAAATAACCAAGCTGTCGTATTGCCTTCAAAAGGACTAATCAAACGGATGAAGTTGCCGTATTGTACTAATGGACGTAACTCTTGATACACTTTAATTTGCTGCGTAATTTCATCTTTTTCTGCTTCACTTAACATCGTTAAATCTAATTCATAGCCTAAAACGCCTGACATGGCTACATCCCCGCGGGTTTTCAAAGAGGTCACACGACCAGTTTGATGATTTGGTACAGCAGAAACATGAGCCGTAATCGCGGACGTTGGATAGGCAATACTTGTGCCATATTGAATTTTTAAGCGTTCAATCGCATCTGTGTTATCGCTAGCCCAAGATTGCGGCATATAATATAAGAAGCCGGCATCAAAACGTCCGCCACCACCAGAGCAACCTTCCCACAAGATTTTAGGATATTTTTCCGTTAGGTTTTCCATCAACTCATAAACCCCTAAAATATAACGGTGAGCTGTTTCACCCTGTTGGTGGCTTTCTAAAGCGACCGAATAAGTATCAGACATACTTCGATTCATATCCCATTTAATGTAATCAATTTCAATCGTATTTAGGATCGCTTCCATTTGTTTTTGAATATTTTCACGCACTTCTTTGCGCCCCATATCCAACAAATGCTGATCCCGCGAACTAGATGGTGTCCGTCCAGGTACTTGCATCAAATAATCAGGATGTTCCTCATATAATTTAGAATCAATCGAGATCATTTCCGGCTCAAACCATAAACCAAATTTCAACCCTTTAGCATGAACATAATCAGCTACTGCTTTCAATCCTTTAGCCAATTTCCCTTCAAATTCAAACCAATCTCCTAAAGAAGAATCGTCGTTGTTTCGATGTCCAAACCAGCCATCATCTAATACAAACATTTCTATTCCTAAATCAGCTGCCTCATCTACAATTGCTTCAATTTTTTCATTAGTAAAATCAAAATAAGTTGCTTCCCAGTTATTCACTAAAATTGGTCGCTCCGCAAATTGATGCGCTCCTCGAGCTACTCTTTCTCTTAACAAATGATGGAAAGTATCACTCATTTTATTTAAGCCGCTGTCAGAATAGGCTAGTAATACTTCAGGTGTTTGAAACTCCTGTTGTGTTTTCAATTCCCAAGAAAAATTATATTCATTTATACCAGCAACTAAGCGTAATTGGTTAATTTGATCGACTTCTAATTCAAATGAGTGATTACCTGAATAAACCAAATGAACACCAATTACCTCACCATTAAATTCATTCGCATCATCCTCCATTAAAGCGATAAAACTATTCATATGATGACTTGTTGCGCCTCGCCGACTTTCAAATCTTTTAATGCCAGCAGATAATTTCTCGCGATTAACTTGACGTTCTTGTACATGGGCTCCTGGTAAAGATAAAACATCTTGATATTTCCCTGAATTGGTTAAATCCAATTGCATAGATGCGATTTTTTCAATCGAAAGTGTTTGGTTCGTCAAGTTCCGGACTTTTACTGAACGGACAATAACATTACGTTCGTTATATATGGTGTAAAACAAATCAAGATAAATTCCTTCAAAGCGATCTTTTAAAGTAATAGTTAAAGTACTCGCTTCATTTTCTTCAACGACATACGCTGCAGGTAGCCCCGCTAATACTGGTTTTCCAGCGGAAATCTTATACGAATGATAGCGTAAATCAGTTAAGTTTGTACCATTTTCTCGCTGAATAATACTTGCTGGGATGCGATAATCCATCGAACCATGACTAGAAAATTCTTGCGGTAAAGTATCTTTTGAGTAAGCCCTTTCTTCTTGTCCCGGTACATTACCAGAAAAACCCCGATCTCTTCTAGGATAATTTTTATGGTCATGGTATTGATTGACTTTTTTTCCAAAATAAATATGTGCCAACATACCTTCGTCTTCAAGCTTCATAATGTAAGATATTTCATTGTTCTTTAAATGGAAAATACCCTGTTCTTGGTCAAAAGTAATTAAATTGTGATTCATTGTCTTCCTCCTAGTAAACATTTTTTATTTTAGTAATTGTTTACCTTATAATGTTTACTAAACACTTTTGTCAAGAGAAAACTCAAAAAAACTGCTAAATAATTTTAGCAGTTGAAGAATTAATAGATGGTTTCTATCTTTTTAGGGTATAAATCAGGAATTTCTTTATCACTAATCAAATAATCAATCTCACTTAAATCCATTGATTGATACATGTACTTACTATCAAATTTATCGTGAGTAACTAGAACTGCGACTTTTTGTGCTTGCTTTCGAAAGGCTTTTTTAATCAAGGCCTCGCCTTCACTAGTTTCTGTCGCACCATAATCTAGCGAAAAACCACGACAACTAACAAAAGCAATGTCGACATTATAATTTAAAACATCAGCAAACGCCTTAGAGCCATTAATCGTTGCTCTTTTAGGGACAATTGAACCACCTAAAACAGAAATTTGCGCATTGGTAAATTCACTGAGCATCACCGCTGTTAATAAACCATTGGTAATAATACGTAATCCATCAAATTTAGCCAATAAATTGACAAGATGGAGACAAGTTGTTGAAGAATCAATAAACAAAATCATATCATCTTTTATTAAACCTTCCGCCAACTCTGCTACATACTTTTTATTTTTATCTTCATCTAGTTGGGCGATTTTCATCAAATAAGGCACATCGATCTTTTCATTATCAATAATCATTGCGCCGCCACGTGTTCGTCGGATTAAGCCATCATTTTCTAAATCAACTAAATCACGTTTAATCGTCGCTTCACTGTAATTCACCAACTCTTTTAGTTCATGGATGCTGGCAAATTGATTGATTTTTAAAAAATTAATAATCTCATTTTGCCGCGACTCCAGTGGATTCATCATTTGTTCCAACTCCCTTTGTTAATATAAAATAACCAAGTATTGACGTAGTTAGCCATAAACATGGAACTAGTTCAAATTTAAGCAAAACCTCAACTGGCTTGAATTGATAAATCGTTCCAGCTAAAGCTAAAGTAGCTAACATCCCAAAAAACATTGCCCCACCAATGTATTTTTTTCGTAAGTTCTGTTGCTTAATATAGATAACCATTAAACAAATCAAATGAGTGAATAGAAAAATCAAGCAAAAACTGATTATTCCTTGATTCAACCAGATCATTTGAAATGCTTTGGCAGCTTCCTCAACTATTACAATACATATAGGATGAACAAAATAATAGTATTTAGATAATAGCCGAATTTTCCCAGTGTCAAATAATAGCTGCTTTGGAAAAAACAATAAACTGATAAACAGACAAAAACTGAAAGGAATTAGCATGAATAAAAAGTTCATATCTAATTTATCAACAGAATATAAGAGAATTCCTTCTAATGCCATCATAGCAAAAAATAAGCCTGTCAAAAAAAATATTTGTCGATATCTTAAAAGTAATTTTTCTTGGTAGTCATAAATAAAAAATCCGATACCTACAAAGATCAACCCAAACAATAAGCCACTTCTGGTGGTAAAAAAAATTTGGATAACAATATCAAATAGTTCTTTTAACCAACCATTTGGTATCAGACCGTAGTATGTTTCGATGCTACCAAAACTATATAAAAATGTGGCTATAATCAACAGTAATTTATACGAGAAGTGTTTTAAAAAATTAGTAGCGATAAATAAAGATAAGATTAAGGCCGGAATATACCATAAGTGATAATAAGTTCCAACATGAATCAAACCAAAAATCAAAGCCAATGGTAACAACTCTTTTGACAAGGTCAGATTTTGATGAAGCCAATCCAAGCCAATCGGAATAAAGATCACACTCCACCAAAGATAAGATTGAGTTAATCGTTTTAAATAAACTGGTAAATAGTTCTCATCGTTGCTCATTCCTCGTCTGACAAAATAAGCACTACTTATAAAAAAGAACGGTACCGCCCAGCGACACAGAATATTTTTGACAAAATAATTGACTTCTGGCAAGCCACTGATTGGTTGGCAATGCACACAAATCACTAAAATTGCCGCTATGTATTTTACTGAATCTAGCATTTTTCCGTTTATTTTATTCCCCAATTAAATCACTCTTTCCAGCTCATCTTCCTTCAATTTTAACATTAAATTTTATAATTAAATATCATACTTAAGTCTAAAAAGCGCTGAAATTTTTAGATTTCAGCGCTCATGCTTTATTTATACAACTCTGCTTTGCCTAAAGTGTTTAGAATACCTAGCTTGTGGCGTACCACTTCTTTAACTTTTTCATTTGGCGAAATGTAAACTTGATTTGGTTCGAACATACCAGGATTTTCATTCAACACTTTATGGATTTCTGCAAAGAAAACACTTTTTAAATCAGAACTCAAATTAACTTTAGCAACTCCATATTTGACGGCTTCACTGACTTCGTTGTCTGGATTCCCTGAGCCACCATGTAAAACAAATGGAATATCAATTTTTTGATTTAATTCTTTTAACAACTCGATGTTTAGTTCAGGTTTTTTATCTTTTGGATATAAACCATGAGCTGTTCCAATCGCGACAGCCAAAGTATCAATACCCGTTTCTTCAACAAAATCTACCGCTTGGGCTGGATCGGTAAAGATAATATTCGCTGATCCACCTTCTGCGGAACCATTGTCACCAATTGTTCCCAATTCTGCTTCTACTGAAACATTTACTTTATGAGCTAATTCAACGACTTGTTTTGTTAAAACTTTATTGTCTTCATAAGACGCTGTTGATGCATCGATCATGACTGAAGTATAACCGTTGCGGATGGCACGCATCACATCATAGATTGAACCGCCATGATCCATATGAATAACCACAGGTACTTTACTATTATGAGCATAAGCTCTAACAGATGCGACAAATTCATCATTTAAATAAGCAATTTCATCGGGATGAATTTCAATAATAACAGGAGAATTTTGCGCTTCCACTTCCTCTATAATAGCTTTTAACATATCGTAACTACAAATATTAAAAGCTGGTACCGCAAATTTGTTTTCCTTTGCAACTTTCAGTAAATCTTTCATTGTGTATAACATTATACTTCCACCTCTTCATTTAATTGGTTTACTACAATTTCAGTTGGTTCTTCTTCAACTGCCGGTTTCTTTAAAAATCCAATAGCTAGTGCAGTTACTACTGTCCCCGCTACTAAAGCTAAAGCATACATTGGTAAACTACTAATCACATTTGGAATCAACATTACCCAAATTCCGCCATGTGGCGCCATTGAAGTCACACCAGCAGCCATTGAAATGCCAGCAGCCGTTGCTGAACCCAACATCAAACTCGGAATGATTCTGATTGGATCAGATACTGCGAAAGGAATTGCACCTTCCGTAATATAAGATGCCCCTAAGATCCAGCAAGATTGACCAGAAGTTCGCTCTTCTTTGGTAAATTTCTTTTTGAACAAGACAGTTGCTAACGCAATTCCTAAAGGAGGTGTCATCCCAGCCGCCATACAAGCAGCAATTGGGGCATTAACTCCTGCAGACATTAATCCGATACTAAATGTAGAAATTGATTTATTAATAGGTCCACCCATATCGGCTGCCATCATAACACCGATTAATAGGCCGAAGACTAATCCTGATGTATTCCCTAATCCATTTAACCAACCTGTTAAAGCATCTAATACCCAAGCAATTGGTTTGTCGATACAAAAAACCATCAATAAACCAATGATTAGAATAGAAACCAATGGCACTACAATCAATTGATACATCGCAGCAAAAGTTTTGTTGACATTAATTTTATTAGCAAAAATATTCGTCACATAACCTGCTAATAAACCGCCAACCATGCCACCTAAGAAACCAGAGCCACCAGTTGAAGCGATTAATCCAGCAACTAAACCAGGAGCAAATCCAGCTTTACCAGCCATCGACATGGCAATCCCGGCTCCTAAAGCAGGCACCATCATTGCAAAGGCAACATCTCCACCAATTTGACTCAAGGCAGCAGCTAAAACATTGTAATCAGCACTTTCTGGATTTGAAGCGTTTATACCAAAAGCAAAACTCATGGCAATAATAATCCCGCCGGCAATTACAAACGGTAGCATCATATTGACACCATTCATGAAGTGATTATAAATTCCAGCTTTTTTCCCGCCGTCACCTTGTGTTTCTTTGTTCGCAGATACTGTTGTTAAGCCGACACCATTTTTTACTTCATCAATAATTTTTTCTGCATCTTTAATTGCTGCAGCGGTGGATACTCGCTTAATTTTTCTTCCAGCAAAACGTCCCATATCAATATCTTTATCAATCGCTAAAATAATTACATCCGCTTCATCTACTTCTTTTTGCGATAAGATATTTTCGACTTTGGCACCTTGTGTTTCAAATTTCGCTTGGTCGCCTTGCGCTTGAGCGGTTTTCTCAAGTTTTTCAGCCGACATGTAAGTATGTGCAATCCCCGTTGGACAAGCTGTTACACCGACAATTTTCATAATAGTTCCTCCTTATTATGTGTGCATAATTGCTAAAATCTCTTCTCTGGTAGTCGCATTTTTCAATTGATTTCTAAAATCTCCATCCATTAATTTCCGTGACAACGAACTCAAAATCTGTAAATGAACATCACTTGATTTTTTTGGGACAATGATTGAAAAAACGCATTCAATCGGTTGACCATCTAATCCTTGATAATCATTTATTTGACTAACATGAGCAAATAAAATACTAGGTTCAGTTACATGTTTACTTTTTGCATGGGGAATACCAAAGCCTGCTTCAATTCCCGTTGAAGTTTCATTTTCTCGTTTAAATAAATCCTTGATTAATTTCTTACTATTTGTTGCTCTTCCAGCTGAATGAAAAGATTCACCGATTAAATTAAATAGTGCTTCTTTTGATCGAATTGAGTCATCAAAAATTATAAGTTCAGGTAACATTAAATCAGTAACATTCATACAAATCCCCTTCTTGAAGTCGTAAGTAAGCGCTCACTTGCTATGACATGAATATAGCAGAACTAGCTAAACCGTTCAACGATATGAGCTAATTATTCCTTTATCATGGGTTTGAGATTGAATTAGTTCATTTCTTTGAGCTAAATAGCGCAAAAAAACTTCCAGCGGACTAGCTGAAAGTTTTTCTGATCTTTTATTGATTTAATCCTTCGTGAATCTTTTCCAAATTCCATTTCATCATGTCGTAGTAGCTGTCACCGTCTTCTCCCTTTTCAGCAATCGAATCGGTAAACAAATTACTGTAAATTGGCAAGTCGACTTCTTTCGATAATTTTTCCATGCTACGAGCATCAACACTGGTTTCTACAAATAAAACCGGCACTTGACTTGCTTTAATTATTTCGACAATCTGTTTGATTTGTTCAGGTGTTCCTTGATTTTCAGTATTGATCTCCCAAATATAGCCCGCTTTTAATCCATAAGCCTGAGAGAAATATTTAAATGCGCCTTCGCTGGTAACTAATAATTTCTTTTCTTCAGGAATATCAGAAAATTCATTTTTTGCAGTATTATCAAGCTCTCTCAACTTTTCAATGTATTTATTGGCACGTTCTTGATAGTATTCTTTATTTTCACTATCTTTTTGACTCAATATTTTTTCAATTGACTGTACATATAGCACGCCATTTTCTAGTGATAACCAAGCATGGGGATCTTGTTGCTTATTATTTGTTGTTAAATATAGGGGTGTGACCTCTTGACTAACTGCAAAGAAATCTTTATCTTCCTTTTTTTCTGCCGTATCCATCAATTTTTCAAACCAGCCGTTACCAGTTTCCAAGTTTAAACCATTGAAAAAAATAACGTCGGCGTCACTTGCTTTCTTTGTATCTTCCGGCAAAGGTTCGTATTCATGAGGATCTGTCCCTACAGGAACAATGCTATGGAGCGTAATTTTATCTCCACCAACATTTTGAACCATATCTGCAATAATTGAATTTGTTGCTACGACTTTTAGTTTTCCATCCTCTTCTGCTGACTGATTATTGCAACCAGCAAAAATTCCTAATGCAGCAATTCCTAATAATACCAAAACTATTTTTTTCATTCAGCCACTCTCCTAAATTGTCTAATTAATCCTTTTTCTGGTGCAAAAACAAAAGCAATCACGAAAAATACCGCGCAGGCCATGACAATAGTTGCTCCTGAAGGTAAATTATAATAATAACTAAAAAACAAGCCAATAAATGCTCCAACAACACCAAATGACGCCGATAGACAAATCATTTTCACTAAATTATTAGTTAAAAGATAAGCAGTCGCAGCAGGTGTAATCAGCATAGCAATCACTAAAATTGTCCCTACCGTTTGTAATGAAGTCACCGCTACCAAAGTCAGTAAAAACATCACACCATAATTAATCAAACCAACTTTCCAACCATATGATTGCGCCATCACAGGAGCAAAAGAAGTTAATTTTAGTTGTTTATAAAAAATAGTCACCGCTAAAATAACAACTATCATCACACCTGCTGTTAAATACATATCTGAATTACGCACTGCCAGTACATTTCCAAATAAAATATGGTATAAATCCGTCGCACTACGAGCAAAGGAAATTAAAACAATACCTAAAGCAAAGAAAGTGCTAAAAACAATGCCGATTACGGTATCATTTTTTAAACGAGAATGTTTGGTTAAAAAACCAATCAATCCTGCCGCTAATAAACCAAATAAACTAGCCCCGAAGATATAACTGCCACCTAACATATAAGAAATCGCCACTCCAGGCAAAACAGCATGAGAAATCGCATCACCCATCAAAGAAATGCCTCTCAAAATTACAAATGAGCCAATCACACCTGCTGAAATCCCCACCATCACCGAAGTGATTAAAGCATGTTGTAAAAATTGATACTTAAAAATATCTGCTATAAACTGAGTCATCTTTTCCCTCCTATAGATTAAAATTAATTAACGCATCTCCATATGCTTTTACCATATTTTCACTGGTATAAACTTGTTCAATTCCTCCTGCTGCCACGACACCATGATTCAGTAAGATTACTTCATCAAAGTAATCGCGGATCTTATGAAGATCATGATGGACAATCACGATTGATTTTCCTTCATCACGCAGTTTTTTTAGTAATTCCACAATAATCTTTTCACTAGCTGCATCAATTCCTGCAAATGGTTCATCTAATAATAACCACGGTGCTTGTTGTGCCAGAGCTCTAGCAATAAAAACCCGTTGCAGTTGTCCACCAGAGAGTTCACTAATTTGACGTTTGGCAAAGGCAGTCAAATCCACTTTTTCTAAGGCTTGCCAAGTAATTTCTTTTTGACGCTTACCTGGACGTTTAAAAAAATTCAATTGCGGATAGGTTCCTAATAACACAACATTAAATACATCAATTGGAAAAGTTAAATCAATTTCTTGTCGTTGTTCCACGTAAGCAATTAGATTTTTCTGTTTACTAACAACTTCACCGTTATAGAAAATTCTCCCTGTTTTTGTTGGAACTAGACCCAATATTCCTTTTAATAAACTTGATTTGCCAGCACCATTAGGACCGATAATACCCACCATTTTTTTACTAGGGATGGTTAAAGATAATTGTGACAAAACGGATTTTCCTTGATAACTGACCGACATATTTTCAATTTCTAAACTTTCCATTACTCCACCTCTTTTTTTAGGCTAACCTAACTTATTGTATTTAGGATAACTTATAACAAAAAATTAGGCAAGCCTTTATTTTTTGAATAAAAAAAACTGGAGCAAAAAACTCCAGTAAAATTAGTTATTTATTTATTTTTAAAGTTAAAGCATTTAAGGCCACAATGACTGTACTCATACTCATCAAAATAGCGCCCACAGCCGGATCTAGTAAAATACCAATTGGTGCCAAAATACCTGCTGCTAAAGGAATCGCAATGATGTTATAGCCAGCTCCCCACCATAAATTCTGAATCATTTTACGACGGGTTTGTTTCGCTAAATCAAGAAAATGTAAAATATCTTGAGGATTACTGTTGGTTAATACGACGTCGGCTGAGTCAATGGCTACATCTGTTCCAGCACCAATCGCTATCCCAATCGTTGCTCGTGCTAAACTTGGAGCATCATTGATACCATCACCTACCATTGCTACTCGATTGCCTTCATTGACTAACTGTGCGACAATTTTTTCTTTTCCATCTGGTAATAAGCCTGCATAGAATTTTTTCATTCCTAAATATTCAGCCACACTAGCAGCCGCTTCTTGATTATCACCTGTTAACATCACAGGTTCAATCCCACGATTCAGCAATGCTGAAATAAATTCTTTGGCCTCAGGTTTGATCTTATCACCTAAAGCAATTAAGCCAACTAATTGATTGTCAATTAACAAATAACTAATTGTATTTCCTTGCTCTTGATAGGCTTGAATTTTTTCAGTTGGCAATTGTAAATTTAATTCTTCCAATTTTTTTGCGTTAACAATCTGAACGGTTTTACTTGCAACTTCACCTGACAAGCCAACACCAGAAATATTCATTACATTTTCTGCAGTCATTGGTGTGATATTTTCAGTATTTAAATACTTCATAATCCCATTGGCAATTGGATGGTTAGCTGATGCTTCTAAAGCGCCAATATATTGTAATATTTCTTTTTTTGAAAATTGTTCAGCTAAAACTTCTACACCAGTCACAGCAAAAGTTCCTTGAGTTAAAGTCCCTGTCTTATCTAGCAAAATCATATTCAAATCATGGGCATTTTCTAAAGCATTACGATTTTTTAGCAATAAGCCATTTTTAGCAGCAATCGAAGTAGAGCGTGCAACCACTAATGGAACTGCCAATCCTAAAGCATGAGGACAAGCAATAATAAAGACAGTCACCATTCGTTCTAAAGCTTCAGGTAAATCTGCAACAAAAAGCCAAACTACAAAGGCAATTATCCCAGAAAATAATGCTACATAAAACAACCATTTTGCAACTTTGTCAGACATTGCTTCTAATTTAGATTTATCAGCCTGCGCCTTTTTAACCATCTCCATCACTTTTGCAAGATAGCCATTTGCGCCTGTGCCAGTAACAATAATTTTTAAAGTACCATCTCCATTAACAGAACCGCCGATGACCTTTTCACCAACTGTTTTAGTTACACCGCGAGATTCTCCAGTTACAGCTGATTCATCTACAATTGATTGACCAGATTCAATCAAACCGTCTGTCGGCATCTTATCGCCGGCTTTGACAATCAAATGATCACCTTCATTGACTTTTTGCAAGGAAATTTTTTCTTCACTGCCGTCTTTAGTAATTCTAGTGACTTCATCTGGTAAAAGTTCGGCTAATTTTTGTAAAGCATCACTAGCACTCATTACTGCATTCATTTCAATCCAATGACCTAATAGCATGATTACAATCAGCGTGGCTAATTCCCAAAAGAAATTCATCACATGTCCACCGAAGAAGGTATTTGCGACAAATGAATATAAACTATAAATATAAGCAACCGTAATCCCCATCGCAATCAACGTCATCATAGCTGGACTTTTCATCTTCAATTCCATTTTTGCACCACTTAAAAAAGGTTCTCCGCCATAGATAAATAAGATTGTTGCCAAAATTAAAACTATCCAGTCAGAACCTGGAAAAGTAAATTGAAAAGGAAGATCCGCCCCCATCATTGGTGACATCAAAATAATAGGAATCGCAATCACAAGGGACAACCAAAATTTTTGTTTAAAATTTCCCATGTGCATTGAATGATCCATGCCACCCATGTCATGATCACCATGCATTGAGTGATCCATTTGACCCATGTCATGATTTCCATGCATCGAATGGTTCATCTGACCCATATCATGATCGTTATGGATTGAGTGATTTCCATGACTCATTTCACTCTTTTCTTCCATCATATGATCTGCGTGATTCATATCTTTCATATGATTTTTTTCAGGTATGGAATGATCCATTTCTTTATTTTTACTCATTTCATTTTCCTCCAGTCAATGATTTGAAAAATCATTTACATTTGTAAACACAAAACAAGCTTATCATTTGCTTAATTTTTTGTAAAATGAAATCCCTTGAAGTTTTCAAATTTTCATCCTACCAATATTTAACTTGAAAAAAGATTGATTACAAAAAAACAGCTAAGCATTTTGCTTAACTGTTCTTAATTATTCTTCTTCACTTTTTCTTCTTTTCAACAACAAAAAGACAATGATTACCAATAATAAGGCTAAAATAACCCCTAATAATCCATATAACCAAATAGGTAATTTTTGATTATTTTGATTAGTGATTACCGTATTGACCTCTGCTGCTTCTTCGGTAGTAATCGTAAAATTCTTTTTGAAATTCCAAACATTTCCTTTAGCATCCGATACTTTTAAAGCCAGTCGGTAATCGCCAGCTTCTAGCGGTTGATTTTTCCAATCGATCACAAAAGAATAAGTAGAATTAGGCGCCATTTGCATATCATTATCAAAATTAGCTTTCTTGACTAATTCATCTGTTTCTCGATTATAAACTTTTCCATCATATTTCAAATGTCCATAAGCATCCATTGTTGGGTTTTGCAAATTCGCTACAACACTAGTTTTTTGAAACGAAATGGCTGGTTTGACTGATAACAATTTTAAATCTCTGGATACTTCGTTGTCTGTTTCAGTTAATTTTAATCCCAATACGTAACCATAACTATTGCTTATGCCACCACTATTTTTTTTCGTGTCTTTAATGACTTCGATCGCAGCTAAAATCTGACCATCAAATGATTCTGCTGGCATTGTCAGTTCAACCGGCACTCTGACGGAGCTATTTGCAGCTACAGTGACTTCACTTTCTATTTGTGCAATCTCATTGATTGGATATTTTAAAGACGCATCATTGGAGCCTTCATCTTTGTCATAATCAATAAAACCTTGTCTATTTGTATAAGCTTGATTAATCGACATTTGATAAACTGATGGTTGATTGGATGTATTGTTAATGATAAATTCGATTGTTTGCGTTTGACTAGGTGTCATCCTTAAATTAAAAAATGAATCTGTCCCATTGACTTGATTTTCAGGCAGTACTGCTTGGATATCGTAACCTACATCTCCTTCAGCATAAACTGCCTCTTCACCAAGTAAAAAAAATCCCAGTAATAAACTAAACACTAGCGCTAACTTTTTTATAAATTTCATTTGTGACTTCAACATTAACTAGCGTCTGATGTATTAAATAATTGATAGTTAATGGTCCCAGTCAATTTATCACCAGGTACTAAAATATTAGCCGAATCATTAAAATCTATCGAAACGTTACTTATTTCAGTTGAAATATCGCCAATATTTGAATTGTCTTTATCTCCAGATTTTGCAACAATCGCATCCTCTCCTTGAGCGAGAATATTTTTACTATTTACTTTAAATATTGTAACAGGGAATTTTTCAGATGCACTTTTTTGTATTTCGTTTCCCTGAACAGATGCTTTTACACTCCAGTCCCCATTTAATTGGTTATTAAAGACAACGATATTTTGGCCTATTAAAGGTGTAGTTAATGAATAGCTTCCATTTTGTAGCGTAGATTCAAAATCATAGCTTGAAGGTACACTTCTTAAGATAAGTACTCGTTCATCTGGATCTTTGTTATCTATGATTTCCACACTTGTTTTTGACTCTTTTTTTTCGTCAATAAGTTCATCAGCATTGACACTAGTTGCCGCGATATTTACTGCTAATAATCCTAATGCTAACATTCCTAATAATTTGATTCTTTTCATATTCTTCCTCCTATTATTCTGGGTTAGTTGTATCGACTAAACTAATTGTCTGCATTCCAGAGTATTCTCCAGCAGGTGCATCGGCTGGAACCGACAAATAGATGTCTTCTTTTTTTATTTGGTACTGGTAATTCTTTGAAACTGTTGGCGCCGTTTTTAAAATAGTTTTTTCTTGATTTGAAGCAATTTCAGTTGAATAAGCTTCATAGTCTGTTTCTGCTTGACCATCTGAAGTTAATTCTCCTTTTCCTAGGTGCAGACTAATTGGATATTCTTCCCCATTAGAAAAAGTCGATAATTGATATTTAATTTGCCATGAAGTCTGAGGATTTTCCCGCGTATCTTTAATAGTAACAATGAAATCATTTGTTGCTTGAACCTTTTGATTATTACTGGAAATCATTTTCGTCTCAAAGGTCGGGACCTTCACTTCCGTCAACTTCAATGGATTTTCAACTATTCGGACAGTTATTTGACTTTCAGCTTCATAACTTTTGGCATTTGTAATCAGAGGATGGGAAAATAAAAGTAATCCAAACACTAATAAAACTTGTTTATTTTTTCTCAATAGCTTCCCTCCTGACTAGCAAAAAAAGCAATAAGAATCCGAGTATGCACGCGCCTAAAAATGAAAGTAAAAAGGTCTGTCCTTCATTGGTCTGGGGTAGCATGCGGACTTTTGACAATAATCCACTGGTTTCCGTCAAGCGAAAAGTTATTCCCTGTTGGTCATAATCAGTTCGAATTGTTTCTGCAAAAACTTTACC
This sequence comes from Enterococcus sp. AZ103, assembly GCF_051714685.1. NCBI lineage: Bacteria > Bacillati > Bacillota > Bacilli > Lactobacillales > Enterococcaceae > Enterococcus > Enterococcus sp. AZ103. The sequence continues at coordinate 16,968 of NZ_JBIOSI010000002.1, read as the reverse complement.
TGGCAAACAACTAATGATAATTAAGAGGAGAGTTATTTTATTTTTGAATTTCATTCCTCTCCTCCTAATCTGGACTGGCGGTATTATTTAATCGCCAAGTCACTTTTACTTGATTGCTGTAGTCTCCGATTGGCAAATAATTTTCAGATTCAAGTAAGACACCACTTGAAGTATCCCATGATTTGACATAACTGAAGTCTTTTATTGCAACAGAATGATTATCCATGACTTGAATTGCCTTAGCTAAATCTGTGCCTACTTCGTTAGCACTATTTTTCCAAATCAAATTGAAACTTTGACTTTCTCCTACCATTTTTGCTGTAATTGTCCAATTTGGATTGCCTTCACGACTGTCAAATACCTTTAAGTCAATAGAATTATCAGCGTCTCTGGGCAATATCCCCTTTGATTTATCAATTGTACGATCGGTCCATTTTAATAAATCTGGTGCCTTCTCAAAAACTATTTTTCCGCTTACATTAATTAGTAATTTAAGTTCTTCACTTTCTTTGATCAATTCAACTTCACCAGTAACCTGATTCTTTTTTTCCCGTTCGATTGAAATAACAAAATTATTATCTCCGTAAACAAGTTGTTCTAAAGGTATTTGAATTTGATCTGATTGAAAATCGGCTAAGCCAGTTGAGATCAATTTTTTTGAATCAAGAACAGTCTCATTTCCAGCTTTACGAAGTGAAAAAATTAAACTATCGCCGTTGTCATCGTCTTGCCACCAGAATTCTTGCATCATACTAGTAGTCCCTTCAGATGAAATAAGTTCTGAAGGATCTTTCTCCACAGTTAACTCTGTGAGAATCTGGTCTTTTTCCCAAGATAGCTTGGTTGGAACATTGGGCTTTTCTATCCAAAAATATGTTGGATCACTAGGAAAAGATAATTCTACTTCCTTCCCCTTTTCCACCCCTATAACCGAAGACGTCATTTCTACAAAGTAGTTTTTTTCCAATGAGGATTTAGTTTTTATCTTGTAACTTAATCTAGCGGTCTGATTGTAACCAATCTCAGCCTTAGTAGGGAATTGGACCAACACTTCACCAGTAGCAGGATTCAGAGTAGCTTCTCCATCAAATACTTTTCCCTCTCCGGTCGTTAGCAGAACTTCACTGATATCACTTGGCTCGTTAAGCTGCAATCCTTCTGACAATAATTTTGTCTGCCATGAACGTATCTCGACTGGTGATTCTCCTGTAATTTTTAAATCCGAATGAACAGTTAAAGTTTCATCTACAGTTGCGGATTTTTCCATCGTTGTATTTTCTTTTTCAACTGTAATGGAATCATCTTGAGAATTAGTCACACCATTTGTCAGCTCACCTTCTAAATTTACCGGTGTTTGGCTAAAGACAAATTTTGTTTCTCCTTTGGCAGAACCATTCGCTGCAGTGAACCCCCAATAAGCTTTATTGTCATTATTAGCTAAATCTAACTCAGTAGATAATTTGTCCCATGGAATCGTTGTAATAGCCGTTGCTTGATCGGTGGCAGGGTTTTTCAAATAATATTGAAATTCCTTTGTATCGGAAACAAATCTATAGCGAAATTCATACCAGGTACCATTTTGAATAGTTGCATTAAGACTTTCGTTTAATGGAATTATTCCATTGTGAACAAGGGCTGCTTGACGAGGGCTACCGATTATTGGAAACCATTTATCAGGATCTAATAATGGAGGATCCAAAGGACTATAACTATCTCGATTACCTGGAAATGCGTATGCCAAATGAGGAGTTGTTTGATTATTTTCATCATAAGCTGCATTAGTACCAAGTAAATTTTTCTTATTCGTGTACAAATCAAATTCAATCGCGACAGATTTTTTTATTGCCCAACTTTCAGGATAGATTTTTGCTGCCCAGTCACCTCTGGAAGCATGGGTAGATCCATAGACACCTAAGTTTTGTCCGTCACTATTTTGAACTGCTGTAGTCAAAGCATTCAATCCAGTATTTTGCATAACAAAAGCAAATCCATCAGCTTGTACCGTTCCAAAGTTCACATATGCTCTACCTTCAAAAGATTGATCAAAGTTCAAACGATAGTCTTCTTGTGACCATATTGAAGTGAAATTATTACTACCTGACAAAGAAATTTGAGAATAAGGCAAGCCGTTATTTTCATCTGGGTTACTTATCGTTGTAACAACTGCATCACTATTTGTGGGTAGAAAAAGGTCTCCAACCGTTATTGCACCTTTTGGAATATAGGTTAGTCCTTCGCCTGCTGCCTCTACTTTTGAACCATAAAACATAAAAGTCATTAAAATAAATAAAAGGGGCGTCATCATCTTCTTAATACATATTATTAAAAACACCTCCTAAATATACCTTCATTTATAATATACATGGATATAATATACGATTCAACCTTTTGACGGAAATATTTTTAATAAAATCATTAATATCGTAGTTTACTATTTTATTCCAAAATAAAGCGCGTTCTTTCTCATATTAATTATATAAATAAAAAAAATCCACATTTTAAATATAATTAACAAATATATTTTTGGAATATAAATAAAAGAACGAAAATATCATTTATAGTTATTTTTTGTCAAAAAAATCCACGCAATCTTTTTTTAGATTACGTGGATTTTTCTTGGATTTTTATTTCATTTGATCAGTGGTAATATAATCTACATTTAATGCGACTACTTTCAGAAAATCGTTATTTAAAACAGTGTATGCGCCAACTTCAAGACCTGCTTTATGAGCTTGTTTGACTTTAGTCTTATTTAAATTTAGATAATCAGTATTAATACCAGCATTTTCACCGAGCTTTCTTGCTTGTTTGATTGTTTTTTTGTCAATATCCTTGACTAATAAGTAATACGAATAATTAGTATTTAACTTACTGATTTTTCTCAAAGTTTTATAGTGAAAAGAAATCACGCGGACTGCCGAAGTACCAAAACCATATTTGTTCAGAAGATTGATAATTTCATTTAATTCTTCAACGGTGGCCGATTTATCTTTGATTTCGATAAATGGACTTTTACCAGTTTGTTGACAGATTTTTAAGAAATCCTCCAACGTAGGGATTTTTAATTCTTTTTTAGTAAAGTTCATGGTTGTATTAATTTTAAAATCCTTCAGTTGATCAACTGTATAATCTTTTACACGACCTTTACCTGTCGTTGTACGATCTATAGTACTGTCATGCATAACTACCCATTGACGATCTGCGGTTAAACGAATATCCGTTTCAATTGCTGTTCCTTTGGCTTTTTTGAAAGCAGGTAATGAATTTTCTGGTGCCTTCATTGTATTTCCACGATGATTTACATATCTGGTAGGAACACTTTTTTTAGCAGGTTCTTCTTTAGTATAAGCCAGCCGCATCATTTTATTTCCTTCAAATTTTCGGTAAGCAGTCGCTGTTGCAGTCTCTACCACCATGCTCTTGGGATCTTTTCCGCCAACGATTGTTCCATTACTAGAAGCTACAATTGCCAAAACAACCAGCAATCCACTTAATAAGATTTTTTTCAAACGACCACCTCCTCAAATCATGTTTTATTCATCAATGACTAATTTAACAGATTTAACTCGAAGCCGTCAATTTTCATAAAATTATTTTTGTTGGGTCATAATGATTGGACCATCTTTAGTAATCGCGATTGAATGTTCATATTGAGCACAAAAACTGCCATCAATCGTTCGTCCAGTCCAGCCGTTAGCATCCATCTGCATTTCCCATGTTCCAGTAGTAATCATTGGTTCAATGGTAATTGTCATACCTTCTTTAAGGCGCATTCCTTTTCCAGCAGTGCCATAATGAGGAAAAAGCGGTTCTTCATGAATTGATGGACCGATACCATGAGCCAGAAAATCTCGGACAACGCTAAAACCATTTTCTTCTGCATAAGTTTGAATCGCGTGTCCGATATCTCCTAAACGATTTCCAACTTGTGCTTGTTCAATTCCTAAGCGTAAAGTTTCTAAAGTAACGGTCATTAATTTTTGATGCAGCTCAGAAATCTCTCCGACTCCATAAGTCCAACAGCTATCAGAAATTGCTCCACGATAATCAACACAAAAATCAACACTCACAATATCGCCAGTTTTTAATCGATAATTGGATGGAAAACCGTGAGCGATCTCATCATTGACACTTGTACAAGTAGCAAATTTATAACCTTCAAAACCAATTTGAGCAGCAACCGCACCCTTTTCTTCGATTCTCTTTTGTACCAATTGATCGATTTGATTAGTGGTAATTCCTGGTTGAATAAACTCTCGTAATTCTTCATGGATACTGGCTAGAATTTCTCCAGATTTTTTCATTTGTTCGATTTCTCTTGGTGATTTTAATGCAATCATTGTTGATACTCCTTTATTGATAATTTTTACGAAATTGTAGTGGGGTAAAATGATATTTTTTCTTAAACGCTTCAATAAAATAGCTTAAATGGTTGAATCCTACACCATAACAAATTTCTGAGATTGTTTGGTTCGTGGTCAATAACTTTTCTTTAGCAATAAATAAACGATAATAAATGACATAATTTTTCGGTGAATAGCCGGTATACAACTTAAACAATTCCGTACATTTATTTTTATTCATATGCCCTCGCTGGCTCAGCTCATCAACCGAAATATCTTCTATGTAATGTTGATGAACATAGTTTAGTAAGGGATAAATTAAGGCCTCCGATTGTTTAGTTTCCGCCGTTTTCTTTTGAAAGACTTTTTCAATAAATTCTAACAAAAAAATTGTCAGGGATAAGAAATTTTCATCGATTGGTTTTGTATGCAGTTCCCTTAAGCGTTTGTCCCATTTAGGATCACGTAAAACAACTTGAAAATCAGCCTGTTCTTCTTGCATCAGCTCTTTTAAATAATTTTGATATAAAATATCATTAAAAAAATACGGAGAAAAGTCAACACAAAGATACTCGACTTCATCGGTTAAAACTTTTGCTTGATGTAACCGTCCACTATTAATAAACAATAATTTATCTTCGTCTAAATAAATCTTTTCACGACCAACTTGATAGGAAAATTTCCCTTCTAAAATCCAGACCAGTTGAAATTCTTTATGCCAATGAAGACGAATCCCGTCTCCTCGATCTTTTATTAACTTGTTTCGATATATAGCAACTGGCAATTTTCCAGTAACGTGTTGAGTCGCCTCTTTAAAATTTACATCTGTCAAAAAGTTCATTTTATCTCCTCATTTACACAATAGTGATAAAAATACAGAAAATAGTGATAGTATTGAAAAAAAACATATAGTTATAATAGCATAGTTGGTATTTTATTGTGAAGGAGTGACATGATGAGTAATTTACAAAAGGGATTAACATCTGTGATTGTTGGTTCGATTTTATGGGGGGCATCTGGTACAGTGGCGGAATTATTTTTCTCAGAAAGTACCGTCAGTACTCAATGGGTTGTCGCTTTGCGGTTACTTGGTGCCGGTATTTTGCTTTTATTATGGTGTTTGTTTACGATTCCTCATCAATTTAAAAACCTTTTAAGACAACCAAAACAAGTATTGGCTGTTTGTCTTTTTGGTTTTTTAGGTGTTTTACCTTCTCAATTTACTTATTTTATGGCTATTCGCACAGGAAATGCTCCTACTGCGACAATTTTACAATTTTTGAGTCCTTTATTTATTTTACTTTATTTCACGATTACTAAAAGAGAATTACCACGGAGAATCGACAGTTTTTGTGTCTTTTTAGCGATGTTTGGAACTTATTTATTAGTTACTAAAGGACAATTCAATCAATTGGCTTTATCGCCTGAAGCTTTTATCTGGGGAATTTTATCTGGAGTCAGTGCAGCTCTTTATACCCTGTTACCGCGAAAATTATTACAAGCCTTCGATGCAAAATTGGTCACCGGCTTAGCGATGTTTGTTTCAGGGATTGCTCTTTCACCAATCTTAATAAGTACTGATGTTCCGGTATTAGCACCACGAAATTGGGGTATGCTGGCCTTTATTGTAATCGGAGGGACAATGTTTTCTTATTTATTCTATATCCAAAGTTTACAATATATCGATGCTAGTTTGACAAGCATGCTAAGTTCTTTTGAACCATTAACGGCAACAATTTTGTCTGTAGCTTTGTTGCATACTGCTTTTGGGCTGCCAGAAATAATTGGGGCTTTGTTTATTTTATCAACAACTTTCCTACAAGCTTGGGCCAGTCATCGAGAGTTAGCCAAAACATAAAGTGAAGCCCATTTTAAAAATGAGCTTCACTTTTTTTAATGATAAAAATCAGCACGACCTTTTGACAGCATCTCTTTGACACCGCCTGTTTCCATTAAGGAGCGATCCATGATGGCTTTTTTGATGAATGAAGCAGGATAACCTTTCACTTCAGCCGGTCCAACGATTCCTAAAGCATCTGTATTTCCAATTGATGCTACTGTTCCTAAAGAGTGAAATACAAATGGCGCTTGTTTTTTTCCTGCTGCTTTAGCTAAAATATCTTTTGCGGCATACTGTCCCATTTTTAAAGATAATTGGGCCGTGGTTGGATAAGGTTTCCCTGTTGTATCATCCACTACAAAAGCAACATCACCAACAAAATAAATTTTATCATCATCGGGATCGGTAAGATTTGCTTTCACAGCAATTCGATTACGTTTGGCTGAAAAACCAGAGTCTTTGATTACATGGCTGCCACTGACACCAGTTGTCCAAATAATTGTTTTAGCAGTCAATTCGGTACCATCATCACAAGTTACTACGTCATCAGTAACCGCTTGGATTCTTTTTGGTCGGAAAAATTTCACACCCCGTTCTTCCAAGTGTTTCATACCGTAAGCCGATAACTTTTCGCTAAACATCGGCAAATATTGTTTACCAGAATCTACACAAAAAATTTCAATTTGATTTGGATTTACTTTGGCGGTTTCAGCTAATTTTTCACGGGCATCTAGTAAAGCCCCTAATAATTCAGTTCCAGTAAAACCAGCGCCTGCAACAATTATTTTCAAATACTCTGGGTTGTTTGTCTCTTGATATTTAATCATCATTGCATGCAAATGATGCTGAATGGCTTCTGCTGAGTCAACATCATCCATTTTTAGACAGTATTCCGTCACGCCCTCAATGCCGAAGGACTCTGATTCAAAACCTAAAGCAACAATCAAATAATCATAAGATAATTCTTGTCCATCACTTAAACGCACCCATTGTTTTTCAGGCAAGATTTTCTCTACTTCCCCTTGAACAAAATGCGTGCATTTATGATTGACTACTTCTTCAATCGGATAAGTAATCGCTTCAGCCGACTGTGTTCCAGCAGCAACTTCATGCAAGTTTGTTGCTTCATAATGATAATTGTTGCGATCTACTAAAGTTATTTTTATATCGTGGTGAAGCTGTAATTCTCGTAAAGCTCTCAATCCAGCATAACCCGCACCTAAAATTAAGACGTCCATCATTTTTCCTCCTTATTAATCTTACTTCCATTGTAGCAAGAAAAAAAGAAAATGACAGGGGTTTCAATAACAAAAAAAGCCCTAACGGACTCTTTTTGTTTAACGTTTAACCGATTTGATATTCAAAATGCACAATCCGCCAATCATGGCAAAAGCAAATGAGACTAAAAAGATAGCTGAAAAACCAGCGATTGAAATAACTGCAGCTGCAATTACTGGGGCTAAAGCTTGGGTAATTGTATTACCTAAATTGTATACTCCTAGGAAAAATGCTACCCGCTCTTTATCAGGAATTACCTCTAGATTCAATAAATTATCCAATGAATTCCAAATGCCCATTCCTAAATCAGCAGTAAAACCGTAAATAATAATCGCTGTATCATTTCATAAAAAGAATAGACTTAAAGCACCAATTCCTAATGAAATTGTTGATAAAGCGACAGGTAATTTCAAAACATTAAATTTATCAGAGATTGGTCCAGCAATAAAGCCCATGGCAATCCCGAAAATTAACATGATTGTATTGATCAATTGAATCGAAGTTTGTGTACCAGAAGCTCCTTTGTTTAAAAAGTCAGTCATAATATATAGCAAGTAGCCAGTAATAGCAAAGTTTCCGACACCTTGAAAAAGTTTACCAATCAGTGCTAAATAATAATCGCGACCAACTGACCATTTTGGAAAAATAGTTAAGACTTCTTTTAATTGAAATTTTTCTTTTTTCTCTGCTTTAACCGCGACTGCTTCATTTAAATTTCCCGGTTCTCGAACGATTGCCACAGCAATAAACGTACCGACAAAAGTAATAATGCCAAAAATAATAAAGCCAAGACGGAAATTTCCTAAAAAAGCTGCTGCAATAATTGTAAAGCCATTATTTCCTAACGCCATTCCTAAACCGCCATAAGCACCGGAGGCAGTTCCACGACCATTTTCAGGTGCGAAGTCCAACCATGCGACCATTGGTGCCACAATAAAATTTAAAGCGACTTGGCCTAACATCCAAGCTGCTAACAATGGCGGTACACTGTTGGCCATTGACGCTAAAATCATCGCAATCATAAAGAAAAATGCGCCGCCAACAATCCAAGGTGTCCGTTTGCCAAAGCGACTTCTTGTTCGATCGGATAATAATCCGGCGACCATATTGGAAACAGCTGCTACCACCATCCCACAAGTCGAAAACAAGGCCACCAATTCAATTTTATTTTCTGAATTAATTTGTTGAATTAAAGCTGGTAAAAATAAACTTGATGCTGCAATATATGGACCTAACCATGCTGCCGGACCAATCACAAGGCCAGGTAATAATCTTTTTAAGGGAATCGAAACCATTTTTACTTCCTCCTCTTTCTATTTGAAACTATTATTTTGATAATTGCAATAAACTACTTGAAATATCCTTAGTCGCCTGATAAACCTTCTGCCAAATAGTGTAAACTTCAGCGTATTTTGCGACCTTCTCTTCATTCGGGAAAAAGACTCGTTCTTGGTAATTCACAAAAGTTGTCACTATTTCAGAAAGTTGACCCCAACCACAGCCAATCGCTGCAATCATACAAGCACCTGCACCAGGTCCCTGCTCAACCACTAAACTTTTTATTTTGGCATTAAAAATGTCTGCTTGCATTTGTAACCATTCGGGGTTTTTAGCTCCACCACCGACAGAAATCATTTCCTTGAAAGCTTTATTTTTAGTTTCTTCCATTAATAGTTGAGAATCTTTCAAACTAAAGGTAATCCCTTCCAAAACAGCACGAGCAAAATGGTCTCTCTGATGGCGAGTATCAATACCTATAAAACTGCCACGAATTTGGCTATCAAAATGCGGCGTCCTTTCTCCAACAATGTATGGTGCAAATAGTAATCCTTCACTACCAGCTGGTATTTCCCCAATATCTTTTAACAATTCAGAAAAACTTTCCTCTTTAGCAAAGCTATCTTTAAACCATGATAAAGAATTTCCTGCAGCTAAAGTAACTCCCATCGAGTAATAGCTATTTGGAATCACATGATTGAAAAAGTGTAGCTTGCCTTGATAATCCTGAATATTTTTTTCAAAACTACTAAATACACCACTAGTTCCGATTGAAATCAAAGCAGCATCCTCATTAACTAAGCCAGCTCCTAATGCACCACAAGCGTTATCAGCCCCACCAGCAAAAATCTTAACCGGTTGAGTAAAGCCAAATTTTTCAGTCAATGATGATTTCATCACACCAACTTGATCAGTAGCAGCAACTAGTTTCGGTAAAATAGCCGAATCAATCTTAAATTGTTCCAGAATTTCTCGTGACCACTGTCGCTTTTCAACATCCAATAATAAAGTACCTGCCGCATCACTGTAATCAGTCACTAGCTGATCGGTAAAATAAAAGCTTAAATAATCTTTCGGCAACATCAGATGTCTTACTTTTCCCCAAACCTTAGGCTCATTTTCTTGTAACCATAAAATTTTAGGTAACGTAAAACCTTCTAAAGCAATATTTTTTGTAATTTGTAATAATTCTTCACCAAAATTTGCCATAATTTCTTGGCATTGTTTTGAGGTTCGAACATCATTCCACAAGATTGCTGGATAAATCGGTTGTTTTTCTTCACCTAGGACTACTAGTGAATGCATTTGTCCTGAAAAACTAATTCCCGCTAAGTTTTCTTTTAAGCTGGGGAATGTAGCCACTAATTCTGTTAAGACTTGATCACAAGCTGCGATCCAGTCAGCTGGATTTTGTTCTGAAAAACCAGACTGCGGGGAGGACAAAGAATAATCGCTACTTCTTTCGGCGACGACTTGACCATTTTGATTCATCACAATCCCTGTTAAACTACTGGTTCCTAAATCAATTCCTAATACGTAACGCATCTTTTCCCCTCCAAAAATCTAGATTAAGTAATCATTTAAAACTGATTTAATGTATTCAATGTGACTAGATGGCATGTCCACTTCTGATTGATTCAAAGCGTAATTAGTTAACGATTCTAAATCTTCTTTTCCAGCGACAATTTCGGCTCCAATCCCTGATTTAAAACTGCTGTAACGCTCAGCTTTTAAATCTTCGAAGAATTTATCCTCTTTTAATTTAGCAGCAGCTTTCAAACCTCTGGCAAAATTATCCATTCCAGCAATGTGAGCTAAAAATAGGTCTTCCATCGCAAATGATGAACGACGAACTTTCGCATCGAAATTAATACCTCCAGGAGCAATTCCACCATTATCTAAAACTTCATACATCACTAAAGTTGTATCGTAAATATTAGTAGGAAACTCATCAGTATCCCAGCCTAATAAAACATCTCCTTGGTTGGCATCTAATGAACCTAACGCACCGTAAGTTCGTGCGACAGCAATTTCATGTTCGAAAGTGTGACCGGCTAATGTCGCATGATTGGCTTCTAAATTTAATTTAAAATTACCAGTTAAATTATATTTTTGGATAAAAGCCATCGCAGTTGCAGCATCAAAATCATATTGATGTTTTGATGGTTCTTTTGGTTTTGGTTCTAATAAAAATTGTGGTTTATGACCGATCTTTTCGCCGTAAGCAATCGCCATTTTAAAGAAACGCGCAATATTATCTTGCTCAAAACCCATATCGGTATTTAATAACGTTTCATATCCTTCCCGACCACCCCAAAAGACATAATTTTCTCCACCTAATTTTTTAGAAAGATCCAAACCCTTTTTGACTTGTGCCGCTGCGAAAGCATATACGTCCGCATGATTAGTTGATGCTGCACCGTTAACGTAACGAGGATTTGAAAACATATTGGCAGTGTTCCATAAAAGTTTAATCCCTGTTTGATCCATTTTTTCTTTAATCAAGTCAGTAATTTCATCCAGATTTTCAAAAAATTCAGCTAATGAATCACCTTCAGGTGCAATATCAACATCATGGAAACAAAAATATTCCGCACCTAGTTTTTCACAAATTTCAAAGAAAGCTTCTACTCGATTTTTAGCAGTTTCCATTGGTGTTTCACCAAACCAAGTTCTTTGATTGACTGGATTACCAAATGGATCTGAACCATCTTGAGTCATCGTATGCCAGTAAGCAATTGAAAAACGTAAATGTTCTTTCATAGATTTACCAGCAATGATTTCCTCTGGATTATAATGGCGAAATGCAAAAGGATTTTTGGTTTTTGGTCCTTCATATTTAATTTTTTCGATTTTTTCAAAGTAAGTCATGTAATTTCCTCTTTTCTTAATACGCTTTCAAAACGCTAGAATAATCAACTCAGTTCATCTTTTCTGGCCAGCAAAAACATGTTGCAAGATGTAACCGATTTCTTGGACTAATCATAAAAAATTTTCTTGTGACAATCTATATCAAAATGAAGCAAAAAATTACCATTTTTCGTATTTAAACACTGATAAACAAAAAGAAAGCCAGAAATATCAAGCATTTCTGGCTTTCTAAATTAATTTTCGGTAACTTTTCGATAATCCTTTGGTGACATACCACTCCAAGTTTTAAATTGGCGGGTAAAATGTGAAGCATTCTGGTAGCCAATAATTTCGGCAATTTCATGAACAGATAATTTTGGTTGATGTAGTAAAAATTTTGCTTCGTTGTATTTCAGCTGATCCAAATATTGTTTTGGACTCATGCCGTAAACCTTTTTGAAGCTTTTCAGCATACTGCTCTTACTGATAATTAAAGCTTCGGCTACATAGTCCATCGTCAACAAGTAACGGTTCTCTTCTGTAGGATACTCGGTAAATGTGCGGAAATTTCTCTGAATATTTTCGGCGATACTTTTTGCTAGGATCAAAGAATTATTATCTGAATGATCAATTTTGACTTGCTCAGCTTCAGCATATTCCAATAGACTATTGACTAAATTTAATAAAAGTATTTCGACTCGTAATTTTTTTTTAATGGTAAATGCTGTTTGATTTAACAAGCTTACATATTCCAATAAAATGGTTGCAATCTTTTCATACTGGGGGTTTTCTCGTTGAAATTGAGTCGGGCAATACATCAATAACTGCTGCTGAATTTCTGGATCATCAATATCAAAATGAACACAAAAATATTCCATTCCATCTTCTGAGATACAAGAATTCTCATGCCGCAAGCCAGGTGTAATCAAGGCGATATCATTTTCTTCAAACTGATAAGTTATTCCATCAAAAATTGTTTCTTGCACGCCACTAATAATCAACATTATTTCAAAAGCAAAGTGAGTTTCCGGTTCAGCTTTCCAACCATTAGGGACCCACTGCTTATGACCGCCAAAAGATTTTATATTGGCATTTACATCAGGTAAATTAACGATTTCTTCTAACCATTCTGGTCTCTCATTCAATTTCATCACCTTTATAAATACGAAAAATGGTAATTTTTCAATCTATTTTGATATTTATTATACACTTTTTTTCTTTTATCATAAAGCCATCGCAAGAAATCGATTTCAAAACTATTTTTTAACATTGCATGCAAACGTTATCAAAGATTTCGACAATAGAAAGGAATTTTACCATGACAATTAAAAACCCAATTATTCCTGGCATGGCGCCAGATCCATCCATTATTCGCGTTGAAGAAACTTATTATATTGCTACATCAACTTTTCACTGGAATCCAGCCGTTCAAATTTTTGAATCCAAAGATTTAGCCAACTGGGAACTAATTGGCTATGCTTTAGAAAATGGCGAAGTCAATCTTCGAGGAACCAATACACCAGCAGGCGTTTGGGCACCTCATTTATCTTATGATCCTGAAACAAAGAAATATTGGTTAGCCTATTCCCATATGTTAAATATGGCCGGTCGAGAATTTAATTCTGATTCTTATGCTATGTGGGCAGATGATATCCGTGGTCCTTGGTCTGAACCGATTTATTTAACTTCAATTGGTTTTGACCCAGCCATTTATCATGATAAAGATGGAAAAAAATATGTAGCGATTTTAGAATGGGAAACGCGACAAGGTTACCAAGCACCCGGTCATATTGTAATTGCGGAAGTTGATTTAAAAAAAGGTGGCATTATCGGTGAATGGCATCGGGTAACCCATGGTTTTACAACTCGTGGATGTGCCGAAGCTCCGCAGATTTATCAACATGATGATTATTATTATTTATTAATCGCGGCAGGTGGTACAGGTTATGGTCATGATGTTGAGATTGGTCGTTCCAAAAATGTTTTTGGTCCTTACGAGCCACATCCATCAGGTGAACCAATCATTACTTCATCACCAAATCATTTATTTTCATTAGGTGATCCCGACGCTGGTCATTTTGAAATGTATAATCCCAATTCTTTAATGCAAAAAGCTGGTCATGGTTCTTTAGTTGAAACCCACACTGGTGAATTTTACATTGCACATTTGATGTCGCGTCCACTTTCAGGAGAATTATTAAATCCTTTAGGTCGTGAAACTTCATTACAAAAAATGACTTGGACAGCTGATGGCTGGCTAGAAATGGCTGACGGTTCTAATTTAGCGAAAATGGAAGTTGAAGGCATGAAAGATAACGATGCCGAAACAATTGGTAATTTTGATATTTATGACGACTTTTCAAAAGAAGCTTTTACAAAAAAATTCATGACGCCTTATCGTGAACAAACAGTTAAGTGGGCCAACACGACTGAACGTCCTGGTTATTTAAGAATCCATGGAGAAAATTCTTTCTTCTCTCAAAATAATCCAGCAATTTTAGCAACTCGCGCAACTTCTTTCGATTATGAAGTCGATACAAAAGTTGTCTTTCAACCGGTCCATTATTCTGAAACAGCTGGTTTAGGTCTATATTATGATTCAAATAATTGGTTATATGTGCATTTAACTTATTCAGAAGAAAAAAATGCTACTATTTTAACGGTTCTACAAGCTAAATTAGGCACGAGAATTGAGTATGTTAATCATCGTGTTGAAGTTCCAAATCATGCTGCTAACTTAAAAATTGTTTACAATCACGGCTATGCTGATATTTTATATAAACTTTATGAGACAGATCATTGGACAACTTTATTGCAAAAAATTGACGTGAAATATCTTTCTGATGAAGGTGTCAACGGTGAACCTGGAGAAATTGGTGGCTTTACAGCTTTGTTTAATTTCTTAGGTAGTGTTGATGCCAATCAACATCAATCTTTCGCTGATTTTGAGTATTATCAAGTCAAAAATCAATAAATAGAAAACTCCTTGAAGTTACGGACAACCGTTACTCAAGGAGTTTTTTAATTAAAGCTTCTTAACGAACTCAGATTTTAATTTCATAGGTCCAAAGCCGTCAACTTTGCAATCAATATTATGATCGCCTTCAACCAATCGGATATTTTTTACTTTAGTGCCTTGTTTAATTGGATTGCTGGCGCCTTTTACTTTTAAATCTTTGATTACTGTAACACTATCGCCTTCTGCCAATAAATTTGCATTAGCATCTTTAGCGATAACTCCTTCTGTGGCAACTTCGGCTGATTCGTTCCATTCATGTCCACATTCTGGGCAAACAAATAAGCCACGGTCCTCATAAGTATATTCTGAACCACATTCTGGACATTTTGGTAGTTGTGACATGGTGAGTCTCCTTTTCATTTTTACAAATTTACTGCTTAACTTTTATTCTAACAAAAAAATACTGCTTGTGAAAAGAGGCATAAGCAATTTTGTCGATTTTTCCAGTGATTTCAATCACTTCCCTATCTTTCTTCACATTTTCCACATATTCGTGTTTTATAATACATAATATAATTAGGTTCTACTCTATCTGAGGTGCAAAGAATGAAATACTTATATCAGTTAATGCTGGCTTTTTTTATTTTAACTTTAGCCATCATTTCAATCATTGGTCTAACCTTTTCTCAATTTACTAGACGAACGTTGGAACAAAATAATTATAGTCAGCTCAGTCACTACGCTGAGACAATTGCCGATCCACCAGCCAGTTTCCAGACAAATCCCTACTTTAATAGTGGCAGTGTCAGCGAACAGTTAATCAATCGGATTTCTTATACTGAAGACGTTTTAAAATCACAAAATGTCGAATTTGCTTTTATCAATGCTGATAATGAAGCTGAATATCCCGAAATTAACCAAACTCTTTTGAATAAATTAGTCACCAAAAAAGAATTTAAAATGGTAAAAAACCGAAGCGAAATTCGTAAAACTTTAAATTACGATTTAAACAATCAAAATGTCTCGACTGCTTATGTTTTAAGAGGATTATATCAAGTTGATACTGGGGAATTTCTAGGTATTTTAGTGATTTCTCAAAATGCTAAAATGATTCATGACAACGCTAATGCCATGTTTGCTGATTTAGGAAAAGGATTTATCGTATCCGCTGTTATTGCTTTAATCATCAGTTACTTTTTAGCTCAACGACAAGCAAAAAAAGTTAAAATATTTAATGACGCCACGAAAAAAATTGCCGCTGGAGATTTTGATGTTCAGTTAGCAGCAAATAATAGTCAAGATGAATTCAGTCAATTGGGACACTCCTTTAACGATATGGCAGTTTCTTTAAAAGAATCCAGTGAAGAAATTGATCGCCAGGAAGAATTACGCAAACAATTTATGGCAGATGCTTCCCACGAGATGAAGACGCCTCTTACTACAATCAAGGGCTTACTAGAAGGTATGAGATACGACGCTATACCTGCCGCCCAAAAGAAAAATGCCATTAATTTAATGGAAAAAGAAACTGACCGCATGATTCGTTTAATTAAAGAAAATTTAGATTACGAAAGTATTCGTGCCAACCAAATCAAGATTAATTTACAAGAGTTTAACGCGACGGATGCTTTAAAAGATATTGTTACTCAAATGGAAAATAAAGCAGCCGATGAGGGGGATCAGTTGATTTTGGAAGCTCCTGAAAAAGTCCATATCACTGCAGACTACGATCGCTTTACCCAAATCGTTGTTAATATTGTACAAAATGCGATTCAATTTACCCATGATGGAAAAATTATGATTCAAGCTAGTCAGGATGACCAAGGTACAGTAATTAAAATTTCTGATACCGGTATTGGCATGGATCCTGAACAAATCAAAAATATTTGGGAACGATATTATAAAGTTGACCCTTCTCGTACCAATAAAAAGTACGCAGAATCTGGTTTAGGTTTATCAATCGTCCAACAATTAATGAAGCTCCACAATGGAACGGTAACTGTTGTCAGTGAACTAAATCAAGGGACCACCTTTGAACTACACTTTCCCAATCGATAAAAAGAAGCCATTTTCCTAGTGAGGGAAAATGGCTTCTTTTGCTATTCTTTAAAAATCTACTTGATAAGTAGCAACACTGGCAATGCCATCAACAATCTGAATAATTAAAACCGTTTCTCCTACTTCAATTGATTCTGTTTGCTGATAAAGCTGAGCAGGAAAAATATTGCCGCTATCAATTACTTGAATTTCTCCTAATTTTTCAGGACGAATCCTCTGGGTACAACGGGCCAAAATTAGTTTTTCATTGGACAATGTATTGGTTTTATTTTTATCCGTCAAGCGATTAAACAGCGCCATTCCTGGAAAAAAAATTAAATTGATTAAAACAAAGATCACTAAGATGACTAAGATAATTAAGG